>NZ_JANFLR010000002.1:0-938342 GCF_024385485.1 Arthrobacter sp. zg-Y1116 | reverse complement strand
GAAACGCCCGGTCCCATTCCGAACCCGGAAGCTAAGACCCACAGCGCCGATGGTACTGCATCCGGGAGGATGTGGGAGAGTAGGTCACCGCCGGACAATATTTGAATACAGGTCGAGCCCGTACCAGTGCTGGTACGGGCTCTTCCTCTTTAACCCGCCAATCCGGATAGATTGAATACATGGATTCCAAGGTCGAGACAAAAATCACCAGCGGGCGCGGTATCTTCTGGCTGATCCATTTCGCTGCATTGCTTGTTTCGCTGTCTTGTTTTGCCTACGGAACCACGATTTACGATTCCCTGCCGGAGACAATTCCGACCCATTGGGGCGCCGGCGGCAGCCCGGACGAGTGGGAAGCCAAGTCTTTCGGCACCGTTTTCTTCCCCTTGATGATGGGCGGCGGCCTCAGCGTCCTCCTGGCCCTGATTGCTGCCGTCGTGCCTGCCATGGTTCCCCCGGAGACGGATTCATCGGACTGGGAGCTGTACCGCCGGGAGGGGACGATCCGCGGCACAGTTGCGGCCCTGGGCTGGACCTCATTCCTGATAGCGGTGCTGATCGGTACGCTCACTGTTGCCGGCTGGCGAACCCCGGACCATGTCCCCGCCGGGCCGGCCCTCGTGATGGTTGCGCTGATTCTTGGCTGCCTGGTCCTTTGCTATGCGGCTGGCGCGCGCTGGGCGCGGCGGACGGCTGAGCGGGACGGTGTCCGCCCGACAGCAGAGGAACAGGAAGAGGAGAAGCGATGGGTGGGCGGTATCCTCTACAACGATCCGAATGACCCCCACGTGCTGGTACCCAAGCGCAGCGGGTCCGGCACTGGCTTGACGGTGAATGTCGGCAACCGCGCCGGACGCACCGCCGTCGTTGTGTTCCTGGTCGTTTTTGTTGTCCTTCCTGCCGGTTTCGGAGTCTTCCAGGCCCTGTAAGTACCGCCTGCCGGCTTGGCCAGTTTCTCCACTAGGCTTATACCCATGCGTATTGCTCGATTTGTACAGGACAGCGACCCCGCCTTCGGCGTGGTCGGCGGAGAAGAAGGCAGCGAAGAAATCGCCGTCATTAAGGGTGACCCGTTCTTTTCGGGCGTCCAGCTGACGGGGGAGCGGCACAAGCTGGAAGACGTGCGCCTGCTGGCCCCGATCATCCCGCGAAGCAAAGTGGTCGGCATCGGCCGTAACTACGCGGACCACGCCAGCGAAATGGGCAATGACGTGCCGCCGGCGCCGTTGATGTTCCTCAAGCCGAACACCTCGGTGATCGGCCCCAACGATCCCGTGGTGCTGCCCTCGTTCTCGGACGAGGTTTCCTACGAAGCCGAACTCGCCGTCGTCATCGGGCGCATCTGCAAGGATGTCCCGATTGAACGCGTGGACGAAGTCATCTTCGGCTACACCTGCGCCAACGACCTCACGGCCCGCGATGCCCAGCGCACCGACGACCAGTGGGCCCGCGCCAAGGGCTTTGACACCTCCTGCCCGCTGGGCCCGTGGATCGAAACCGAACTGGATCCCGAGAACACGGCGGTCCGCGGCTACCTCAACGGCGAACTGGTCCAGGACGGCAACACCAACTCGATGATCTGGGGGGTCAAGGAACTGGTTTCCTACGTCTCGCAGGCCTTCACACTGCTGCCGGGCGACGTCATCCTCACAGGCACCCCCGCCGGCGTCGGCATCATCAGCGACGGCGAACGCTTCGAGGTCGATATCGAAGGCATCGGCCGGCTGGTCAACACCGTCCGCAGCTGATGCCCCGCGGAGCGGACCGGGAGTCCGGCCGGAACACAGCCGTGCCTGCGCTGATCTGGTCCTTCATCCTCCTGGCCGCTCCGTTTCTCGGCTTTCCACCCGGTGCCGCCCTGCCGTGGGGTGCAGGTGCAGCGTTGCTGATGGGCGTTTTCCCGGCCGTCCTGGTCACCTACCTGCAGCGGCACAACGACCTCCGCAGCCTGCCGCCGTCGTCCCTGCCGCCCACCGTGCTTGGCGCGGCGGCACTGGCGTTTATGTTCCAGCGGCTCATCCTCTGGCTGGACGGCCCGCTGCCGCTTTCTGCGGCGGCCTTCGCCCTGCTGGCCGCAGTCCTCGTGCTGCTGGTCGCCAACGCGTTCACGTCCTGGTCCTGGCTGGACCTCACGCTGGGGGCGGGCATTGTGATCCTCGGTTCGACGGCGGCCCTGCTGTTCCCGGGATTGCCGGGGACAGTGTCAGGTGTCGTCATTGCCTGCGCCCTGGCGCTTTTCCTAGCCGCCCGGCTGCAGCAGGGACGCCCGGCAGGCCATCTCCTCGCAGCCGCCGCCGGAGCGGCAGCCGGCGGGGGAGTCTTCCTCTGGCTGCTGTCCTACGCACAATAAGGCGGCTACCGGACAGAAGAGTCTAAACTGGGAAGTATCATGACTAACGCTCCCACTCCCTTAGCTGACCTGCCCACCGTTACCGATGACACGCCCGTACGCGTGCGCTTCTGCCCGTCTCCCACGGGCACCCCGCACGTCGGCCTCATCCGGACCGCCCTTTTCAACTGGGCCTATGCCAAGCACACCAAGGGCACCATGGTGTTCCGCATCGAAGATACCGACACTGCGCGTGACAGCGAGGAAAGCTACCTCCAGCTCCTCGACGCGCTGAAGTGGCTGGGCATCACGTGGGATGAAGGCGTGGAAGTGGGCGGCCCGCACGAACCGTACCGGCAGTCCCAGCGCGGCGCGATCTACCAGGACGTCATCGCGAAGCTGCGCGAGGCCGGGTACGTTTACGAGTCCTACTCCACCCCGGAGGAAATCGAAGCACGCCACCGCGCCGCCGGACGCGACATCAAGCTTGGCTATGACAACTATGACCGCGACCTGACCCCGGAGCAGATCGAAGCCTTCCGGGCTGAAGGCCGTTCACCTGTGCTGCGCGTGCGGATGCCGGATGAAGACATCACCTTCACGGACCTGGTCCGCGGCGAGATCACCTTCAAGGCCGGAACCGTTCCCGACTTCGTAGTGGTCCGGGCCAACGGCGCACCGCTGTACACGCTGGTCAACCCGGTGGACGACGCGCTCATGGGCATCACCCACATCCTCCGCGGCGAGGACCTGCTGTCCTCCACCCCCCGCCAGGTCGCGCTCTACCGCGCGCTGATCGACGTCGGCGTGGCCAAGTACATGCCCTTGTTCGGGCACCTCCCGTACGTCATGGGTGCCGGCAACAAGAAGCTGTCCAAGCGCGATCCGGAGTCCAGCCTCTTCCTGCACCGGGAACGCGGCTTCATCCCCGAAGGCCTGCTGAACTACCTGTCCCTGCTGGGCTGGTCCCTGTCCGCAGATGAGGACATTTTCACGGTCGACCAGCTGGTGGAGAACTTCGACATCCACAACGTGCTGGCCAACCCCGCCCGCTTCGACCTGAAGAAGGCCGAGGCCATCAACGGCACCCACGTACGCATGCTCGAAGCCGAAGACTTCCGCAACCGGCTGGTTCCCTACCTGCAGCAGGCCGGCTTGGTAGGGGAGACCCTCACCCCGCGTGAAGAGGAAATCCTGACCGAAGCCGCCCCGCTGGTACAGGAACGCATCACCCTGCTGGGCGAGGCCCCGGACATGCTCGGCTTCCTCTTCAAGGCCGACGACGCCGTCGACGTTGCCGATGACGCCCGCAAGGGCCTGCCGGCGAACCTGGGCGAGGTCCTCGACGCCGCCCTGGCGGCGCTCGAGTCCGTGTCCGACTGGACCGCGGAGAACATCCAGGCAGCGCTGCGCCAGGCACTGGTGGAAGACATGGGCATCAAGCCCCGCCTGGCCTTCGGTCCGGTGCGCACTGCCGTCTCCGGACGCCGGATCTCACCGCCCCTGTTCGAGTCCATGGTCATCCTTGGCCGGGAATCCTCGCTCGCACGGATCCGCGCGTTCCGCGCCGCAGCCTAGGGAACACCGAAATGGGCAGGTTCATCGATGCGGTGCTGTTCGACATCGACGAGACCCTCATCGATCTGCAGGCGGCCATGGGCACTACCCTGCAGGCGGTCAGCGCCGATGACCTGACCCACTTCACAGCGGCGGACTGGGAGGCCTACACCTCCCTGTTCGCCGCCGACCCCCAGGGGCACTATGACGCCTACCTGGCCGGACGGCTGGGCTTTGCCGACCAGCGGGTGCTGCGCCTGCAGCATGCCCGCGAACAGGCGGGGCTGGCATCCCTGGACAGTGACGCGGCACGGGCATGGAACCAGGCCTATGAACAAGCCCTGCCGCAGTACTTCCGCGCCTTTGACGACGTCGCTCCGCTGCTCGATGCCTTGGAAGCCCGCGGCATCGCGTACGGGGCAGTCAGCAACAACGTGCACGACTACCAGCGGGCCAAGCTGGACGCCGCCGGGCTGCAGCGCATCAAGGTCCTGGTCGGCATCGACACCGTCGGTGCCGCCAAACCGGAACCGGCCATCTTCCATGAAGGAGTACGCCTGCTCGGCAGCCGGCTGGAACGGACCGCCTACGTCGGGGACAACCTGCAGGTGGACGCCGTGGGAGCGGCAGGCGCCGGCCTGCTGGGCGTTTGGCTCGACCGCACGGGCAATCCTTCTCCGGTGCGCGACGACGGAGCAGCAGCGCCTTCGGAAGTGCACACCATCGGGTCCCTCGGGGAGCTGCTGGAGCTGGTCTGAAGCGGGCACCGGGCTCGTTTTGTACTTGGTCCGGAAGCCGTGTATAGTTATATCTCGTGCTGAGGGGCTGCGGCCGGGGATAACTCCTCGAGAAGCAGCCGGAAAAGTGCATTGGGATATGGTGTAATTGGCAACACATCGGTTTCTGGTACCGACATTCTAGGTTCGAGTCCTGGTATCCCAGCGGTAATCAATTGGTGGTTTAGCCCCGATTGGTCTCCTCTGAAAGAGTATGAAATACTCTACAGGCCGGTTCTCCGAAACCGGCAAGGAAGTGCCTGGGTTGAAAGACTTGGAGCACTGTACACGGCCCCATCGTATAGCGGCCTAGTACGCTGCCCTCTCACGGCGGTAACGCGGGTTCGAATCCCGCTGGGGTCACAGATTACCGGCTCCGGACAATATGTCCGGGGCCGGTTTTGTTTTGCCCCGATAATATTGGCCCGCGGCGCAGGATTGCCGCCGTGCTAATTTCGAAAAGTCAGCCGCAAAACCATAACCAGAGGAACAGCCCGTGCCGTCCGAAGCCCTGACCGTGGACCAGCTCGATGAAAAGTCACTCCTGGCCCGGATCTTCCCTAGGCTCGGACCGGATACTGCGCTGCTGGGGCCGGGTGACGACGCCGCCGTCATCGCTGCTCCGGACGGCCGAACGGTGATCTCCATCGACACCCTCGTCCAGGACGCAGATTTCCGCCTGCTTTGGCCCTCCGGTTACCGCACCTCTGGGGCCGACGTCGGCTGGAAATGCGTGGCCCAGAATGTCTCCGATATCCGTGCCATGGGTGCGGTGCCCACCTCGCTGGTGGTCAGTCTCACCCTCCCGGGCAGTACGGAAGTCGCATGGGTGGAGGAACTCGCTGCAGGGCTTGCCGCCGGCATTGAATCCCTGGCATTCGAGCGGTGCTCCGTGGTGGGCGGCGACCTTGGCCGGGGCAGCCAGATTGTCGTCACGGCAGCTGTGACAGGTGATTTGGAGGGGCGGGACCCGGTTCTGCGTTCCGGGGCCCGGCCGGGGAACGTTCTGGCCCACATTGGATCGCTGGGACTCGCGGCCGGCGGGCTGGCCGTACTCGAGAGCAACGTTGACATGGCAGACCCCGGGAAGTCCAAGGACCACTTGCTTGCCGTGCTGGCCATGGCGCAGTGCAGGCCGCGTCCGCCGCGGACCGGCGCCGGACCCGAGGCAGCAATTGCGGGCGCTACGGCCATGCTGGACGTCTCCGACGGCCTGGTGCGCGACGCCGGACGCATCGCCCGCGCCTCGGGCGTGGCCATTGACCTCGACGCCGGCTATCTCGCCTCCCGGGCGGAGCTGCTGGCACCGGCAGCTGCGCGCCTCGGTGCGGATCCGCTGGCCTGGGTGCTCGGCGGGGGAGAGGATCACGGGCTGCTGGCCACCTTCCCGCCGGACGCGGTCCTGCCGGAAGGGTTTGTCCGTATTGGAGAGGTAACGGACGGCGAGGGAGTTACCTTCGGCGGAGAGGTGCCGCCGGCCGTCGGCTGGGACCACTTCGCCGGCTAGCTCAGGAGTCCGGCATGATGCGCCGGTTGCGGATCCGTTCGGCCAGCTCCAGCAGCTGCTCCCGGGACAGGTCCGGCAGGTGCTCCAGCTCCTTGACGAAGTCATCCAGTGCGTTGGTGGCCCGGGCCTTGAGGAGTTCGGTGTAGAAACCGACGATGATGCCGGTCATGAGGGCCACAACGAGGATCCCGTACAGGGTCACGACCACCGTGATAATCCGGCCGGCCGGTCCGGTAGCCACATAATCGCCGAAGCCGACGGTTGTGAAGGAAACGAACAGGTACCAGAGGCCGTCGCCGAAATCGGAGAATTGCGGTTCGAGCCGCGGCAGCAGGAAGCCGGCGACCCCAAGGACAATCAGGAAGCCAAAGAAAATGTAGTCGGCGCCGGAGATCCGGACAATGTGCCACAGCACCCGCATCCGCTTCATGGGAACTCCCTTGGGTTTCGATCCCCAACGGTTCTAGGTTCCCAATATAGGGTTACTCGCCGCTGTTGCGCAGTGCCTCGGTAAGCTGGGCTCCGGCCTTGGCCACCACTTCGGCGTGAACGCGGCCCGGCTGGCGGGTGAGGCGTTCTATCGGCCCTGAAATGGACACGGCGGCAATCACCCGTCCGGACGGCCCGCGCACCGGAGCGGAAACGGAGGCAACGCCGGGTTCACGTTCGCCCAGGCTCTGGGCCCAGCCGCGGCGTCGGACACCGGCGAGGACGGTCGGAGTGAAGCGGGCATTCTGCAGGCCCTCGAGCAGACGGTCATGGTCCTCCCAGGCCAGCAGACACTGGGCGGCGGAACCGGCTTTCATGGACAGCTGGGTGCCCACCGGGATGGTGTCCCGCAGGCCGATGGGCCGCTCGGCGGAGGCGACGCAGACCCGCCACTCGCCCTGCCGCCGGAAGACCTGGGAGCTTTCGCCCGTCGCGTCACGCAGCGACAGCAGCACCGGCCCGGCGGAGGCTATCAAACGGTCTTCACCGGCCGCGGAGGCCAGTTCCACCAGGCGTCCGCCCAGGACAAACCGGCCCTGGATATCGCGGCCGACCAGGCGGTGGTGCACCAGTGCCAGTGCCAGCCGGTGCACAGTGGGACGGGCCAGTCCCGTCGCGGAAACCAGCTGCGCCAGCGTGGTGGGGCCGGCTTCCAGTGCATCAAGCACCATGGCCGCTTTGTCGATAACGCCTACCCCGCTGACTGTGTCCATAAGCTGATACTGCCGTCTCACTATCTGAGATGCAAATCGGAAAGCTGGACCGCCGGCTCTGCCTGCTGGTTCTCTTGAGGGACTAGGGATTGAACCAAATGAGGGGTACCGGTATGGGTGAGCATGTGGCAGGCAGGACGCTTGCGCAGAAAGTCTGGGACGAGCACGTGGTCCGCAAGGGGGAGGACGGTGCACCCGACCTGCTCTACATCGATCTCCACCTCGTCCACGAGGTCACCTCCCCGCAGGCCTTCGAGGGCCTGCGGCTGTCAGGCCGCGGACTGCGCCGCCCGGACCTGACCATTGCCACCGAGGACCACAACACTCCCACCCTGGCCATCGACAAGCCCATTGCAGACCCGGTGAGCCGCACCCAGATCGAAACGCTGCGGGCCAACTGCGCCGAGTTCGGCGTGCGGCTGCATCCGCTGGGGGATGCCGAGCAGGGCATCGTCCATGTGGTGGGCCCTCAGCTTGGCCTGACCCAGCCCGGACTCACTGTGGTCTGCGGAGACTCCCACACCTCGACACACGGCGCGTTCGGCGCGCTGGCCATGGGTATCGGCACCTCCGAGGTCGAACACGTCATGGCCACCCAGACACTGTCCCTCAAGCCGTTTCGGACCATGGCAATCAACGTCGAGGGAACCCTGCGGCCCGGTGTGACGTCCAAGGACATCATCCTGGCGGTGATCGCCAAGATCGGCACCGGCGGCGGGCAGGGCTACGTGCTGGAATACCGCGGCTCCGCCATTCGCGCACTGTCGATGGAGGCGCGGATGACCATCTGCAACATGTCCATCGAGGCCGGCGCCCGTGCAGGGATGGTCGCCCCGGACGAAACGACCTTCGCCTACCTCAAGCACCGCCCGCACGCACCACAGGGCCGGGACTGGGACGCCGCCGTCGAGCACTGGAAATCCCTTGCCACGGACGCCGACGCCGAGTTCGACGCCGAGGTTTTCCTGGACGCCGACACCCTGGAACCGTTCGTCACCTGGGGAACCAACCCCGGGCAGGGAGTTTCGCTCTCCGAAGCAGTTCCCGCGCCCGAAGATTTCAGCGATGAAAACGCGCGCGCCGCCGCCGAACGTGCGCTGGCCTACATGGACCTGGCCGCCGGCACTCCCATGAAGGACATCCGCGTGGACACCGTCTTCCTGGGCTCCTGTACCAACAGCCGCATCGAGGACCTGCGGATAGCCGCGGATATTATCCGCGGCCGGCAGAAGGACCCGGCAGTCCGGATGATGGTGGTGCCCGGCTCCGCGCGGGTGCGGCTGGAGGCCGAAGCCGAAGGACTGGACCGGGTGTTCAAGGACTTCGGCGCCGAATGGCGGTTCGCCGGCTGTTCCATGTGCCTGGGCATGAATCCCGACCAGCTCGAGCCGGGGGAGCGCTGCGCCTCCACCTCCAACCGAAACTTCGAGGGCCGGCAGGGCAAGGGTGGACGGACCCACCTGGTCTCCCCGGTGGTGGCAGCAGCCACTGCCGTCCGGGGAACCCTCAGCTCACCCTCGGACCTTGACCCGCTGCCGGGCGCCGTCGTCGGCACCGCAGCCTAGGAGAACCGTCATGGACAAGATCACCACCCACACCGGAATCGGCGTCCCGCTGCGCCAAAGCGACGTGGACACCGACCAGATCATTCCGGCCGTCTACCTCAAGCGGATCACCCGCACCGGATTCGAGGATGCGCTCTTCGCCGGCTGGCGGAAGAACGAGGAATTCATCCTGAACCGGGAACCCTACCGCCAGGGCTCCGTGCTGGTGGCCGGGCCGGACTTCGGTACCGGATCCTCCCGCGAACATGCCGTCTGGGCCCTGAACGACTACGGCTTCCGGGCCGTGCTCTCCTCCCGCTTCGCTGACATTTTCCGCGGGAACGCCGGCAAACAGGGCCTGGTCGCGGCCCAGCTTGCGCAGGATGACATCGAGCTGATCTGGAAGGTCCTGGAAAACTCGCCGGGAACCACGGTCACCGTTGATCTGCAGGCCCGGACCGCGGTCTGCGGCAGCGTCACGGCTCCATTCGAGATTGACGAGTACACCCGCTGGCGCCTGCTGGAGGGATTGGACGACATTGCCCTGACCCTGCGCCATGAGTCGGACATCACGTCGTTCGAGGCCGAGCGCCCCGCGTACAAGCCCACCACGCTCCCTGCCCTGCACTAGTACGGTCCAGGCAGGGGCAGGCCGGCACCGCAATAATCAGCAGGCTTCCGGTTTGCACTCCGGCGGTTTTTCTGCCTCTCCCAGCGCCCCGATATCATTGATAGGCCCCGCTTCGGCGGGGCCTATCCGCTTTCCACTGCGGGCATGACCGGAATCACACCGGTTCCGGCCTGCCGGAGGGCGGCGTTATTTCAGTAAGCAGAGCCTTGCTCATATGCTTGAGTGCAGTCTCTTATTGCTTCCGGGGCCAATCTATTTTAAGAAATCAGGTGTTCATGGGTAGCGTCCTCACCATCCGAGGCGGTGTTCCTCTCTCAGGGAAGGTACCGGTCCGCGGGGCGAAAAATCTGGTCCCCAAGGCGATGGTTGCGGCCCTGCTTGGCACCGGCCCGTCCACCCTGCGCAACGTTCCTGAAATCAAGGACGTCGAGGTAGTTACGTCGCTGCTGCAGCTGCACGGCGTCGAGGTCACCAAGGACCCTGTCACGGGTGATCTCACCATGGATCCGAAGAACGCCAAGACGGCGGCGTCCAAGGACATCGACGCCCACGCCGGCGATTCCCGCATCCCGATCCTGCTCTGCGGGCCCCTCATGCACAGCCTGGGCGAAGCCTTTATTCCTGACCTCGGCGGCTGCAAAATCGGCGACCGGCCCATCGACTACCACCTGCAGATGCTGCGCAACTTCGGTGCCGTAGTGGAAAAGCGCCCCGGCGGCATTTCCATTTCCGCGCCCAAGGGCCTCAGCGGCGCAAAGCTCGAACTGCCGTACCCGAGCGTCGGAGCCACCGAACAGGTGCTCCTGACGGCGGTCAAGGCCGTAGGCATCACCGAGCTTCGCGGCGCGGCCGTGGAACCGGAAATCATGGACCTGATCGCCATCCTGCAGAAGATGGGCGCCATCATCTCCGTGCAGACGGACCGAGTGATCCGCATCGAGGGCGTTTCCGAACTCGCCGGGTACAACCACCGGGCGCTTCCGGACCGCAACGAGGCTGCTTCCTGGGCCTCCGCCGCACTCGTCACCAAGGGTGACATCTACGTTGAGGGCGCGGAGCAGAAGGACCTCACCGCCTTCCTGAATACCTACCGCAAGATCGGCGGCGCGTTCGACGTCGACGACGGCGGCATCCGGTTCTACCACCCGGGCGGCGCACTGAACCCGCTGGTGCTGGAAACGGATGTACACCCCGGCTTTATGACCGACTGGCAGCAGCCCCTGGTTGTCGCCCTGACGCAGGCCGAGGGCGTGTCCATCGTGCACGAAACCGTGTACGAGAACCGTTTCGGGTTCACGGATGCGCTGATCCGCATGGGTGCCAACATCCAGGTGCACCGTGAGTGCCTGGGCAGCGTTCCGTGCCGTTTCGGCCAGCGCAACTTCCTGCACTCGGCGGTTATTGCCGGATCCGTGCAGCTGCGCGGTGCAGAGATCGACATCCCGGACCTGCGCGGCGGCTTCAGCCACCTCATTGCGGCGCTGGCTGCCGAGGGAACCTCGCGGGTGACCGGCATCGAGCTGATCAACCGCGGGTACGAGCACTTCCAGGGCAAGCTCGAGGGCCTCGGCGCGGACTTTGACGTCGCTTCCGGCGTATCTGCCGGACTCCGGTAGCCTGACGGAATGACGGAATCGAATAAGTCACGGGTTGTTTTTGCTCTGCTCGCCGGATCTCTCCGGCCGGTATTCAATATCTTCCTGAAAAAGCAGTGGCAGGGGGCAGAGAACCTGCCGAAGGACCCGGGCTTCATTGTCTGCCCGAACCACGTGACTGAAATCGATCCGGTGGTCGTGGGGCACTTCCTGTACAACCAGGGGCGCCCGCCGCACTTCCTCGCGAAGGCATCCCTCTTTAAGGTGCCCGTGCTGGGACCGGCGCTGTCCGCCACGAACCAGGTCCCGGTGGAGCGGATCACCACCGGGGCCGCCGGTTCGCTGGACGCTGCCCGTGAAGCCCTGGCGGCAGGGCGCACGCTGGTCATCTACCCCGAAGGCACCCTCACCCGGGACCCCGACCTCTGGCCGATGAAAGGCCGGACCGGGGCTGCGCGGCTGGCCCTGCAGACCGGGGTGCCCGTCATTCCGATCGCCCACTGGGGTGCCCAGGAAGCCTTCCCGCGCTACGCGAAGTTCCCCAAGCTGTTCCCGCGCAAGCGGGTGCGGCTGGTGGTCGGCAAGCCCGTGGACCTGTCCGAATTCTCCGGACTGCCGATCAGCAAGGCAGTGCTGGACGCAGCCACGGAACGGATCATGTCCGACCTTACGGACATGGTCTCCAAGCTCCGCGGCACCCAGCCGCCCACCGAGCGGTGGAACCCCGTGGCCCGGGGCCAGCGGCAGGTGGGACGTTCCTTCGAAAACGGAGCCGGCGCATCCGCCACATCAACCAAACCAATCCAACCGGAGGCCGGACAGTGACCCCCCGCAGTGAACACCCCGCCGTCGTCGTCGTACTGGGCGCCGGCAGCTGGGGTACCGCCTTTGCCAAGATTGCCGCCGACTCGGGAGCCGGGCGCGGCACCGACGTCCGGCTCTGGGCCCGCCGCCCCGAGGTGGCCGCAGACATCAACGGCAGGCACCGCAACACCCAGTACCTCAAGGACACCGTCCTGCCCGCGAACCTGCGCGCCTTCACGGACCTCGGCGAGGTGCTCGCCGGAGCCGACATGGTGGTCCTCGCCGTCCCTGCACAGTCCCTGCGCGCACAGCTCCGGGACGTTGCCGGCCGGATCCCCGCCGACGCCGTCGTTGTGTCGCTGATGAAGGGCCTGGAGCGGGGCACCGACGCCCGGATGAGCCAGGTGATCGCCGAGGAACTGGGACTGCCCGCCGAGCGTATCGCCGTGGTTTCCGGACCGAACCTTGCCATGGAAATTGCCCGGCAGGAGCCCACCGCGTCCGTAGTGGCCTGCACCGACCTGGATACCGCCGCTTGGATCGCCGAGGCCTGCACGGCGCCGTATTTCCGCCCCTACACCAACGAGGACGTGGTGGGCACCGAGATCGGCGGCATCGTCAAGAACGTTATTGCCCTCGCGGTGGGGATCTGCGACGGCAAGGGCATGGGCGACAACACCAAGGCGTCCGTGATGACCCGCGGACTTGCCGAAACCACCCGCCTGGCCCTGGCGCTGGGCGGCAATGCGGAAACCATGGCCGGCCTGGCCGGCATGGGCGACCTGATTGCCACCTGTTCCTCGCCGCTGTCGCGCAACCACACGGCAGGTACGCTGCTGGCCCAGGGCCTGAGCCTTGCCGAGGTCAACGCGTCCATGACCCAGACCGCCGAGGGCATCAAGTCCGCGCAGGCCGTGCTGGACCGCGCCACCCAGCTTGGCGTCTACATGCCCATCACCGAAAACGTTGTCGCCGTACTGCAGGGCGTAATTACTGTTGACGAACTGGGCCCGCGGTTGCTGGCCCGAGAACTGAAATCCGAAGGTGTGTCCGCCCCGTGACTGTTGAACCCCTGCCCGCCGGTACCGTAGCTGACCGTCCCGGAACTGAGCGCCCCCGGGTTGCCGTCCTGTTCGGCGGACGCTCCAGCGAACACGCCGTCAGCTGCGTGACCGCGGCCGGCGTGCTGCAGGCCATTGATACGTCCAAGTACGACGTCGTTCCCATCGGCATCGCGAAGAACGGCCAGTGGAGCCTGGTGTCGGCTGACCCGGCCGAGTGGTCCCTGCGCGCCGCGACCCTGCCCGAGGTTCCGGCGTCGGAGGAATCCGTGGTGCTCTCCTCGCAGAACGGCAGCCGGGAACTGGTGGCACACGCCGCCGGCAGCCTGCCCCGCAGCCTCGGCACCATCGACGTGGTGATGCCGCTGCTGCACGGCCCCTTCGGCGAGGACGGAACCCTCCAGGGCATGCTGGAGATGGCTGACATGAGGTATGTGGGAGCAGGTGTCCTGGCGTCTGCCGTCGGCATGGACAAGCACTACATGAAGGTGGTCTTCGAATCCGCAGGCCTGATGGTAGGCCCCTATGAGGTCATCACCGACCGGCAGTGGCTGCGCGACCCGCAGTCCTGCCTTGACCGTGCCGGTGCCCTGGAATTCCCGCTGTTCGTCAAGCCGGCCCGCGCCGGTTCCTCCATGGGCATCACCCGTGTCACGGATGCAGCGGAACTGCCGGCAGCCATCGAAGCGGCACGCCTCCACGACCCGAAGGTGGTCGTGGAAGCCGGGATCGTCGGCCGGGAAATCGAAGTGGCCGTCCTGCAGGGACGCGGCACCGAGGATCCGCGCACCAGCCAGCCCGGCGAGGTTGCCGTGCGCGACGGCGGCCACGAGTGGTACGACTTCGAAGCCAAGTACGTGGACGGGGCGGCGGCAGACCTGAGCTGCCCGGCCGACCTTCCGGCGGATATCACCGCCCGGGTCCGCAGGCTTGCCGGGACCGCCTTCGACGCAGTGGGCGGTGAAGGCCTGTCCCGGGTGGACTTCTTCTACACGCCGGACGGCGAACTGATCATCAACGAGATCAACACCATGCCCGGCTTCACACCCATCAGCATGTATCCGCAGATGTGGGCCAAGTCCGGGTTGCCGTACACCGAGCTGATCGATGAACTGATTTCCCTGGCGCTGGCCCGGAAGACGGGGCTGCGCTAGCCCTGCCCGGCCTCCAGGTCCAGCGTGTCCGCGGGGCTCAGGCACTGGCTGGTGGGCTCGATTTTGGACACTGCGTTCTGCAGCTGGACCAAAAGCGTGGACGAGGCCACCTCGTTCGGATTAAAGATCACTTCCACCGCCGGTTCCCGGCCGTAGGTGGTGGCGGTCCAGGTGTCTTCGCCCTCACGCAGGATCCAGTCGACGCCGTTCACTGAGGCGCACGGATCGGTGGTCGGGCCCGGCACGGGGACACCGCACTTCAGGATCGCCCGGGACGGGTTGCCCCACGCGGCCGTCGACTGGCTGTCGGTGTCCCGCAGGGCGTAACCGGCCATCTCGTCCGGCAAAGCCACCATGACGGCGGCGCAGTCCGGATTGGCAGCGTCCGGGGCCGATTCGATGCTGGCTACCGGACTGCAGCCGGTGGCCGCCACTGCAGCGAGAATGAGGACTGCTGGTAACGCATAGAACTTCATGATTCCAGCGTATCCGCCGCGGTGCCCCGGACCGGAATCGGAATGTATAGACTCATACCGCCCCCGACCTGAGGAAAAACACTTGAGCGAGTACCCCTTTTCCCCTGAAACTGACGTTCCCGCAGACACCACGCGCAGGAAGTCACACCGTGTGCGAAATGTGCTGCTGGTTTTTGTTGCCCTCGTGTTGGTTGCCGCGCTGGCGGCCGGTGGCTACCTGTGGCATCTGGCGCGGACCTTCGACAGTTCCACGGACACCATTGCCAATGCGCTTCCAGAGACACGTCCGGAGAAGGGCGCTGCCGCAGGAGACTCACAGAACATCCTGCTGATGGGAAGCGATACCCGCGATCCCGCTTCCGGCGACGCACGGTCGGACACGATGATGCTGGTCCATATCCCCGGGGATCGAAGCGGCGTTTACGTTATGTCGATCATGCGGGACACCTGGGTGGAGATCCCCGGGCACGGGGAACACAAGATCAACGCTGCCATGGCTCTCGGCGGAGTGTCCCTGACGGTTGACACCGTTCAGACCCTGTTCGACGTCCCCATCGACCACGTGGCGATTATCGATTTTGAAGGTTTCCAGGGTCTGACGGACGCCCTGGGCGGGGTTACCCTCAACAACGACATCGCCTTCCAGTCCGAGGGCGGCCACGGCGAGTACTTTGCCGCCGGGCCGATCACCGTTGAGGGTGAGTCCGCGCTCAAGTACGTCCGCGAGCGGTACGCCTTTGCCGACGGGGACTACCAGCGGGTCAAGAACCAGCAGGCTTTCCTGAGCGGTGTGATCTCCGGTGTCCTCAACACGGAAACCCTGACCGACCCGGTAAAGGTCAGCAACATCGTGGGCGAAATTTCACCGTACCTGAGCGTTGATGAAGACCTGGACGCAGCGGCGGCAGGGGCGTTGGCGGTCAGCCTCCGCAACGTCCGGTCCGGGGATGTCCATATGTTCACCCTGCCGAACGCCGGGGTAGGCACGTCCTCCGACGGACAGTCGATTGTGGTGCCGGACGAGGCAGCCATCGCCGAAATCGGTGCTGCACTGGACGCTGACGACCTCGCCGGCTACCTCCGGTCCGCCGTTCCGCAGAGTTGACCGGCCCAACCGGCGGCAAATCGTTATCGGCCACTGTCAGTGCCCTGCGGTAGGCTTCCTAATGACATAGACGGTTAGCGGCAATGACGGCGAAGACCGGATGGGACGGGCCCCGATGAGCGGCACCAGCAGGACCAGAGACAGCTCTACAAGCAGGAAACGGGATTACCTTGCAGACTAAAATCACCGCCAACGCGCAAGCGCTGAAGCGATGGTTGAGCAACGCAGAGGTCTCCTTGGGTAACCACAGCGACCGCCTCAATGCCATCAATATCTTTCCCGTGGCCGACGGCGATACCGGCACCAACCTCTACCTGACGCTCCGCTCCGCCTCGAGGGCTATTGTGGAAGAGGATACCGCCGACATCGGCGAGCTGCTGGGAATAGCCGGCCGTGCAGCGATGGAAGAAGCCCGCGGCAACTCCGGAACCCTGTTTTCCGTCTTCCTCACCTCCATGGCGGAACCCCTGGCCGGCGCAACCCGGCTCTCCGCGCCGTTGCTCGCATCCGCCCTGCAGCGTGCGCAGCTGCGCTCCTGGTCGGTACTTAGCGACCCGGTGCCCGGCACCATGCTCTCCGTCCTCGAGGCGGCAGCCCACGCCGCCTCCGACAGCGAAGCAGCAGTCACCGGAGATGACAGCAACGTGGGACTCGCGGTCACGCTGCGCGCCGTGATGGACGCCGCCCTGACGGCCGTCATCCACACCGAAAGCCAGCTGGATGCGCTTGCCGCTGCCCATGTGGTGGACGCCGGCGGCGTCGGTTTCCTGCTGGTACTGGACGCCCTGCGAGCCGCAGCCCTGGGCGAGGAACTGCAGGAAGAACTGTTGGACGGACTGCACGGCTACGACGTCCAGGACCCGCACATCCACGCCCACATGCCCCGCATGGAAGGCGTGGAGGTCATGTGCACCATCACCCTCAGCCCGTTGGATGCAGCCACGCTGCGGCTCCAGCTGGACGAGCTGGGGGACTCCGTCATCATGAGCGCCGTCAGCCCGGTGGGAGACGGCTACCGCTGGCGGATCCACGTCCACACGCCCGACGCCGGTGCCGCCATCGATCTGCTGCGCACCCTGGGCGATCCCGAGAACCTGACCATCACCGAGCTGTCCGCAGACGGACACGAAACCAAAGAAGTCCCCGAGGCACATGGACTCTAGGCTCCCCGGAGAACTCGACTTTCCGCTGGACCGCCGGATCGGCAAGACCACGGCCAACGCCATGGAGAAGCAGCTCGGCCTGAAGACCGTCGGCGATCTGCTCCACCATTTCCCGCGCCGGTACCTCGAGCGGGGCGAACTCACACCCATCGCCGAAATACCGTTCGACGAAGACGTCACCCTGATAGCCCGGGTGCAAAGCAACAACCGCCGGCAGATGCGGGCCCGCAAGGGATCGATCGTTGAAGTGGTGGTCACCGACGACACCGACGGCAGCCTCGGCCAGCTGCACCTGACGTTCTTCAACGGGTTCAACGCCCACAAGGAGCTCACCGTCGGCACCCGGGCCATGTTCTCCGGCAAGGTCGGTGCCTACCGCGGCCAGCTGCAGCTGACCAATCCCAGTTACGCGCTGCTGGATGATGACGCCGTGGATGAGGAGGAGGCCAAACGGCCTATCCCCGTCTACCCGGCCTCCGCCAAACTAGCCAGTCCCACCATTGAAAAGTCCGTGTCGATGCTGCTGGACGTGCTTCAGGCAGCCCGGCTGCGTGATCCGATCCCGGAGCCGATCCGCCGTCGGGAACACTTACCCGACATCACGCAGGCCTACCAGCGGATCCACCGGCCGGCCACCATGGAGGAGGCCTACGCCGCCCGGCACCGGTTCCGGTACCAGGAAGCCCTGGTCCTGCAGACCGCACTGGCCCGGCGTCGTGCCCTGACCGCCGAAGAGGAAGCCACCGCGCGTCCGGCAGTGCCCGGCGGCCTCCTGGACCGCTTTGACGCGTCCCTACCCTTCACCCTGACTCGCGGCCAGGCCGAAATCGGGCGCGACCTTTCCGCCGAACTGGGCGGGGACCATCCCATGAACCGCCTCCTGCAGGGCGAGGTGGGCTCGGGCAAGACCCTGGTGGCGCTGCGCGCCATGCTGCAGGTGATCGACGCCGGGGGACAGGCCGCGCTGCTGGCACCCACCGAAGTTCTGGCATCGCAGCACTACGAATCCATCAGCGCCATGCTGGGACCGCTGGGCCGCGGCGGCCAGCTCGACGGCGATCCGGACGGCACCCGCGTGGCGCTGCTCACCGGGTCGATGAGCACCGCCGGGCGGCGGGCGGCCATGCTGGATGCTGCCGGCGGCGCCGCCGGAATCATCATCGGCACGCACGCACTGCTGTCCGAGAACGTCTCCTTTGCCGACCTCGGCCTGGTGGTGGTGGATGAACAGCACCGGTTCGGCGTCGAGCAGCGCGATGTCCTGCGCACCAAGGGGCACAGCACCCCGCACCTGCTGGTCATGACGGCCACCCCGATTCCCCGTACCGTGGCGATGACCGTCTTCGGTGACCTCGAGGTCTCCACCCTCACCGAGCTGCCGGCCGGGCGGGCCCCCATCTCCACCTACGTCTCGCCGCTGGCCGAAAAGCCGCAGTGGGAGCAGCGGATCTGGGCCCGCGCCCGGGAAGAGATCGACGCCGGCCGTCAGGTGTACGTGGTCTGCCCCAAAATCGGAGCGAAAGAAGAGGAACCCGGTACGGAGCTGGACCTGTTCGACGAGAAGGAAGCAGCTGCCGGACGGGAGCGTGCCCAGCGGCAGGAGCTGACCTCCGTCACCGAGTTGACCGAATACCTCACCACCGTGCCGGCGCTCGCAGGGAAGGTCATTGCGCCGCTGCACGGCCGGCTGGACCCGAACGACAAGCACGAGACCATGGCTGCCTTCAATCGCGGCGACATTGACGTGCTGGTCTCCACCACCGTCATCGAAGTGGGGGTGGATGTGCCCAATGCCTCGCTGATGGTGATCATGGACGCGGACCGGTTCGGCATCTCCCAGCTGCACCAGCTGCGCGGCCGGGTGGGCCGCGGCGGGCTGCCCGGCACCTGCCTGCTCGTGACGCAGCTGGAACCGGGACATCCGAGCCGTGAGCGGCTGGAGGCCGTGGCGGCCACCACCGACGGCTTCGAACTGTCCCGCAAGGACCTGGAACTGCGCCGCGAAGGCGACATCCTCGGCGCCAGCCAGTCCGGCGGCCGCTCCACCCTGAAACTGCTGCGCGCCGTCCAGGACGAAAAGCTCATTGAAAAGGCACGTGCCGACGCCGTGGCCCTGGTGGCCGAGGATCCGGACCTGCGCGACTACCCGGCCCTGGATGAAGCCATCGAGGCCTACCTGAACCCCGAAGCCGAGGCGTTCCTGGAGCGCGGCTAACGCCCGCCTTCCGTCCTCTCGGCTTCCGGCAGCGGATAAAGTGAAGGCATGAGCCGCATTATTGCCGGGGCTGCCGGCGGATCCTCCTTGTACAGCGTTCCGGGTGACGGAACGCGTCCCACCACGGACCGGGTGAAGGAAGCCCTCTTTTCCCGCCTCGAGTCCTACGGCATCCTGCAGGAAGCCCGCGTGCTGGATCTGTTTGCCGGGTCCGGTGCCCTGGGGGTGGAGAGCGCAAGCCGCGGCGCGGCCGCCGTCGACCTGGTGGAACTGGCCGACAAGCCCGCGGCCACCTGCCGGCAGAACGCGGAACTGGTCAACAAGATCCTGGGCCGGACCTGCGTCAACGTGCACCGGGCCAAGGCCGAAACCTTCCTGCTGCGGGTCCCGGCGGACGTGCGCTGGGACGTGGTGTTTATCGATCCGCCTTACGCGTTCACCGAAGCGGAGCTGGCTACGGTCCTTACCCCGCTGGCCGGGCACCTCGCAGTCGGAGCGGTTGTGGTGCTCGAGCGCTCCACGCGTTCCCCCGAGCCGGTCTGGCCCGAGGGCCTGGAGCGTTTCAGCGAGCGTAAATACGGTGAAACCACTCTGTGGTTCGCCGAACCCGCCGACGATGACGCAGAGTCCGACGACGCCGAGGCCGCGCAGGCCTAACCCGCGAAGCGGTCCAGATCCTCGCCCGTCAGCACCGCTGCCGGGTGCGGACCGGCAGCCAGGAGCTGCTGCGTCCACTCGGCGGGCCAAGGGAACCGGGTTGCCGCGAGCACGATGTTGCCGGGGTAGCGCCCCGTGAACATGTCCCGCTGCGCCAGCGCCGCCACGTCGCCGTCCGTGCGCTCAGAGTCCGTTTCCGTGCCGTCCGTGCCCAGCGCGGCCTGCATCTGGCGGACCTGCCGGCGGGCGAAGGCCAGCGGCGGATCGTCCCCGACGTTGACCAGCAGCACCCCGGCGGGGGAGAGCAACGCAAGCAGCTCGGCGTAGAAGTCCGACGTCGCCAGGTGCGCGGGTGCATCGGGGCCGGCGAAGATGTCCAGGACAATGGCATCGAAACGCCGGCCGGCAAAGCGGTCCAGTGATTCCCGTGCGTCCCCGATAACGGTCTCCAGCTTGGTGCCCTCCGGCAGCGGAAGGTGCGCCAGCACGAAGTCCAGCAGTTCGCGTTCCAGCTCCACCGCCGCCTGCTCGGACCCGGGGCGGGTGGCCTGGAGGTAACGGGTGAGGGTCAGCGCTCCGGCACCCAGATGCAGTGCACGCAGCGGCTCCCCGTCCGGTGCGGCCAGGTCCAGGACGTTGCCTATCCGGCGCAGGTACTCGTAGAAGATTTCCTGCGGGTGAGCCAGGTCCACGTGGGACTGCTCCGCGCCGCCGATGCTCAGGATGAAGGCACCGGGGGTGAAGCCGTCTTCGGTGATGGTGGCGTGGGCACCGATGCCCCGCAGCAGCCGGGACGCGTTCACAGCAGCCCGCCCAGCCGGGCGAGGCGCTCGGAGGCCTGGTCCAGGACGTCCGTTTTCTTGCAGAACGCGAACCGGAGCAGGGACCGGGTGCGCTGCGCTCCTTCCGCATGGCAGAACACGGCCACCGGAATGGCCGCCACACCGATCAGTTCCGGCAGCCGCCGGGCCAGTTCCGTGGCGTCGGTAATCCCCAGGGGCGACGTGTCGGCGGTAACGAAGTACGTTCCGGCGGACGGCAGGACTTCCATCCCGGCCGCCCGCAGTCCGGAACCGAGCAGGTCCCGCTTCGCCTGCAGTGCCGCGGCGGCTCCGGTGAAGTAGGAATCCTCCAGTCCCAGGCCGACGGCGACCGCGGACTGGAAGGGGGTGCCGGAGGTGTAGCTCAGGAAGGTTTTGACGGTGCGGACTGCTGCCACCAGCGGCGCCGGGCCCGTAAGCCAGCCGATTTTCCAGCCGGTCACGGAAAACGTTTTGCCCGCCGAGGAAATGGTCAGGGTCCGTTCCGCGGCACCGGGCAGCGTGGCTACGGGAATGTGCACCGGCCCGAAGGTCAGGTGTTCGTACACCTCGTCGGTGACGATCACGGCGTCGTGCTTCGCTGCCAGGTCCACGATCCGCTGCAGGACCTCGCGGGGAAGGACAGCGCCCGTGGGGTTGTGCGGGTTATTGACCAGCACCACCCGGGTGCGGTCGGTGAACGCCGCTTCGAGGGCGCCGTCGGCGGGGAGGAAATGCGGTGCCTCGAGGGCGACGGTGGTGTGCGTGGCGCCGCTGAGCCCGATGACCGCGCCGTAGGAATCGTAGAACGGTTCGAAGGTCAGCACCTCGTCGCCGGGACCCGTCAGGGCCAGCAGGGACGACGCAATGGCTTCCGTGGCGCCGGTGCTGACGATCACCTCGGTGTCCGGGTCCACGTGCAGCCCGTAGAACCGCTCCTGGTGCGCTGCGACGGCGGTGCGCAGGACGGGCAGGCCCTGTCCCGGGGCGTACTGGTTGGCGCCGGAGGCAATGGCTTCCCGTGCGGCGTCGAGCATTACGGCCGGGCCGTCCTCATCGGGAAAGCCCTGGCCGAGGTTGATGGCTCCGTGCTGTCCGGCAAGGGCAGTGATTTCCTCGAAAATGGTCACCCCGAGGTTGCCGTCGGCCGCGAGCAGGTTGGCCCCCGCGGCGGTCCGCTGCCAGGGCTGGGCGGCGGCCGGGCCGGTGCCGGACCGGGCGCGGAGCAGGGACGCGGCTGTGCTGATACTCATTCCTCAAGTATTACCCGCCCGCACCCGGTAGATTCGACCTATGCGACGCGCTGTATGCCCCGGTTCCTTTGATCCCATCCACAACGGCCACGTGGAGGTGATTGCCCGTGCGGCGACCCTCTTCGACGAAGTCATCGTGGCGGTGTCCACCAACTATGCGAAGAAGTACCGCTTCAGTGCCGAGGAACGCCTGGAACTCGCAGCGGAAACCTTTGAGGCTCTGAGCGGGGTCTCCGTGGTCCCCATGGGGGACGGGCTCCTGGCCGACTTCTGCCGGGAACACGGAGCCTCCGCGATCGTGAAGGGGCTGCGGTCCGTCCAGGACTACCAGTACGAACTGCCCATGGCCGTCATGAACAGGCAGCTCACCGGCGTCGAAACCGTCTTCCTGGCCGCGGAAAGCAGCTACACCCACCTGTCCTCGTCCCTGATCAAGGAAGTGGCGGCCCTGGGCGGCGACGTCGCCGGCTATGTTCCCCCAACGGTGTTCAAGCGCCTGACGGCAAGCTAGGCGGGGTCGGATCCGTCCCCGGACGCACCGGAGGGGAAGTACCGGGGACGCCGATTAGCCGGATGCCCCGTGGCGGGTAAACTGGGTGATGGAGCACGTGCCCGCACGTGTTCCTTGGCTGCGGTGCAGCCGCAGTTTGAGAGATTCCGGCAAGTCAGGCTAAGATGATATGTCGGTCTATGTTCTACAGGAGTTCTCATTAGCGAATTTTCGCGGTCCAATCCGGAAACTCCCCTGGCTATCAACGTCAGGGACCTCGGGCGCAGCCCGGGAACGATGCGGACCTTGCATGAACATGTACCGGCACCGAAAGACTTCGGTGTTGCGCTTATCGGCGTTCCGGAAGGATCCGGCCTCGAGCTCGATCTGAGGTTGGAGGCCGTGCACGAAGGGATTCTGGTATCCGGCGTAGTAATCGCCCCCGTAAAGGGCGAATGCGGCCGCTGCCTGAAGCCACTCGCGTACGACCAAGAAGTCGATGTGCAGGAACTCTTCTACTACGAGGACGCTGAGTCCTTCGAAGAAGAAGATGAAGAAGAGCAACACCGGATCGAGCGAGATGTCATCGATCTTGAGCCGGTATTGCGGGACGCAGTGGTTCTTACCATGCCGTTCCAGCCGGTGTGCCGGGAAGACTGCGAAGGCCTTTGCTCCGAATGCGGAGCGCGCCTTGAGGAGGATCCGGGTCACCACCATGAAGCAGTGGATCCTCGCTGGGCAGCCCTCGCCGGGCTGACCGGCACGGCCGCAGAAGATACTGCGGCACCAAGTACAGAGTCAGACGAGAGAGAAGAGAGTTAGCCGTGGCTGTTCCGAAGCGGAAAATGTCCCGCGCGAATACACGTGCACGCCGGTCCCAGTGGAAGGCGACCGCGCCCAACCTGGTGAAGACCGTGGAGAACGGCCGCGTCACCTATAGCCTGCCGCACCAGGCCAAGGTCGTAACCGACTCCGCCGGTACTGCGCTGTTCCTTGAATACAAGGGCCGCAAGGTCGCGGACGTCTAAGACCAGTGTTCGGCCCGGTTTTGCGCATCATTAGTGTTGTTGCGGTCGGGCACGTGAATACTGCTTTTCGGGTTGTATCCAAAAAGTGAAGAATACTGAAGAGCTTATGAAGCGTCTCGGTGTCGATATCGACGCCGGGACGCTTCGTCTTGCACTCACGCACCGTTCCTACGCTTACGAGCAGGGCGGCATCCCCACGAACGAGCGCCTGGAATTCCTGGGTGACTCCATTCTGGGGTTCTCGGTAACCGATGCGCTCTACCGGGATAATCCTGATCTTTCCGAGGGCGAGCTGGCCAAGCGCCGCTCCGCCGTCGTGAGTACCCGTGCCCTCGCCGGCATTGCCCGCGGCCTGGGGCTGGGGGAGTACATCCTGCTGGGCCAGGGTGAAAAGCTGACCAACGGGCGCGACAAATCCTCCATCCTTGCGGACACCACCGAGGCAATCATCGGTGCCGTGTACCTGGATCACGGAATCGAAACCGCGCGGCAGATGGTGATGCGCCTTGTCGGGCCGCTGCTGTCCAATGCCGAGGCACTCGGCGCCGGCACGGACTGGAAAACGAGCATCCAGGAGATCGCTGCCGGCCGGAAAATGGGCGACATCGAATACCGGGTCTCCGGATCCGGTCCCGACCATTCCCGCAGCTTCGTTGCTGTCCTGCATATCGGTGACAAGGCCTACGGCACCGGTGTCGGCCACTCCAAGAAGGAAGCCGAGCAGGAAGCCGCCGCTGCCTCCTGGAAGATGATCAACGCCAAGGAAGCCGATTCCGCGGCTGCCGGTTCCTAGGCACTCCCGGCAATGCCTGAGCTTCCCGAAGTCGAGGTGGTCCGCCGCGGACTGGCGTCATGGGTCCGCGGCCGTACCATCACCGGCGTCGAAGTCGTGGATCCCCGGTCCGTGCGGCGCCATGCGCCCGGCCCGGCCGACCTCGTCGCCAACCTTGAAGGCGCGGTGGTGGCCGACGTCGTGCGCCGCGGCAAGTTCCTTTGGCTGCCGCTGCTCGAGTCGGCTCCTTCACCGAACGGTGCGGACGACGACGTCGTGCCCCCCTTTGCGCTGATGGCCCACCTCGGCATGAGCGGGCAGCTGCTGATGGAGGACTCGGCGCTTCCGGACGAGAAGCACCTGAAGGTCCGGTTCACGCTCAGTCCCGCCGTTGATGCCTCCGGTGCTGCGATGCCGGACGAGCTGCGTTTTGTGGACCAGCGGATCTTCGGCGGTGTGTTCCTCACCGATCTGGTGCCGACTCCCGACGGCGCTCCCGGCGGCCTGTCCGAAACCGGACTTCCGCTCGTGGCGCAGGAAGCCGCGCACATTGCGCGGGACCCCCTCGATCCGGCGTTTTCCTTTGACGAGTTCTACCGTCGGCTGCGGGGCAGGAAGACCGGGATCAAACGCGCCCTGCTGGACCAGGGACTGATTTCCGGGGTCGGAAACATTTATGCCGACGAGTCCCTGTGGGCGGCACGGATGCACTTTGCCCGCCCCACGGACACCATGCGCCGGGCTGACGCGCTGCGGCTGGTCGAGGCCGCCCGGGACGTGATGACCCGTGCCCTGGCTGCGGGCGGCACCAGCTTCGACTCGCTGTACGTCAATGTGAACGGCGCCTCCGGGTACTTCTCCCGGTCCCTCAACGCCTATGGCCGCGAAGGGCTGCCCTGCCCGCGCTGCGAGGAACTGGGACTGCATACCCTGATCCGGCGGGATTCGTTTATGAACCGGTCGTCGTACAGCTGTCCCGTGTGCCAGCCGCGGCCCCGGAACGGCCGCTGGTAGTTTTCCGTTCCGCGAACTGGATCGGATGTCCGTCGAAGTCCTCGACGAATGCAACCCGCAGTTTTCCGTCCAGGAACGGGTGCGGTCCTTGAAGGTCTTTCGCTCCGGCGTCGAGCGCAGCTGTGTAGGCGGCTGCGGCGTCATCCGTCCAGAGCGTGAGGCACGCACGGTGTCCGGCCGTGACCGGGGTGAGCCCGTGGGCTTCGGCCGCCGGTCCAGGCAGAGCGAGCCCGAGTTCGAAGCCTTCCAATGACATTTCGATTTTGACGGGTGCTGTCCCTGCTCCCGTTGCGCGGAACTCTTCAGTGAAGCCGAGGGCCGCGTAGAAGCGTGCCGCCCGCGCGACGTCGGCGACGAACAAGATGACCTGCGGATTGTAGATTTTCACGGCTGTCCTCATCTCGGGCGTTGGAGTGCGCCCGTTCACGGCACCTTTGCGTACGGTAACAAATCCGGGTGGTATCCGTCGCCCAGCAGCCGGCGTCACACCGGGCGCGCTCCATCTATGGCTGGTCCCGCCACCAGCGCCAGGACCAGGAAAATCACGAAACTCTTGCAATCTTTTCGGAATTACGTAATTCTCTATTCATGACTGCAGGAGACGACGCCCGGCTGGAGGCGCTGGAAGCACGCGTGGCAGCCCTGGAGCAACGCACGGAAGCAGCCGAACCGACGTCGGCCGCGGACGGGGCAGACGTGTTCTGGGCCCTGGAAGGGGTGCGGAAGCGCCATCCCGAGCCGGGAGCCGTGCTGTTCACCGGCACCGCCACTACCGCCGCCGGTGCCCACTACGAGTACCAGTACGGGTTGGAGACCGGGCACCTGCTCGACGTCGACTGGACGCAGTTCGCCGAAACCCTTGCCTCCCTCGGCCATCCCGTCCGTCTGGCCGTGCTCCGCGCCGTGCTCGGCGGAACCGAGACCGTGGCAGAACTGGTGGAGGAACTGGGTTCCGGAACCTCCGGACAGATTTACCACCACGTTCACCAGCTGACCGCCTCGGGATGGCTCGCACCGCACGCCCGGTCCCGCTACCAAATCCCGCCGGCCCGGGTCATCCCGCTGCTGGCGATTCTGACCGCTGCCTCCGGAGGTAACTGACATGTCCAAACACCGACGCATGACCGTGGCCGTCCTGGCTGCTGCAGCGGTACTGGCCGCCGGGCTCCTAGCTGCCCCGTGGACGCCGCGCCTGTCGACGCAGGTTTCCGGGGATGCAGCCCTCGCCGATGCTGTCCGGCCCCTGCTGCAGAAACCTGCCGATGCGGTCAGCGTGGCCTACCTCGAAAACGGCGCTGTCCGGTTTGCCGGATTCGGTGCCGACGAGCGGACCGAGTTCGAAATCGGTTCGGTGTCCAAGACATTCACTGCAGCGCTGCTCGCCGACGCCGTCGAGCGCGGCGAGGTGACGTTGGAGACCACCGTTGCCGAGATCCTGGGGCCTGAGCTGCGGGTCTCGGAAGCCGAGATCGGCACCGTCACCCTGGCCGAATTGGCCAGCCACCGTTCGGGGCTACCCCGGCTTGCCACCGATCCGGGAGCGATGGTCTCCCTGCTTGCCGGCACCGTGCTCCACCGCGACCCCTACACCGCCTCGCCTGCCGAGGTGCTGGAGCAGGCACAGTCTGCGTCGGTGGGCGGAAGGGGAACGGTGGCCTACTCCAACCTCGGGTATGCCTTCCTCGGGCAGCTGCTCGCCAAGGCAGCCGGGATGGAATACACCGACCTGCTGGAGCAGCGGATTTTCGAGCCACTGGGAATGAAGGACACGTACGTGCCAATGACGGCCGACAACCTGCGTCCCGATGCTCCGACCGGCCGGAATGCAAGCGGACTGCCAGAGGGTGCCTGGACCGGCAACGGCGGGGCGCCGATGGGTGGGATCCGGTCTACCGCAGCGGATATGTCGCTCTACCTCCAGGCACTGCTGGCGGACGCTGCTCCGGGTTCCCGCGCCCTGGAACCGCAGTGGGATACCGGTGAGGACGGAGAGCAGGTGGGCCTGGCATGGTTCACCCAGGCTTCTCCCTCGAGTGGGCGGGCTGCGACCTGGCACAACGGCATGACCGGAGGCTTCTCGGCCATGGCGGCGATGGACCGCGAGGCGGGCACGGCGGTGCTGATCCTCTCCAACGTGGCTGCCGGGCAGGAAGAAGCTGCCTTGGCTTTGCTGAAGGAAGGTCTCTGATGACATTCACCCTGTTGTCCTGGATCCTCGCCGTCTGGCTGGTGGCGCTCTGCCTGTCCGTGGCGGTTCCCGTCTGGAAGCGGGCGGGACAGCCGTCCGGCCCCAGCCGGAGGTCTTTGCTGGCCGGTTTGATGGAAGCGGCATTTATCGCCGGCCTTTTACGTCTGATGTCCCCGTGGGCTTCCGGGTCTGTGGCCCTATGGGTGGTGGCCGTGGTCGCGCTCGCTGCGGCTGTTGCCGGTGCCGTTCTTCGCTGGCCGGAGCTGCCGGGTCGGGTTGAGTCTGAGGGTCCGTTACGGGAGAAGGTATCCGAGGCTACGACGGGACCGGAGCCGGCCGGTTCGGAGCTGGTTCCGAACCCAGACATCCCTGCGGAGGCGTCGGATCAATCCCGGCTGCCGCAGACCGCGGCGGCACAAGCCGCATCGGTGGAGCGGTCACGGCTACCGTTCTTTCCTGTGCGGGAAAGGGCGGCCGCACCCGGCACCGGGAATTCCGACCCTGGCAGCCCAGACCCCGGAAGCCCAGACCCCGGAAAGCCTGACCGGAAGCCGAAGGCCGGGAAGAAGAAGCCGAAGAAGGAGCCCGGAAACCTCGCGCTGGCGGGGAACGCTGCACTGCTGCTCGGCGTCGTCGTGGTTTCTTTTCTCGCTGGGTAAGGCCGGTTTCGGCCGCAAGAGCGTCGCTTGGAAGGCTATAAAAGACAACTGAAAAAACAGGTGGTTGAACGGGTATTTTACGCCTAGATCAGAGCTCCAGACCCCGATAGACTCGAACACATGTTCGAATATTCTCACCCTGCAAACCACCCTGCAAACCACCCTGCAAACCACCCGCGGACCGGCGGATCGACCGCCGGTACCGCGTTGGTGAACGCGTGGGTTGAGGTACTGGGGGATCAAGCTGAGGGCCTGTCCAGCGGGGCGCCGGATGACCGCGAGCTCATTGGCCGGATCCGGGCGCTCGAGGAACTGAAAGCCGCAGCCTCGGCGGCACAGGCCCGGGCCGCTGTAGAATTCGATGCCTCGCAGCGCCGGAAGCAGGCCGAGGCCGGAGTGCGGCGCGAGGATCTGGGCCGCGGTGTCGCCGGACAGATTGCCTTGGCCCGCAGGGAGTCACCGAGCCGCGGGGGACGGCTGCTGGGGTTTGCCAAGGTGCTGACAAAAGAGATGCCGTGCACGCTGGACGCGCTGACCCGCGGGAAAATCAGTGAATGGCGGGCAACGCTGCTGGTCCGCGAGACAGCTTGCCTGAGTCTGGAGGACCGGCGGCGGGTGGATGAAGAACTGGCCGGAGATCCGGACGTGCTTGAAAGCCTGGGGGACCGGCAGATCATTTCCCGTACCAGAGGTGCCGCTTACCGGCTCGACCCGCAGGCAGCGGCCAAGCGCGCAGCCAAAGCCGAATCCGAACGCTTTGTTTCCTGCCGTCCGGCACCGGACACCATGACTTACCTAACCGGACTACTGCCCGTCGCCCAGGGAGTGGGAGTCTTTGCCGCACTGTCCCGTGAAGCAGACCGGCTGCGGGCAACCGGAGATACCCGGGGGCGGGGCCAGATCATGGCGGACACTCTCGTGGAACGCGTGACCGGCCAGGCGGAGGCAGGGCAGCTGAAGGTGGAAGTTCAGCTGGTGATGTCGGACCGGACACTGTTCGGCGGAGACTCAGAGCCTGCTCTGGTCCCCGGGTACGGCCCGGTGCCGGCGCAATGGGCAAGGGACCTGGTCCGGGGAAGGCGTCCGGGGCAGGAACCCGGGCAGGACTCCGAACATGACGGGCAACGGGCTGCAGGCCGGACAACGAAGCAGGACAAGCAGGAAGAACGCTGGATCCGCCGGCTCTACACCGAACCGATTGCCGGTCAATTAGTCACTATGGATTCCCGGGCGCGCTTGTTCACGGCTTCGCTGGGACGGTTTATCGCGGCACGCGACCAGACCTGCCGAATGCCGTGGTGCGGGGCACCGATTCGGCATCTCGACCATATTCGTCCCCATCAGGACGGCGGTCCCACCGAAATCGCAAATGGGCAGGGACTCTGCGAGGCATGCAACCAGGCTAAGGAAGCACCCGATTGGAAGGCGCAAACGCTCGATCCGCCGCCGGGATCAACTACACCGCACACCGTCGAGACCACCACCCCAACAGGGCACACCTACCGGTCCACGGCGCCTCCGCTCCCCGGAAGCAGGGCCGAGGACAGCGCTGGCGATCGGACGGGAGGCAAGCCGCCCCCGAAGGGTTTCCTGGAAGCCTGCATCGTGGACCTGGTTTGGGCCGCGTAGCAGGCAGAACGCTACCGGTCCGCCAGCTCCGCAAGGACCCCGTCGGTAAAGGGAGGCCACACCTCGGCAGCCCAAGGACCGAAATCGCGGTCGGTAAGGCAGACAGCAGCAGCACGAGCCGCAGGATCCACCCAGAGGAAAGTGCCCGACTGGCCGAAGTGCCCGAAAGCGGCCGGCGAGCTGTTGGCACCGGTCCAGTGCGGAGACTTATGGGCACGGATCTCGAAACCGAGACCCCAGTCGTTCTCCTTCTGCCGGCCGAAACCGGGAAGCACTCCCGCCAGGCCGGGAAAGACCACCTGCGTGGCTTCCGTCAGCCGGCCCGGATCCGTGAGCGTGGGAGCCTGCAGCTCGGCAGCAAACCTGCTGAGGTCCGCAGCCGTGGAGACGGCACCGGCAGCGGGGGAGCCCTCCAGTGTTGTGGAAGACATGCCCAGCGGAACCAGCACGCCTTCCCGCAGGTATTCCCCGAAGGCCATGCCCGTAGCCTGCTCCAGTGTCTCTCCGAGTACCTCAAAACCCGCGTTGGAATACAGGCGCCGGGTACCGGGGGTGTAGCGGACGGTGCGCTCGCCGAAGTCGTAGCCGCCGGAATGGGCCAGCAGATGCCGGACGGTGGATCCCTCGGGGCCCGCAGGCTGATCGAGTTCCAAGGCTCCCTCATCGAGGGACACCAGAACGGCGTATGCGCTCAGCAGCTTGGTGACTGACGCCAGCCGAAAACGGAGGTCCTGGTCGCCGGCGGTTCCCAGCACCTCGCCGTCAACGCCTACGACGGCGGCAGCGGCGTGGTCTACGGGCCAGGACTCGATCTTCTGCAGGCTTTTCACGGGATCATCCTAGGAGTAGTGCCGGGCAAGCCGGATCATGCCGTCTTCAATCGAAACTTCGGGCGTCCAGTCCAGCATTTCGCGGGTTTCGCGCTGGTCAAACCAGTGCGACGTCGAGAGCTGCTCGGCTAGGAAGCGGGTCATGGGCGGCTCGTCATGGACCAGGCCCCGCCGGCCGGCCACCAACCATGCCTTCTCGATCAGGCTTCCTGCGCCGCGGGCAACCTTGCCGGGAACGCTCCAGCCCGGTGCAGCCACTCCAGCGGCGGCACAGATCCCGGCAATCAGTTCCCCTACCGGCCTCGGCTGTCCGTTAGTCACCACGAGGGCTCGGCCGGCCGCGGCATCCATCCGCTCCAGCCCGCGGACAATGGCTGCCGCCGCGTTGTCGATATACGTGGTGTCGATCAGCGCAGCACCGGCATCGAGCAGCGGCAGCCGGCCGGACCGGGCACGGTCGATCACGCGTTCCACCAGCTGCGTATCGCCGGGACCCCAGACGATATGCGGGCGGATGGCAGTGACCCGGAAATCGGAGGAGTTCTGCGCCAGCGCAATGAGCTCGGCCTGGGCCTTGGACGCGGCGTAGAAGCCGCGGGCACGGGACGGATCTGCAGTACCCGCACCGGCACCGGCAATCGGTTCGCCGAAGTGCGCCACGGACGGAGAGGACACGAAGACGACGTCGCGGACCCCGGCCGCCTGCGCAGCCTGCAGCAGGACCTGCGTACCAACGATGTTGGTTTCCTCGAACTCATGCCACTCGCCGGTAAAGGAAACCTTCGCGGCGAGATGGATTACTGCGTCCATCCCGTCCACGGCGCGGGCAGCAGCAGCGGGATCGGCAACGGACCCGGCCACGGAGTCCCGGCCCGGGACTCCCGGCCGGCGCTGGAACGTGCGGACCTTGTGGCCCTTGGCTTCCAGCAGGTCCGCAACGGCGCCGCCCAGCAGGCCGCTGGCGCCAGTGACGAGGACATTCCGGGGAGGCAGGACGGCGGAGCTCATCGCCGTCCCTTGCCCGGGCTCGGCACCGGACCGCCGGCGAGCAGCCGGGAGGCCCAGTCCGCCAACGCGGTGCGGTCGATCTTGGAATTGTGCCGGATATCGGTGGGCATCTGCGGCAGCACCAGTACCGCCGCCAGATCGAGCCCCACCAGCTCGGCCACGCGGGACCGTACAGCTGCAGTCAGCGCCGGAGTCGCGGTCCCGGCCCGGCGGGCGGGCGGTTCCGTTTCCAGCACGGCCACGGGCACCTGGGCACCGGCGGGTCCGACGCCGACCAGCGCCACCCTGCCTACGCCGTCGACCGTCTCGGCCGCCTGCTCGGCTGCCACCGGAGTCCGGACACCGTCCGCAGTGGTGAGGATGTGCCCCAGGCGGCCCTCGACCCACAGCCGGCCCTCGTCGTCGAAGTGGCCGACGTCGCCGGTGCGGTGCCAGCCGTCAATGGAGGAACTGTGGCGTTCCGTGATCCAGAGCCGGTCGTAGCGGTCCTTGACGTGCGGGGCGCTGACCAGGATTTCACCGGTGCGGTTCGCGACGGTCAGCGGTTTGTAGCCGACCGAACCGTCCGGCAAGACTTCGGCGATGGCCACGTCGGCCCGGGACACCGGGGTGCCCACGCAGACGCCGTTGCCGGTACCCGCGGCACGGATGCCCTCGAGGCTGATGTCGGTGACCGGCAGCGCTTCGGTCATGCCGTACGGGGTGTGCAGGGACGCCTTCGGCACCAGATCCTGCACCTGGGCCAGAAGCGGCTCGGCTATCGGGGCGCCGGCGGAAAGCAGCAGTTCCACCTGTGCCAGTGCGGCCCGCTGTGCAGCGTCCAGTTGGCCGGACGTGGCCAGCACGTTGGTCAGCGCCGCAGGGGAAGCAAAGATGGTGGTGGCATCCACGGCGACGGCGGCATCAGCCAGGGCTGCCGCGGTCAGGGTGCGCGGGGAGGTGACGTCCATGTCCGGAGTCACTGACGTTGCCCCCAGCGCCGGCCCCAGCAGGGCGAACGGCGCGAAGCCGGCCACCAGCGAGGTCCCGGCACGGAGGTTATAGGTGTCCTTGATGGCGTCGCGCATCGCGGCCAGCTGCCGGTGCGTGTACACCACGCCCTTGGCCGGGCCCGTCGAGCCGGAGGTGAACAGGACGGCGGCGTCGGCGTCGGGGTCCGCGGGATACCACGGCGCTTCGGAGCCGGAACCGTCGGCAATGAGACCCTCGACGGAATGCCGCACACCCAGCAGCCGTTTGCGGGCCGGAGACAGCTCGGACACGCTGATCCGGGTTCCCGGCCAGCCCAGCGCCCGGGCACCGATCAGCGCCCGGTCGATGCCGATCAGGAACGCCGGACCGGCGCCCTTGATGGCGCGGCCGAGTCCCTTGGTGCCGAGGCCGGCGTCGGCCACCACGATGACGGCGTTCAGGCGCAGGCACGCGTAAATCAGCGAGGTCAGTTCAATGCCGGGCGGAACCAGCAGGTTCACCCGGGTTCCGGGACGCACGCCCGCCGCGGCGAGACCCGCAGCGAGGGCATTCACGCGTTCCGCAAGGCCCGCCCAGGACAAGGTGCGCGGGGCCGTGCCTTCGCCTCCGCCCAGCGGTGCCATGTCGACGACGGCGGGGCTCGTATCGCGCGCCCGCTCATCCAACTCGGCAAGCATGGGGCGGAACGGCTCAGTGCGCCGGAGGGCGGAATCCGCAGGCTCTTCGACGGCGGTCCGCAGCCAGGCGAAGACGGGGGAGGCGATGTCGACGTCTTCGGGAAGCAGGTGCCCCGCACCCTCGAACCGGTGCACGGAGGATTCCGGCAGCCGCTCCAGCAGGTCGCGCAGGTAGCGGTCGGAAAAGACCGGATCCCGAGGACCCCAGAGAACCAGCGAGGGAACGTTGAGCCGGCGGATGCCCTCGGCTACGGTGTTCAGCGCGCGCCAGCTCGGGTGGGAATCGACGGCGGGAATGTCGGCAACGAAGTTCGCGACGCCCTGCCGGCGGGCCGCACCGCGGTACGGCAGCGCGAAGGCCTCCCGCACGGGAGCCGGGAGTGCTGGCTGCGCGAGGGAATGCGTGACCCGGATAAAGGCATCGGTGCTGCGCGTGCCCCAGGGGTGGACAGCCGGATGCAGGGCCAGCTTCAGGGCCGGCGGCAGCGAGTAGCCGGCCGGATGCACAGCGGTGTTGGTCAGGACGACGCCGGCCAGCTGGCGGCGGTGCCGCAGCGCCCAGCCCAGGGAAATCACGCCGCCCCAGTCATGGCCGACAGTGACCACGGGACCCGTGATCCCCAGCGTGTCCGTGAGGTTGCCGAGGTCGGTGATCCGGTCCTCCAGCCGCCGGAAGGCACCGGTGCGCTCGGAGAAGCCCATATCCAGCTGGTCAACGGCCACTACGCGCCACGGCTTGTCGGCGGAAGCGCCGGCAGCCAGCAGGGTGCGCCAGAGATAGGACCAGGTGGGATTGCCGTGCACGCAGAGCAGGGTTCCGGCCGGTTCAACCCCGGCGGCGGCCAGGTCAGGGCCGTTGTCGAGGATGTGCCACTTGCGCACGGAGCCGGCGACGTCGACGGCGGCGGTGGAGGGAACGTGGACAAACGTGGACCAGGCGGCGGAAACGCCGGGCCAAAGCTCCTCTACCACGCAATCTCCATCATGGTCGTGTTCAGTCCGGAGCCCACGCCCATGCACAGCACGCGGTCGCCGGGGTTCAGGGAACGGGATTCCTGGGCCAGGGTCATCGGCAGCGATGCCGGACCGACATTGCCCCAGTTCGGGAACGTGATCGGCACCTTTTTCCGGTCCAGGTCCACGGCCTTGATGATGGCGTTGGTGTAGGAGTTGGACACCTGGTGGGTCACGTAGCGGTCCATGCCGGACCAGTCCCAGCCGTTGCCATGGGCTTCGTGCCACGCATCCACCACGAGTTCCAGGCCGCCGTCCAGCAGGCCCTTGGTGTCGGTGTACATGCCGTCGATGCCGCCCACGCACAGCTCGTGGTGCTGGGTGCCGGCACGCGAAACGCCGCCGAGGATGCGGTGCGAGCCGGGGTGGCGGTCCGCGCGGCCGATGACGGCGGCAGCCGCACCGGAGCCGAGGGTGAGGGTGGCGAATTCCCGCAGGTAGTCGTCGCGGGTGGAATCGGGGGCGTTCAGGCGCTCGAAAGTGGCTTCCTGCACGCCCTGGGAATCTTCGCCGGCCACGATCAGGGCATAGTTGATCTGCCCTGAGTCGATCATGTTGGACGCCAGGGTGATGCCGTTGACGAAGCCCAGGCAGGCGTTGGCCAGGTCGAAGTTCATGGCGGAGGAGGGCAGTCCCAGGCCGTTGTGGATCTTCACGGCTACGGAAGGCTCAAGGTTCCGGCGCGTCACCGAGGTGTTGATGAGCAGTCCGATTTCGGATGCTTCGACGCCGGCTTCGGCCAGGGCCTTGGCACCGGCTTCGGTGGCGCCGTCGTCGAACGCGGTGCCGGGGGCCCACCAGCGGCGTTCACTCACGCCTGCCACCCGCTCGAGCAGGCGTTTGGAGAGCCGCAGCCGCTTGAGCGACGGCTCGAGGCGCTCGTCGAATTCACTGGAACTCATGACCACCGGAGCTTCAACGCTGTTCACGCTGAGGATGGCGGAGTTGGAGTGCTGGAAGTTGAAGTTCCCGGTCAAAATGCCTGCCTTGTCTGCTGCTGAACCTATCGCGCTGGCGGCCGCCGTGAAGCCTGCATCCACGCCCTAAAATCATATGACTCTTCTAGAAGCCTACTGACCGGCCCCGCGATTCCGCAGGCAAAAGCCGGATTACGCTCTCCGAGTAGAGCGGAATTTTGACGCTAACCGCGTAGATTTAAGGAATCAACCCCGGCAGGAGAGATTAACCCCCGTGCATCTGAAGACCCTGACCATGCGAGGATTCAAGTCCTTTGCATCGGCCACCACCTTTGAGTTCGAACCCGGTGTGACGGCGGTGGTTGGCCCCAACGGGTCCGGGAAGTCCAATGTGGTGGATGCCCTGGCATGGGTGATGGGCGAACAGGGCGCCAAAACCCTGCGCGGCGGAAAGATGGAAGACGTGATCTTCGCGGGTACGTCCGGCGCTTCCGGCCGTGCACCGCTGGGCAGGGCCCAGGTATCGCTGACCATCGACAACGCCGACGGCGCCCTGCCGATCGAATACTCCGAAGTCACCATTTCGCGCACGCTCTTCCGCACCGGCGGATCCGAGTACGCCATCAACGGCAGCCCCTGCCGCCTGCTCGACATCCAGGAACTGCTCTCGGACTCCGGCCTGGGCCGTGAGATGCATGTCATAGTCGGGCAGGGCCAGCTGGACAAGGTGCTGCACGCTTCAGCGGAGGAACGCCGGGGCTTTATCGAGGAAGCCGCCGGCATCCTCAAGCACCGGCGGCGCAAGGAAAAAACCCTGCGCAAGCTGGACGCCATGGCCGCGAACCTCGCCCGCGTCACCGACCTCACTGCCGAACTGCGGCGCCAGCTCGGCCCGCTGGGCAAGCAGGCCGCCGTCGCCCGCCGGGCCAAGACGGTGCAGCAGGATGTCCGGGACGCCCGTTCACGGCTGCTGGCCGATGACCTGGCCACCCTGAAGGCTGCCTACGAGAAGGACGCCGCGGATGAATCGGCCCTGAAGGCACGCCGCACGGTAGTGGAGGCTGCGGTGGAAGAGGGCCGGAAGCGGCAGGCCGAACTCGAGGCCCTGGCTGCGCAGGCCGCACCGAAGCTCAACGCCGCACGGGACACCTGGTACGAACTGTCCTCCCTGCAGGAACGGTTCCGTTCCCTTGCCGCGCTCGCGGCCGAACGTGCCCGGCTGCTGGGGGCAGCGGAACCGGCGGCCGGCAGCGGCCGGGACCCGGAACAGCTGCAGGCCTCCGCGGACCGGGTCCGCGCTGAAGCCGCGGCCTTGGACACCGAAATCGAGGACCGGCGGGCACGGCTGGAGGACGCCGTGGAGATCCGCGAGGCGGCCGAAGAGGAAGCGGCTGCGGAGGAAAAGCGGTATGCCGGGTTGCTCCGGGCCGCCGCGGACCGGCGCGAGGGCATGGCCCGGCTGACCGGCTCGGTGGAAGCCGCCCGTTCGAGGGTGGCCTCGGCACAGTCCGAAGCGGGCCGGCTGCGGGCCTCGATCACCGCTGCCGAGGAACGCCGTACCCGCGCCCGCGAAGAGTTCGAGCAGCTGGAAGGGTCCGCTGCCGGAGCCGAGGCAGGCGAAGCGGACCTGGACGCCGAGTATGAAGAAGCGCAGGCAGCCCTCGAAGCGGCCGAGCAGGAACTCCGGCAGCTGCAGCAGGCCGAGCGGGAAGCAGTCCGCGAAACCGAGAACCTCGCCGCCCGCCGTGAGGCCCTCGCCGTCGGCCTGGACCGGCGCGACGGCAGCGCCTCCCTGCGCGGGGCCGGGGTGGACGGCGTGCTGGAACCGCTGGCGGAATTGGTCAGCGTCAAGCCGGGCTGTGAACGGACAGTGGCGGCAGCATTGGGATCCGCAGCGGACGCCCTGGCCGCCGCGGACCTCGACGCCGCAGCCCGGGCCCTGCAGCACCTGAAGGACACGGGGGAGGGGCAGGTGGAACTGCTGCTGGGCGGGGCACCGGCCCGGGCCGCTGAGCTGCCCGCGGACCTTCCGGCCGGCGCGGTGCCCGTGCTGTCCCTGCTGAGCGCCGATGCCAAGGTGCAGGAAGCCCTGTACGCACTGCTGGGCAACGCCGTGGCAGTCCCCGACCTGGCCTCGGCCGTGAGCCTGGTGGCCGCCTCGCCCGGTGCCGTCGCGGTGACGCCCGACGGAGATGTGCTGAGCGCCTTCAGCGCCCGGGGCGGGTCCGCCTCGGCCCCGGGGCTGCTGGAAATCTCCGCCGCGGTGGAGGAAACGGATGCCCGCCTGGCAGCGGCACGCGCCCGGGCGGAGGAAGCCGGTGCCGGCATCGGCGCAGCGGCCGCGCGGGTCGAGGCGTGCCGGCTGCGGGCGGACACGGCGCTCGCGGCCCTGCACGAGTCCGATGCTCGGCTGGCTGCGGTAGCTGAACGGCTCGGCACTCTGGGTTCCGCCCTGCGCGCCGCCTCGGGGGAGGCCGAGCGGCTCTCGTCCCTGGTGGCGGCGGCAGAAGCCAACGTGGTGGCGGAAGAAGCGAAACTGGCGGCCGTGTCCGAGCGCCTCGCCGCAGCCGGCGAGGAACACCTGCCCGACGAGGAACCGTCTGCGGACCGGCGGGATGCTTTGGCGCTCGCCGCTGCGTCCGCACGGCAGGCGGAAATGGATGCCCGGCTGGGCCTGCGCTCGGCCGAAGAACAGCTCAAGGCCGTAGCCGGCCGCGCGGAGTCACTGGAACGCGCTGCCCTGGCCGAACGCCGGGCCCGGGCTGCCGCGGCGGAACGGGCCCGACGCCGTGCCGGACAGCATGCCCGCGCGGTTGCCGTGGGCGCGGCGGCAGAAGCCGTGCTGGCACACCTGCAGGTTTCCCTGGCACTGGCAGCCGAGGAACGCAGCCGTGCGGAGGAAGCCCGGACCGCACAGGAAGCCGAACTGTCCGCCGTCCGCAGCGCCAACAACGACGCCGCTGCGGAACTGGCACGGCTCACGGACTCCGTCCACCGCGACGAGCTGGTCCGTGCACAGCAGCGGCTGCGCATCGAGACCCTCGAAGCCCGCGCCCTCGAGGAGCTGGGCATGACCGCCGAGCATCTGGTGGCGAACTTCGGGCCGGACCAGCCGGTTCCGGTGCCCGCCGAGCCGGTCAGCGGCGACAAGTGGGCGGCACTGCGCACGCCCGTGGACGAGGACGGCAATCCGCTCCTGGACGGCATCCCGTATGTCCGGGCGGAGCAGGAGAAGCGGCTGAAGCGCGCCGAGCGGGACCTGGCGGCGCTCGGAAAGGTCAACCCCCTGGCGCTGGAGGAATTTGCCGCCCTGGAGGAACGCCACCAGTTCCTGTCCACGCAGCTGGAAGACCTCAAAGCCACCCGGAAGGACCTGCTGGACATCATTGCCGACGTCGACCGCCGCGTGGAAGAGGTCTTCACCGCCGCGTACCGGGACACTGCCGAGCAGTTCAAGCATGTCTTCGGCACGCTGTTCCCGGGCGGGGAGGGACGGCTGGTGCTGACCGATCCGGACAACATGCTGACCACCGGAATCGAGGTCCATGCCCGGCCGGCCGGCAAGAAGATCAAGCGGCTTTCCCTGCTCTCCGGCGGGGAACGCTCACTGACGGCCGTGGCGCTGCTGGTGGCCATCTTCAAGGCCCGGCCCTCGCCGTTCTACGTGATGGACGAGGTGGAGGCCGCGCTGGATGACACGAACCTCGGCCGGCTGCTCACCATCTTCGAGGAACTGCGGGAGTCCAGCCAGCTGATCGTCATCACCCACCAGAAGCGCACCATGGAAGTGGCGGACGCGCTCTACGGCGTGACCATGCGCGGCGACGGGGTTTCCACCGTCATCAGCCAGCGGATCGAGCGCGGGACGGAGCCCGGAGCCGTCCGGAGCTAGGACGCGTAACGGCTCACGAAGTTGCGCAGCACCCGCGGCGGCACGTGCACGGCCGATCCGCGGACGGCGTCCATCACCGTCTCCGCCTCATCCGGCTCAAAGTAGCCGGCATGCCGGTACACGGAGATCCGCGTCAGCAGCCCGGCCACGTCCAGCTCCGGATGGAACTGCGTGGCGTACAGGTTGGACTTCACCCGGAACATCTGCACCGGGCAGGTTGCCGAACCGGCAAGGTTCACCGCATGGGCCGGCAGCTCGGCGACGGCCTCCTTATGCCCCACGTACGCGGCGAAGGTATCCGGTACGCCTTCCAACAGCGGGTCGCGTCGGCCTTCGGGCGTCAGCCGGACCTCGACCGGGCCCACCGGCTCGCCGTACCGGCGGTCCACGGTTGCGCCCTGGTGCCGGCCCAGCGTGCCCACTCCGTAGCAGGCGCCGAAGAACGGGAAGTCGCGGGCCACGACGTCGTCCAGCAGCTCGGCCATCTCCGACTCCACCCGCAGCTGGACCGGGGACTTGGACTCCTCGGGATCGCTCGAGTTGAACGGGCCGCCGCCCACAATCACGCCGCTGTAGGAATCCAGGTCCACCGGCGGCAGCGGGCCGGCTTCGAGACGGACCCGGTGCAGCTGCCCCTCGTCGAGCCCGCCGAAGCGCAGGAAAGAGGCGTACTCCTCGTCGGCGGCGTCATCTTCGGCGCGGGTGGCCAGGAGCAGGAAAGGCTTCATTCCTCGATGGTAGTGGGGGCCGGGGCCGCTTTCCTGGCAGGCAGGGTCTCCCGCGCCGTCAGCCAGGCGATGAAGCCCATGGCGGCAATGGCACCGGTAACGCCGAACGCCCAGGAGTAGCCCAGCGAGTCGGCGAGCATGCCGGCGAGGATGGGACCGGCAATGGCACCGGTGTCGCTGGCCATCTGGAAGGTGGCCAGCACCTTTCCGCCGCTGCGCCCGTTGCCGATGATGTCGCCCACGGCGGCCTGCTGTGCGGGATTGAGCAGGCCGGTGCCCATGCCGGCGATGACGGAGATGATCAGGAACTCCGGCACGCTGGAGCTGAAGCCCATCAACGCGGTGGCTGCGGCGTTGACGGCCAGTCCGATAAGGGCCAGGGGCTTGCGGCCCCAGCTGTCGGCCAGCCGGCCGGAGAACGTCAGGACGACGGCGGTACCCACAGCGAAGGCGGTCAGGGAAATGCCCGCCACCTCCGGTCCGGCGGACAGCGCCGCGGCAGCGAACAGCGGAACCAGGGCATTCCGCACACCGAACGAGGACCAGCCGTTGGCGAAGGAGGAAACCAGCGCCGCACGGTACGTCGGATCCCGCAGCGCCTCCGCGACGGTCAGTACGGGCAGTGCGGCGGGCTTGGTGTCGTCGGGCCCGGCGACCGGCCGGGAGTCCTTCAGCCGGAGGAAGACGACGCCGGCGGCCAGCACCAGCGCGGCGGCATAGACAAGGAACGGAACGCGCAGTCCGAATCCGGCCAGCAGGCCGCCGAGCAGCGGTCCGCCGATATTGCCCAGCAGGAACGAGGAGGCATAGGCGCTGGAAACCCTGCCGCGGATCTCCGGAGGTGCAAGCCGGATGATGAGCGCCATGGCCGAGATCGTGAACATGGTCGAACCAATGCCGCCCAGGCCGCGGAAGACCAGGAGCTGCCAGTAGCTCTGGGCAAAGGCGCATGCGGCGGTGGACAGGGCCACGATCAGCAGGCCGGCAATGTAGACCGGGCGCTCGCCGAGCTTTTCCAGCAGCATGCCGCCGGCCGGGGCAAACACCAGCCGGGTGAACGCGAACGCGCTGACAATGACGGCGGAAGCGGTCACGCCGACGTCGAAACTCTGCGCGAACTGCGGTAACACCGGCGCCACCAGGCCAAAGCCAAGGGCGATGACGAAGGCGGCCGCGATGAGGACCTGGATTTCCTGCGGGATTCGGATTCTGGAAGAGCGCACCATGATAAGGCGATTCTCTCAGATCCCAGGGGAGGGGATGAGCAGCATGTGAGAAGCTTGGGAGCGTGAATGAGACCCTTTCGATAGTGATCTATGTCCTTGTTGCGATCGCCGTTGTCGGCTTCTCCGCGACACTGCTGGTACGGACCCGGCGTACACCCAAGAGCATGTACCCCACCCGCCGGGACGCCAACGATCCGGTCACGGGAACCGGCGGCGGCACCGACACCCTGGAGGCACCGCCGGGGGAGACCGACGTCGTCGTCCCGGATGACCTGCGCGACCTGGAGGAAGCCCCTGCCCCGCAGGCGCCGACCATCGAAACGCCCGAACCGGTGCAGGGCCGCCTGGCCCGGCTGCGGGCACGGCTGGCGAAATCCAACAACGCGCTGGGCAAGGCGCTGCTGGCACTGCTGTCCCGGGACACGATCGATGAAGACGTCTGGGACGAGATCGAGGAAACCCTCCTCCTTGCCGACCTGGGCACCGAACCCACCATGGAACTCGTGGACGCGCTGCGTCAGCGGGTCAAGGTCTCCGGCAGCCAGGATCCGCAGGAAGTCCACGCGATGCTGCGCGAGGAACTGATCAAGCTGGTGGATCCGTCCATGGACCGTTCCCTGGCAGTGACCCGCCACGCCGAGACCCCCGCCGTCGTTATGGTCGTGGGCGTCAACGGCGTCGGCAAGACCACCACCGTGGGCAAGCTGGCCCGCGTACTCGTCGCCGAAGACAAGGACGTGCTGCTGGGCGCTGCCGACACCTTCCGTGCCGCCGCCGCCGAACAGCTGGCCACCTGGGGACAGCGCGTAGGCGTGCCCACCGTGCGCTCCGAGATCGACGGCGCTGACCCCGCCTCCGTGGCGTTCGAAGCGGTCAAGGCCGGCATCGAGGGCGAAGTCGACGTGGTCCTGATTGACACCGCCGGACGGCTGCAGAACAAGGTCGGCCTGATGGACGAGCTCGGCAAGGTCAAGCGCGTCATCGAAAAGCAGGCCGCCGTGGACGAGGTCCTGCTGGTCCTGGATGCCACCACCGGCCAGAACGGACTGACCCAGGCGAAGGTTTTCGCCGAGGTCGTCAACATCTCCGGCATCGTCCTGACCAAGCTGGACGGCACCGCCAAGGGCGGCATCGTCGTCGCCATCCAGCGGACCCTGGGCGTGCCCGTGAAGCTCGTGGGACTGGGCGAAGGTGCCGACGACCTGGCACCGTTCGAAGCGGAGAGCTTCGTGGACGCACTGCTGAGCTAGGCAGCCTCCCGAACCCAAAGCCCCGTTTCCCGCAAGGGAGGCGGGGCTTTTGCGTGTCCGGAAACGTTTCCGAAATGTCGTTGTCACGATCCTTTTACCTCAGCGCCCGGTTTGTAACCTCCCGGCAACACCTCCGGGTCCGGACGGAAATCTGGCCCCGGCAGAGTTCGTTGTGCGGGAGATGCCCGCCATATGTGAAGGGACGTGAAGATGGATCTGTCAGCAGGTCACGTCTGGGTAATGGTTTCGGCGGCGCTTGTGCTGCTCATGACGCCGGGTGTGGCATTTTTCTACGGCGGCATGACCCGCGCCAAGGCCGCGTTGAACATGATGATGATGAGCTTCGTCTCGATCGGACTCATCGGCGTGGTCTGGATCCTCTGGGGCTTCTCCATGACCGGCGGGGACGGTATCGCCGGGCTGTTCGGCAACCCCTTCACCTCCTTCGGGCTGAAAGACATCCTCGGCTCCGAGGACCTCATCAGCGCCGGCTACGGGGCCACGTTCGCCATTATCACCGTTGCCCTGATCAGCGGCGCGGTGGCCGACCGGACCAAGTTCGGCGCCTGGGCGGTGTTCGTACCGGTCTGGGTGACCCTGGTCTACTGCCCGCTGGCGTTCATGGTCTGGGGCGGCGGACTCCTCGGTGCCGAAGGGGCCGTGGGTTCGGTGGTCGGTGAAGCCATCGACTTCGCCGGCGGCACCGTGGTCCATATCAACGCAGGCGTGGCCGGACTGGTCCTGGCCCTGATCCTCGGCAAGCGGAAGGGCTTCGGGAAGGACCCCAACCAGCGTCCGCACAACATCCCGTTCGTGATGCTCGGTGCCACGCTGCTCTGGTTCGGGTGGTTCGGCTTCAACGGCGGCGCCGCGGGCACTGCCGAGGAAGCGGGACTGATCTGGATCAACACCCTCGCCGCTCCGGCCGCAGCGATGCTCGGCTGGCTGCTGACCGAACGGCTGCGCGACGGCCGCGCGACGTCGCTCGGAGCCGCCTCCGGCGTCGTGGCAGGACTCGTGGCCATCACCCCGGCCTGCGCCAACGTCAGCCCGCTCGCTGCGGTGGGGCTCGGCCTGGTCTCCGGTGCCCTGTCCGCCCTCGCCGTCGGACTCAAATACCGGTTCGGCTATGACGACTCACTCGACGTCGTCGGCGTGCACCTCGTCGCCGGCCTTGCGGGCACCCTGGCCCTGGGCTTCATTGCCCTGCCGGTCGACGGCGCGGGCGGGGGCCTGTTCTACGGCGGAGGTTTGGGCCAGCTCGGCGCCCAGGCAGCAGCCGCGGCAGTGGCCATTGTCTTCTCCGGCGTCCTGACGCTGATTATCGGGCTGGCGATCCACAAGACCATGGGCTTCCGGATCTCGGAGGAGGACGAAATCAACGGCGTGGACCTGAGCGAACATGCCGAAACCGCCTACGAATTCGGCGGACTCGGCACCGGCGGCTCCTTCAGCCCCTTCCAGGACACGGCACGTGCCACCACAACCAAGGAGACGGTCAACTCATGAAACTCGTAACCGCTATTGTCCGGCCGGAAAAGCTTGACGCCGTCCGGGGAAGCCTGGAGAGCTACGGGGTCCAGGGCCTGACCGTAAGCTCCGCCAACGGGTACGGCCGCCAGCGCGGCCACACCGAGGTCTACCGCGGCGCCGAATACACCGTGGATCTGCTGCCCAAGGTCCGGGTGGAGATCCTGGTGGCCAATGACTGGGTCAACGACATTGTGGATGTCCTGGTTTCCACGGCCAACACGGGCCAGGCCGGCGACGGCAAGGTCTGGGTGGTGAACGTGGAGGAAGCCCTTCGGGTCCGGACGGGGGAGCGGGGGGACTCGGCGCTCTAACGCCCCGGCGCGAAAGGAACTTACCGCCCGGCTGGTGCTCCAGCCGGGCGGTCCGGCGATCCGGCGAAGCCATCCGCCAGGGCAGGAGGGGCGAATAGCGGGAGCGGCTTGGTACCCTTAACAGCTGGGCCTGCCAAACATGGCGAAGAACTGACGAAAGAAGTGCGCGGCACGTGTTCAATTCACTGTCTGACCGGTTGACTTCAACCTTCAAGAATCTCCGCGGCAAGGGCCGGCTCACCGAGGCCGACGTCGATGCCACCGTTCGCGAGATCCGCCGCGCCCTGCTGGACGCCGACGTCGCCGTTCCGGTGGTGCGCGCCTTCACCGCTTCCGTCAAGGAACGCGCCCTCGGCCTGGAGGTTTCGCAGGCGCTGAACCCGGGCCAGCAGGTCGTCAAGATCGTCAACGAGGAGCTCAAGGGCATCCTCGGCGGCGAGACCCGCCGGCTGCGCCTGGCGAAGAACCCGCCCACGGTCATCATGCTCGCGGGCCTGCAGGGTGCCGGTAAGACCACCCTCGCCGGCAAACTCTCCAAGCACCTGAAGTCCCAGGGCCACAGCCCGCTGCTGGTCGCAGCGGACCTGCAGCGCCCCAACGCCGTCCGCCAGCTGCAGGTCAACGGCGAACGCGCCGGCGTCCCCGTCTACGCACCGCACCCCGGCGTTTCCTCCGAGTTCGAGGCAGCCACCGGCGATCCGGTCGCCGTCGCCCGCCAGGGCATCGAGGAAGCACGCACCAAGCTTTACGACGTCGTCATTGTCGATACCGCCGGCCGCCTGGGCGTGGATGCCGAACTGATGCAGCAGGCCGCGGACATCCGCGCCGCGATCAACCCGGACGAAGTCCTGTTCGTCATTGATGCCATGATCGGCCAGGACGCCGTGAACACGGCGCAGGCCTTCAACGAGGGCGTCAACTTCACCGGCGTGGTCCTCACCAAGCTCGACGGTGATGCCCGCGGCGGTGCCGCACTGTCCGTGGCGTCGGTGACCGGCAAGCCCATCATGTTCGCCTCCACCGGCGAGGGCCTGACCGACTTCGAGGTCTTCCACCCGGACCGCATGGCCAGCCGCATCCTGGACCTCGGCGACGTCCTGACCCTGATCGAGCAGGCCGAGCAGAGCTGGGACAAGGACGAAGCCAACCGGATGGCGAAGAAGTTCGCCGACCAGGAAGACTTCACCCTCGACGACTTCCTCGCCCAGATGCAGCAGATCCGCAAGATGGGCTCCATGAAGAAGATGCTCATGATGATGCCCGGCGCCGCCGGCATGCGTGAGCAGCTGGAGAACTTCGACGAACGCGAAATCGACCGGGTGGAAGCGATTGTCCGCTCCATGACCCCGCACGAGCGGGTAGCACCCAAGATCATCAACGGATCCCGGCGCGCCCGCATCGCCCGCGGTTCCGGCGTCCACGTCTCCGAGGTCAACGGCCTGCTCGAGCGTTTCGTGCAGGCACAGAAGATGATGAAGAAGATGGCTGCCGGCGGCGGCATTCCGGGCATGCCCGGCATGGCAGGACCCGGCGGGTTCGGCGGTGCGCGCAAGAAGCAGCAGGCAGCCAAGGGCAAGAAGAAGGCCAAGTCGGGCAACCCGGCCAAGGCCGCCCAGGAACGGGCAGAGGCGGAGGCCCGGCGTGCCGGAGCCCGGCAGGCCCTGCCCACCGGCAGTGCGTTCGGCGGCCAGGAGGCGGACTTCGACCCGTCCTCGCTGAACCTGCCCAAGGGCTTCGACAAGTTCCTCGGTAAGTAGGGTCTGCACCGCACCCCCGCACAACGCCGGACTCGGAGTCCGGCGTTGTGTGTTTAATGGCGGATGCGCGCCTTCACGGCGCAGCGCCGAAGTTCGGCAGCAGAGGAAGGGACCAGCATGGCGGCACAGGGGCTGAGCGGCTTTTACGGGTCGGTCTTCCGACGCAGCATCACCGTACGGGTCCTGATCCGCACCAGCGACGGCCGCGTGCTGATGCTGCGTAACGGCAACGCCTGGGAGCTGCCGGGAGGAGTGGTGAAGGGCGGGGAGGATCCACGCTCCGCCGCCCGCCGCATTGCCCGTGCAACCCTGGATCCCGAGTTCAATGTCGGCCGCGTGCTGGTGCTGGACTGCGTGCAGGGCACCCAGGGACAGGCGGACTCGATCGATTTCCTGTTCGACGGCGGCACGCTGTCCACGTCCGTGACGTCCTTTACCGGAGCAGGCGGGGAGTGGGAGGCCGGCTTCATTCCCCTGGCGGATTGCGGTTCGGGACTGGACGAGGGGCATGGCGGGGAGTGGGGAGCCGCGCTGGAAGCACTGGAACTGGGCACCATGGTGGAACTCGTGAACGGTGAACCTGTTTCCGCGGGGCCGGTCGCCGCGCCGGCGCTCCGCCGGATGATGCCGCCGCTGGAGGGCTTCACCGGAATTCTTGGACATTAGGAGTGGGTTTGCCTCGGGAACGAGTGGTGTTTGTGCACGGCGCCGGCAGTTTCGGCGCGGCCGCCTGGCCCCGGCAGCACGGGCTTGCCCTCGACTATGACTGCCTGTTCCTTCGGCGCCACGGCTATGACGCCGTCGCCGATCCGCTGCCTCCGGACCTGGAAGCGGATATCGCCCTGATCCGGGAGGAACTGGCCGGCGGAGGGCACCTGGTGGCGCATGCGGCCGGTGCGGTTCCGGCCATGCTGGCGGCACTCCGCGATCCGGCTCGGGTCTTTTCCCTGGTCCTGTGTGAGCCTGCGGTCTTCTCCCTGACCCGCGACCTGCCGGCCACGACGGCTCACCGCAACCTGCTGCAGCCCCTCTTTGACGACGCTCCGCTGGACATTGTCCCGGGTGTCCCCACGCTGGTCCTTACCGGCGGATGGGAACCGCTGTATGAAGAGGTGGCGGATTTCCTGGTCTCGACGGGAGCCGAGCACCGGCAGGTCGGCGGGAACCACCGCCCGCAGGACACGGATGCCGGGCGGCAGGCGATCCGGGAGTTCCTGGCCTCTGTCAGCCGGATGCCGGCCAACTGATGGGCGGACCGTCCATCCGGAGCGCGGGCCCCGAAGATCTTCCCGTCCTGCCCGCGTTGGAGCAAGCATCCGACACGTTGCTGGACGGGATGCTGCCCGCAGGCCCCGGGGAGCTGCCGCCGCCGGCCACCGTTCCGGAGCTCGCAGCTTCCCTCCACATTCTGGTTGCGGGCAATCCGCCCGTCGGATTCGCCCGCCTGGAGGAGGTTGACGGACAGGCCCACCTGGAGCAGCTTTCGGTACACCCAGACGCCGCCGGAGCCGGAGTGGGCCGGGCGCTGGTGAAGGCTGCCCTCGGATGGGCGCGGCAGCGGGGCTACACCTCGATGACGCTGTGCACCTTTGCCGAGGTGCCGTTCAACGCCCCGTTCTACGCCAGCTGCGGCTTCGAGATCGTGACCCATCCCGTCGGCGGGCTTGCCGCACTCCGGACCCACGAAAGGCAGCTCGGCCTGGATGCCCTGGGGGAGCGGGTCGCCCTGCGCCGGGACCTGCTCAAGCGGCAGGGCCCGGCGTCCCGGCCGCCGTCGTCGTCCGGGACACCCTAGGCGAAGGATTCGGCCAGCCCCAGGGGCAGCTTTGCCCGCCAGTACTGCCGTGCCAGCAGCACCCCGAGGACCATGGGCACGGCGCCGATGGCCAGGAGGATCACCATAGCAGCGGGATCGACGTAGGGCAGGAAGGCAAACGAGACGCCGATGAACGCTCCTCCGAATGCTCCGAGCCACAGGTCGAAGCGCCAGCGGAAGGTGAGCCAGCGCCAGATTCCCCGCTGGGGCTCATCCAGCCGGAGGTTATCGGCGGCGGACAGCGCCAGATAGTGCTGTTTCTTGAGGTGGGAGACGAAAAGGACACCTGCGATTGCCGCCGCGAGGCCGCCGTAGAGCACCAGGTTGACCCAGACCTGGCCTCTCGCCGTGTCGCTGACGGTCTGCGGCCAGCCGCCCCCGAGGGAGAGCAGAACGGGAACGGGAATGAGGACGATCCAGAAGGCCAGCGCCGCACCCAGCCACGCCAGATGGGCCCGTGGGGAGAGATAGGTGTTGACGGAGACGACCGTTCCGCCCTCCAGGCCTTTGGGGGTCGTCGTGCTCACTTGGCCGCGCAGGACCCGTCCGGTGAAGATGAAGCACATCGCGAGCAGGAACAGAACCCCGGGGACGGAGGAAAGGACGGCGAGTTCGTCGATCTCGGAAGAGGAGAGGGGGAGGAGCCCTTCCGGAACCGGGACGTCATCATCCCACGACGACGGATTGTAGGTATTGGAGAAGACGAACAGGTTCAAGGCCACCATGGCCACGCCGAGCACCGCCAACACGACGCCGATGCCGGTGACGACCCCCAGCACTCTGCGCTTTGTTCTTCCGCCGGACGGTTTCCTGCTTCCGCCGGACGGTTTCCGCTTTCGTTGGACCGTTGACTGGCTCATCCCCGTTCCAGCCCAATGTCGTAGTCGGCGAGTATCCGGTTGTGTCGCTTTGCACCCAGCATGCGGATTTCCCCAGTTGTATTTGTCCGCGGCCCATTGCCGAGCCGACCGTAACAGGCATCAAGGAACCGGACAATGGGCCCTTGCATTGTCACCGCCTTCGCCCTGGGCAGGAGACTTGGGATTAGATGAAGCTTCAAGTAAACTCATTGCATGAACCTTCAAGTAAATGACCTGCTGCCCGCCGATCTCGCCATGGGCACGGTCATGCTCAAGGTGGGCGACCTCGCAAAGGTCTCCGCCTACTACCGCGGTGCCCTCGGCCTGGAGGTAGTGGCGGAGGCTGACGGCGGCCAGTATCTGGGGCGGGGAAGCGTCCCGGTGGTGCATCTGGCGCCGGCGCCCGGATTGCAGGTGGCCACCCGCGGCGAGGCAGGACTGTTCCACACCGCCGTCCTCTTCGAAACCCAGGCCGACCTTGCTGCCACCGTTGCCTCCGCGGCCCGGTATGACCCGTCGGCCTTTGCCGGTTCCGCGGACCACCTCGTCAGCGAGGCGTTCTACTTCACCGATCCTGAAGGCAACGGCATCGAGCTCTACTATGACAAGCCGCGCGAAACCTGGGGCTGGGATCGGACGGAGACCGGCAGGGAAGTGCGGATGGCGTCATTGCCGCTGTCTGCTCAGGCCTACTTCCGCGAGCACCTCACCGAAGCGGCACTGGATGGACTCCAGGCCGCCGATGCCGCCGTCGGGCACGTTCACCTGCAGGTAGGCGACACGGAAACCGCTGCCGCGTTCTACATCGATACACTCGGCTTTGAGCGGACCGCCGGTTTCCACGGGCAGGCACTCTTTGTCTCCGCCGGCGGCTACCACCACCACATGGCGATGAACGTCTGGAACAGCCGCGGCGCCGGACCGCGCCGCGACACGCTGGGCCTGGGCGAGGTACTGATTACCGTTCCAACCGCCGACGACGTCGCCGGGCTTGCGGACCGCCTTCGGGTTGCCGGAATTTCCAGCCACTCCACCGGGGCCGAGCTGCGTTTCGAGGACCCGTGGCGGAACCGGCTGCGTGTTGCCGCCGGCTGAAAATCCGCCGATATCCGCCGCGGCCGTGCGAGTCGCAAAAGATGAAGTCATCTGGCACAATGGTCTGGTACTCGATCTGCGCGGGCCCTCTCTCCGTGCATGCATCTTGTCCTTTTGAACCCCAACGTTATGGCCCGCCCCACGGGAGCAGAAGTACGGGTTCGCCCATTTCAGATCAGGAGTGACCACAAAAGTGGCCGTAAAGATTCGCCTTAAGCGCCTTGGCAAGAAGTTCTCAGCACACTACCGCGTTGTTGTCATGGATTCCCGTGCCAAGCGCGATGGCCGTGCCATCGAAGAAATCGGACTTTACCGTCCGACCGAAGAGCCGTCGTACATCGACATCAAGTCGGACCGTGCGCAGTACTGGCTCGGCGTCGGCGCCCAGCCCACCGAGCAGGTCGCAGCACTGCTGAAGATCACCGGTGACTGGCAGAAGTTCAAGAACATCGACGGCCAGGAAGGTACCCTGCGTACCAAGGCCCCGAAGGAACCCTTCGTGGTTCCCGAAAAGAAGTCCGTGATTGTCCCCGAGGCCATCACCCCGAAGGCCAAGAAGGAAGAGGCCCCCGAGGCCTCCACCGAGGCTGAGGCAGAGTAACTTGCTCGCTGAAGCGCTGGAGCACCTCGTGCGCGGAATCGTTGACAGTCCTGAGGACGTCAAGGTTTCCGCCAAGAGCAACCGCCGTGGGGAAACCCTCGAGGTTCGGGTTCACCAGGACGACCTCGGCCGGGTCATCGGGAGGCAGGGACGGACCGCACGCGCACTGCGCACGGTCATCGCAGCCCTTGCCGACGGTGAGCAGGTCCGAGTGGACGTAGTGGACACGGACCGGCGCCGCTGATCTGAAAATGATCACCGACGGCGCAGCGGAAGCGAACAGTTCTTCACTGCAGTACCGGAAGTAAAGCAGTACACAGGATCCGGCCCCGACACCAGATAATGGTGAAGGGGCCGGATTTTTTTCAGGCGCCGGCCAATCCAGGCGACGAAAACCCCATAGAGGAGAATCCATGCAGTTACAGGTGGCACGCATCGGCAAGCCGCACGGCATCCGCGGTGAAGTGACCGTCCAGGTGCTGACCGACGCACCCGAGGACCGCTTTGTCCCGGGCACCGAGCTCACCGTAGAGCCGGCCGCCAAGGGCCCGCTGACGGTGATCAGTGCGCGTTGGAACAAGGACATCCTGCTGCTGGGCTTCGAAGAAATCACGGACCGCAACGGCGCAGAGGAACTGCGCGGCGTGAAGCTGTTCATCGACACCGAAACGGTGGACGAGGACGACGACGACGAGGGCTGGTACGAGCACGAACTGGTGGGCCTGAAGGCACGGGTAGGCGACGACGTCGTCGGCACCGTCAGCGGCCTGCGCACCCTCACCGTCCAGGACCTGCTGGTGGTCGAGGACGGCCGCGGCGAGGAAATCCTCGTACCGTTCGTCGAGGCCATTGTCCCCGAAGTGAATATCGAAGACGGCTATGTCCTGCTCACTCCGCCGGAGGGGCTCTTCGAGCTGAATAAGCCCGAAGACAAAAAGGACGCAGCCCCGGCCGACACGAAGGAAGCCGGACAGTAAGTGCGCATCGACGTCGTCAGTATTTTCCCGGAGTACCTGGCAGCCCTTGAGCTGTCCCTGATCGGCAAGGCCCGGCAGGAAGGCCTGCTGGAGCTGGCCGTGCATGACCTGCGGGAGTTCACCACCGACCGGCACCGTACCGTGGATGACACCCCCTACGGCGGGGGAGCGGGCATGGTTATGAAGCCCGAGCCCTGGGCCGCCGCACTGGACGCGGTTGCGGGCGACGGCGACGAGCGGCCGGTCCTGATCGTCCCCTCGCCGGCCGGTGCAGTCTTCACGCAGGCCATGGCCTACGAGCTGGCCGAGGAGAAGCACCTCGTCTTCGCCTGCGGCCGCTACGAAGGAATCGACGAGCGGGTGCTGGAATGGGCCGGGGAACGCTTTGACGTCCGTCCCGTCAGCCTCGGAGACTACGTGCTCAACGGCGGGGAGGTCGCGGTGCTGGCCATGGTCGAGGCCGTAGGCAGGCTGGTGCCCGGCGTCGTCGGGAATCCCGAGTCCCTTGTCGAGGAATCCCATTCGGACGGGCTGCTGGAATACCCGGTCTACACCAAGCCCTCGGCCTGGCGCGATCGTGCCGTCCCGGAGGTCCTGCTCAGCGGCAACCACGGCAAGATCGCCCGGTTCCGGCGGGACGAACAGCTGAGGCGCACCGCGGCACGCCGGCCCGATCTGATCGAAAAGCTCGACGCCGCTTCGCTGGACAAGGCCGACCGGGCCACTTTGGCGGCGCTGGGCTACGAAATCCGTGACGGCAGGGTCTGCCCGCCCGCCTGACGGCAGCGCCGGATTGGTGCCGTTCGGATGCGTATGGCAAAATGGGGAGTTGTGTCATCTGGGTCCGTACCTGCCACAGGGGGAACGCGGCCAACAGATATGTACACACCGGCATTCCATCCTCGGTCCTGCCGGTCTACTAACTTCGACAGCATCCGTGCAGCCCGCATTTTGGGGGCGCATTCTTGCTGCCGTTACCAAAGTGAATGACCTGTGGCGTTCACCAGGAGTGATAAACAATGCACATCCTAGATTCTGTTGACGCAGCTTCCCTGCGTACGGACATCCCCGAGTTCCGCGCCGGTGACACGGTCAAGGTTCACGTAAACATCATCGAAGGCAAGAACACCCGTGTTCAGGTCTTCCAGGGCTTCGTGCTCAAGCGCCAGGGCGACGGCCTCCGCGCGACCTTCACGGTCCGCAAGGTCAGCTTCGGCGTCGGCGTGGAGCGTACCTTCCCGGTACACTCCCCGGTCATCGACAAGCTCGAGGTTGTCTCCAAGGGCGACGTCCGCCGCGCGAAGCTGTACTACATGCGCGATCTGCGCGGCAAGGCAGCCAAGATCAAGGAAAAGCGCGACTTCCGTCCCGCCAAGTAACTTACTTGACTGCAGCATCCGCCTCCGGGGGTCCCTCCGCGAAGCACACGAAACGCCGGCCCCGGTTTGTGGGCTGGCGTTTTGTGCTATGTGCTCTCGCCGCGGCCGTGATCCTGGCCGCCCTCGTGCGGGCGTTCCTGTTCGACGTTTTCTACATCCCCTCGGATTCCATGCAGCCGCTGCTGGAACCCGGTGACCGGATCCTGGTCTCCCGCACCGCCTATGATTCGGCTGACATCCGGCGCGGCGATGTGGTGGTGTTCGACGGCCGGGGCTCGCTGGCGCCGCTGCACAGCGGGCGTCCGGCAGTGGCCGACGCCGCGGTCACCGTGGGGCGCTGGGTCGGGCTGGCCGGCAGCGACACCGTTTACGTGAAACGGGTCATCGGTGTGGCGGGGGACAGGGTGAGCTGCTGCACGGACGGGGATCCGCGGATAACCATCAACGGAACTCCCGTGGACGAGCCGTACGTTTACTCTGGAGACGCTCCCAGCGACCACGGGTTCGACGTCGTCGTTCCCGAAGGCAGGCTGTGGCTGATGGGGGACCACCGGTCCGTTTCGGCGGATTCCCGGTCCCTGCTGGGAGCTCCCGGCGGCGGCCTGATCTCCACGGAACGGGTGATCGGACAGGCCCAGCGAATTCTTTGGCCGCTCGAGCGCGGCACCAATATTGACCGGCTATCCTTAGGAGCCGAGTGGAACACGGAGAAATAAGAGGAAACGCAATGTCGCAGCAACCGGACCAGTCCCCTGACGGGACGCCCGGCTCCGGGGAGCAGCGGGACCACGCAGCGCACTCGGCCGCACCGAAGGAAAAGAAACGCGGTTTCGGCGCCTGGCTGCGTGAAGTCCTCACGATCGTGGTGATAGCCCTGGTGCTGTCCTTCCTGATCAAGACCTTCCTTTTCCGGGCGTTTTACATCCCCTCGGGGTCCATGGAAGAGACGCTGGAAATCAACGACCGGATTTTCGTGAACCTTCTGGTCCCTGAACCGATGGACTTGAACCGCGGCGACGTCGTGGTCTTCAAGGACACCAAGGGCTGGCTGCCGCAGACCGCGGAGAAGGCAACGAATCCGATCCGCGAGGGCCTGACCTTTGTTGGCCTGCTTCCTGACGAGTCCCAGCAGCACCTGGTCAAGCGTGTCATCGGCACCGAAGGCGACCATGTGGTCTGCTGCGATGCCAACGGCAGGATCACCGTCAACGGCGAACCCTTGGACGAGCCCTACCTGTACCCCGGCGCCGCGCCCTCCGACATCCCCTTTGACGTGGTTGTCCCCGAGGGCAAGGTCTGGGTGATGGGGGACCACCGCAATGCCTCTGCCGATTCCCGCGAACACCAATACGGTGAGGGCGGCGGTTTCGTAGACGTGGCGGACATTGAGGGCAAGGCCGTAGTGACGGCCTGGCCGCTGAACCGCGTCGGCGGGGTTGACGACTATTCGGAAGTCTTCGAGGATGTCCCGGAACCGAGCGGCAGCAAGTGAGTTCCACGGCGAAGCCACCGACCCTTCGGTATGAGCGCACGTTCGCTGCCTCCGGGCACCGGATCCTGGCCGGCTGCGACGAAGTAGGCCGCGGCGCCCTGGCCGGACCGGTGTCCGTAGGGATGGTGGCCGTGGACCTGGCTACCGTGCGCTCCCTCAAGGGAGTGCGGGACAGCAAGCTGCTTTCCGTGGCGGACCGGAACGCACTGGTTCCGCAGATCAGGAAATGGGCCCTGGCCTGGGGTGTGGGCCATGCCAGTGCGGCGGAGATCGACCTGCACGGGCTGACCGTCGCCCTTCGCCTGGCCGGAACGCGCGCCTGGGACCAGGTGTGCTCAACCCTGCGTCCCGACGTCGTACTCCTGGACGGCAACTACAACTGGCTCTCGCCCGAGCGGCAGGGCAGCCTGTTCGACGATCCGGATGAACCGGCACCGGGATGCACCGCACCCGTGCACACCCGGATCAAGGCGGACATGCAGTGCCTGAGCGTGGCCGCCGCCAGCGTGCTGGCGAAGGTGGAACGCGACGCCATGATGGTAGAGTTTGCCGCTTCGAACCCGCACTATTCGTGGGAGATCAACAAGGGTTATGCCACCGAGTCGCACCGCGCGGCCATCGACGTCCACGGACCAACGCCGCTGCACCGCATGTCCTGGCGGCTGGGCTCCAAGCCCCGCCCGGCGGAACCGTTGCTGGAACCGGAAGACGACTTGAGCACAGTTGGGGGATGATAGGAACATGAGCGCCGAAGACCTTGAGAACTATGAAACGGACATGGAGCTCCAGCTGTACCGGGAGTACCGCGACGTCGTAGGCCTCTTCAGCTACGTGGTGGAAACCGAGCGGCGCTTTTACCTGGCCAACCACGTGGACCTGCAGGCCCGGTCCGCCGACGGCGAGATCTACTTCGACCTCACGCTGCAGGACGCGTGGGTCTGGGACGTCTACCGGTCCGCTCGGTTCGTCAAAAGCGTGCGGGTGATCACCTTCAAGGACGTCAACGTGGAGGAATTGACCCGCAACGACGACCTCACACTGCCGAAGGCCGACGAACTGTAGCTTCCGCCCCTGCCTTCGCCCAGCTGACGGATGGGCTCCTTGGGTCATTCCGGGCGAGGCTGGAAATCCATCCCTCAACCATTGTTCCGCGGTGGTTCAGCAGATATGGCACCGCGATCGGCGGCGGGAAACCGCAGCGCCAGACGGTCTTATAGCTGCCGGTGTTTCCCGCATTCGCCTTCCATGTGACCACATCCCAGTCCAGGTCCTCGAAGGCGTGCCCCACTGCCAGCCGGACCGCGCGGGACATCAGGCCGCGGCCCCGGTATTCCGGCGACGTGACGAAGCCCAGCGAACCGGAGGCTGCACCTTCGAAGCGCAGGTCGATGGTGCCTGCATAGCTGCCGCCGACGTCGAGCGCCCAGGACACGGCGTTTTCCTGCGGCACCGAGATGGCGGCCAGGTACTGCTGCGCCATCTCCGGCGTGTAGCCCAGCGGAATGGTGGTCCACTGGACCGACACAGGGTCGATGCAGCGTGCATACACGGCATCGAGGTCGGCGGCGGCGTGCGGACGGAGCAGGAGGATGTCGTCGCTGAGCAGTGGGATCGCGAAAGCCATCCCGACAGCCTAGCGGGTGTAATCCGGGCCTAGACTTAGCGGCATGCCCGAGTCCCGGCGCGGCTTCGACGCCAACCTCCGCCTGTACGCACAAATGCAGCCCGACGGTCCGTCACTGGCACACCTGCTGTCCCTGCAGGAGTCGCTGCCGGCCGGCACCCGGCTGGTGCCGCGGCAGCAGCTGCACCTGACGCTGATCCACTTCGGGAAGGTGCTGGACGTGCACCGGGCCGTCAATGCCCAGACCGGCATTTCGCGTTCTGCCTACGAGCAGCTGCTCGCCGGGTACGTTGCCCGGACCGAGGCGCTGCTGCCCGCGGTTTCCTTCCGGCTGGAGCCGGCGGGGTTTGCCGGGTTCGGTATGCGCGGATCGACCTTGGTAGTGGAATACCTGCCGACGCCGGAACTGGCCTTGCTGCATCGGGACCTGTACGCCGAGCTGGTTGGTTTTCTCGGCGCCGCCGGGATCCGGGACGCCGCGGCCTTCATGGCCGGTGATCCGAACTTCATGCATGCCGGGACCTTGCGCCCGCACATCTCCCTGGCGCGGGGGTTTGCGGGCACCCTGCCTTCGCTTCCGCTGGAATCCGTGACGCTGCAGCGGATGCCGGTGGTGTACCCCGGGCACTGACGGCATCCGGGGTACACCTTTGGGCTTAGGCTTTCCTGCGGCGGGCAATGACCACCAGTACCGCTCCGACAGCCAGAATGGCTGCGCCGGCCGCGGCAAGCCACGTTCCGCCGGCACCCGTGTGGGCGAGCCCGGCATCGGGAACGCGGGGGCTGGGGTTGCCGGCAACCTGGATCCCGGGGTCCGTGGTGCCCGGGGCCGGCGGGGTGCTGCCCGGGGCAGGAGTGGTGCTGTTCGATCCGGGCGGGGTTACCGAACCTGCCGGGGTTTCCGACGGGGTGGCTGCCGGTGTCGGCGTGACCGCACCTGCCGGGGGCCTGGACGGGGTGTCCGTGGGGGTCGGCGTCGGCTTCTGGGACGGGGTGTCCGTGGGGGTGGGCGTCGGCGTCGACGTGGGAGGGGGATTAGCAGGCTCCGGTGTCGGTGTCGGCGTCGGCGTGGAAGCGCACTCGGGAACCGTCATCACCTCCTCGAGCTCCTGATGCTGGGAGGCCTTTAGCTTCGGGTTCCCGGGGAAGGGCTCGGGATAAAGGAGGTTCTTCGGCCACTCATAAGTGCCTTCGAACTCGAGTACGTCTTGCTGGACGGCCCAGCCGGGACCGCATACCTCGAATGGAACCAAGGGGACCAGGGACGTTACATCGGTGAACCACTGGTGTCCGGGCTGCTTGGCCAGGAAGGTTTGTTTTCCCGAGTTCTCCCAGGCGGCCGGCTTCTGCGCGTCTACCTTCCGGTACAAGTAGATTCCTGTTTCCGTCACGGAAACCTCCGCCGAGGGAGACCCACTCGGCGACGTGGTTGGGACAGTGTCCCCGGTCGCCGGCGCGGCGGTGGCCAAAGCCGGTGCACCGGTGACAATCGACAGCCCCGCTAAGGCTGCAAATCCTGCCACGACAGCGGTTGTATTTCGCTTGCGGTTTTGCATGATGTCCTTTTTGTGAGTCGAACATGGGCGTTAGCGTCGCTATCCTGTCCGGGCCGTCTCAGCGTTCCCCTACGGAATGACGCAGTTTCCCGACAAGACCCGCTCAAATTCCGGTCGGGCGTCTTATCTGCCCTTGGCGGCATGGCATCGGTGGTGTATCCCGGAAGTTGAAAACACCGAGGTCCTGCCCACGACCAGCGAGGAGAGCGTTATGGATACTGCGGGACGGGTTGCCCTGGTGACCGGAGGATCCGGCGGGATCGGAGCGGCCGTGGTCCGACGGCTCGCGTTGAACGGCTATTCGGTGGGTGTGCACTACGCGCGGAACCGACAGACAGCGGACGGGGTTGTTGCCGACCTTGCCGCCGAGGGCGGACGTGCCTTGGCCGTGGGCGGAGACGTGGGGGACGAGCCCGCGATGGCCGCCGCGTTCGACGCCGTCGAGACAGCGTTCGGCGGTCTGGACGTGGTCGTCAACACCGCAGGCATCATGCTCCTTTCCCCTGTCGCCGAGCTGGATCTGGCGGACCTGGACCGGATGCACCACACGAATATCCGGGGAACGTTCGTGGTCTCGCAGCAGGCGGCCCGCCGGGTCCGTCCGGGTGGAACGATCATCAACTTTTCGACCACCGTCCGGCGCACCCAATACCCTGGCTACGGCGCCTATGTGGCCAGCAAAGCTGCAGTGGAAGGGATGACGCTGATCCTGGCGCGGGAACTGCGGGGACGGGACATCACGGTCAACGCGGTGGCGCCCGGACCGACAGCGACGGCGTTGTTCCTGGACGGAAAGGACGAGGCCACCGTCGAGCGGCTGGCCGAGGCGGCGCCGCCAGGGCGCCTGGGCCAGCCCGAAGACATCGCCGAAACCGTTGCCTTCCTTGCCGGGCCGGGTCGCTGGGTCAACGGCCAGGTGGTCTACGCCAACGGGGGACTGGCCTGAACTTCTGCTCCTCCACACCCAGGTTCCGGTGCGCGGCGGCGGAATCCTTCTCCACACGGCTGTGTGCTGCTGTGCCCGGTCCGTCCGGTTTGAGCCAACGTGGTGGACATGAAAGCCAAAGACATCCTGGGAAGCCGCGGAGAAGAACTGGCGGCGCGGTACCTGACCGACGCCGGGCTTCGCATCATCGACCGGAACTGGCGGTGTCCCGAGGGCGAGATCGACCTGGTCGCCGTGGACGGGGCCACCCTGGTGGTGGTCGAAGTGAAGACGCGCTCCTCGCTGGACTTCGGACACCCCTTCGAAGCGATCGGGCAGGATAAGGTCGCCCGCCTCTACCAGCTGGCAGGGGCCTGGGCCCGGGCCAACAGCCGCTACTTCACCCACCGCCGGATCGACGCAGTCTCGATTCTCGACGACGGCGCCAATCCGCCCGTCGTGGAGCACCTGCGGGGAATCTCCTGATGGGGCTCGGACGGACCTACGGGGTAGGGTTGGTCGGCCTGCAGGGCAGGATCGTTGAGATTGAAGCCGACATCGGTCAGTCCCTTCCGTCCTTTATCCTGCTGGGGCTGCCGGACGCCTCCCTTAATGAGGCGCGCGACCGGGTGAAGTCGGCGGCAAAAAACGCCGGGCTGCCGCTGAGCCGGCGCCGCATCACGGTCAACCTGATGCCTGCGGATGTACCGAAGCACGGCTCCGGCTTCGACCTGGCCATAGTCGTGGCTGCACTCTGCGCCGGCGGTGTCCTGCGCAGCCCGGGCCGCTGCATCTTCCTGGCGGAACTCGGACTGGATAGCCGGCTTCGGCCGATCCGGGGCATACTTCCGGCTGTTATGGCCGCGGTTGCGGCCGGCTACACGGACTTTGCCGTGGCGGCGGAGAACGCAGAGGAGGCTGCACTGGTGCCTGCTGCCCGCGTCCGGGGATACTCCTGCCTGGCCGAGGTGGCCGCCGACCTCGGCGCCGACGCCGAGCAGCTTAGTTTTCCACTGCCGGTGGCCCGTACCGGAGAAGATCCCGACCACGAAGAGGGCCCGGCTGAATCCCGGATCCCCGACCTTGCGGACGTGGCGGGGCAGGCAGAGGCCCGCTTCGCCGTCGAAGTGGCTGCGGCAGGAGCACACCATCTGTTGATGACCGGGCCGCCGGGCGCCGGAAAGACCATGCTGGCTGAGCGGTTGCCCGGCATCCTTCCGGACCTTTCCGATGACCAGGCAATGGAAGTCACCGCCATTCACTCCCTCGCCTGGCAGGGACGCCCCTGCCGCCAGCTGCTCCGTCGACCACCGTTCGAAAGTCCGCACCACACCGCGTCCACGGCAGCGGTGATCGGGGGCGGTTCAGGCATCCCGCGCCCCGGCGCTGCCTCCCGCGCCCACCGCGGCGTGTTGTTCCTCGATGAGGCGCCAGAGTATGAGAGACGGGTCCTGGACGGCTTGCGCCAACCGCTTGAGAGCGGCGAGCTTGTCCTGCACCGGGCAGCGGGTACAGCCGTGTATCCGGCACGCTTCCAGCTCGTCCTTGCCGCCAATCCCTGTCCCTGCGGACTCGCAACCGGCAAGGGAATCGAGTGCACCTGCACCTCCACACAGCGGCGCCGATACTTCAGCCGGCTCTCCGGTCCGCTGCTGGATCGGGTGGACCTGCAGCTGTCCGTGCAGCGGGTCTCCCTGGTCGACTACTTCGCCGCAGAGCCTGCGGAGGCCAGCTCCACGGTGGCGGCACGCGTGCTGGAGGCGCGGCGGTTCCAACGGGAGCGGCTTCAGCCGCTTGGATGCGAAACCAATGCCGAGGTTCCCGGCACCTTGCTGCGGGACAGCCTGCGGCCGCCGAGCAAAGCAACGTCGGCCCTGGACCGGGCCTTGGACCGCCAGCTCCTGACGGCCCGGGGCTACGACCGGGTATTGCGGGTGGCCTGGACCGTCGCCGATCTTGCCGGGCACGGAAGCCCGGACGCCGACGACGTCGGGCAGGCCCTCGCTTTCCGCCGGCAGGGAGCGGCGGCATGAGTAATGACGAGGTGTTGGTCGCACGGGCGGCATTGTCCAGGCTGTTCGAACCTTCAGATACCGTGGGCCTGGCACTCGTGGCGGCCGCCGGTCCGGTCCAGGCGCTGCAGATCGCCACCGGAGCGGCGGGCACGCCTCCGGATCTCGCCGCCGAAACGTCACGCTTTCCATCCCCGGGCAGCGGCCAGGGAAGCGCCCTGGCAGAGGGACTGAAAAGGTGGGCCCCGCGGGTAGCGGACCTTGCGCCGGACCGGGACCTGGACGCGATCCGCCGTCTGGGTGGGGAACTCCTTGTGCCGGAGGATCCCCGTTGGCCCGAGTCATTGCGCCACCTGCAGCAGGAAATGCCGTTGTGTCTCTGGGTACGGGGAGACCTGGAGCGGGGCCTGCCGGAACTGGACCGGACCGTGGCAGTAGTGGGTTCCCGGGACGCGACCGGATACGGGCTGTCCATAGCGGGGGACCTTGCAGCGGGGCTGGCCAACCGCGGGTACACCGTTGTCTCCGGAGGCGCCTACGGAATCGATGCCCAGGCACATCGTGCCGCGCTCGCAGCTGCATCCGCTGATGCCCCGGCCACGCTAGCGGTCATGGCGTGCGGTGCGGACCGGTTCTACCCGGCCGGCAACGAGGACCTGCTTCGCGCCGTCGCGGAGCGCGGACTGCTGCTGTCCGAAGTGCCGCCGGGATCTGCCCCCACCCGCTGGAGATTCCTGCAACGGAACCGGATCATCGCTGCGCTGAGCGCCGTCACCGTGGTGGTGGAGGCCCGCTGGAGATCCGGAGCACTGAACACTGCCCACCATGCCGCCGGGTTAGGGCGGGAAGTCGGTGCGGTGCCGGGCTCCGTGTACTCAGCCAACTCTGCCGGATGCCACCGGCTGCTGCGCGACGGAAGTGCAGTCTGCGTGACCGATGCCCGGGAAGTGGTGGAGCTGGCCGGGCCGCTCCGTGATGTCCCGCCGGGAGAGCCGGGCGATCCGGCCAGCCGGGCAGGGGACAGCCGGGAGGGAGGCCGCCGGGCAGATCACGACGGGCTGCCCGTGGAGGACCTGCTGTTGTTGGATGCGCTGCCGGTGCGCAGCGGAACGACCACCGAGAAACTGGCTACCGTCGCCGGGCTTTCCCTGCAAGGGGTGCGCGCCGGGCTGGCGCGGCTGGAATTGGAAGGACTGGCCGTACGGTCCGAAGGAGACCAGTGGCGCCGCGGCCGGCGTTAGCAGCATCGACATTTCGACTATCCGCACATCCAGGAAGGACGTCATCATGATCACTCACAAGATAGTCACCTCGCCGGTAGGGGTACTCACCCTCGTCGCTATGGACGGACTCCTGTCCATGGTCCGGCTGGGGCCGCCCGCTGCGCCGGCAGGGTCAGGGACACCGTACGGCATTGCGGCCGAAGACGGCTTCGAGGATGTCGAACGTCAACTGACGGAGTACTTCGAGGGCCGGCGCTGCTGCTTCAGCGTGGATACCAATCCCCAGGGGACCGAGTTCCAGCGCAGGGTATGGGAGCAGGTCTCGGGCATCGCCTACGGCAGGACGGCAAGCTACAAGCAGCTGGCGGTCCTGCTGGGCGACGCGGCCAAGGCCCGAAGCGTGGGAGCAGCATTGGCCCATAACCCGTTGAACCTGGTTGTGCCCACCCACCGCGTGGTGGGGTCCCGCGGCGCGCTGACGGGATACTCGGGCGGCGTCGATGCGAAACGGTACCTGCTGGAACTCGAGCAGGCCCCGCAGACAGAACACCTGCGGCGCAACTGCCTGCGTGCCGACAGCGTGCCTGCTTGAACGGCGGCGGCAAAGAGAGAACAGTAAAGAGGTGACATCAAAGGGAGCAGCAGGGCGAACTGCGTGGCCGGCGGAATTCCGTTCCGCACTGGAGGGCTTCTGCCGGTACCTTACGGCGGAGCGTGGCCGCTCCGAGCACACGGTCCGTGCCTATGAGTCGGATGTGTCGAAGCTGCTCGACTATGCCCTCGGCGCCGGAGCAGGCTCGCTCCAGGAACTGGACCTGGGCATCCTGCGCGGCTGGCTGGGCGAACTCAGTGCCGGCGGGCAGGCCCGTTCCACGCTGGCCCGCCGCGCCGCCACGGCACGCAGCTTCACCAACTGGGCCCTGCGCGAGGAACTTATCAGCGAAAACCCGGCCCTGCGGCTGAAAGCACCGAAGAAGGAAAAGACCCTTCCCGGCGTGCTGCGCAGCAGCCAGCTCGATGACCTGTTCGAAACCCTGCAGGCGGCTGCCGCCGAGGGCGAACCCGTGGCTCTGCGGGACCGCGCGATGGTCGAACTGCTCTACGCAACGGGCATCCGGGTGGGGGAGCTGGCCGGATTGGACGTCGACGACCTCGATCCGGACCGCAGGACGCTCACCGTGCTGGGCAAGGGCAACAAGGAACGCACGGTGCCTTACGGCCTGCCGGCTGCGCTGGCGGTGGATGACTGGCTGCGCCGCGGCCGTCCGTCGATGGCGACCGGGGACAGCGGTCCGGCATTGTTCCTGGGCAAGCGGGGCGGACGGGTGGACCAGCGGCAGGTCCGCAGCGTGGTGGCAGGGCTTTTGGAAGCCGTGCCGGACACGTCCGCCTCCGGGCCGCACGCCCTGCGCCACTCCGCGGCCACCCACCTGCTCGACGGCGGTGCCGACCTGCGTGCCGTGCAGGAAATCCTGGGCCATTCGTCGCTGGCCACCACGCAGCTCTACACACACGTGTCAGTGGACAGGCTGCGCCAGAGCTACAGCCAGGCGCATCCGCGAGCCTAAGGGACGGCCGCCCAGGGACCGCCGCCCGACTCCGGCAGCACCGCCGAGCCTGCGGTGCTGCAGAGGCTCAAAAGGATACATTGGCGCATCGACGTAACTTACGGCACAATGATGGACAGCGGTCACATCCGGCTCGATATCCGTCCATGCAGCAGCAGGTCGTTGGGGAAGACGTACCTACAGCTATGGAGGATGGAATGTCTGTTGTGATGGCGCGCGGCGTACTGTTTGTGCACTCTGCCCCTTCCGCGTTGTGCCCCCATATTGAGTGGGCCATCGGATCCGTCGTGGAAAAGCGAACGGATCTACAGTGGACCCCTCAGCCGGCTGCGCCCGGAATGGTACGGGCCGAAATCGCCTGGACCGGACCGCAGGGCACCGGTTCCCTGCTCGCGTCCGCGCTGCGCGGCTGGGCGCACCTCCGGTACGAGGTGACGGAGGAACAGAGCCCCGGAGCCGACGGCAGCCGCTGGGCACACACGCCTGAGCTGGGCATCTTCCACGCCGCCACCGACGTGCACGGCAACATCATGATTTCCGAGAACCGCATCCGTTACGCCTATGAAAACGGTGCCGGCGATCCGTCGGCGGTCTACCACGAACTCTCACTCGCCCTGGGCGAGGCCTGGGACGAAGAGCTGGAGCCGTTCCGGCACGCGGCCGACGGCGCTCCGGTGCGCTGGCTGCACCAGGTCGGCTAGTCTCCTCAAAAACTCCGTAGCAAACACAACAGGCGTCCGTTCCCCGCGGGGAACGGACGCCTGTTGTCGTAAGCGAACGGGTTAGCGGCTGCGCAGCACGGCGACGGCGTTGTGCCCGCCGAAGCCGAAGGAATTGCTCAGCGCCACGATGTCTCCGCCGCGCAGCTGGCGGCTGGAGGTCACCACGTCGAGCGGAATCTCCGGATCCTGGTTTTCCAGGTTGATCGTGGCCGGCGCCTGGCGCTCGTAGACCGCCAAAGCCGTCAGGACGGCTTCGACTGCACCGGAGGCACCCAGCAGGTGGCCCATCTGCGACTTGGTCGCTGACACGGCAACTCCGTCGAGGGCACTGCCCAGGGCAGCCTTCAGCGCGGTGTATTCCGGCTTGTCGCCCACCGGGGTGGAGGTGGCGTGCGCGTTCACGTGGACTACGTCCTCGGCCTGCGCCCGGGCATCAAAGAGAGCGGACTTCAGGGCCCTGGTGGCGCCGAGGCCCTCGGGGTCCGGGGCGGTGATGTGGTACGCGTCGGCGGTGACGGCCGTGCCTGCAAGTTCGGCGTAAATCCGTGCTCCGCGGGCCAGGGCGTGCTCTTCGCTTTCGAGCACCAGCGCACCGGCGCCCTCACCCATCACGAAGCCGTCGCGGTCCTTGTCATAGGGGCGGGAGGCACGCTGGGGATCATCGTTGCGCTTGGACAGGGCCTGCATGGAGGCGAAGGATGCCAAGGGCATCGGGTGAATGCAGGCTTCCGCGCCGCCGGCGACGACGATGTCGGCTTTGCCGGAGCGGATCATGTCCAGGCCCTGGTGGAGGGCCTCGGTTCCGGAGGCGCAGGCTGAGACGGGTGTGTGGGCGCCGGCGCGGGCACCCAGGTCGAGGCTGACCGCGGCGGACGGGCCGTTGGGCATCAGCATCGGAACGGTCATGGGCAGTACCCGCCGCGGCCCCTTTTCGCGCAGGGTGTCCCAGGCGTCGAGCAGGGTCCAGATGCCGCCGATACCGGTGGCGAAGGAGACGGCAAGCCGGTCGTGGTCAATGTCTGCGAGGCCGGAATCGGCCCAGGCTTCGCGCGCCGCGACGACGGCGAACTGCGTGGAGGGGTCCATCCGCTTGGCTTCGACGCGGGAAAGGACTTCCGAAGCGGGAGTGGTGGCCCGCGCTGCAAAGGTCACGGGCAGCGAGTACTTCTCCACCCATTCGTCTTCCAGGGTACGGGCGCCGGAGACACCCTGCAGTGCGTTCTTCCACATGGTTGGAACGTCCCCGCCGATGGGCGTGGTCGCTCCGAGGCCTGTGATGACTACTTTGCGGGCCATGATTCACTCTCTTGAAGCAGTTGCAGGTGCTGGTTCCGGCAGTACCGGGCGGCCGCCGCCAGGCAGCGGCCGCCGGAAGGTTATGCCTGGGCGTTGGAGATGAAGTCCACGGCGTCGCCGACGGTCTTCAGGTTCTTGACCTCTTCGTCCGGGATGCGCACGCCGAACTTTTCTTCAGCGTTGACGACGATGGTCATCATGGAAATGGAGTCGATGTCCAGGTCATCGGTGAAGGACTTGTCCAGCTCAACGGCCTCGGGGGCCAGACCCGTCTCTTCATTGACGATCTCGGCGAGGCCGGCCAGGATTTCTTCTTTGCTAGCCATGTTGGCTCCTTTTCTTGTAGTGCCGGTACGGGACCGGTCCGGTTTTCCAACCGCCGAAGCGGTGTGGTTCTGTGGGCTGCACCGGCGTGGCCGGCACTGCGGAATTGGGGCTAGGGAAGGACAACTACCTGCGCGCCGAACACAAGGCCGGCGCCGAAGCCGATCTGCAGCGACAGCTTGCCGCTCAGTTCGGGGTGCTCCTGCAGCAGGCGGTAGGTGGCCAGCGGAATGGACGCGGCCGAGGTGTTTCCCGCATCGGCAATGTCGCGGGCAATGATGACTGACTCGGGCAGCTTCAACTGCTTCGCCATCTCGTCAATGATGCGCATGTTGGCCTGGTGCGGCACGAAGGCGGAGAGATCCTCGGCGGTGATCCCGGCGGCGTCGAGCGCCTGCTGGGCAGCCTTGGCCATCTCCCATACGGCCCAGCGGAAGACCGTCTGGCCGTCCTGGCGCAGGGTGGGCCAGAGCTTGGTGTCCCGGTCGGAGAGGTCCGCGGGGCTCATGCCGCCGTCGGCCTCGGCGGCGAGGGAAAGTTCCCGGACATCCAGCATGGAGTGGGTCATGCCGATGGCACCGGACTTGCTGCCGTCGGATCCCCAGACGGAGGGCGCGATTCCGGGGGTGTCGGAGGGGCCGACGACGACGGCGCCGGCACCATCGCCGAGCAGGAAGGAGATGGTGCGTTCGGTGTTGTCGATGAAGTCGGAGAGCTTTTCCACGCCGATGACCAGCACGTAGGTGGCGGCGCCGGAGCGGACCAGCGCGTCTGCCTGGGCAATGCCGTAGCAGTACCCGGCGCACGCGGCGGAAACATCGTAGGCCGGTGCCGGCGTCGCGCCCAGCCGCTCGGTGATCTGGGTGGCCGCGGAAGGCGTCGCGTAGGGGTGGGTCACGGTGGAGACGATGACGGCGCCGAGCTGGGATCCCTCGATGCCGGCGTTCTTCAACGCCTCGCGTCCGGCAGCCTCTGCCATGTCCACCACGGACGTGCCCTTGTCCGCACGGTGCCGGGTCACGATGCCGGTGCGCTGGCGGATCCATTCATCGGAGGAATCGATCCACTGGCAGACGTCGTCGTTGCTGACAATGACGTCGGGGCGGAAGGCGCCGATGCCGTGGATTCGGCTGAATTCGTTGACGGGGGACTGCTTCAGGGTGGGCGTGCTCACGCGTTACCTTCTCCGGTTGTTGCTGCCGTTCCGGAATGCTCACGGATGAACTCCCGGGCAGCGGTTAGATCTTCTGGGGATTTCAGGGCGAGTGTCGGTATGCCCTTCATGCCGCGGCGTGCCAGTCCGGTGAGGGTTCCTGCCGGCGGCAGTTCCAGCAGGCCGGTCACGCCCATGCCGAGCATGTTCTCCATGCAGAGGTCCCACCGTACCGGGCGGGATACCTGGGCGATGAGGCTGTCAAGGTTGGCGTCACCGGACACCACTGCGGCGCCGTCGCGGTTGGAGAGCAGGGTGGCCAGCGGCGCCTGCGGGGTGAGGGAGGGACGCAGTGCTTCCAGGACAGTCACGGCGGGGGCCATGTGGGAGGTGTGGAACGCCCCGGCGACCTTCAACGGAATAACCCGTGCCTTGGCCGGCGGTGCTGCGGTGAGTACCTCGAGCTGGTTGTGCGTCCCGGCAGCCACGGTCTGCCCGCCGCCGTTGGCGTTCGCCGCCGTGAGCCCTGCGGCTTCCAGCACGGCGGCCACGTCGTCGGGATCCCCGCCCAGAATGGCGCTCATGCCCGTGGGCTCAACCGCTGCGGCGCGTGCCATGGCGTTGGCCCGTTCCCGGACAAACACCAGGGCGTCGTTTTCCGGCAGCGCACCGGCGATGGCGGAGGCGGTGATCTCGCCGACCGAGTGGCCGGCCAGGACGGTGGAGGATGTCAGTGCCGAGGGCTCCAGCAGCAGCCGGGCGGCCATCAGGCCCGCGGCAACGATCAGGGGCTGGGCGACGGCGGTGTCCTTGATGGTTTCCTCGTCGGAGACCGTGCCGTGGGCAATGAGGTCCAGGCCGGCGACGTCGCTCAGCGCGGAAAGGTGATCCCGTACGCCGGGCAGTTCCAGCCACGGTGAGAGGAATCCTGGCGTTTGGGACCCCTGGCCGGGGCAGACGATTGCAAGCACGTATACAGCTTTCCAAAGATAGGGGACGGGACCGGGTGTTTGCGTAGACCAAGCTCCCCGGACGCCTTTGTAGGAAGTCTACAAGCCAACGACGGCGCCTGGGCAGGGTTCAGAGGCGGACGGCGGGCTTCTCGGGGGCGGCTTTTCCGGCCGGTGCCAGGCGTCCGACCACCAGCGCGGTCTGCAGTACGAACGCTTCGCGGGGCAGCATCGGGTCCCATCCGGTCACATCGCAGACGCGCCGCAGGCGGTAGCGGACCGTATTGGCATGGACGAAGAGTTCACGTGCCGTGGCCTCCAGGGAGTGGCCCAGCGAGAGGTACGCGCTAAGGGTCTCGGCCAGCCCGTTGGAGGCACCCAGCAGGGGTGTGTAGATGCTTTCCACCAGGGCCTTGCGTGCTGTGTCATCCCCGGACATCACCCGCTCGGGCCACAGGTCGTCAGCCGCCACCGGGCGTGGCGCAGCCGGCCAGGCGCGGGCGGCGGTGAGTCCGGCGAACGCGGCCTGCGCGGACGGGCCGGCCTCGACAAGGGAGAGTGCGGGCGGGCCGTACACCACCGGTCCCGGACCGAAGAGTTCGGACAGGCGGGTGTAGGAGAAGGCCTTGTCCTCCAGGCCGCCCAGGACCAGGATCAGCCGCTCGCCCTGGATCCCCACGAGGGTGTCCTCGGCCAGCCGGCCCGTGGCCCGGCGGAGTTCATTCACGAATGTGGCATTGGCTTCGGCAGGAGAGCCGCCCACCATGACGGTGACCGGTGCCGCGGAGCTCCAGCCGACGGCGGCAATCCGGGAGCGCAGCGCGTCCGAACTCTCGCCGCGCAGGATGGCGTCGACCACAAGGGCCTCCAGCCGGGTGTCCCAGGCACCCCGGGTTTCGGCCGCACGGGCATAGACATCGGCGGCGGCGAAGGCCACTTCACGCGAATAGCGCAGCACCGCTTCGCGCAGTTTGGACTGGACCTCGCTGCCGGCCAGCTCCGGCACCCGGTCCTCGACCACCTGGACCACCACCCGGATCAGCTGGAGGGCCTTCTGCAGGCTGATCGAGCGGGTGAGCTCGGTAGGGGCGGTGCCGAAGACGTCGCTGAGCACCCAGGCGGGCGAGGCAGGACGCTGGTACCAGTTCACGAAGGACGCGATGCCCTTCTGTGCAACCATTCCCAGGGCCGAGCGCTCGTCCGGGCGCAGCCCCCGGTACCACGGCAGGGAAATGTCCAGCTGCTGCAGGGTGGCAGTCGAAAGCCTGCCGATATTCGCTTTCAGGCGCTCGACGGTGGGCTGGTCTGCTTCCGGCGGCGCTGAGGCAGCGGACGTATTGGGACGCACTGGCATACCTGCGAGCTTACGGCCTGCACGAGTGAACCGCTATTTTGTGTGAAGGCTACAAGTTGGCTAGGCAGGCAGCTTGGGTTTCACATCGTTCCCGGCTGCCGCCCGGTTACTGCCCATGCCGGCGCGGGGGCAGTGACAGCGGTACTACAGCGCCGATCCCAGCCGCCGGAATCGCTCCGTGCGCAGTGCCAGCCGCTCGTCCGGCGGAACGGCGCGAAGCGAGGCCAGCTCGTATTCCACGGCCCGGGCCATCCGCCGGCAGAATTCGGGTGCCTCCTCGGCGGCATCTGGCAGTTCCGCCACCGTGTGGTCCACAATCCCGTGGGCGGCCAGCGGCGTGCCTCCCGGAGCGAAGCCGGTCCCAGGGCAGCCTGTCCTGTTCCGTGTTCCCGGTCCTGCCCCAGCACTTTGCAGGATGTCCGGCCGAAGCGGGCCAGGGCCAGTAACAGGCCCGGGTCCTTTTCGCCCTGCCCGCTGCCGTTCAGGGGCAGCACGTCGCTCGCGCCGAAATGCAGCAGCTGGCGGACGCCCGGACGGCGGGGGTTGCGCGAAATCCGTATGGATTCCCAGTCAGGTCAACACGGGGCCGCCAAATGAAAAGGAACCGCCGCAGATGCGGCGGTTCCTTTTCATGTTCCCCGAGTTCGAGGACCGGCGGATTACCTAGGCGTCGCCGCCGGCGTTTCCGCTGGTGCCGGCGTTGACGTCCAGCAGGTGGTACTTCTCGATTGCCTCCTTGGGGGCATTGGCGTCGACTTCACCGCGGCGGGCGAGCATCTCCAATGCCCGCACCACCATCGAGTGGCTGTCGATCTTGAAGTACCGGCGAGCAGCTGCACGCGTGTCCGCAAAACCGAAGTCGTCGGCACCGAGGGTGGCGAATTCGTTCGGCAGGAACTGGCGGATCTGGTCCGGTACGGCCTTCATGTAGTCCGTGGAGGCAACAATCGGGCCGGTGGCACCGGCCAGCTGCTGGGTGACGAAGGGTACCCGCGGCTCAGAGCCGGGGTTCAGGAAGGCTTCCTCCTCGGCGGCGAGGCCGTCGCGGCGAAGCTCGTTCCAGGAGGTCACGGACCAGACATCGGCCGAAACACCCCAGTCCTCGGCAAGGAGCTTCTGGGCTTCCAGGGCCCACGGCACGGCAACACCGGAGGCCAGCAGCTGGGTGCGGGGTCCGTCGATCTTTGCCGGTGCGAGCAGGTAGATACCCTTGATGATGCCTTCCACGTCCAGGTCCTCGGGGGCCTTGGGCTGCTGGATCGGCTCGTTGTAGACCATGAGGTTGTAGATGACGTTCGGATCCTTGGAATCCGGGCCGTACATCTCCTCGAGGCCGTGGCGGACAATGTGTCCGATCTCGTAGCCGTAGGCCGGATCGTAGGTCTTCACCGCGGGGTTGGTGGAGGCCAGGATCGGCGAGTGGCCGTCGGCGTGCTGCAGGCCTTCACCGGTGAGGGTGGTGCGGCCGGCGGTAGCCGAGATCAGGAACCCGCGTGCCATCTGGTCGGTAGCCGCCCAGATGTAGTCGGCGGTGCGCTGGAAGCCGAACATCGAGTAGAACACGTAGACCGGGATCAGCGGCTCGCCGTGCGTGGCGTAGGACGTGCCCGCCGCGGTGAACGCCGCAATCGAGCCGGCCTCGTTGATGCCGACGTGCACAATCTGGCCCTGCGGGGATTCCTTGTAGGCCAGGACGAGGTCCCGGTCCACGGACAGGTAGTTCTGCCCCTTGGGGTTGTAGATCTTTGCCGTCGGGAAGAACGAGTCCATGCCGAAGGTACGGGCCTCATCGGGGATGATCGGCACAATGCGCTTGCCGAACTCCTTGTCCCGCATCAGGTCCTTGAGCAGGCGGACGAAGGCCATGGTCGTGGCGGCCAGCTGCTTGCCGGAACCCCGGTTGGCTACTTCGTAGGCTTTCTCGTCCGGAAGGTGGACGGGTTCGTGCTTTACCCGGCGTTCCGGGACGTTGCCGCCCAGTTCGCGCCGGCGTTCCAGCATGTACTTGATCTCGGGGGCATCCGCTCCCGGGTTGTAGTACGGCGGCTGGTACGGGTCGGCTTCGAGCTGCTCGTCGCTGATCGGGATCCGCAGGTGGTCGCGGAAGGCCTTCAGGTCATCGAGCGTGAGCTTCTTCATCTGGTGGGTCGCGTTGCGGCCCTCGAAGTGCGTGCCCAGGCCGTAGCCCTTGACCGTGTGGGCCAGGATGACCGTCGGCGCGCCCTTGAATTCCGTGGCGGCCTTGTACGCGGCGTAAACCTTGCGGTAGTCGTGGCCGCCGCGCTTGAGGTTCCAGATTTCCTCGTCGGTCAGGTTGGCAACGAGTTCCTTGGTCTCCGGGGTCTTGCCGAAGAAGTGGTCGCGCACAAATCCGCCGGACTCGGCCTTGTAGGTCTGGTAGTCGCCGTCGGGGGTGGCATTCATGATGTCCACCAGCGAGCCGTCCTTGTCGCGCTGGAGCAGGTCATCCCACTCGCGGCCCCAGACAACCTTGATGACATTCCAGCCTGCGCCTCGGAAGAAGGCTTCCAGTTCCTGCATGATCTTGCCGTTGCCGCGGACCGGGCCGTCGAGGCGCTGCAGGTTGCAGTTGATCACGAAGGTCAGGTTGTCGAGCTTGTCATTGGCGGCGAGCTGGAGCAGGCCGCGCGATTCGGGCTCGTCCATTTCTCCGTCGCCAAGGAACGCCCAAACATGCTGCTCGGAAGTGTCCTTGATGCCGCGGTTCTGCAGGTAGCGGTTGGACTGTGCCTGGTAGATGGCGTTCATGGGACCAATGCCCATGGAAACCGTCGGGAATTCCCAGAAGTCCGGCATGCTGCGCGGATGCGGGTAGGAGGACAGTGCATGCCCCTCGCGGGACTTCTCCTGGCGGAAGCCGTCCATGTCCTCTTCGGACAGGCGGCCTTCGAGGAAGGCGCGGGCATACATGCCGGGGGAGGCGTGACCCTGGAAGTAAATCTGGTCTCCGCCGCCCGGGTGGTCCTTGCCCCGGAAGAAGTGGTTCATGCCCACTTCGTACAGGGTCGCTGCTCCGGCGTACGTTGAAATATGGCCGCCGACGCCGATGCCCGGGCGCTGGGCCCGGTGCACCATGATGGCGGCGTTCCAACGCAGCCAGGCGCGGTATCGCCGTTCGATTTCCTCGTCACCGGGGAATTCGGGTTCCTGATCAACCGGGATGGTGTTGACGTAGTCGGTGGTGGTTACCATCGGCACGCCCACGCTCTGGGAACCGGCGCGCTGGAGCAGTGAACGCATTATGTACTGCGCGCGTTCAGTGCCCTGCGAACGGATCAGATCGTCGAGCGATTCGATCCATTCTGCGGTTTCCTCGGGATCACGGTCCGGCAGCTGGTTGGTTAACCCGCTCAGGATGTCCGTTGTGTCTTCTGCGGCCACGGCCAACCTCTCTCATGTACAGATTGTGTCTGCGGCATTCTTTCTGTGGTATCCGGCCGGTGTCCGCCGGATCTTCGCTTGCGCGTATGCGCGCCTCGGCGCCCCTTTTTATCCACTCTAGTCCCGAGCGGCCGTAGTTGCGTAGCCTGCCCGGCACTCATCGCTGACGGCGTAGACCCCCAAACCCTTGAAGCCTGCGGGTTTTAGGTGTTTCGTTGAGTCGGAGACAGCGCAGATCAGGCAAATGTGTGATTCCCTTGTATTTATGCAGTCAACCAGGAGGAGTGAAGTGAGCGAGGCCGAAGCCGTCACTGAAGAAAACGTGGCGAGCAGATTGGGTTTCAAGGACGGGGACCTGGTTCAGGAGTACGGCTACGACGAGGATGTGGACTTCGACTTCCGTGAGGACCTAGAGGACCTCATCGGCGGCGAGTTGCTCACTGAAGACGACCACGATGTTGTGGACGGCGTCATCCTCTGGTGGCGCGCCGACGACGGCGACCTCGTGGACGCGCTGGTCGATTCCCTGACCACGCTCGACGACGGCGGCGTGGTCTGGGTTCTGACTCCGAAGTCCGGGCGCGAGGGCTACGTTCCTCCGGCCGACATCGAGGAAGCAGCACCCACAGCGGGACTGCACGTCACCACTTCCCCGGGCGTCACCGATGACTGGGCTGCCACACGCCTGGTGAGCCGACGCAAGAAGTGACTGCGCACCTGCTCACGGCAGGTGCTGCGGTACCGGACTTCTGCCTTCCCAACCAGTTCGGCGAAGAGGTCCGGCTGGACGGTCTCCGGGGATCCGGCGTCGTGCTGGTCTTTTTCCCGTTCGCGTTCTCCCAGGTGTGCCGGGGCGAGCTCGCGGAGCTGCAGTCCGAACGTGCCCTTTTCGACGACGCCGGCGTGCGCCTGCTGGCAGCTTCCTGTGACTCGAAGTACACCCTGCGTGCCTGGGCCGAGCAGGAAGGCTTCGGCTTCGACCTGCTTTCCGATTTCTGGCCGCACGGCGAGACGGCGCGGGCTTTTGGGGCTTTTGACGCACGCAGGGGGCTGGCGGAACGCGCCAGCTTTGTGATGGACGGGGAAGGCGCCCTCCGCGCATGCATCCGTTCCGACCCGGGCGCAGCGCGTCCGCTCGAGCAGTACCGTACTGCTTTGGAGGCACTGTGAGCGAACAGCAGCCGAAGGACTCCCGCCCGGGCCTCGGCCTCACGGGTTTCGCCAGCGGCCATGCCCTCGAATCCGTTCCGCCGCCCACCGAGGCGGAGCTGCGGCTCCTCGAGCGCGCCGTCGGCTATCTGGGCGGGCAGCGGCTGGCGCTGCTGACCGGTGCCGGGCTGAGCACGGATTCCGGCATCCCGGACTACCGCGGGCCCGACGCGCCCCCGCGGAATCCGCTGACCTACCAGCAGTTTGTCGGTGATCCGGACCTCCGCCGCCGGTATTGGGCCCGCAACCACATTGGCTGGCACCATCTGCGCCATGCGGTGCCCAACCCCGGCCATGGGGCCGCGGTGGTCCTGGAACGGCGGGGACTGCTCTCGGGCCTGATCACCCAGAACGTGGACCGGCTCCACACGGACGCCGGCAGCGTCAACGTCATCGACCTGCACGGGCGTTACGACCGTGTGGTCTGCCTGAACTGCCGTTCGGGCTTTTCCCGTTCCGAAGTTGCCGGGCTGCTGCAGGAGCTGAACCCCGGCTATCTGGAGCAGGTGCGGCTCGACGGCGGGATCGCCCCGGATGCCGACGCGGATATCGCCGATACCGAGAACTTCGTCGTTGCGGACTGTCCCGTCTGCGGCGGAATGCTGAAGCCCGACTTCGTGTACTTCGGCGAGAACGTTCCCAAGGACCGAGTGGCCCGGGCCTTCTCTGTGGTGGACGACGCCGGTGCCCTGCTGGTGGCGGGTTCCTCACTGACCGTGATGAGCGGGCTGCGCTTTGTCCGGTACGCGGCCAAGGCCGGCAAACCGGTGGTCATCATCAACCGTGGGTCCACACGGGGGGATCCGCTGGCCACCCTGAAAATCGATATGGGAGTCAGCACGGCCTTGACCTGGCTGGCCGAAAACCTCCCGGACCTGCCGGCCGAAGCGCAGAACGGCGCCGATTAGGCATCCGGTGCGGTCTTACGGTAATGTAGTTCCTCGTGATGCAGGGCCTGCGGAGAAGTTTCTGACGGCCGGGCAACATGTCTTGGGTCTTTAGCTCAGCTGGTAGAGCGCCACGTTTACACCGTGGATGTCATCGGTTCGATCCCGGTAGGACCCACCAGAGAAGCCGCCGTTACTTTCCGCAGATGTGGAAGGCAACGGCGGCTTTTGGTTTAACCGCACAGACGTACGAAACGAGTGGGGTTGATGGCAAAGGAATTCCAGGCGCGGAAGCGCGTTGGCGCAGCGCTTGCCGTAATGATCCTGCTGGGCGGCTGCTCGGCGCCGGGCGACGCTCCGCTGGTACCACCAACCGCAGAGCAAGGCACCGCCAGCACCGCGGACACAGGGGCACCGGAAGCGATTGCAGCCGCCCTGGACGTGATGGCCGGGGACAGGCGGGAAGATTTCTCCGTGGCCCTCCAGGACAACCGCACCGGGAAGTCCTGGATCGAAAACCCGGACGGACGGTACCTCGAGGCAAGCCTGGTGAAGGTTCCCATCCTCCTGACCCTGGTCCGCCAGGCCACCGAAGAGCAGCGCAGCTTCACGGCGGAGGAAGAATACCTGGCAACCCTGATGATCGAATACAGCGACAATGAAGCCACCACCGAGTTGTACGGCCGGCTTGGGGGCCGGGAGGAACTGAACCGCACCTATGAGCTCATCGGGGTGGAGGATACGGAAGCCGGTGAAGTCTGGGGAGCCGGCGAAACCACTGCAGGGGACCAGTTGCGCATTGCCCGGACGGTGGCCTGCGGGGCCGACTGGCTGGACCCGGACCTGTTGGCGTTCGCCGTCGGACTCATGGAAAACGTCTGCCCGGAGCAGAACTGGGGGATCAATGCGGGGGTGCAGGCGCCCGATGCCGAGGTGGCGTTGAAGAACGGCTGGCTGCAGGACGACGACGCCGTGTGGAACGTGGGCAGCGCCGGGTTCGTCCGGACCGGGGGGAGCGACTACAGCATTGTTGTGCTCAGTTCCCGGAACTCCACGCTCGAGGAAGGGATCGGGATTGTCGAAGGCGTTGCCTCGGTGATCAACGGCTACGAAGCCGGGGCCTGATCCCGCGGCCGGGGCCCCTGTGGCGGCGGGACGCCGAAGAAGCATAGGCTGGAGCGTGAACACGGCGCAATGATCATGTGCCGTCCCCGTGCCCGCCGGGCACCCGAACCATCCTTGGAGAGAACTTGAGTGCACAAATTGGTGTAACCGGCCTTGCCGTCATGGGTGCAAACCTCGCCCGCAATCTCGCCCGCAACGGTTACACGGTGGCCCTGCACAACCGTTCCATCGAGAAAACGGATGCCCTGCTTTCCGCCCACGGCGATGAGGGGGAGTTCATCCGCACCGAGACGCTGCAGGAACTGGTTGACTCACTGGAGAAACCGCGCCGCGTTCTGATCATGGTCAAGGCCGGAGCGCCGGTGGATTCGGTGATCGGCCAGCTGGTTCCGCTGCTGGAGCCGGGCGACATCGTGATCGACGGCGGCAACTCGCATTTCGAGGACACCCGCCGCCGCGAGGCCGCCCTGGCTGAGAAGGACCTGCACTTTGTCGGCGTCGGCGTCTCCGGGGGTGAAGAGGGAGCCCTCCTGGGCCCCTCCATCATGCCCGGCGGTTCCCGCGAGTCCTACGATTCCCTGGGCCCGATGCTGGAGAAGATCGCCGCGAAGTACGACGGCGAGCCCTGCTGCACCTGGATCGGCACCGACGGGGCCGGCCACTTTGTGAAGATGGTGCACAACGGCATCGAATACGCGGACATGCAGGTGATCGGCGAGGCCTACGACCTGCTGCGCTCCGCTGCCGGCATTGAACCGGCCGAGCAGGCCAGGATCTTCAACGAGTGGAACACCGGCCAGCTCAGCTCCTTCCTGATCGAAATCACCGCGGAGGTCCTGGGCCACGTGGACGCCCGGACCGGGAAGCCGTTCGTGGACGTAGTGGTGGACTCCGCCGGACAGAAAGGCACCGGACGCTGGACGGTCGTCTCCGGCCTGGACCTGGGTTCCCCGGTTTCCGCCATCGCCGAGTCGGTCTTCGCCCGCGCACTGTCCTCCCAGCGCGGACAGCGCGAAGTTGCACAGCACACGCTCCAGGGCGAGGAAGCCGCCGTCGAGCTTCCGGATACGTTCGTCGACGACGTGCGGCAGGCCCTCTACGCCTCCAAGCTGGTCAGCTACGCGCAGGGCATCGACATGCTCAACGCTGCAGCCAGGGAATACGGCTGGGAACTGAAGCTGGACGAGATCGCCTCGCTCTGGCGTGCCGGCTGCATCATCCGCGCGGAACTGCTGGATGACATCATGAAGGCCTACGCCGGCAGCGAAGCTCCCGCGAACCTGCTGTTCGCCCCGGCATTCGCGGAGTCGATCGCCGCCGCCGTCCCGGCCTGGCGCCGTGTGGTCTCCGTCGCCGTGCAGCTTGGCATTCCCGTGCCGGTGTTCTCCTCCTCGCTGGCCTACTACGACGGCCTGCGCCGCAAGCGCCTTCCGGCGGCACTGACGCAGGGCCTGCGGGACCTGTTCGGTGCACACACCTACCACCGGGTCGACGCCGAAGGAACCTTCCACACCATGTGGGGCGAAGACCGCGCCGAGGTCGAGGCAGTGGACACCCACTAAGGAACCCAAAGGGTACTAAAAAGGTCCGCAGCGGAAGCTGCGGACCTTTTTAGTGTGCTGTTCCGGCTAGATGTAAATGGCCGGATCGATGTACTCGGCCGGGTCCACCGCGGGCTGGGTCATCTTGGTGTCCCGATGCCGCCACTTGGCCGGGATGCCGGTGATGATCGAATCCGCCGGGGCATCCTTGACCACCACGGCGTTGGCTCCCACCGCGCTGTTCGCACCTATGGTCACCGGCCCCAGGATCTTCGCTCCCGCACCTACGGTGACCCCGTCGCAGATGGTCGGGTGGCGCTTGACCTTGGCCAGCGAACGGCCGCCCAGGGTCACCCCGTGGTAAAGCATGACGTCATTGCCGATCTCCGCTGTCTCGCCGATGACCACCCCCATGCCGTGGTCGATAAAGAACCGGCGGCCGATGGTCGCTCCGGGGTGGATCTCGATGCCGGTGGTAAAACGGGTCACCTGCGAGAGCACGCGCGCCGGGAACCGCAGCGGGGGCCGGGCCCACATGCGGTGCGTCAGCCGGTGCATCCATATGGCATGCAGGCCGGAGTAGACAACGAGGTTTTCGAGCGAGCCTCTGGCCGCCGGATCGTGTGATGCGGCGGCGTCGAGGTCTTCGCGCAGTCGGGCTAACAGACTCACAGAGAACTTTCTGCTCGGATGATCCGCCCCGCAGGGACGGAACGCGGACTAACCGCGGATGTCGTCGTACAGGACCGTAGAGATGTAACGTTCTCCGAAGTCGCAGACGGTGGCAACAATCAGCTTACCGGCGTTCTCTTCGCGCTTGGCGAGTTCCAGCGCAGCCCAGACGATGGCACCGGAGGAGATACCGCCGAGGATGCCCTCCTGGGTGCCCAGTGCGCGGGCCGTGGCTACGGAATCCTCGATGGAGGCGTCAAAGACCTCGTCATAGACGGTGGTGTCCAGGATCTCGGGGACGAAGTTGGCACCGATGCCCTGGATCTTGTGGGGGCCGGGGGATCCGCCGTTGAGGATGGCGGAGTCCTTGGGCTCTACCGCCACAATCTTCACGTCCGGCTTGCGTTCCTTCAGGACCTGCCCGACGCCGGTGATGGTGCCGCCGGTGCCGATGCCGGCCACGAAGATGTCCACCTTTCCATCGGTGTCGGCCCAGATTTCCTCGGCGGTGGTGGCGCGGTGTACGGCCGGGTTCGCTTCATTGGCGAACTGCTGCGCCCAGATGGCGTTTTCGGTGGTGGCCACGATTTCCTTGGCCTTGTCCACTGCTCCGCGCATGCCCTCGGCGCCGGGGGTGAGGACAATCTCCGCACCGTAGGCACGGAGCATCACGCGGCGCTCCGTGGACATGGTTTCGGGCATAGTGAGGATCACCTTGTAGCCGCGGGCAGCGCCCACCATGGCCAGGGCGATACCGGTATTGCCGGAGGTGCCCTCCACGATGGTGCCGCCGGGCTGAAGCGCGCCCGCCTTCTCGGCGGCGTCGACGATGGCCACGCCGATCCGGTCCTTGACGCTGTTGGCCGGGTTGTAGAACTCCAGCTTCACCGCCACCTGGGCGGGAAGCCCCTCGGCGAGCCGGTTCAGGCGGACCAGCGGGGTACCGCCTACGAGCTGGGTTACATCGTCATAAATACGAGCCATGGTTTCCTCTATTCCTTCAACGTTCCTTCAAAAAGCCGGACTCAACAAAGCCGGACTCAGTTATGCCCGTTCCAGCCTATCGGCGCGGCCGGACAGCCTTAGTCCTGAAGCCATTCGGAGTAATACTTGCGGGCCTTGGCCAGCTTCGGATTGATGATCACCTGACAGTAACCCTGGCCGGGGTGCTTGGCGTAGAAGTCCTGGTGGAAATCCTCCGCCGGGTAAAACCGGGGAAGGGGCACGATCTCGGTGACGATCGGGTCCTTCCAGTTCTCCCGGGCACGCTCAAGCGCAGCTTCGAATTCCTTGCGCTGATCCTCGTCCCGGTAGAACATCGAGGACCGGTACTGGGTGCCGACGTCGTAGCCCTGTTGGTTCAGGGTGGTGGGGTCATGCTGCGAAAAGAACATGTCCAGGATGACTTCCGGAGGGATCATGTCCTCGTCAAAGGTCACGGCCACTACTTCTGCGTGTCCGGTGATCCCGGCGCTCACGCTGTCATAGTCCGGGTTGTCCACCGCGCCCCCTGTGTAGCCGGAAACTACGTCGGTTACGCCGCGGACCTTGCGGTAAAGAGCATCGAGGCACCAAAAGCAGCCTCCGCCTAATACATACGTCTTCATGCCCTTAACAAGGCATCAGGTCCCGCTTTGATTCCCGATGTCCGGTAACCGGGTGCGGCGGTGTTCGTTCCGTCACGGCAGGCGCGGCGGAATTGAGCACGGCAACGGCAGCGGGTAGAACTAAAGTCATGGAAGCGGATCACCCCCACGAGCGCGCCGGCGCGGACACTGAACCTGACCAGGCCACCGGCGGCAGCGACACACCCACCCTTGGCGACGTACTCCTGGCAGCCGAAGAGCTCTGGCCCGAATCACTGGCCGAGGACTGGGACGCGCCCGGCCTGGTTGCAGGCCGCGGCGACCGGGAGGTCCGGCGGATCCTGTTCGCGGTTGATCCCACCCGTGAGGTCATCGACGAGGCCCTTGAATGGGGAGCGGATCTGCTCGTCACCCATCACCCCCTGCTGCTGAAACCGGTGAACTCCGTAGCTGCCAATTCGTTCAAGGGCGATGTCGTGCACCGGCTGATCGAGGGCGGCTGCGCACTGTTGACGGTGCATACCAACGGCGACAGCGCCGTCGGCGGCGTGTCCGACGTGCTCGCAGATGCCTTCGGGCTCCGGAACGTCAGCCCGCTGGTTCCCGCCGCGGAAGGCCTGCCCGAAGAGGGAATCGGCCGGGTCGGGGATCTTCCCGAGATGCTGTCGCTTGCGGACTTCGCCGAGCGCGTCTTCAGCCTCCTGCCCGCCGTCGCCGGCGGCGTCCGCGTGGCGGGCGACCCGCAGGGCATGGTCCGCCGGGTGGCCGTCTGCGGCGGAGCCGGCGACAGCCTGTTCGACGCCGTCCGTGCCCAGCGTGCCGACGTCTACGTCACCGCGGACCTGCGCCACCATCCGGCGTCGGAACTGCGGGAGCGTGCCTCTGCCGGAAACGGCCGTCCGTACCTCATGGACGTCTCCCACTTCGGCAGCGAATGGCTGTGGCTGACGCCGGCCGCGAACGCCCTCGAAAATGTCCTGACGGACCAGGGCTTCGCCGCTGACGTGCGCGTCAGCGGCGTGAACACGGATCCGTGGGACTTCGTGCTGACGCCGTAGGCTGAAGTGATCCCCGGCGGTGGCATAGGCTTAGGAGAGCCGGGCCAGGCAGGCCCGGATATACACGGAGGTAACCGGTGGCAAAAGCATCGCCCGCGGAGCAGCTGAGGCTGCTGGATCTGCAGGCCCTGGACAGCAGGATCAAGTCCCTGCGCAATCAGGCCCGCAACGTTAGCAACAATCCCGAGATCGCGTCCCTGGCCGGTGCCGTCGCCGCAGCTGAAAGCGCACGCGTGGCAGCCGGCACGGAAGTGGCCGACATCGAACGTGAGCTCACCCGCGCCGAAGCGGACGTAGCGTCCGTTGTCGCACGGATGGCCCGTGACCAGCAGCACCTGGACAGCGGCAAGGGCGGCTCCAAGGAGCTCACGGCGCTGCAGGCGGAAATCGTATCCCTCGAACGCCGCCGGTCCGACCTTGAAGACGTCGAACTCGACGTGATGGAACGGCTCGAGGCTGCCCGCACCCGCGAAGCCGAAGCCGGTGAAGCACTGACATCCCTGCACGGGAAGCGCCGGGAACTGGAGGAGAAGCGCGACGCCGAACTCGCCGTCATTGCTGCCGACAGCTCCGACGCCGAAGCCCGCCGTGCAGAGCTGGCCGACAGCTTCGATACCGCGCTGCTTGCCGTCTACGAAAAGACCTTGTCAAAGCACGGCATCGGCGCCGCCCGGCTCTTCCACGGCACCTCCGAGGGCTCGGGCATGCAGCTGAGCCCCGGTGACCTTGCTGACATCCGCAAGGCTGCCGAAGACGAGATTGTGTTCTGCCCGGATTCGGGCTGCATCCTGGTCCGCTCTGCCGAGTGGGGCAGCTAAGCGGTGACATTGTTTGACCCGGAGCCTGACTCCGGCGAGGAACCCCGCCGTGCCTCCGCCGGCAGCTCCCGGCGGACCCTGATCGTGGAAGCCGACGGGGGGTCGCGGGGCAATCCGGGTATTGCCGGTTACGGTGCGCTGGTCCGCGATCCTGACACCGGCCGCATCCTGGCTGAAAAAGCCGAATACGTGGGCCGGGTGTCCAATAACGTTGCCGAGTATTCAGGCCTTATCGCCGCCCTGGAGCTGGCGCACAGCATCGACCCGGACTGCTGGATCCTGGCGAAGATGGATTCCAAGCTCGTGGTCGAGCAGATGAGCGGCCGCTGGAAGATCAAGCATGCCGACATGCAGAAGCTTGCGGCGAAAGCACGTTCCATCGTCAATCCGCAGCGGGTGAAATACCAGTGGATTCCGCGGGAACTGAACAAGGACGCGGACCGGTTGTCCAATGAGGCAATGGATGCCGGCACGGCCGGCATTCCGTGGAAGCCGCGCGCCGGTGCGGATACCAAGGCAGCCGCCGCCGCGGCGGTACTCGAAGCGGCGTCGTCTCCTGCTCCTGCGGCCGCCCCCACGGGACGGCTGCATCACACGGAGATCTGGGTCAACGACTTCGCTGCGGCGGAAAAGTCGCTGGGCTGGCTGCTGGAACGGGTGGGCTACGTCCGGAAGGACACCTGGACCACCGGTGCGAGCTGGCAGGGCGCCGAGGGCTACATCGTGCTCGAGGAAGGCCCCGACGTTGAACGCGGTCCCTATTCCCGGAAGCGGCCCGGACTGAACCACCTCGCGTTCTGCGCCGGTTCGGAGGCCGACGTCGAACTCCTGGCACGGCGTGCGGCCAGCCACGGCTGGACCCTGATGTTCGCGGACCGGCATCCCCACGCCGGGGGAGCGGAGCACTACGCCGCCTACCTGGAAAACGAAGAGGGTTTCGAAGTGGAACTGGTGGCCGGGTAGGGCGCTATCCGGCCAGGATGAGGTTGAGCTGGTACGGCTTCCGGCCTGCCGGGGGCACCAGCTCGGCCTCCCACTTTTCCTGTGCAGCAGCCAGCAGGTCCTGCGGCGTCGCCGGCTCCGTGCCGGTGCGCAGGAGCAGATGGCGGGCCAGCTCACCGCGGGTGTGCTTGGCGAAATGCGAAACCACTTTGCGTTGGCCGTCGCGGACGGTAAATACGTTAACCGCCGCCGTGCGCTGCGGATCCGGCACCCAAGCCGCGGCATAGGTGCTGGAGCGGCAGTCCACCACCAGTGAATCCCCGGCGTACTCGTCCAGCGGACCGGTCAGGTGCTGCTTCCAGAAGGCGGCAAGGCGCCCGGTCTCCGGAAGCCGCACTGACATCGAGAGCCGGTAGGCCGGAATCGGATCCGCAAAGCCGAGGGCACCCCACAGGGCGGACATCACCAGCACGGCATCGTCCGCACGCCGCTGCACCGCCGGCGGGAGCGAGGCGTAGCCCAGCGCGTCGTACAACACACCCGTGTAGACCTGGTGCGCGGGCGCGCAGGGCTCGGTGTCCAAGGCGGTATTGCGCCGTACTTCCGGGGCCAGGGTTGCCCCCACCCCCAAGACAGCCAGGGCATTATCGGAGCCGCTGGCTCCGGCCAGGGCCTTGAGTACCAGCGAGCGGGGTTCGGAAAGCAACGGGAAATGCAGCCGGGACGGGTCCAGGGGCGGCCCGGACGCTGCAGGGGTTTTTCCTTCGGAGGGCGGGAGCAGAATCAGCACCGGTTAATCCTACGCGAGCCGGCCGGCGCAGGTCCGGACCGGGCAGCGACTCCGGGACGGTAGAGTTGACTGTGGACGGGTTGGCCAGGCAATCGCGTCGGCGCGGATTCCTTCGAGGAAACCGCAGCCGCCGAGGAAAGTCCGGGCTCCGCAGGGCAGGGTGGTGGGTAACGCCCACTCGGGGAAACCCGCAGGCCAGTGCCACAGAAAAGAAACCGCCGGCTAAAGCTGCTTTGCAGCCTGAGCAGGTAAGGGTGAAAAGGCGGTGTAAGAGACCACCAGCGTCCCGGGTGACCGGGACGGCTAGGTAAACCCCACCCGGAGCAAGGCCATACAGGACACGTTTGAGGGCTGCCCGCCCGATGTGTCCGGGTAGGCCGCTTGAGGCAGCCGGCAACGGCGGCCCTAGATGGATGATTGCCGCTCCCGGTCCGGTAACGGTCCGGGCGTACAAAACCCGGCTTATCGGCCAACCCGTCCACATACTTCCGCAGAACGGCTGCGGCCGCTTGCAGCAGCCAAAGATTTGCGCATCGTTGGCAAAGCTTTCGTGCAATATTCCTTTTCCGGCACGTTGACTCGTTTTATTCAACCGGTGCTGGGCTAGTCTGTGGCAATGTCCCACACGGAGGCGGCAAGGAAGCCCCTGGTTCTGCGAAATGCGAATTTCCGACGGCTGTGGATCTCTTCAACCGCCGGAATATTCGGCACTGCCGTAACCAGCGTGGCCCTGCCGGTGATAGCGGTGACGGAATTGGACGCCTCGAACTCCACGGTTGCCGTCCTTTCCGGTATGACCTTTCTTCCCTGGCTCCTGTTCGCGCTGCCTATCGGCGTGCTCGTGGACAGGCACCGCCGCCGCCCGCTGATAGTGGTTTCGCTTGCCGTACGGACACTGCTGCTGGCCAGCCTGCCGGTGGCCTGGTGGCTGGGGGCGCTCACGGTTACCCAGTTATTCGCGGTGTCTTTCGGCGCAGGACTCGCAGCAGTGTTCTTTACCCTTGCCGAGCAGGCACTCGTGCCTGCTGCGGTGGACCGCGAGGAACTGGTGGAGGGCAACGGGCTCATGACGGGTTCCGGTGCCCTTGGCGACGCCGGCGGCCGGGCCGTGGGCGGCTGGGTCACGGATGCCTGGGGGGCATCCAATGCTTTGCTGCTGCAGGTCGCCGCGTCCTTTGCCTCCCTGACGGCGATTCTCCGGCTTGACGTTGCCGAGGCCCGTCCCGACCGCCCGAAGGACCGGAGGGTTTTCCGGGACATGGGGGAGGGACTGCGCTACACCTTCAGTACCGTGCCCCTGCGCGTGCTGCTCATCACCGGCGCGCTCTGGAACCTCGGCGGCAACATCGTGGTGTCGCTGCTGGTCCTGCTGGTGATCCGTTCCCTCGGAGAGTCTCCGGGCATGCTGGGCCTCCTGACGGCAGCTACGGCGGTGGGGGGAACCATCGGCGGCTTGTCCACCAAGTGGATCACCGGCCGTCTCGGCTCCGGGCGGGTGTGGCGGTATTCGATGTTCCCGGTAGTAGGCGGATACGCGACCCTGCTGTTCATCTCTCCGGGCTGGGGAATGACTGCCGGCTTTGTCGGACTCTTCATCGCGGGCTTTTCCATTGCCTTGAACATTGTCGTCTCCACGACCTTCCGCCAGCGGGTCTGCCCGCCGCAGATGCTCGGCCGTCTCGGGTCCGCCCAGCGGATGGTGACCTGGGGCATGCTCGCCGTCGCGGCATTTGCCGCCGGGCTGCTGGTCGAGGTGATGGATATCCGGGGAGGGATCCTGACCGGGATCCTGGTAGCCGCGCTTGCCCCGTTGGCCGCTGTCTTCGGCCCGCTGCGCCGGGTAAGGGATCTTGCGGACCTGGAACCTCCACGAGCGGAAGGTCCGGCAGGCGACCGTGCCGAAAGCGGCCTGCAGACCTCCTGAATGTGACTGATCTCTCAGCCGTGGGTCCGGCGGGGTTGATGTGTCCTAATACACTGGTAGGGATTACCGCCCAACCGGCACAACGCAGTGCCGGCTGAGAAAAGGATGTGAAGTTCTGTGAGCTCCAATTCGGATACGTGCCTTGATGCCTGGATGGATCGGGAGGCCCTCGCCGAGGCCATGATTCCGCTGATCGGGCGGCTCTACCGGGAAAACAGCGTGGTGACCTCGGTCTATGGGCGTCCACTCGTCAACAAGTCGGTTATCGACATCCTGAAGGCGCACCGGTTCGCCCGCCAGATCGACGAAACCGAACTCCCGGTCGCAGAGACCTACCCGTTGCTCCGGGCCCTGACCGAGCTGGAACTGGGTGCCGCGTCCGTGGACCTGGCCAGGCTGAGCAACAAGTACAAGGAGCAGGGCGGGGACCTCAACGACTTCCTGCGCGCCGAACTGGCCGACGTCGCCGGCAAGAGCGGAGCCGACGAGCGGACGAGCACCGACGTCGTCCTCTACGGCTTTGGCCGCATCGGACGGCTCCTGGCCCGGATCCTCGTGGAGAAAGCAGGCGGCGGGCAGGGCCTGCGGCTGCGCGCGATCGTAGTGCGGAAGGGCTCCGAAAACGATCTCGTGAAGCGCGCCAGCCTGCTGCGCCGGGACTCGGTCCACGGGGCCTTCAACGGCACCATCACGGTGGACGAAGAAAAAAACACCATCCTCGCCAACGGAACCCTGATCCAGGTCATTTACTCGAACGATCCGGCGACCGTGGATTACACGGCGTACGGCATCAACGATGCGGTGGTGGTGGACAACACCGGCCGCTGGCGCGATGAGGAAGGCCTGTCCCAGCACCTGGCCGCGAAGGGTGTGTCCCGGGTGCTGCTGACCGCACCGGGCAAGGGGGACCTGAAGAACATCGTGCACGGGATCAACCACGGGTCCATCACGGACGAGGACCGGATCATTACGGCTGCCTCCTGCACCACCAACGCCATCACCCCGGTGCTCAAGGTCCTCAACGACAAGTACGGCATTGTGAACGGGCACGTGGAAACGGTGCATTCCTTCACCAATGACCAGAACCTGATCGACAACTTCCACAACGGCGACCGGCGCGGGCGCTCCGCGGCGCTGAACATGGTCATCACGGAAACCGGTGCCGCGAAGGCGGTTGCCAAGGCACTGCCGGAGCTGGAAGGCAAGCTCAGCGGCAACGCGATCCGCGTACCCACCCCGGACGTGTCGATGGCCATCCTCAACCTGAACCTGGAGAGCGCCGCCACCAGGGACGAAGTGAACGCCTTCCTGCGCGAAACCTCGTTGAACTCTCCGCTGCACAAGCAGATCGACTACATCGCCTCGCCCGAGGTGGTGTCCAGCGACTTCGTGGGTTCCAAGCGCGCCGGGATCGTGGACGGTCTCGCGACCATTTCCAACGGCAAGAACCTCGTGCTGTACGTCTGGTACGACAACGAATTCGGGTACAGCTGCCAGGTGGTCCGGGTCCTGGAGGAGATGGCGCACGTCAACCCGCCGGCTTTCCCCAAGGCACAGTCGCTGGCAGCCATCGCCGGCTAAGGGCCGGCAACGCGCAGCGAGCTTAAATCACGAAGGGCCCGCAGGAGATTTCCTGCGGGCCCTTCGTGCGTTACGGGTGGTGTCGGTACAGAAGGACTCAGTGCCCGAAGGGGTCCGGGTCTACACCCGGCATCCAGGTATGGCCCGGGACGGTCCAGCCCTGCGCCTTCATCACCTTCCGCGCCTTGCGGCTCCAGCGGTCGGTAAGCCGGTCCACGTAGAGCTTGCCGTCGAGGTGGTCGTACTCGTGCTGCAGGACGCGGGCAAACCAGTCGGTCGCCTCGAACTGCACGGGCGCGCCGAACTCGTCGAAGCCGCTGATCTTCGCCCATTCGGCCCGGTTCACCGGGAAATTCTCGCCGGGTACGGAGAGGCAGCCTTCGGAGGTTTCGTCCGGATCGGGGGCGGAGCCCGGGATCTTGGACGTGATCAGGACCGGGTTGATGACGACGCCGCGGTTCGGAGCGTCGTCGTCGTTCTCATAGTCGAAGGTGAACAGGCGCAGGCCGACGCCGATCTGCGGGGCTGCGAGGCCGACGCCGTTGGCGACGTCCATCGTTTCGAACATATCGGCAACCAAGGTGCGCAGCTCGTCATTGAACTCTTCCACCTCGGCCGCCCTGCGGTGCAGTACGGGTTCTCCGTGGATGACGATGGGACGAACGGTCATTACTGTCTTTCTCTCGTGGTGTTGGTGCCGGGAACCGGGCTCAGCGGACGATGCCGCGTCCGATGACTTCCCGCATGATTTCGCTGGTGCCGCCGAAGATGGTCAGCAGGCGGGCGGCCAGGAAGGCCTGGGCCACCGGGTATTCCAGGATGTAGCCGTAGCCGCCGTGCAGCTGCAGGCAGCGGTCCGTGATGGACTTGGCCCGTTCGCTGGCCCAGAGCTTGGCCTTGGCGGCCGAGACGGCGTCGAGCTTTCCTTCATTGAACGCAAGGACGGCCGAATCGACGTAGGCTTCGGTGACTTCGACCTCGGTGAGGATGTCCGCCAGTGCAAACCGGCTGTTCTGGAAGTCGGCGATCCGGTCCCCGAAGGCGTTGCGGTTCTTGGTGTATTCCACGGTGGCTTCGTAGACCTGCCGGGCGACGGCGGAGGAGGCGACGGCGATGGCCAGCCGGCCCTGGGGAAGCTGCCCCTCGGCGTACTCCAGTCCGCGGCCGACGTCGCCCACAAGGTTGGCGGCCGGGACGTGAACATCGTCGAAGAACAGTTCAGCGGTGTCGGAGGCCTTCAGGCCCATCTTGTCGAGCTGGCGGCCGGTGCTGTAGCCCTCGGTTTTCTCCACCATGAACATGCTGAACGAATCGCGCTGTCCACGGCCGGTGCCGCCGTCCGTCCGGGCAAGGACCAGGGACGCATCGCCGCTGATGCCGTTGCCGATGAAGGTCTTCTGGCCGCTGAGGCGCCAGTCGCCGTCGTCGGTGCGGACCGCCTTGGTGCGGATGCCCCGGAGGTCGCTGCCCGCGCCGGGCTCGGTCCAGGCCACCGAGGTGACCAGATCTCCGGACACCATGCCGGGCAGCCAGTGTTCCTTCAGCTCGTCGGAGCCGTAGGCCAGCAGGTGGGGGAGGACCATGTCGTCATGCAGATGGAAGGCGAGGCCGACGGCGAGGTGGTTGGAGCGGGCAAATTCCTCGTCCATCACGGCGCGGAAGCGGTAATCCGGCATCCCGGCGCCGCCGAACTCCTCGGGAACGGCCAGACCGAGCAGGCCCTGTTCGCCGGCTGCTTTCCAGAGCCGGCGGGGCATCATGTGCGCCGCATCCCATTCCGGGTATCCGGCGGCGACTTCGCGGGCATCGAATTCCCGGACGACTTCCCGGAACAGCTCATGGTCCTCTTCGAACAGTCTGCGCTCCAAGGCGGCGCCTCCTCATTGATAAGCCACGCATAGGCGTATGGGGTTCAGTGCGGGCCATTGCCCACGGGCGCCGTGCATTAGGCACTGCACCGCTAACAGTGAAACACAAACATAAAAGGCCGCCCCGGACTAATCCGAGGCGGCCTTTCGAAGCTGGAACCGCCAGCCTCATTGGGGTGAGTAACGGGGGTTGAACCCGCGACCTCCTGGACCACAACCAGGCGCTCTGCCAACTGAGCTATACCCACCATGTGCCTCAAACGTTCATCCGCGAAGTCCAGGCGAGTGGTCTTGCGGACTCATTTATCTGAGGCAGCGGAATCAAGCTTACACGGTTTTTGGAGTGCTTTTGACACGTCCGGCGCCGAGCAGCACTTTTGTGATGGAGCTAACTCGAAATTCCTGCGGCAATCTTCTTCGCAGTGGCGGAATCCGGCCCCGGCGCGGGGACGAAAACAGCCTCGCGGTAGTAGCGCAGCTCATTGATGGAATCGCGGATATCACCGAGGGCGCGGTGGCCGCCGTTCTTCGCCGGCGCCTGGAAGTAGGCCCTCGGATACCAGCGGCGGGCCAGCTCCTTGATGGTGGATACATCGATGATCCGGTAGTGCAGGTAATCGATCACTTCGGGCATGTCGCGGGCCAGGAACATCTTGTCCGTCCCCACGGAGTTGCCGGCGAGCTGCGCTTTCTTGGGCTCGGGCACCCACTTGGTGATGTATTCGACGACGGCGGCCTCGGCCTCGGCCATGGTGATGCCGTTGGGCAGTTCGTCGAGGAGCTTGGAGGTGGTGTGCATCTGGCGCACAAAGTCACCCATCTGCGCCAGCGAGGCGTCATCTGGCTTGATGACCACGTCCACGCCGTCGCCGAGGATGTTCAGCTCGGAGTCCGTGACGAGGACGGCCACTTCGATCAGGGCGTCGTTCTTGATGTCCAGACCGGTCATTTCGCAGTCGATCCAGACCATACGTTCATTTGTTATTGGCACTCCTCCAATGTACCGCTTTCGACCACCTGGTCCCTGGAAAGGGTCCGGAGGCTAAAGGCTGGAGTGGCTGCGCTGGCGCCGGTCCGGAAGGGCGTTGTCAGCGGTGGCGTAGCTTGCCGGCACGCCGGACAGGTAGGGCTGCAGGGGAATCTGGCCGGTGTCGGGCGGTCCGAAGGTGCGGGTCCAGCGGCTCGGTTCGGCGGGCATCAACACCGGGGCGGCGGCAGCACGCCGTCCGTGCGGCGCGTTTCGGGCCCGGTCTGCGGAGCGGGGACGGGCATGCGCAGCGGCGGCTCCAGCGGATGGGGGAGATGCAACTGCAGCCGTGGGCGGGGCGGGCGCGGGAACGATTGCCGGAGCCGCCGGAGCACGCACCGCCGGAGCCGGCAGGGCCTGAGCGGGAACTGCGGAGGCCGCCGCCGTCGTCGTACGCGGCGGAGCGAAGAGCCAGCTGAGCCCGAAGGCGAGGAACAGCAGCGCCGACGCGGCGGTCACGGTCCCCCAAGGCACCTCGACCCACAGCATGGCGACGACGGCAACGGCAGTGAGGAAGACACCCCACGCCAGCAGTTCCGGACTGCGTCCCTGCGGTAGTGCGGGCCGCGCTGCCGCAACCCGGATCCTTACGGGTTTGTTTATCTTTGTTGCCCGGTGGCGCCCCACAGCCAATACCGCCTTGCCTCGTTTGTCACAACAGAAACACCAGTGTAAGCGACAGTGGTCCGGCTCACAGGATTGACGGCGGCCGCGTCGGCTACGACCCGGGCAAGCGCAGGGCCCGGTGCTAATATCAGCCTGTTACGGTACCCGGGCATTTTCATGCCCGCATTCGAAGCAGGTACCGGACCCTGACTGCCGACAGGCCCGCAGGACACAGTGTCACCCAGAGATTGGAACCACGTAGATGACCGCCCAGGTCCCCGCGACCGAGCCTTCGTCTCCTGGCACGGAGATAGCGAAAGCCGACCGCCCCAACATCGCGATCCTGCAGGGGTTCATCGGTTCCCTTTTGATCCTCTTCGGATCATTCGGCGTGGGCTGGCTGTCGCTCGATTCCGCCGCTCTCCGGAGCAATCCGCTGATTATCTGGATGCGCTTCGATCAGCCCATCGGCGCCGTGGCCGCTGTGCTGATGCTGGCAACGGGCGGGATGCTCCTGGTGCGGTCCTGGCTGCGGCTTGGCCAGCGGATGAAGGGGTGCTGGGGTCCGGAATCGCGTCCGGTGGTACTGCGCGCCGTGATCGCATGGTCGGCACCCATGTGCGTTGCCCTGCCGCTGTTCAGCCGCGATGTCTTCGCCTACATCGCCCAGGGGCTGGTGATGGTCAGCGGGTTGAACCCGTACAAGGACGGCTACTCCCAGATCTCCAACTACCTGCAGCTCGGCGCAGATGATCTCTGGGCCCAAAGCCCCACCCCTTACGGACCGGTCTTCCTCTGGATCGAGGAACTCGTGGTCCGGATTACCGGCGGCCAGCCTGAGTTCTCGATCCTGCTGTTCCGGCTGATAGCGCTGATCGGCGTCGCGCTCTGCGTCTACTACGTGCCGAAGCTGGCCGAGCTGCACGGCATCAACCCGAACCGTGCCCTCTGGCTGACCGCAGCCAACCCGCTGTTCCTGGTGAATTTCATCGCCGCAGTCCATAACGATGCCCTGATGATCGGCCTGGCACTGGCCGGACTGTATCTGGCCGCGACCAACCGGGCCCTCGCCGGCATCCTGCTGGTGACCCTGTCCATCGGCATCAAGCCGATCACCATCATTTTCCTTCCGTTTATCGGCCTGCTGTGGGCCGGAAAGAACGCGTCATGGCGGCGGAAGTTTGTCTACTGGTTCATGACTGCGGGCATTTCCCTGGGCCTGCTGTGGATCATGGGCCTGATCAACGGCTTCGGCTTCGGCTGGGTGGGCGCCCTGAGCACGCCCGGAAGTGTCTGGATCTGGTACGCCCCGGTGGGCTTCGCCGGCATGCTGGTGGCAACGCTGGGCAACGCCCTGGGACTGCCGGGCTGGACCCTGGCCGACATTGTCCACACGATCGGACGCGTGGCCTCCGTGGGGATTGTGCTGTGGCAGATGTTCGTGGGGCAGTACAGCCGCCTGATCAGGCGTCTGGCGCTGGCCTTCGCCGCCATCGTGATGCTGGCACCGATGATCCAGTCCTGGTACGTCGTGTGGCTCATCCCGCTGTTCGCCGTGACGGGCCTGCGGGATGACTGGCAGGTGAAGACGCTGTACCTGTTTGTTTCGTTCTTTATGGTCTACGCCATCAGCGACCAGCTCGATATCTGGCCCTACTTCGAGTTCAGCCTCAGCGCGGCCCGCCAGATCGCCGCCGTGATCGCGCTGGGCTTCGCCCTCTACCTGATCTTCCTGGATCCCAAGACCAAGGTCCTGTTCCGCAAAAAGCTTACGGAGCCTGCTCCGGGCGAACTGCGGACGCACTGAGGCTGTCGCCGCCGGCCCGGGTAAGGCGGATGACCCGGGCCACCGACCAGCCGAAGAGCACCAGCAGCAGGATGTTGCGGGCGGTCAGGAGCAGGGCCACGGCAATGTTCAGGTCGTTGTACAGGGCAGAGTAGAACATCGGATAGACCAGCGTGGTCAGCGCGGCAATCGCCGGCATAAGTACCCCGGGCACCTTCCACGCCTTGCCTTCCCAGGCCAGTCCGACGGCGACCACGGCGCCCAGCCACAGCATGAACTGCGGCGACCCCACCTTGTTGAACACAATGAACGCGCTCACCAGTGCCAGCGAGCCGGAGATCAGCAGGGCACGCGAATCGGCCCCGCGGCGCAGCGCCCAGATGAGCAGTCCGACGACGGCGAGGGCAGCCACCGCCAGCAGCGGCGTCATCAGCGCGGCCACGGGCTCGCCGAGGGCGCCGCGGACTTCGCGGGTGTTGATGACCTTGTCTTCGAAAATGTACGCGTCGGAGGATCCGAGGATCGCCTGCCAGAGCCCCGGCGTGGTGAACGGCGCTTCCATCTGCATGCCGCGGGCGCCCTGTTCACCGATGAAGCTCAGCAGGTGGGAAAGGCCGCCGGACAGTGCCACGGCGACGGCAATGACCGCCGATACGGCGGCACCGGTGGCCAGCAGGGTGAGGCGTTTCTTCCACGCCACGAGCACGGCGAGGATCACGGCGGCGGGCCAGACCTTGATCCAGGTAGCCAGCGACAGCAGCGCCGAGGCAAGGACGGGACGGGTGGCAAGGAAGAGCAGGCCCATAATCACCAGCGGTGCGGTAAGTCCGTCCACGCGCCCCACGGCAACCGGGCCGAGCAGTGCCGTGACGGCCAGCCACCAGTAGGCGGACGCGATGCCCTGGGTCCCGGCGCGCCGGGCAAGGACCGCGACGCCGGCCGCGTTCAGGGCGGTGAAGAGCAGGAACCAGGTGAACTGGTAGGCATCGTAGCCAAAGGCCGCTGACAGGACCATCGGTATGAGCGCCGCTATGGGATAGACCCAGCCGCCGTCAATCCCGACCCAGTAGCCGTTCTGGATTCCCGAGAACGCCCACAGCCGGTAGAAGCCCACATCACTGAGGACGTCCCCGCCCAGGATGCGGGTTGCGAGGGCGGCAAGGAAGCCCAGGTGGACTACGGCAAATACCGTCCAGAGGGTGGCGGGGCGGAGTAACCGATGATGCTGGAATGCCGATTTCCGGGTCATGCGAGGGTGGTGCTCCTTAGGTAAATCCGTTGCCGTGCCGCGTCCGTGCACAGCGATAAGGCTACCCAAGCGCGGCTCCCGGCATGCAATCCGCCGTCGGACACGGGATACTGGAGTAATGACCGACCTAACTGAAGAAGTGATTGTGGCGGATTTCGACGTTTCGGAGTGGGAACCCACGCCGTACCAGGTGGAAGGAACCAACAGCGAACTCTCCACGGTTCGGGCGGTGAAGATCTACGAGGGTGACATCACCGGGACGTCCGTCGCGGACCTGATTATGGCCGGCAACTCCGTGGGGGCCGGCTATGTGGGCTCCGAAGTCTTTGCCGGAACCATAGCGGGCCGCTCCGGAACCATGGTCATCCAGCACTGGGGGCTGGCCGAGGGGACTGCGACGGCGAGCTCCGGGCACATCATTCCAGGTTCCGGCACCGACGACCTCGCCGGCATCTCCGGCAAGGCCATCTACACGCAGGAAGAAGACGGCCAGCATCGGCTCGAGCTGCGGGTAACTTTCCCCGCTCCCCAGGCCTAGGCCCGCGGCCGGACTAGGCACCCAGCGCGGCGAACACCGTCGTCGCGAGCGAAGCGGCAATGACCAGGGCGAATCCCGCCAGCCACAGGGCGGCAGGAACCCCGGTACGCCGGAAGAGGATGTAGGCGTCGGAGCTTTCCAGGTTCCGGCGCCGGCGTGTGTGGACGCTCAGCACATTGAGCCAGTCCCGGACAGCGCCCACCAGGAGCGCGATACCGGTACACATGGCCACATAGCCCGCCACCGGCGGGGCAGCGAACCAGACCAGCAGCACCGAGACGGACGCGCAGCCGAAAGCAATCACGAACCCCTGGCCGTTTCGGATGAACAGCAGGGCGGCAACCAGGACCAGGGCGCTGAGCGACAGTGCCGCACCCGACCAGCCGCCGAGCGCTGCCAGCACCAGGACGGCACCGACCACGGCCGGAACGGGGTAGCCCCAGAAGCCGGCCCACGCCGCGGGGAAACCGCCCCTCCCCAGGGAACGCATGTCTCCTGAGTGGTCAAAGCGGAGGCGGATGCCCTTCACTACCTGCCCGGTCATCAGTGCCGCGAAGGCATGGCCGAGTTCATGGACAAATGTCACGAATAGCCCGAACCACCGCCACGTTGTCCGGGGAACGCTCAGCAGTGCGGCAGCGGCGGCAATCATCAGCAGCACCCCGGGCTCGGGTTCCACGGCCGGAACGCGGTCGAAGCCGGCCAGGACCCGCGACCACCACTCGGCGGCGACGCCCAGGGACTCATCCACGGACGGCCGCCGGTGCGGGCTTAGAGCTCGAGGACTCCGCGCAGGATGGAATCGCCGGAATGGGTGGGGTTGCCGTCAAAGGGCTCGTCCGAGATATCAACAATTGGGTACTCATCGAGGTCAAGATTAGCCGGAATGGTGAACCGGCCTTCCGTGCCCTCCATCGTCCCCAGACTGACCATGCGCTGCACGTCAGGGGCGATCAGCCAGACTTCGCGGAACCCCTGGGCATCGGATCCGCTCGCCGTGACTACCAGCTCGCGTCCGCCGTCGGAACGCTGGTCCACCTCGGCCCGACCCGTTTCCGAATAGGCAGGCAAGGGGGCCAGCTCCACCGCGGCAATAACTTCGCTGCGGTCTGCCAGGATCCGGGAGACGCCCCAGGTGCCCGCAGCTGCCAGCACCACGGCCGCAGCAGCGGCACCGAGGACCTGCGGCAGCCGACGTCGTTCGCGGCGCTTCCGGGCGGCTTCCAGCGGAACCGGCGTCGACCCTGCCGGGGGCGATTGCAGCGATGCCGGAGACGGCGCCGATCCGGTCTCGGCGTTCTTGTCAGGCGAAGACGATGCCTGCGCAGCCTCATTGGACGGAGCCGCGGGACGGGGATCGGCATCAAAGGGATCGGCGCGCACGGCATCCCCGAGTCCCAACCGGGCATGGATGGAGTCCCAGACCGACGACGGCGGACGGGGGAGCCCCTCGGGAACTGACGTGGTCCTTCCGGCGGTCACAACGCGGTGCAGCGCGGTGACCTCGGCGGTGCACTCGGCGCAGTTGTCGAGGTGCGCCGTGTCCTGTGGACCGGCCTCGCCGAGGGCGCACAGGGCCAGCGCTTCAGGTGGCAGATGCTGCATCGCTGACCTCCAATCGCTGCCGGAGTTGGACAAGGCTTCTTCGAATATGGCTCTTTACGGTACCCAACGGGAGTTTCAGTGTTTCCGATATCTGCTGATGTGTCAGGTCTTCATGAAAGGCCAGGCGGAGGATGGAACCCTGGGGTTCCCCGAGCCTGGCCAGTTCTGCATCAAGCACCACGCGGTCTGCCACGCCGTCGGGATCAGGACCGGCGGGCGGAACCGGGTTCCTGCCGGACTCCGGAACTTCCATCAGGGTTTCCGAAGAACGGCCCCGGGCAGTGGCCATGCCGACCGCCACGTTCCGTCCGATCCCTACCAGCCAGGCGGCGAGGGTGGAGCGGTCCGGTGCGTAGCTGTCCCGGTATTTCCAGGCCCGGATGAACACTTCCTGCACGGCGTCGTCGGCTGCGCCCTGATCGAGCAGCTTGCGCATCGCCAGCGCGCGGATCAGGGGCGAGAACCGACGGTAGGCCTCTGCCAGCGCCGCTTCGTCCCCTGCCGCAAAGGCATGGTCCATCGCGGCGTCGCGATCTGAGGCGCCCGTGGGCATCAGTGCCGTTCTCCTGCCGTGCGGGGCTGCGTCCGGTATGCGGCAGCTCTCTGAGGTAGCCACTATGGTACGGGTACGGCGGTGAGCACAACGTTGTCTTCATAGTCACCTACCGAGTCCAGCCATCTACCGCCGCACGTTACCAGTTCCAGCCGCGGCGCACCGTCACGGTCGAAGAGATTAAACTCGTCGAGTGATGCCTTGGGAATGTTCTGCACCTTTTCGGTGGTGTATTCCACGACGGTTCCGTCGCTGCGGGTCACGGTCACGGGGGTGCCGGCAGGGACATCGTCCAAGCCCGCAATGGGAAGTTCCTCGGTGCGTGAGTCCACATGGGCGGCCAGCACCGCTGCTCCGCAGGAGGATCCGGGCGCGGGTCCGTAGCGGTACCAGCCGGCCTGGTAATGGTTGTCCGGCAGCGTCATGGCGCCGTTTGCTTCCTGCCCCACCGGGATCACCTCCAGCTCGATGCCGGTTCCTTCCACGCTGACCCGCACGGGCTCGGGAACGGCTTCCGCCGGGGTAGGTACGGCGGGCCGCACGGGTATGTCAGTGGCGGGGACGGTCGGTGCCGCCGTCGACGTCGGCGCGGGCGCCGCCGTCGACGCCGGTGCGGGTGCCGTCGAAACCGAATCCGCCGGGGAAGCGGTCTCGGGGGCGCCGCTGCAGGCCGCCGTACCGCCCAGGATGCCGGCGGAGAGGCAAGCCGCTGCGGCGAAACGTCGCAGGGGAACAACGGGCATGGATGGACCTCCGGAAAAAGGGTGGCCCCGGTGCTGCGGCGCGGAAAGGGGGTGCGCCGCAGCACCGGGGGATCGGGCGGGTGCTGCTTAGCTGTCGCTGACCGTGGAACGGCGGCGCAGCAGGGCGGCACCCAAGGTGAGCAGCGCGACGCCGCCGACAGCGGCAGCCGCCGTCATGGTCTGGTCATCCCCGGACTGGGCAACCTGCTCCAGTGCACCCGGCACCGCGTGCGGCGCGGAGTGCAGCCCCTCGATGGTCTGGGTGGCGAGGGCCAGGTTTCCTGCTTCGAGCGAACCCCACGCATAGACAATCGTGTTCGTGCCTTCGGCCAGGGCGAGATCTGCCGGACCGATCACCGGAGTGGTGGTGCCGGCTGCAGCGACCGAAGCGGAAACCGTTCCGGCATCCACGGTCAGCGCTTTCTCATTGGGGTTGGTGAGGCCCTCGATCACCGGCGTGCCGCCGGCCAGGACGTCGACGGCCGGTGCGGCGGCCACGTGGCGGACGGTCAGGCGTGACTTGCCCGCGTCGACGGCGGATGTGTCATTGGTGAACAGGTTTGCCGTCGGGTTGCCCGAGGCATCCAGGTTGGCGGTGGCGGTGTAGTTGCCTCCCGCTGCCAGGTCAGCCGAGACCGGGCCGATGATCGGGGCGGAGGCGTCGGCGGCGTCGGCGGCCGTGATGGCCAGCTGGTAGTTGCCGCCCGGCAGCTCCAGCGGCCCGGCAAGATCACCGGGCATGAAGTCATCCAGGGTAAGCGTGCCGTTGACGTAGACGTCCACGGGAGTGTCCGGGACGCCGTGCAGTACCGACAGTTTTGCCGTGTCGGAATCAGCAGCGGATGCCGGTACAGCCGAGAAGGCTGCGGCGGCACCCAGTCCGAGGGTCGCGAGAGCGGTAGCGGTCTTGCGCATGGTCTGAGCTCCTTGATCTGCCGCACCTTTCGGGTACGGGTTCCGTGACTTACACCCCTACTACTTCCGGTGGGATCGTCTTGGATGCAGAACCGGCGATAATTTCCGCAGAAGTTTTTCGAGGAGCCGGGCCGGGGACTTCGAGGAGCCAAATCCGGGACGGTGGCGGCGGGTATTAGCCCGGGACGGGCGGCCCGCAGCAGCGGGGTGCGGGAACGGACTCGGACGGGAGCCTGCGGCGTCCGTAGTATCATCGTGTGGTTGCCCCCGTAGCTCAATGGATAGAGCAACGGCCTTCTAATCCGTAGGTTGCGCGTTCGAGTCGCGCCGGGGGCACTCAGCAGGATCTGTTGCAGCGCCCCGGCGGCGGCCTGGGGCTTCGCGTTTTGGCTGCCCGGCGACGCCAAGCCCGCGTAAACGCCCCGCCGGCCGTCCCGTCGGTCCGCGGCGACCCCACCCTCTTGGCATGACCTTCGCCGAGGCAGAGCACATGGTCCGGGGACTGACAGCTCTTCCTCCACAGGGCCGGCAGTGCCCCTTCCCGCCTTACGCGGTCCACATTCCGGCCCTTCCCGAGGGCACGCGCACGCACATCGGTGAAGACTCGCACGCACCGGCGGACCAGCCGGAACGCATGCGGGCGACACTGCGCATCGTCAAAGCACAGGCGCCGCGGTACCGAACCGAAGGCAGGAAAACATGAGTGACACCATTACGCTCCGGGGCTACGTTGCCACCGACCTCCGTCAGAACACCACTGACAATGGACTCGCGGTGGCGAGCTTTCGAATGTGCACCACGGAGCGCCGGTATGACCGCGACACCGGGGGATGGCAGGACGGACAGACAAACTGGTACGCCGTCAGCCTGTTCCGCCAGCTGGCCACCAACGCCGCGTTCAGCATCCACAAGGGGGACCGGGTAGTAGTGACCGGCCGGCTGCGCCTGCGGCAGTGGGTCACGGAGGACGGTCGCAGCGGCACCAGCGCCGACATTGACGCCGACACGGTGGGCCATGACCTGATGTGGGGGACCGCCAGCTTCCGCCGCACCACGTCCGCCGGCAGCGACGCATCCGGCGTCGGCGGCGGTATCGACGGCGGGATGGCCGGCGGAGCAGGAACGGACGACGCCGCCGGGCCCGGGTCTCACGAGGATCTTGAGTCCGCGGAGTCCCTGGGTCGGATTGATGCGCTGACCGGTGAACTTCTTGATGCCGTCGCCGGGGACAGCATGGCCGCGGAGGACAAACAGGCGGAAACCACGAAGGCTGCCCGTGAAGGAGCTGCCGCGCCGTATTGAGAGCGCACCCCTATATCCCGGGACCCCTTTTGTCCGCGCAGCGTAATACGTGGCACAATCGCCGGATGAACCCCCGCCGCAGAGCCCGACCGACCCCTCCCGCCGCTGGCATGGCGGCCGGGTTCCTGGCGCTCGCGGTCGGGCTTTCCGGCTGCGGATGGCAAGGGGAAAACACCGAGGAACCTGCGCCGGCGGGATCGACCGCGCCGGGATCGACCTCGGCGGAGACACCCTCGCCCCATGCCGCGGTCACCGAAGTACTGGAATCCGAGTTGGGAAAGCTGGCTGATTCGGATTCGCTGCCGGACGGGGAAGCGGTGGCTGCGGCGTTTGCCGCGGCCGGCTTCCCGGCGGGATCGGTGGAAGTCTCGGCTGACAGCACCCCGACCGGCCTGGAGGTTGACTCGATCCAGGCTGCGGCTGTGCAGGACGGGGAATGCATTTTCGGTGAGGTCCGGGACGGGTCGGCCTACGTCACAGTGTTGCCGGTGTTGTCCGGCGGCGGATGCTTCGTCGGGAACTGACCGGGAACTGACACCGGAATCCCCATGCAGGCACCGGCGCGGAGTCGGATCAGCTGTCCGGACCGGCAGGCCAACTCAGCCGGGGAAAGCCCCTTCGGTTTGTCGTGATCCCTGCGGTCTGTGACAATTCCTGCGCCGCGCGGTGCAGGAATCCGGACATACTGCGGGGATCCGGACAACTTGCGGGGACAACCTGCAGGGATCCGGACATGCTGCGGGGATCCGGACAACTTGCGGGGACAACCTGCAGGGATCCGGACATGCTGCGGGGATCCGGACGCTTTGCGGGGACAACCTGCGGGGATCCGGACATGCTGCGGGGATCCGGACGCTTTGCGGGGACAACCTGCAGGGATCCGGACATGCTGCGGGGATCCGGACGCTTTGCGGGGACAACCTGCAGGGATCCGGACGCTTTGCGGGGACAACCTGCAGGGATCCGGACATGCTGCGGGGATCCGGACAACTTGCGGGGACAACCTGCAGGGATCCGGACACCCTGGAGCCCCGGTCTCCCCGGCCGCAGCGCAGGGGTAACCGCCCGGGCCCGAAGCCGGGAAATGGTACATATCGGCGCTGACACATTAGCCTTGTAGATATGGCGGAATTTATCTACACGATGACCAAGGCCCGCAAGGCCGTTGGCGACAAAGTTATCCTCGACGACGTAAGCATGTCCTTCTACCCCGGTGCCAAGATCGGCGTGGTGGGTCCCAACGGTGCGGGTAAGTCCACCATCCTCAAGATCATGGCTGGACTGGACACCCCCTCCAACGGTGAGGCCCGGCTCAGCGCCGGCTACACGGTGGGCATCCTGCTCCAGGAGCCGCCGCTGAATGAGGAAAAGACCGTACTCGGCAACGTCCAGGAGGGCGTCGGCGAGATTTACGGCAAGATCCAGCGGTTCAACGAAATTTCCGAAGAGATGTCGCAGCCGGACGCGGACTTCGACAGCCTGCTTGAGGAAATGGGCAAGCTGCAGGAAGCCATTGACGCCGCCGATGCGTGGGACATTGATTCCCAGCTCGAACAGGCCATGGACGCCCTGCGCTGCCCGCCGCCCGAAGCCGATGTCACCCTCCTCTCCGGCGGTGAGCGCCGCCGCGTGGCGCTCTGCAAGCTGCTGCTGCAGAAGCCGGACCTGCTGCTCCTCGATGAGCCCACCAACCACCTGGACGCCGAGAGCGTGCTCTGGCTTGAGCAGCACCTCTCCGCCTACCACGGCGCCGTCCTGGCCGTGACCCACGACCGGTACTTCCTGGACCACGTGGCCCAGTGGATCGCCGAAGTGGACCGCGGACACCTGTACCCGTACGAGGGCAACTACTCCACGTACCTGGAAAAGAAGCGCGCACGCCTGGAAGTCCAGGGCAAGAAGGACCAGAAGCTGGCCAAGCGCCTCACCGATGAGCTGGACTGGGTCCGGTCCAACGCGAAGGGCCGCCAGACGAAGTCCAAGGCCCGTCTGGCCCGCTACGAGGAAATGGCAGCCGAAGCGGACCGCACCCGCAAGCTGGACTTCGAAGAAATCCAGATCCCGCCGGGCCCGCGCCTGGGCTCCCTCGTGCTGGAAGCCAAGGGCCTGCAGAAGGGCTTCGGCGACCGGCAGCTGATCGACGGACTGTCCTTCTCGCTTCCGCGCAACGGCATCGTCGGCGTCATCGGCCCGAACGGCGTGGGTAAGTCCACCCTGTTCAAGACCATCGTCGGTCTGGAAGAGCTCGACGGCGGTGAGCTGAAGATCGGCGACTCCGTGAAGATCTCCTACGTGGACCAGTCCCGCGGCGGCATCGACCCGGAGAAGAGCCTGTGGGAGGTCGTTTCCGAGGGGCACGACTGGATCCAGGTGGGACAGGTGGAAATGCCGTCCCGCGCCTATGTCTCCGCTTTCGGGTTCAAGGGCCCGGACCAGCAGAAGAAGGCCGGCGTGCTTTCCGGTGGTGAGCGCAACCGGCTGAACCTGGCCATGACCCTGAAGCAGGGCGGAAACCTGCTCCTGCTCGATGAGCCCACTAACGACCTGGACGTCGAAACCCTGTCCAGCCTCGAAAACGCGCTGCTGGAATTCCCCGGCTGCGCCGTGGTGGTCTCGCACGACCGGTGGTTCCTGGACCGTGTGGCCACCCACATCCTCGCCTTCGAAGGCACCGAGGAAAACCCGGCGAACTGGTACTGGTTCGAGGGCAACTTCGAGTCCTATGAGCAGAACAAGATCGAACGCCTCGGCCCGGATGCAGCCAAGCCGCACCGTGTGACGCACCGCCGCCTGACCCGCGACTAAGTCCGGCGCAGCCCGAGAAAAAAGAGCTCCGCTTCCCTTCGGGGAAGCGGAGCTCTTTTCGTGCAGGGTCGGCAGTGCTTACTGCGGGACGCGGACCATGCCTTCCTGGGCAACGGTGGCCACCAGTTCACCGCTTCGGTTGAAGATCCGTCCGGTGGACAGCCCCCGCGCGGCGGAAGCGCTGGGGGATTCCTGGACGTAGAGCAGCCAGTCATCCACCCGCACCGGCCGGTGCCACCACATGGCGTGGTCCAGGCTGGCAATGCTCATGCCCGGGGTGGTCCAGGCAAGCCCGTGCCCGCGCAGCACCGGTTCCAGCAGGGTGTAGTCGCTGGCGTAGGCCAGGGCCGCGCGGTGGAGGTTCTCGCCGTCGGGCATTGGCTTGAAGGTCTTCATCCAGACGGCGTTGTGCGGGGTCTTTTCCCGTCCGGCGCGAACGTAGACCGGGTCCATTACGTGGCGGATGTCCATGGGACGCCGGTGGGACCACGCCTCGGCCACCGGGTGGTCGAAGTCCTTCAGCAGTTCGGCAGTGGTCGGCAGGTCCTCCGGCTCGGGGATGCCGGCGGGCATCTCCTCCTGGTGATCCACCCCCGAATCGGGAACCTGGAAGGAAGCGATCATGGACAGGATCGGCTTGCCGTTCTGGTAGGCGTGGCTGCGCCTGGCGGAGAAGGAGCGGCCGTCCCGCAGCCGTTCCACACCGAAGGTAATGGGCACCTCGGTGTCGCCGGGGCGGAGGAAGTACCCGTGCATGGAGTGCATGATCCGGTCTTCGGGAACGGTGCGGGCCGCAGCAACAAGGGACTGGCCCAGCACCTGTCCGCCGAAGACCCGCTTGCGCGGTTCTGCCTGGGAACCCCCGACAAAAATGTCCTCGTCGGTCTTCGCGCCGTCGGCCCAGCTAAGGTTCAGGAGCTCGAGCAGGGACGCGGTCGGATCGAAGGATTCATCAATGGACATGAGGGACTATCTCCTAGCAGGAAAGGCGGTGCTGCCTCAGGCAGGAACCGTGGAACACTTCTAGCTTAAACGTACCGGCCAGTAACCAGTGCGGCCGCCGGTGCCCTGCGTTTTAGGGCAAACCTCACTCTCTGGAAAGATGGGGGCATGTCTGTGCATCGTTTCCCCGTCCAGCTTCGGTTCGGCGACCAAGATCCCAACGGCCACATCAACAACGTTCGGTTCGTCCAGTTCCTCGAGGAAGCGCGGGTCCAGCTGGGCCTGCTGCCGCTTCCGGCCGGTGCGGGCGGGCCGGGTAGCTTCCGGGACCTGGCCGGGGACAGGACGGCAACATACGTGGTCCGGCAGGAAATCGAGTACGTGTCGCCGTTGCTCCACCGGAAGGAACCTGTCTGGGTGGACGTCTGGGTGACCCGGATCGGCTCCAGCAGCCTTGCCTACGGTTTCCGCGTGGCGGATGAAGACCCGGCGACGGTGTACGCCTACGCCGAAGCGGCCATGGTGCAGGTGGAGGCTGCCACCGGCAGGCCCACCCCGCTCACGGACGAGCAGCGGGAAGTGCTCCAGGCGTGGATGGGCGAGCCCGTGCCGTTCCGTGCAGCCGTTCCTGCCGGACAGGGGAACTAGATGGACAGCGAACTCCGGCTGGCGGATCCGCAGGTCACGGCCGATCTGCGTAACTTCGTGGCCCGTGCCCGAACAGCCGACGACGGTGCGGTCCGCCTGCAGGCCGTGGGCAGTGTCCTGGCCGCCTATGTCTGCGTCCTGCGCCCCCGGATTCTCGGGGAAGACACACCGACCGTGCTGGGCCTGCGGACCATGCCGCTGGCTGCTCCAGCGGAGGTGGACGCCACGGTCCAGCTGTCGGCTGTGGGGGACCGGCTTGCCCGGATGGGAACCGCAGACACCGTGCTTCCCGTGCCGCCGATGACCGTGCGCGAAACGTGGGCGGGCATCCTGGCACCGCGTTCGGGCTGGCAGCCGGCCGGCCGGGTTCCGGTACAGCTGCTCGAGCAGACGGCACACCGCGGAATCCGCGAGGTCGCGGCGATGCTGCCCCAGAGTCCGGGAGCCGCCGTCGTGCACAGTGCCCGGACACGGGTCTGGGCGCAGCCCATGGGCGGAACCGAAACGCCGGTGCCCGCAGGGGCTGCCTTTGCGGCGCTGTCCCTCGGCTTCCTGCCCGCCGACGGACCCGAGACCGACGCCGCCCTGTTCAGCAACGGGCGCTGGCTGCGGCTGAGTACCCCGCTCGGGCATGTCCTGACCCGGTTGCCGGCGGTCCTGTAGGCCGGCCGCGGCGGCGGATCAGGCCGAATTGACCATGGAGTGGGCAGCCCGCTCCAGGTAATCCCAGAGGGTCCCCTCGTGCAGGGGTGAGAGCTCGAGGGAGTCGACGGCGGCACGCATGTGCCGCAGCCAGGCGTCCCGCGCCGCGGGGGTGACGATGAAGGGCATGTGCCGCATCCGCAGGCGGGGGTGCCCGCGCTGCTCGCCGTAGGTCTTCGGGCCGCCCCAGTACTGCTCGAGGAACAGGAGCAGGCGTTCCTTGGCCGGCCCGAGGTCTTCCTCGGGATACATCGGCCGCATCAGGGGGTCCTCCGCCACTCCGGCATAGAACACGTCCACGAGTTTCACGAACGTGGGATGCCCGCCCACGGCCTCATAGAAGTTGTCCGTGTACTGCGGCTGCTGGAAAGCCTGCGGTTGCAGCGTGGGCTGCTGCGCCGGCTGCAGCGGCAGGGATGCCGCGCTCGGGGGCGCCTGGGGTGCCGTTTCAGGCGACGGTTCAGTCATTGGCGGCCATGCCGTCCTTGAGCGCGCCGGCCTTCGCCGGTTCCTCCGGTTCTGCCGGTGTTTCGCCCAGGTACGTGCCCTGGGAGCGGTTGCCGATCTTGGCGATCTCGCCGTTGCGGATGTACCAGATGACGCCGCGGTCATCGATGATCCGCGTGATCCGGATGCCCACGGACTGCACCGTTCCGGCGGTGTCGCCGACTTCGATGACGTCGCCGATTCCGTACTGGTCCTCAATGGTGATGAAGAACCCGGCCAGGGCGTCGCGGATGAGTTCCCGCGCGCCGAAACCGAGGGCGATGCCGACAATGCCGACACTGGCCAGCAGCGGGGCGATGTTGATGCCGACGGCATCCAGGACCATGATGATCGCGACGGTCCAGATGGAAACGTTGACGGCGCTGCGCAGCAGGGCGCCGATGGTGTCTGCGCGCTGGGCGCGGCGTTTCTTGTCCAGGTTGCGCATCACCGGCTGCGCCCACTTGATCTTGGAGGAGTGCAGCAGCGAATAGCCCTTCTGGGCGCGCGCCACCAGCCGGTTGATCAGGAAACGGGCGACAAACCACACGCCCGTGGCGGCCAGGACAATAAAGGCAGCCTCGATCAGGCCGGAAAAGTCAAAATCATTGACGGTCACTGAAGAGAGGTCAATTTCGGAAGCGGAAAGCACGGGTAGCCGTTCACCTTTGTGTAGCCGGACAGTGGTCTGCGGTTAAGGCTACCCGTGCCGGCCGTGCCCGGAGGGCAGCCCGGGCACGGTCAGCGTCCGGGGCCGGTGCTCCACCGGGAAATTGACGCTCCGCGCAATGAAGCACAGTCGGTTCGCCTCGGCGTGCATCGGCCCGGTTGCCAGTTCGACGGCGGCCGGCCCGGCGCCGCCGTCGATAGTCACCTTGGGACGAAGCACGGCTGTGGTGAACTCACCGCTGCCGTCCCGGTTGAGCCGCAGCAGCCCCTCCGGGGAGTCCTCATAGGCGAGCACCCTGATGCCATTTCGGACCGCCACGTGGAGGTAGGAAAGCATGTGGCACTGGGCCAGTGCGGCCAGCAGAAGCTGCTCGGGGTTCCAGCGGTCCCGGTCGCCGTGGAAGGTGGGATCCGCCGTTCCGGGCAGGTCAGGCAGCCCGGGGGCGCGGATGATGTGGTCGCGGCCGTAGCCGCGGTAGGAAGCGGTCCCGTCGCCGCGGTTTCCCGTCCATTCCAGGTCGAGCGTGTAACGGTGTTCGGAGAGATTCACGTTCTCCAAGCTACCGTCTGAGCCGTGGGATGGAAGGGAACCGCGGCGGCAAGGTGTTACCGGTCGGCCTGCTGCGCCTTCAGGGCGCGGACCACGCCGTCGCGGCTTTCCAGGATCAGCCGTCGCAGCGAGGGCGAGTCCCCGCCCAGATCGGCGAGGAAGGCATCGGTGGTGTCCACCGTGTCCTGGCGCGTCAGCCGGGACGGGTAGAGGCCGACGGCGATCTGCTGGGCGATCTCGTGGGTGCGGCTGGCCCACACGTCGCGGATCGACGCAAAGTACTTCTGTGCGTACGGTTCCAGCAGGCCGGTGTCGTGGACCCGCATGAATCCGGCGATGGCCGAACGCTGCGCGGCGTTGGGCATGTCGGAGCGCTCCACGATCGCTTCCCAGGCCGCTGCCTTGGCTTCTGCCGTGGGAATGGCCGCACGGGCCATGGCCGCTGCAAGGGCACCCGTGGCGGTGGCATCGCGCTCGAGTTCCGCGTCGATGTCCGCTGTGCCCAGCCGGCCCCCGGCCACGAGACCGGTAAGCAGCTCCCAGCGCAGGTCCGCGTCGACAGTCAGCCCCTCAAGGGACTGCTCGCCGGTGAACAGACCTGCCAGCGCGTCCAGCTGCTCGTCCGACGAGGCGTGGGCGGCGAAGGCCTTGACGAACTGCAGCTGCGAATCGGAGCCCGGCTCCGCTGCCGAAGCCAACTCCCAGAGACTCTCCGCAGCGGCAACGGTCATGGGCCCGCGGTCCTGGGGGCTGACGTAGAAGGCCAGGGTGGTGGCCAGCTGGCGCAGCAGCACCTGGACAACGGTCGAGTCGGACTCGGAGGCGATGTTCTGCAGGACCAGTTCCACGTAGTTGCGGGCGGGGATCTCGGCGTCCCGCGCTGCGTCCCAGGCGGAGGCCCACACGAGCGTCCGGGGGAGGGAATCCGCAATGTTGCGCAGGCTGCGGGTGGCGGTGTGCTGCGAGGCGGCGTCCAGGCGGATCTTTGCGTAGGCAAGGTCGTCGTCGTTGAGCAGCAGCAGGGCCGGGCGCGGCTGGCCGATGAGTTCGGAAACTTCGGTGCGTTCGCCGTCGACGTCGAGCTCCACGCGGTGCGTGCGCTGCAGCCTGCCGTCCGCGTCCGGGTTGTAGAAGCCGATCGCCAGGCGGTGCGGGCGAAGGGTGGGGTATTCCTCGATAGCGCTCTGCAGCACGGCGAAGGACGTGATGGTGCCGTCCTCATCGGTCTCGAACTCCGGACGCAGGGTGTTTACGCCGGCAGTCTCCAGCCACTTCGCGGACCAGTCGGACAGGTCCCGGCCGCTGGCTGTTTCCAGCTCCGACAGCAGATCCGACAGCTCGGTGTTCTGCCAGGAGTGCTTGCCGAAGTACTCGCGCACGCCGGCCATGAACTTATCCTGTCCGACCCAGGCCACCAGCTGCTTGAGCACGGAAGCGCCCTTGGCATAGGTGATGCCGTCGAAGTTCACCTGGACGTCTTCCAGGTCCCGGATTTCGGCGACGATGGGGTGCGTGGTGGGCAGCTGGTCCTGGCGGTAGGCCCAGGCCTTTTCCAACGAGGCGAACGTGGTCCAGGACTGCTTGAACTCGGTGGCCTCGGCAGCGGCGAGGGTAGACATGAACTCTGCGAAGGATTCATTCAGCCACAGGTCGTTCCACCAGCGCATCGTTACCAGGTCGCCGAACCACATGTGCGCCAGTTCGTGCAGGATCGTCACGGCGCGGCGTTCCACGGTGGCTTCGGTAACCCGGGAACGGAAGACATAGCTCTCGAGGAAGGTCACGGCACCGGCGTTTTCCATGGCCCCGGCGTTGAACTCGGGCACAAAGAGCTGGTCATACTTTTCGAACGGGTACGGCGTACCGAACTGCTCCTCGTAGAAGGCGAAGCCCTGGCGGGTGAGTTCGAAGATGTTCTCCGCGTCCATGAACTGCATCAGGGACCGGCGGGCAAAGACACCCAGGGGGATGGTGCGTCCGTCGGAACTGGTCAGCTCGCTGCGGACGGACTGGTACGGACCTGCGATCAGCGCGGTGATGTAGGAGGAGATCCGCGGCGTGGGTTCGAAGGACCAGGTGGAGCGCGGACTGGCGTCCGTCAGGTCGCCGGCGGCAACGGGTTCCGGGGTGGGGGAGTTGGAAATGACGTCCCAGTGCGACGGCGCGGTGACCGTGAAGCGGAAGGTGGCCTTCAAATCCGGCTGTTCGAAGACCGCGAACATCCGGCGGGAGTCCGGAACCTCGAACTGCGAATAAAGGTAGACCTCGTTGTCCACGGGGTCCACGAAACGGTGCAGGCCCTCACCGGTGTTCATGTAGCGGGCGTCCGCGTCTACCACGAGTTCGTTGGACTCGGCGAGGTTCGGCAGGGAGATCCGCACGCCGTCGGACACCTCCGCCGGGTCCAGGGACACGCCGTTGAGCGTGATCCGGTGAACCGTGTCGGTGACCGCGTCGATGAAGGTCGAGGTCCCGGGGCGGGCGGAGAACCGGACGACGGTCGTGCTGCCGAACACCGTCTCTCCCCGGGTCAGGTCGAGGTTGACGTCGTAGGACTCGACGTCGAGGAGTTCTGCACGTTCACGGGCTTCGGAGCGCGTGAGATTCATACCTGGCAAGGTTGGGCCTTTCTCAAGGACAAGGAGTGCGGCGGATTCATGGTGTTTGCAAGAATCTTCCACACTAGTGATCTTGTGCAACAGTCTCTCACCGCCAAGCACCCTTCCAAAGCAGGGAACGGCGGATTGCAAAGAGCAATCCGCCGTTCCGGTGTCCTGCCGTCAGCCGCTAGTTGTAGCTGACCTGTACCTTGCCGTCGGCATCCCGGGTGATCTTTCCGCCCTTGAAGCTCTGGACCGTTGCACCGCCTGCGGCCGCGGTCGGACCGGAGGTCGGGTATCCGAGACGTCCCGTCTCCGCGCCCTGCGCACGGTAGGCGTCCCGGACGGGCCCGTTTGCGAGGATATGCGTTCCCGTGCCGGCAGAGGAGAGGATGGTGCCGCCCTCGTATTCCTGTGTGGTTCCGCCGTTGGAGGATTTTTCTCCGCTGGTCGGCAGGCCGAGGTAGCCCGAGTTGAAACCGGTGGAGCCCCAGGCTGAACGAATTGCCCCGTTCTTCGAGATCTGCGCCCCGGTCTTCTGGGACCAGATGATCGCGCCGCCCTCATAGTCCTGGTACTTGCCCTGCGCTCCCATGCTCCGTTCCCCTCCGGTGGGAAGCCCCAGATAGCCGGAGTTGAAGCCCGTGGAACCCCAGGCGGAGCGGATCGGTCCGTTCACGGAGACCTGGGCTCCGGTCTTTGCGGACCAGATAATGGCTCCGCCTTCGTAGTCCTGGTAGCTGCCCTGGGTGCCCATGGCCCGTTCCTCCCCGGTCGGCAGGCCCAGCGGACCGGCGTTGAAGCCTGTGGCGCCCCAGGCCGAGCGGATGGGACCGTTCCGGGAGATCCTGGCCCCGGTCTTCTCCGACCAGATGATCGCGCCGCCCTGGTAGTCCTGGTATTTCCCCTGAGTGCCCATGCTTGTCTCCGGGCCGGTGGGAAGCCCAAGGTAGCTGGCGTTGAAGCCCGTGGCGCCCCAGGCCGAGCGGATGGGGCCGCTCTTGGAGATCTGTGCTCCGGTCGCAGCGGACCAGATCATGGCACCGCCCTGATAGTCCTGGTAGGTGCCCTGGGTCCCCATCAGGACTTCATTGCCCACGGGATATTTGAGGTCCGACTTTTCCGCTCCGGCGGCACGCCAGACATTCCGGACGGCACCCGTGACGATCCAGGCCCCGGACGCAGGGGAGTGGATGATGGTTCCGCGCTGGTACTCCTGGGAGGTGCCGCCGTCTGCGAGCGTCACCTGGTTTGTCGTCGGGTAGCCGATGGGGCTGTTCTCGAAGCCGGAACGGCGCCAGGCTTCACGGATGGGTCCGTTCCGGGAAACGCGCGCACCCGTGGCCGGAGACCAGATGATGGCTCCGTTCTGGAAGTCCTGGTAGGTTCCGCCGTTGGGCAGTCCGCCTATTTCGTTGCTCGTGGGATAGCCCAGGTAGCTGCGTTCAAAACCGGTGTAGCCCCACTCGGTGCGGATCGGGCCGTTCTTGGAGACCCGCGCCCCGGTGGCGGGCGACCAGATAATGGCGCCGCCCTGGTAATCCTGGTAGGCGCCGCCGTTGGGCAGGCCGTAGACCTCGTCACTGGTGGGAAGGCCGAGGTAGCCGGCGTCGAAACCGGTGGACGCCCAGGCGGAGCGGATCGCTCCGGTGGAAACGCGTGCACCTGTGTTGGGGGACCAGATGATGGCTCCGTTTTGGAAGTCCTGGTAGGCCCCGCCGTCCTTCAACCCGCCGCGGATATCGCCGATCGCGTTGCCCAGCTCCGGGTGCGCCCTGCGGGCTTCGTCGATCGGGGCTCCGGCACGAGCGGCGACGCCGCCGGTCACCGTGACGGACGCGGCTTCGCCGCTGATCCAGTTGACGTGCACCGTTGTGCCGGAATGCGAGGTGAAGGTCTGGCCGGCCTGCCAGGTGCTGTTGGCATTGGTATAACCGCTGAAATCCCGGGTGTTGGGTGCAATAACCAGGGAATTCACGGCCCAGTCGTTCGCCAGGTCCGGCTTGACGATCTTCACGCCGCGGTTGCCGCCGACAGCCGTGGACTCGTCATATCCCACCGGAAGCCGAAGCTCGAGGTAATAGGTCTCGCCGGAAGAATCCCTGAATTTCACCGCACGCTGCGCGGAAGAGCCGGCCCAGGGCCTCAGGGTGTAGGTGATCGAGGATCCGGGTGTACCGGCGTTGTAGATCTCGTCGCCGCGGCCGAAACCGCCGGCGTCCCAGAAATACGAATTAATGGCCGGCGAAGGATACTGTGCGTAACCCATGAGATCGGAAGTGTCTCCGTACTCACGCGAGGTGCAGGAACCGTCGGCCCAGGCGCCGTTGGAGCCGACACCGATATCGGATCGGCCGTTGTTGCATTTGAGGCTGTTGGCGTGCAGCAGGCCCAGTACGTGGCCGAATTCGTGCGTCACCACGTTGTTGGTGAAGCCCGAAGGCTGCGGCATCAACACCGAACCGCTGGTGGGACCGGAAGTCCAGCCGCCGCCGAGGATGCCGCCGTACCCCCCGCTCTTGAGATCGCCGGCAGGCACAAAGACCAGCAGGGCATTGTTGGCGCTGTCCCGCCATCCGAGGTCACGCTTGATGGTATTCATCATGTCGGCGTAGTCCTGCCGGGAATTGGCGGAGCTGTTGATGGCGCGGGTGCTGGTATGGAGCACGCCCAGCCGGCCGTTGGACATGGCACGCCAGTACTGGTTGGCCGCGGTCATCGAGTTAAGTGCTCCGGCTTCATTCACCGCGCCCCGGTTATCGGTAAGCGTGGCGTACACGAGCGTGATGTTGATCGTCCCGCTGCGGGCGGCGGCACCCATCGTGCTTGCACCGCCGGCCGCGCTGCTGAAGGCAGAGGCGCCGTGGTCATGCGCTGCGGAGATGTCCGTCTCCACGGCGGAACGCACGGTCCCGTCCGGGTCCGTGACCATCGGAGTGTTGGGACCGGGGACCGGGAAGCCCCCGCCGACCACGGGGTCGTACCCGAGCTCATCCCCGGATTCGGCCGTGTCCGTGTGGCTTTCATCGCCGTCGGCGGGATGTTCCTCAGCCGGGTCGGCGGTCAGCGGGGCGGATGGCGTCGGTTCAGCCTCCGGCACGGCTTCCGCGACGGCGCTGCCGGCGTCGGGCGCAGGAGAGGGAGGCAGGGTGGCGGCGCCGGGATCGGCGGGGACCTGTGTGGCCGCGGGTTCGCCGGGGACGGCGTACTCCTGTGCCGGAAGCCCTCCTGCTGTCAGCGAAACGGCGAGGAGGGCCAGAACGGCGAGTTTTGCACTTTTCAAATGACTAATCCTTGTAGGGCGATTCCTGGTGGGCGCAACGGTGCTGTATCCGCGACGCCAGCGTCGGACGCGGGTAGACCGCTCCAATCCGGAGGGATCGGAGTATAGTCCTACCTGCTCTATCGGCACGCAGCAACGCCATGTAAGGGCGGTTTCCGGTCGGGCCGGGGGAATTTGGAGACGCGGCTGCAGCGGAAGCTAGGCTGGAAGCGTCTTTTCCCCATCCTCAAGAAACGGACTTACCCCAAATGCGCGTCCATATTGCAACCGACCACGCAGGCATGGAACTGAGCTCCCACCTCATTGCCCATCTGACGGGCAAGGGGTACGACGTCGTCGACCACGGCCCCCGGGAATACGATGCCGAGGACGATTACCCCGCGTTCTGCATCGATGCGGCCGAGGCCGTTGTCCGGGATCAGGAAGCGGGCACGGATGCCCTGGGAATCGTGCTGGGCGGCTCAGGCAACGGCGAACAGATCGCCGCCAACAAGGTTCGGGGAATCCGGGCCGCACTGGCCTGGAACCTGGAGACCGCAAAGCTCGCACGCCAGCACAATGATGCCAATATCGTCGCCGTGGGCGGGCGCCAGCACAGCGTAGAGGAGGCCACCGGAATCATCGAAGCCTTCCTCGCCGAGCCCTTCAGCGACGCCGAACGCCATGTCCGCCGGATCGGACAGATTGCACGGTACGAAACCACCGGCTCCACGCTCTAATGCCCGAAGGGCATTCCATCCACCGCCTGGCCCGGCAGTTCTCCTCGGTGTTCGGTGGCGAAAGGCTCACCGTAAGCAGCCCGCAGGGCCGGTTTGCTGCCGGTGCCGCCCGGCTGGACGGACATGTGCTCGAGGCGGCGGAAGCCCACGGCAAGCAGCTGTTCCTGCGTTTCGACCATGATCTCTACCTGCGCATCCACCTTGGCCTCTACGGCGCCTTCGATTTCGGCGGGGACGAAACGTTCATCGGATCCTCCAGTATCGGAGCGCCCCGGCGGCTGGGGGAGCAGGAGGTGGCAGGCGACGACGGCGCGGGCTACTCCGGGCCGCCCGAACCCAAGGGGGCGGTGCGGGTCCGGCTGGTTTCCAAGCACGGCTGGGCGGACCTGCGCGGCCCCACCGCCTGCGAGGTGGTGACCGAAGCCGAACGCCGAAAGGTGCTGGCCAGGCTGGGGCCGGACCCGCTGGCGGGCGGGGACGGCGGCGCCGGGGATGACGGCGCCGCAGGTGCCGGGCGTGCTGCGGAATTCACGCGCCGGCTGCGCAGCAAGGGCTCGCCTGTCGGCCTCCTGCTGATGAACCAGGAGGTGCTGGCGGGGGTGGGCAACGTCTACCGCGCCGAAGTGCTGTTCCGGGCCCGGATTTCACCCTGGCGGCTGGGCCGCAGCGTGGGCGAGGCCGAGGCGGGGGCCCTGTGGGACGACGTCGTGCGCCTGATGAACGACGGAGTGCGGCAGGGCCGGATCATCACTACGGAGCCGCAGGACCGGGACGACACCGGCGAGCCGGTCCCCGTGTCCGAGGCCCACTATGTCTATAAGCGGACCGGACTGCCGTGCCGGCGCTGCGGAACCCCGGTGGCGGGAACCGAGATGGGCGCCCGCAAACTGTACTGGTGCCCGTCCTGCCAGGCCGACTGATCCTGCCAGGCCGACTGAGCGCGGGCGCGGGCACCTGCCTGGCCGCCTGGCCTGCACGGGCCTAAAAGCAAGAAGGGCCTTCCGCGCGGCGGAAGGCCCTTCTAAGGTGGAGGGGATGACGGGAATCGAACCCGCGTAATCAGTTTGGAAGACTGAGGCTCTACCATTGAGCTACATCCCCGGCGCCGTAAGGCAGGTTTTACCTTAGCACGCGAAAACCGGCCGTGAGTAATCGGCCCGTATCCGGCTCCCAACCGGGTGCGGAATCGATCGTGGTGCCGGGAAAATTCGTCATACCAGCTTCAGGGCAGGTAGGCTGTCAGGTGCACTGACGGGGTGTAGCTCAGCTTGGAAGAGCGCCTGCTTTGGGAGCAGGAAGTCGCAGGTTCAAATCCTGTCACCCCGACTCTGTATAACCATGGTGCAGACCAATCCCAGAACCCTCAGGAGAACTTACGCTGTGAAGAGCGCCGTAGAAAACCTCACACCCACGCGGGTAAAGCTCAACGTCGAAGTTCCGTTCGAGGAACTGAAGCCGAGCATCGAAGAGGCCTACAAGACCATCGCCACTCAGGTGCAGGTCCCGGGCTTCCGCAAGGGCAAGGTTCCCAACCGCCTCATCGATCAGCGCGTTGGCCGCGGCTACGTCCTCGAGACGGCGATCAACGACGGACTCAACGGCTTCTACGCCGAAGCCGTCCAGGAAACCGGAATCAGCCCCCTGAGCCGGCCCGAAGTTGAGATCACCGAAGTGCCGGACCCGACCACCGACGAGGGCCAGCTGGTCTTCACCGTCGAGCTGGACATCCGCCCCGAAATCGAGCTCCCGGACTACGCCGGCCTCGAGGTCACCGTCGAGCCCGCCGAGGCTTCCGACGCCGACGTCGACAAGGCCCTGGACGAGCTGCGCAGCCGCTTCGGCACGCTGAAGTCCGTGGACCGCCCCGCCGCCGCCGATGACTTCCTGACCATGGACCTGGTCGCCAAGGTAGACGGTGAAGAGGTGGATTCCGCTGCTGACCTGTCCTACCAGGTAGGCGCCGGCACCATGCTCGAGGGTATGGACGAGGCCGTTACCGGCCTGAGCAGCGGCGAATCCGCCACCTTCAACACCAAGCTGGCCGGCGGTGAGCACGCCGGTTCCGACGCCGTGGTCACCGTTACCGTCAAGGCAGTCAAGGAGCGCGAGCTCCCCGAGGCCAACGACGACTTCGCCCAGCTGGCAAGCGAGTTCGACACCATCGCCGAGCTCCGCGAAGACCTCACCAAGCGCGCGGCCGAGTCCAAGCTGATGGAGCAGGGCGTCGAAGCCCGCGACAAGGTCCTGGAGAAGCTGCTCGAGCTCGTTGAGGTTCCGGTTCCGGAATCCGTCATCGAAGAGCAGATCGAACAGCACTTCAACTCCGAGAGCGCCCAGACCTCCGGTCCGGACCACGACACCGAAGAGCACCGCGCCGAGGTTCGGTCCAACACCGAGCAGGCGTTCAAGAACGAGATCATCCTTGACGCCGTAGCCGAGAAGGAAGAAGTAGGGGTCAACCAGAACGAGCTGATCGACTACATCGTTTCCTCCGCTTCGCAGTACGGCATGGATCCGAACCAGTTCGCCCAGCTGATCGACCAGAGCGGCCAGGTTCCGATGATGGTCGGCGAAGTCCGCCGCCGCAAGGCACTGGCCAAGGTCCTCGAGCTGGCCAAGGTCACCGACACCACCGGTGCCGAGATCGACCTCACCGAATTCGTCCGGCCCGCCGGCGAAGAGGTCGAGGCAGCAGAAGCAGAAGCAGAAGAGCAGCAGAACGAAGACAAGGCCTAGCCTGTCCCGGTTTCCTTAACCGCCTGTTGTGCCGCCGGTCCGAAAGGGCCGGCGGCACAGTGGTTTAAGCGTTCCTTTGGCGGGCGGCCCGCGCCACAGACCGATGTGACGCGCATCGTGCGCCGTCAGCGAACAGCCGGCCAAACAGAAGCAGATCGCCGCCGCGACAGGCTAGTGTCCTAGAAGAGACAAACGGCAGGAGCCGCTGGCACGGCCAGCATCCGTTCCTGCCAGAGCGAGAGGTCACTCAGTATGGCAACTGCACCGAACACACCCACCATGGCTACGGTGGACCCGGCCGGCCGGGACGACTACATCTACAACCGCCTGCTCAAGGAGCGGATTATCTGGTTGGGCTCGGAAGTCCGGGACGAGAATGCCAACGCGATCTGCTCCCAGCTTCTGCTGCTTTCCGCGGAAGATCCCGAGAAGGACATCTACCTTTACATCAACTCTCCCGGCGGCTCCGTGACCGCAGGCATGGCGATCTACGACACCATGCAGTTCATCCCGAACGACGTCGTCACCGTCGCCACCGGCCTGGCCGCCTCCATGGGCCAGTTCCTGCTCTCCTCCGGCACCAAGGGCAAGCGCTACGCAACGCCGCACGCCCGCATCCTGATGCACCAGCCCTCCGGCGGAATCGGCGGCACGGCTTCGGACATCAAGATCCAGGCCGAGCTGATCCTGAACATGAAGCGTGTGATGGCTGAGCTGACTGCCGAGCAGACCGGCCAGACCGTCGAAACCATCCTCAAGGACAATGACCGCGACAAGTGGTTCACCGCGCAGGAAGCCCTCGAATACGGCTTCTTCGACAAGATCTCCGCACACGCAGGCGGAGTGACCGGCGGCGGCGGAACCAACCAGGACCAGGCAGAGGGCAAGGACGAGGACTAGGGTCCCCGGCCAGCCACCCCTCCATTTGCAGACTTCAGGAGTAATTCATGAACCATAATTTCGGCACCGCCGGCTCCGCCGTCGCCCCGCAGATGCCCACCAGCCGCTACGTCCTGCCGCAGTTCGAAGAGCGCACGCCCTACGGCTTCAAGCGCCAGGATCCGTACACCAAGCTGTTCGAAGACCGCATCATCTTCCTGGGCGTCCAGGTTGATGACGCGTCCGCTGACGACGTCATGGCCCAGCTGCTGGTGCTTGAGTCCACGGATCCGGACCGCGACATCACCCTGTACATCAACTCCCCGGGCGGCTCGTTCACGGCCATGACGGCCATTTACGACACCATGCAGTACATCCGTCCGGAGATCCAGACGGTCTGCCTCGGTCAGGCTGCCAGCGCCGCCGCCGTGCTGCTGGCCGCAGGGACCCCGGGCAAGCGCCTGGCACTGCCGAACGCCCGCGTGCTCATCCACCAGCCGTCGCTGTCCGGCGGCCAGGGCGGCCAGGCCTCCGACCTGGAAATCCAGGCCGCCGAGGTCATGCGGATGCGTACCTGGCTGGAGGACACCTTGGCGCTGCACTCCAACCGCACCTCCGAGCAGGTCAATACGGACATCGAGCGTGACAAGATCCTGACCGCCGACTCGGCCCTGGAATACGGGCTGATCGACCAGGTGCTTGATTCCCGCAAGCTCAAGACGCCGGCCATTAACAAGATGTAACCTGCTTCGCCGAAATAACGGCATGTCCAGCCGGCCCGTGGCGCGTAATATCGCACCACGGGCCGTTTGGTTGCTGAATAGCTCCTCCAAGTGTCCTAGAGTGGATCATGGTTGGCTCAGCCCATGCTGCGGAACCGTTTTTGATGGACCATCTAAGGGGACTGAACTATGGCTCGCATTGGTGAGAGCACGGATCTGCTCAAGTGCTCTTTCTGCGGAAAGAGCCAGAAGCAGGTACGCAAACTCATTGCCGGCCCCGGCGTGTATATCTGCGATGAGTGCATCGACCTCTGCAACGAGATCATCGAGGAAGAACTCTCCGAGGTTGCTGACCTGGGTACCTTCGAGCTGCCCAAGCCGCGGGAAATCTTCGACTCGCTGCAGGAATACGTCATTGGCCAGGAACCCGCCAAGCGGTCGCTGGCCGTTGCGGTCTACAACCATTACAAGCGGATCCAGGCCGGCCATGCTCCGCGCAACGCCGGCAACCTTGCGGACGCGGTAGCGGCCGACGACGTCGAAATCGGCAAGTCCAATATCCTCCTGATCGGTCCCACCGGCTGCGGCAAGACCTATCTGGCGCAGACCCTGGCCCGCCGGCTCAACGTCCCCTTCGCCGTCGCCGACGCCACCGCGCTCACCGAAGCCGGGTATGTCGGCGAAGACGTGGAAAACATCCTGCTCAAGCTCATCCAGGCGGCGGACTACGACGTCAAGAAGGCGGAGCAGGGCATCATCTACATCGATGAGATCGACAAGATTTCGCGCAAGAGCGAGAACCCCTCGATCACCCGGGACGTCTCCGGCGAAGGCGTACAGCAGGCACTGCTGAAGATCCTCGAAGGAACGGTCGCCTCCGTGCCGCCGCAGGGCGGACGCAAGCATCCGCACCAGGAATTCATCCAGATCGACACCACCAACGTCCTCTTCATCGTGGCCGGCGCCTTTGCCGGACTGGAAGAAATCATCGGTTCGCGCTCCGGCCGCAAGGGCATCGGGTTCGGCGCGCCGCTGATCGAAACCACCAAGGGCACGGACTCGTACGCCGAGGTCATGCCCGAGGACCTGCTCAAATTCGGCCTGATTCCCGAATTCATCGGCCGGTTGCCCGTCATCACCACCGTGTCCAATCTGGACCGCACGGCCCTGATCCGTATCCTGACCGAGCCGAAGAACGCCCTGGTGAAGCAGTACCAGAAGATGTTCCAGCTCGACGGCGTCGAACTCACCTTCGAGCAGGGCGCCCTGGACGCGATCGCGGACCAGGCGCTGGACCGCGGCACCGGAGCCCGCGGCCTGCGTGCCATCCTCGAAGAAGTGCTGCTGCCGGTAATGTTCGACCTGCCTAGCCAGGAGGACGTCGCCACGGTGGTCATTACCGCGGATACCGTGGAGAAGAAGGCCGAACCGACCCTTATCTCCCACGCAGTCGCCACCAAGCGCCGGAACAAATCCGCGTAGTACGGGGTTGGGAGGAGTAGTACGTTCGGCGTTGAATGCGCCATCGACCGCTTCGAAGGAGTTTCCGTGACCGTAAATGGTTCTGCGTCGCCTGCCAGTTCCGCATCGACTGCCGATTTCTGGTTTGACCCGATGTGCCCGTTCGCCTGGGTCACCTCCCGCTGGATGGATGAGGTGGAAAAGGTCCGCGACGTCCGCACCAACTGGCACGTCATGAGCCTGTCCGTGCTGAACGAGGGGCGCGACCACCTTCCGGAGGACTACCGGAAGCGGATGGATGCGGCCTGGGGTCCTGTGCGCGTGATCATCGCAGCGCAGGAACTGCACGGCAGCGAGTACATCAAGAAGCTGTACGACGCCATGGGAACCCGAATCCATATCGGCGGCAACTCCGACTTCCCCACGGTGATCCGTGAGGCCCTGGCCGAGGTGGGCCTGCCCGCCGAGCTCGCGCAGTACGCCGAAACCGACGAGTATGACTCCCAGCTGCGCGCCTCACACAAGGAAGGCATCGCAAAGGTGGGGGACGACGTCGGCACCCCCATCGTGGCCTTCAACGGCACCGCCTTCTTCGGCCCGGTCCTGACCCGCATACCGCGGGGCGAAGAGGCCGGCGCGATGTTCGACGGCGCCGTTATGCTTGCCTCCAACCCGGCGTTCTTCGAACTCAAGCGCAGCCGTACCGAGAGCCCGCAGTTCGACTGATTGCTTTGCTTCCATAAACCAGAACGCCCGGCCGGGTAACCCGGCCGGGCGTTCTGCTGTCCTGCTGCGGTTACTCTGCCGGCGGTGCCAGTTCGACGTCGGAAACGCTCAGCTCGCCCTCGCCGACGGCCAGGTTGAGTTCGCGGACGTTACCGGCGGCCTTCAGATCCGCCTGCCCGGCACGGAGGCGGGCGACGGCACCCTCAGGCGCGGTGACCGTGGCCTTGAGGACCTCGGTCCGCTGCTTCACCTTGGCCTCGGACTTCGCCTTGCGGATACCGCCCAGGGCGGCGGCAACCGTACCGAGGATGCCGGCGTCGGCATCCACCACTGCGGCGGCGAGGCCGTCTACGTTGGGCCACGGCGCGCGGTGCACCGATCCGGCGCGCCACCAGCCCCAGACCTCTTCCGTGGCGAACGGCAGGAACGGTGCGAACAGGCGCAGCAGCGCATCCAGCGTGGTTGCCAGCGTAGCGAGCACCGAAGCCTGCTCCGCGTCCCCGGCAGCCCCGTAGGCACGGTCCTTGATCAGCTCCACATAGTCATCCGTGAAGGACCAGAAGAAGGACTCGGTCAGCTGCAGTGCCTTGGCGTAGTCGTAGCGTTCGAAAGCACTCGTGGCGGCGTTGACGACGTCGGTCAGCTGGGCCAGCAGTGCCAGGTCCAGCGCGTTGGTGATCACCGAGGTGTCCGCCAGGGCCACGTTCTTCTCCGTAGCGCCCAGGTTCAGGACGAACTTTGACGCGTTGAGCAGCTTGATGGCCAGCCGGCGGCCGATCTTCATCTGCGCAATTTCGTATGCCGTATCCGCTCCGAGCTTCGCCGAAGCGGCCCAGTAGCGCACGGCGTCGGAACCGAACTCGTTCAGCACGTCGGTGGGGACCACCACGTTGCCCTTGGACTTGGACATCTTCTTCCGGTCCGGATCCAGGATCCAGCCCGAAATCGCGGCGTGCTTCCACGGCGCAGCGGCGTTCAACGCATCGGCGCGGACCACTGACGAGAACAGCCAGGTCCGGATGATGTCGTGGCCCTGCGGCCGCAGGTCGAACGGGAAGACCTTCGCGAAGAGGTCCTCGTCCACGCTCCAGCCGCCCACAATCTGCGGGGTCAGCGAGGAGGTGGCCCAGGTGTCGAGCACATCCGCGTCGCCGATGAAGCCGTTCGGCTGGTTGCGGGCAGACTCTTCGTAGCCCGGAGCCGGTTCGGCGGCCGGGTCCACGGGGAGGGATGCCGAATCCGGCAGCACCGGGTGGTCGTAATCCGGGTTGCCGGCGGCATCCAGGGGGTACCAGACCGGAACGGGCACGCCGAAGAAGCGCTGGCGGGAGACCAGCCAGTCACCGTTGAGGCCCTCAATCCAGTTCTCGTAGCGGGAGCGCATAAACGCCGGGTGGAAGTCGATTTCCTTGCCCCGGGCAATCAGGCGTTCGCGGCGTTCCTCGTCGCGGCCGCCGTTGCGGATGTACCACTGGCGGCTGGTGACCACTTCGAGGGGCTTGTCGCCCTTTTCGAAGAAGTTGACCGGGTGGGTGATCTTCTTCGGTTCGCCGTCGAGGTCGCCGCTTTCGCGGAGCATTTCCACCACGGTTTCTTTGGCGCTGAAGACGGTCTTCGTGGCGATGGCCGCGTAGTTTTCCTTGGCCGTCTCGGTGGCGATCCACTCCGGGGTATCCGCGAGGATGCGCCCGTCGCGGCCGATCACGGCACGGGTGGGCAGGTTCAGCTCGCGCCACCAGGTCACGTCGGTCAGGTCGCCGAAGGTGCAGATCATGGCGATGCCGGAGCCCTTGTCGGGCTTGGCCAGCGGGTGCGCCTTCACTTCCACCTCGACGTCGAACAGCGGCGACTTCACCGTGGTGCCGAAGAGGCGCTGGTACCGCTCGTCGTCGGGATGCGCAACGAGGGCAACGCAGGCCGGCAGCAGTTCCGGACGGGTGGTCTCGATGTAGATCTTCTCGCCGTCGGGGGCGTGGAAGCTCACCCGGTGGTAGGCGCCGGGCTGCTCGCGGTCCTCAAGCTCTGCCTGGGCCACGGCGGTGCGGAAGGTGACGTCCCAGAGCGTGGGGGCTTCGGCCATGTAGGCGTCGCCGGCCCGCAGGTTGTCCAGGAAGGCGCGCTGGCTGACGGCACGTGAGTGGTCGTCGATGGTGCGGTAGGTGCGGTTCCAGTCCACGGACAGGCCCAGGGTGGAGAAGAGGTCCTCGAAGACCTTCTCGTCCTCCACCGCCAGCTCCTCGCACAGCTCGATGAAATTGCGGCGGGAGACGACGTCGAAATCACGCTGGTTCTTCGCGGCCTTGGCCGGCGGACGGTAGTCGGCGTCGTACGGCTTGGTGGGATCGCACCGCACACCGTAGTAGTTCTGCACGCGGCGCTCAGTGGGCAGGCCGTTGTCGTCCCAGCCCATCGGGTAGAAGACGTTCTTGCCGGTCATCCGCTTGTAGCGGGCCATCACATCGGTCTGCGTGTAGGAGAACATGTGCCCCACGTGCAGCGAGCCGGAGGCCGTGGGCGGGGGAGTGTCGATGGAGTAGACCTCGTCGCGGACCGTGTCCGGCTCGAACGCGTACGTTCCCTCCTCGCGCCAGCGGGCGCTCAGCTTGGACTCAAGCCCCTCAAGGGCGGGCTTGTCGGGGACGGAAACGGTCTGGGGTTCGTTGTCGGGCGTGTCTGTGCCCGGGATATGTTCAGCCATGGTTTCCATTCTTCCATGTAGGCCTATGGTCTGAGGCACTGCCGGGTTTACCGGACTGTCCCGGGTGTTGCCGCCTGTTTCCCGTCCTGCGGTGACTTCCCGAAGTAATGGGCCAGAAAGAAGGTCATGGCGACTGCTCCGGTGAGCAGCGAGATGCGTTCACGTGGACCGGACGGGGCCCGGCCCAGAAGGGCGACGCCGCCCGCTGCGTTCAGGGCGCTCCAGACGGCGTTGGCCACGGGGCCCGAGAGTCCGACGCCGGGCGGATTGGCAAACGGGGTGGGGAACCTTCGGCCCTGGACGGCGCTGACCCCGTGCGGGACTGCGTTGGCAAGGAGTACTCCGGCGAGGAATCTGGTGACAAGAGGCATGGACAGGTCCTGTTCGGTTCGCGGAGGGTCGGGGCAGCTAGCGGGGACGGCGTACCGAGAGCCTACAGCTTGGCCCCCGCCTGTGCGGGGCGGGGGTCTGCTGCGAGCACAGCGTCCCACCGGGTGGTGCTGCTGGTGCTGGTGGGAGCTCGGGAGATGCCAGGAGCCCCAAACCGTGGGACCCCGTGCGGGCAGGCACGGCCTCCATCCCTCCACACAGGACCGAACCGCATCGGGTGACCTGATGCACGCCACCCCGCAGCACGGAAGAGCAACAACCGGCCGGAGACCCACCACTGTGAGGGGATGCAGCAACTGGAGGCATTCCTGCTCACACGTTACGGAGTAGCCAGCTACGGGACGCTGACCGCCAACGGGTTCCCTCGGCGCACGATCGACCAGGCCTTGCGCACCGGGATCGTCCGGCGCGTGGCCCGCGGAACGTTGGCGCTGCCTCAGGCAGACGCCCGGTTGGTCCATGCCGCACGCAGCCAGACCTCGCTGACATGCACCTCGGCGGCCGACATTCTTGGCTGGTGGTGGTTGCTGACCCCACCCGAAACCGTACACGTCCGGTGCGACGCGGCCCGGTCAATACCCGGCACGGTTGTCCACCGGGGACAGCGGTCGGCACACCGGCTGATAGCACCGCCCCGGCAGATCCTGAAGGACGCCTTCCGCTGCCTTCCCCCGCTGGACGCACTGGTGATGGCGGAATCCGCAGTCGTAACCAAAGCCGTAGGACTGCAGAGCCTGCAGAAGGAATTCTCCGGTCAGCAGGACTGGCAGGTCCGGGCCCTGCTGGGGACCGTTCGGCGCACCACGGCATCACCGCTGGAGGTCTGCGCGCGGTTCCACTTGCTGAACGCCGGACTGCGGGTTGAGACAGAGGTGGCCCTGCCTGGTCTCGGACGAGTGGATCTGCTTGTTGACGGGTGGCTGATCATCGAGATCGATGGGTTCGCGTTCCACAGCAGCCGGGAGCACTACCGCGCGGACCGGCGACGCTGGAACACGTCGGCAGCGGGCGGGTGGATCACGCTGAGAATCACCGCGGAACTTGTCCTGCACCGGCCGGAAGAGTATGTGGATCTGGTGAAAAAGACGCGGGACATGTGGAGTCTTCGCGAACATGCCCAGCTGCCGCCGTCGTCACAGAGGGAAGGAAAGCGCCGCAAAACCAGGACGGAACCAAACGCTGGCTAAAGTGGTGCCATGACTGAGATCACACCGAAGCGGGCCGTTGTTACCGGAGCAAGTTCAGGGATCGGGGCTGCCGCAGTGCGCGCACTGCGCGCCTCGGGCTGGGACGTCGTCGCCGTCGCCCGTCGGAGGGAGAAGCTGGAGGCGCTCGCAGGGGAAACCGGCGCTGAAGCCATCGCTGCGGATGTCACCGATGACGCTTCGGTGGCACGGCTCGCCGAGCAGGTCCTGGCGGGCGGGGGAGTGGACGCCTTGATCAACAACGCCGGCGGTGCCTTCGGACTCGACCCGGTTGCGAACGGAAGCATCAGCGACTGGCAGCGCATGTACGACGTCAATGTGCTGGGGGCACTGCGGACAACGCAGGCATTCCTGCCCGCGCTGCGGGCGAACGGCCGGGGATCGGTACTGCTGCTCACGTCGACGGCGGCCTTTACCGCCTACGAGGGCGGTGCCGGTTACAGTGCAGCGAAGTCCGGGGAAGAAATGCTGGCCCGGACGCTGCGCCTGGAGGAAGCCGAACACAATGTCCGTGTCATCGAGATTGCCCCGGGCATGGTCAAGACAGAGGAGTTCTCCCTGAACCGGGTGGGGGACAAGGAGGCTGCGGACAAGGTGTACGCCGGCGTCGAAAAGCCGCTGACGGCGGAAGACGTCGCCGAGGTCATCGCGTTCGCGTTGAACGTGCCGCACCACGTCAACCTGGACCAGGTGGTCCTGCGCCCGCTGGCGCAGGCTGCCCAGCACAAGGTCATACGCACCGGATTGTAGGCGGGCAGGTACTCCCGGAGCGCCCCGCCGGGGACGGTGCTTCGACAACCGGCGCGGGCGTGGCCTAAACTTGACCGGAACAGCACTGACCCGGCCATCACCGGTGAGCTTCCGGAAGAACAGCTACCCCTTAAATAGGGGCAGCCCAGTAGAACCGGACGGGTAAGCCCGTCACAGCAGTCAATGAGCGGCAGCCGCGCGACCCCAGCACCAGCGGGAACGCACGGCGGCAAGCGAGGTGGTACCGCGGTTACCGCCGGCCTTTCGGGGCCGGTAGAGGCCGCCCTCGCATCCTGTTCCACAGCCAGATTCACTTGCCGCTATCAGGATGACGAATATGCCCTCTGTATACCCCAAAGCCAGCACCGGCGACGCAGCTTCTGCTGCCGTTCCCTCCTCTCCCCGGTTTCCGGAACTCGAAGAACGCGTTCTGAAGTACTGGGAAAATGACGGCACCTTCCAGGCTTCCATCGACGCCCGGCCGGCCGGAAACGACGGCGAGAACGAGTTCGTCTTCTACGACGGTCCGCCCTTCGCCAACGGCCTGCCGCACTACGGCCACCTGCTCACCGGCTACGTGAAGGACCTGGTGGCCCGCTACCAGACCCAGCGCGGCCGCCGCGTGGAACGCCGCTTCGGGTGGGACACCCACGGCCTTCCCGCCGAACTCGAGGCCATGAAGCAGCTCGGGATGAGCGACAAGGTCCAGATCGAGAAGATGGGCATCGACAAGTTCAACGATGCCTGCCGCGCCTCGGTCATGAAGTACGCCGGCGACTGGCAGGACTATGTCACCCGCCAGGCCCGCTGGGTCGATTTCGAGAACGATTACAAGACGCTCAACGTCGAGTACATGGAATCGGTCATCTGGGCGTTCAAGACCCTGCACGAAAAGGGCCTGACCTACAGCGGTTTCCGGGTGCTTCCGTACTGCTGGAAGGACGAGACACCGCTGTCCAACCATGAGCTGCGCATGGACGACGACGTCTACAAGATGCGCCAGGACCAGACGGTCACGGTCACCTTCCCCATCACGGCCGGCGACAACGCGCTTTCCGCCGAGCTCGAAGGCGTGCAGGCCATCGCCTGGACCACCACCCCCTGGACCCTGCCCACTAACATGGCCCTCGCCGTCGGACCCGAGGTCCGCTACGCCGTCGTGCCCGCGGGTCCGAAGGGCACCCAGGCCGGCGAGGGACGTTTCCTCCTGGCCGAGGACCTTGTGGGCTCCTACGCGAAGGACCTGGGGTACGACGACGCCGAGGCGGCCCGCGCGGCCGTCACGGCCGTCCACCTCGGCAAGGACCTCGCCGGGCTGCGCTACGCACCGCTGTGGAACTACTACACCGACACGGAAAAGTGGGGCACTGCCAACGCCTGGCAGGTCGTCACCGCGGATTACGTCACCACCACCGACGGCACCGGCATCGTCCACCAGGCACCCGCCTACGGTGAAGACGACCAGAAGGTCTGCGAGGAATACGGCATCCCCGTGATCCTCTCCGTGGACGAGGGCGGCAAGTTCCTGCCCATGTTCGCCGTCGGGGAGCTCGCCGACATCGCCGGACTGCAGGTCTTCGACGCCAACAAGCCGATCACCCGCGTCCTGAAGGCGGAGGGGCGGCTGCTGCGCCAGGCCAGCTACGAGCACAGCTACCCGCACTGCTGGCGCTGCCGGAATCCGCTGATCTACAAGGCGGTCTCCTCCTGGTTCGTTGAGGTCACCAAGATCAAGGACCGCATGGTCGAGCTGAACCAGCAGATCAACTGGATCCCGGAGAACGTCAAGGACGGCCAGTTCGGCAAGTGGCTGGAAAACGCCCGTGACTGGTCCATCAGCCGCAACCGCTACTGGGGCAGCCCCATCCCGGTCTGGGTTTCGGACGATCCCAACTACCCCCGTACCGACGTGTACGGTTCGCTGGCTGAAATGGAAGCCGACTTCGGCCGGCTGCCGCTGAACAAGGAAGGCCAGCCGGACCTGCACCGCCCGTTCATCGACGAGCTGACGCGACCCAACCCGGACGACCCCACCGGGCAGTCCACCATGCGCCGCGTGGAGGATGTCCTGGACGTGTGGTTCGACTCCGGGTCCATGCCGTACGCCCAGGTGCACTACCCGCACGAGAACGCCGACTGGTTCGAGAACCACAACCCCGGCGACTTCATCGTCGAGTACATCGGCCAGACCCGCGGCTGGTTCTACACCCTGCATGTCCTGGCCACGGCACTGTTTGACCGGCCGGCCTTCCGCAACGTCATCAGCCACGGCATTGTCCTGGGCTCCGACGGGCAGAAAATGTCCAAGTCGCTGCAGAACTATCCGAATGTCTCGGAGGTGCTGGACCGTGACGGTTCCGACGCGATGCGCTGGTTCCTGATGGCCTCCCCGATCCTGCGCGGCGGCAACCTGATCGTCACCGAGCAGGGTATCCGCGACGGCGTCCGCCAGGCCATCCTGCCGCTGTGGAATGTGTGGCACTTCTTCAGCCTCTACACCAACGCCGCCAACAACGGCAACGGCTACGAGGCCAAGGCCTGCTACGACTCCACCGAGCCGCTGGACCGCTACCTGCTCGCCGCCACCGGCGACCTCGTGCGGGACATGGGCACGGCACTGGACACCTATGACGTGTCCGTGGCCTGCGAGATCCTCCGCGCCTACATGGACACGCTGACCAACTGGTACATCCGCCGCAGCCGTACACGCTTCTTCGAAGAAGATACGCAGGCCTTCGACGTGCTCTACACCTGCCTGGAGACCGTGTGCCGGGTGGCAGCTCCGCTGCTGCCGCTGATCGGTGAGGAAATCTGGCGCGGCCTGACCGGCGGGCGCTCCGTGCACCTGACCGACTGGCCGGACGCGGACCTCTTCCCGAGCGACCCGGCCCTGGTGGAACGCATGGAGGCGACCCGCCGGATTGCCTCCGTCGGTTCCTCGCTCCGCAAGGGTGCCAACCTGCGCGTGCGCCTGCCGCTGTCCGAAATGACCGTCGTCGCTCCGGAGGCGCAGTCCCTGACCGGCCAGTTCGCAGCGATCATCGCGGATGAGCTGAACCTGAAGAACGTCCGCCTGGTGGAGGCCGCCGACGCCGACCCGGCAGAATTCGGCATCAGCCAGAAGCTCGTGGTCAATGCGCGCGCCGCCGGGCCCCGCCTGGGCAAGAACGTCCAGACGGCCATCAAGGCTGCCAAGTCCGGCGACTGGTCCGTGGACGACGCCGGCACGGTCACCGCCGGCGGCCTCGCCCTGGAGCCGCAGGAGTACACCCTGGAAACCGTCGTCGAATCGGATGAAGGGGAATCCGCCAAGGCGGTTGCCGTTCTGCCCGGCGGCGGCTTCCTGGTGCTCAACACCGAGGTCACCCCGGAACTGGCCGCCGAAGGCACCGCCCGCGACGCCATCCGGGCGGTCCAGCAGGCCCGCCGCGACGCGAACCTGCATATCAGCGACCGCATCCGCACCCGCATCAGCACGGGGGAGGAAGAGGCAGCCGCCCTCCAGGCCAACGTGGCCCTGGTGAAGGCCGAAACGCTCACCGATGACCTCGTCATCACCGGGGACCTGGTCACCGACGGCGCCGATACCGACGCCGAGAAATACACCGTCACAGTGGAGAAGATCTAATGAGTTCAGCAGACCGCCCGTCCGGTTCCATTGACGGGTTCTCCGTGGAGAGCGTCTACGCCGAGCTGCTTAGCCGCGCGCCGGAGAACAAGATGGAGCCGCGCATGGCTCCGCTGTTCCGGGCAATGGAGGTACTGGGGGAGCCGAACAAGGCGTTCCCGATCATCCACATCACCGGTACCAACGGCAAGACGTCCACCGCCCGCATGATCGAAGCCGGGCTGCGGGCTTACGGGCTGCGGACCGGCCGGTACACCAGCCCGCACCTGACCAGCGTCACCGAGCGGATCAGCATTGACGGCGAGCCTGTCAGCGATGAAACGTTTGTCCGGATCTGGGACGAGATCCATCCCTACCTGGACATTGTCGACGCCGAGCTGGAGGCCGCGGGCGAGCCCCGGCTGACGTACTTCGAAGCCGTGACCATCCTGGCCTTCGCGGTGTTCGCGGACGAACCGGTGGACGTGGCGGTCATCGAGGTGGGCCTCGGCGGCATCACCGATGCCACCAACGTCGGCGACGGCACCGTTTCCGTAGTCACACCCATTTCCCTGGACCATACCGAGCTGCTCGGCGACGACGTCGCCGACATTGCCCGGGAAAAGGCCGGCATCATCAAGGAGGACGGGTTCCTCATCAGCGCCGCCCAGCCCATGGAGGCAGCGCAGGTGCTGCTGGAAAAGGCCCACGAGGCAGGCGTCCCGTTCCGGTTCGAAGGCGTCGAGTTCGGCGTCGAATCCCGGGTGATGGCAGTGGGCGGACAGATGGTCACCATCAACGGCCTCGCCGGCCGCTATGAGGACCTGCAGGTTCCCCTGCACGGCGCCCACCAGGCCGAAAATGCCGCAGTAGCCGTGGCGGCGCTGGAAGCCTTCATCGGCGGCGGGACCAAGGAGCTCGACGTCGAACTGCTGCGTACCGGGTTCCTGACCGTCACCTCGCCGGGCCGCCTTGAGGTGGTGCGGACCGCACCCACCATCGTTGTCGACGCCGCGCACAACCCGGCGGGCGCGAAGGCAACCGCTGAGGCGCTGCGCGAGGCGTTCAACTTCACCACGCTTGTCCTGGTGGTCGGCATCCTGGCGGAGAAGGACGCCGTCGGCATCCTGAGCGAACTCCGGGAACAGTTCGGCGACCTGGTCAGCGGCGTTGTCCTGACCCAGTCCGGCTCGCCGCGGGCCATTCCCGCCGAGGAACTGGTCCAGGATGCCGTGGACGCCGGGTTCGCCGACGAAGACATCCAGGTCGAGCCCGGCCTGGACAACGCCATCGAATGGGCCGTAGCCAAGGCTGAGGAGAACAACGATCTCTCCGGCGGCGTGCTCGTGGTCGGTTCCATCACCTTGGTCGCCGAAGCGCGCACCCTCCTCGGAAAGTAGGCTTCGCAGCCATGGCTAAACTGACCAAAGCGCAGCGCGAATGGCGTCCGGGAATGCCCAAGAAGCGCCGCTCCGTCAAGGTAATGTTCGCGTCGACGGTGCTGACACTGGAAGCATTCGTGGTGCTGTTCGGGACGCTGGCGGTCTTCGGGCTGCACCGGGACAGCATCTCCCCGCCGCTGCTGCTCAGCGGCGGACTGCTGCTGGCAGTGGCGCTGATCGGAACCTGTGCGCTGCTCTCCAAGCCGGCGGGTCCGCTGATCGGGTGGATCCTGCAGCTGGTGATCATTGCCAGCGGATTCCTGGAACCCATGATGTTCCTCGTCGGCGTGCTCTTCGCCATGACCTGGTGGTACGGACTCAAAGCCGGAATGCGCCTGGACCGGGAAAACCGCGAACGGGACCGGATGCAGGCCGAATGGGAGAAAGCCCATCCCGAGGAAGGCAACGCGGCAGCCGGCCCCGAAACCGCCGCCGGCACCGACTAGGCTTAGATCCGATATCCGATCGTTCCAAGGAGATACACCGTGAGCACCGAGCGCACACTTGTCCTGATCAAGCCCGACGGCGTCGAGCGCCGGCTCACCGGAGCCATCCTGGCCCGGATCGAAGCCAAGGGTTACACCGTGGCCGAGCTGAAGAAGACCGAAGCCACTCGCGGCATCCTCGAAGAGCACTACGCCGAGCACCAGGGCAAGCCGTTCTACGAGCCGCTGGTCGAGTTCATGCTCAGCGGGCCGATTGTTGCGGTGGTCCTTGAAGGACAGCGCGTGATTGAAGGCTTCCGGTCCCTGGCCGGCACCACCGACCCCACCACGGCGGCACCGGGCACCATCCGCGGCGACTTCGGCCGCGACTGGGGTTCCGCCGTCCAGCAGAACCTGGTCCACGGGTCCGATTCGCCTGAATCGGCGGCCCGCGAAATCGGCATCTGGTTCAACTGACAGCACAGTCCATCCGGACGCAGGAAGGGCCGGCACCATCACTGGTGCCGGCCCTTCCTGTGTAATCCGCCTGCTTCCCGCCCGTTAGGGAATCAGGTTTTCGGCCCGAAGCCGCGCAAAGAGCGCCTTGAAGGCATCCTCCGTGCGGCGGTAGCCCGTGAAACCGGCGACCCGGCTCTTGCTCATATCCGTGAGTACCTCGACCTTCCGGCCAAGGTCGGCATCGGTGTGCCACCAGGAAGCCAGGCGTCCGAGGTCAGGCTCGGCCAGGCCGTGCTCGGCGGCAATCTTCGCCCAGGCTTCGGACATGCCGGCCATTTGCTCCTCCAGCGGACGCGGCTCCGACTCAAAACCGACGGGTTCCACCCCGAACTCGGCGGCCAGGCGCGGCCACAGGGAACGCCAGCGGAAAACGTCGCCGTTGACCACGTTGAAGGCTTCATTGGCGGTGTGCCCATCCGTAGCGGCCCAAAGCATGTGCTCGGCAAGCAGGCCGGCGTCGGTCATGTCGGTGACCGAATTCCACTGGGTTTCGGAACCCGGGAAAATAAACGGCATCCCCAGCTCGCGGCAGAGTGTCGCCTGCACGGCAAGGGTCTGTCCCATGTTCATGGCGTTGCCGACGGCGAAGCCGATCACGGTGTGGGCACGGTGGACCGACCAGGCGAAGCCCTGCCGCTCGGCCGCTGCCATCAGTTCGTCTTCCTGCGCATAGTAGAAGTTCTCCACCGGCAGGCGCGGCTCGTCTTCGGAGAAGGGAGTGTCCGGCATGGGACCCTCCCCGTACGCCTCGAACGGCCCCATGTAGTGCTTGAGCCCGGTCATCAGGGCCACATGCTCCAGGGGAGCGTCCGCCAGGGCGGTGAGCAGGTTCCGGACCATGGCCGAATTGACGGCAATGTTCTCCGCCTCCGTCTCCTGCCGGGACCAGGACGTAAAGAAGACATGCGTGGGGCGGGCGCCTTCCAGCGCCTTTGCCAGGCTGTCGGGGGAACCGAGGTCCGCTGCAACCGGAACGACGCCGGGACGCGCCGGGTCGGGGTTTCCGGCCTTCCGGGACAAGGCCAGGACGGTCCAGCCCTCGTTCGCGAGCAGGTCCACCAGGGCCGCTCCGGCGATTCCGGTGGCGCCGGCAACGAGTGCGGTGCGGGGAGTTTCCGGGCGGGCGGGCGTGGTTCTGAGCATGGTTCTCCTCATGGATCGAAATGCGGCGCTGCGGGGCAATCTTCCGCACGCCTTCCTCTGGGCCAACGGGGAACCGGCGGGGGAAATTCCTCACGGGTTCCGGAGAAAGTCGCCTAGGCTGTGGCCATGGCACTTATATACGACGCCGAGCTGCGTCCGGGCAAAATGGAATTGATCTCCGGCTGGTTGCCGGGCACCTGGTGGTTTCCCTCAACGGAACCGGTGACGGCTCGGAAGGTGGCTTCCTTCCGGTTCGATGACCCCGAGGGCGAGGTGGGAATCGAAACCCATATCGTGGAAGCCGGTTCACTGCTGCTGCAGGTGCCCCTGACCTACCGCGGCGCACCGCTGGCCGGCGCGGAGGAATTCCTGATCAACGAAATGGAGCACTCGGTGCTCGGGCGGCGCTGGGTCTACGACGCGCTCGGCGACCCGGTCTACGCCCGGGCCCTGGAAGCGGCACTCCTTTCCCGGCAGCCGCAGGCCGCCCAGTACCTTGAAAGCGACGGCGGACGCGAGCTGTTGTCCGAAACCGTGCAGGTCAGCAGCACGGGGATGCCCGACGGCGCCGGGCTGGTTGATGCGCCTGCTTCCGATCCGGAGGGCTGGGCAACCTCCGTCCTGACCGAGGGCGGCTGGGAGTTCTCCGTAGTGCGCTTGCTGGACCTGGACGGACGCACGGCACCGGACCCCTCGCTGACGGCCACATGGGAGGGCCAGGACATACCGGTGGTGCTCGCCTGGGGGCTTCCGCTGGAACGGTAGCTTCAACCCAAGGCCGCTGAGACTCCGGGGGAGGTCTAGCTGCCCAGGAAGGAGTTCAGGAACCGGAAGAAGATGGACGCCGCCGTCGCGACCCAGAGGAGAACGACGATCGGCCACGCCCAGTCCGTGAGGAAGCGGACCAGGCCGGCCGGCGCCGGGATGGTGCCGGCCGTCAGGTTGCGGATGGTCGTGAAGACGAACAGCGGAATCATGGCCGCCCACACCACGATGCAGTAGATGCACAGCACGTAAATGTCGAACAGTGCCTGGCTCCACAGCCAGACCACGAACACCATGCCGAGGGTGACGCCGATCTGCAGTCCGATCCAGTACCAGCGGGCGAACCGGGCACCCGCCAGCAGCCCCATGGCAGTGGTGATGACGACGGCGAAGGCCACGATGCCGATCAGCGGGTTGGGGAAGCCGAAGATGGCCGCCTGCCAGGTCTGGAACACCGTTCCGCAGGAGACCCACGGGCTGATGTCGCAGCTGGTGATGTAGTCGGCGTCCGCGTACACGTGGAGGCGTTCAATCACGAGGATGCCGGACGCGACCCAACCGACTACCGAGGTGACCAGGAGCGTCCAGGCAAAGGACCGGCGTTCCGGACGGACGGCAGCGGCTGCCTGGTCCCGGGGATCGGCGGCTTCGTCCGGGGTGGCGCCGGATGATGGACGGGCTGCGCTGGAGGGCACGGAAGCTCCTTACGGAGTAGCTGTCGGAAGTAACTATCTGCGTCGAGTCTATGCGCAGGGACGGGCCAAAAAGGCGGCCGTATGCGATAATGAAGCTTGGCTGACAACGGAACCACATTCCGTCGCCGGTCCAGCGACAGGCTTCCGGTTCTGCCGGTGACGCTTCCCGTGTAGTTGGCCCATCAATCCGGATGGGAACCAGGGAATCCGCCGGCCAGACCTACCCAGAACAGCCGTAACGAAAATTATCCGTTCCGCAGGGGTAGCAGGAAAAGCGCCGCTGGTCTTCGAGTGATACCGCGCCCCACAGCTGGCACGACCTCGAATGACATCCAGACGACTTCCGGCTGGCGGGCAGGCTGCGATGCCACCGCACAGCCGACACATTGCCTTGGGGCATTGGAATGTGGCCAGTGCCGCAGGGCCGGAGCATAGGCCTACATGACTAATCAGAATAATGGAACCAATGAACTGCCTGTGGAAACCGCAGCGGCAGGGGATCTTCCCGTGCAGCAGGGCGAGCAGCCGGCACCCGTAAAAAAGGCCACCCGCAGCCGCCGTAAGTCTGTCCCCGCTGCGTCCCCCGCAGGGCAGTCCGCAGCGGAGGCGCCGCAAGCCGAAACGGCAGCGGCGGACATCCAGCCGGAAACCCCCGCGCCCGCCGCTGAGAAGCCCAAGCGCACACGCACCCCCCGTAAGAAGGCAGCACCGGCCGCCGAAGCAGTCATGCCGCCCGAAGAGACCCCCGAGGCCGTTGCCGAGACCGCTTCCGCCGCTGCGGACTCGGTTTCCGCTGACGCAGCTGCCGAAACCGCCTCCGCTGAAGCAGCTCCCGCCAAGACAGTGCGCCGGCGCCGCAGCCCGGCCAAGAAGCCTGCCGTGGATGCCGTTGCCGTTGAGAACGCTGCTGCCGACGAAGTGACGCTGGCTGCCGGTCCGGAGTCCACCAACACTGCCGAACCCGCTGCCGAAGCGGCCGCTGCACCGAAAACCCGGACGCGCCGCCGCGCCAGCACGCCGACCGGCCCGGCACGCTCGGCTGAGTCGGCCGCGTCCGCTGCTGCGGAACCCGCCGAAACCCCGGCCGAGCCTGTGCTGCCCGCCGCGGCTGAAGCACCCGCCAAGGAAGAGTCCCCCGCCAAGGACCAGGAGCCGGCAAAGGCTGAAGCCGCAGGCCCCACCTCGGCGCTGGATCCGTTCTCGGTACCGGAATCGCCCACGTCGGTGCTGTTCCACGCCCCGGACCTCACCGCTGTGCGTTCCGTGCCGGTGGCCAAGCCCGCCGAAGCCGAAGAAACAGACGAGCCGGAGGGCAGCGACGATTCCGGCCGGTCCCGCCGCCGGTCCCGCCGCGGCCGCAGCCGCCAGGGCTCGGAATCAGGAAACGGGCAGGAAGCCGGTGCAGAAGAAGCAGCGACCGGCCCCGAGGACTCCGAGTCCGACGGTGTAACCTCCCGCCGTCGTCGTCGGCGCCGCCGCGGGGACGCCGATCTGGAACTGACCGGGGGAGCGGACGATGATCCGCCCAACACCGTCACCCGGGTGCGTGCACCGCGCGCCCACGCCGAGGCTCCGGTCTCGGACCGCGTGACCAGCGTCAAGGGGTCGACCCGGCTGGAAGCCAAGAAGCAGCGCCGCCGCGAGTCCCGCGAGTCGGGCCGGCGCCGCCACGTAATCACCGAGGCTGAGTTCCTGGCCCGCCGTGAGTCCGTGGACCGCCAGATGATTGTGCGCCAGCGTGACGAGCGGATCCAGATAGGCGTGCTGGAAGACGGCGTCCTCGCCGAGCACTTTGTCTCCAACACCCAGCAGGACTCCCTGATCGGCAACGTCTACGTCGGCAAGGTCCAGAACGTGCTGCCCAGCATGGAGGCCGCCTTCGTGGACATCGGCCGCGGACGCAACGCCGTGCTGTACGCCGGCGAGGTCAACTGGGATGCCGCCGGCCTGGACGGCCAGCCGCGCCGTATTGAACTGGCGCTGAAGTCCGGCGATTCGGTCCTGGTGCAGGTCACCAAGGATCCGGTGGGCCATAAGGGTGCACGCCTGACCAGCCAGATTTCCCTGCCGGGCCGCTACCTCGTGTACGTCCCGGGTGGTTCGATGACCGGCATCTCACGCAAGCTGCCCGACGTCGAACGCAACCGGCTCAAGAAGATCCTCAAGGACCACCTGCCGGAAAACGCCGGGGTCATTGTGCGCACTGCCGCTGAAGGTGCCAGCGAGGAAGAGTTGATGAATGACATCAACCGCCTCCGCGCCCAGTGGGAGAACATCGAAGCCAAGTCCACGTCCACCAAGACGCTGCCGCCGGAACTCCTGTACGGCGAACCGGACCTGACCATCAAGGTGGTCCGCGACGTCTTCAACGAGGACTTCTCCAAGCTTGTGGTCTCCGGTGAAGAGGCCTGGGACACCATCGAGGCCTATGTCACGTACGTGGCTCCGGACCTGGTGGGACGCCTCGAGAAGTGGACCAAGGACGAGGACATCTTCTCGGCGCACCGCATCGACGAGCAGATTGCCAAGGCGCTGGACCGCAAGGTGTTCCTGCCTTCGGGCGGCTCCCTGGTGATTGACCGCACCGAAGCCATGACAGTGGTGGACGTCAACACGGGCAAGTTCACCGGCAGCGGCGGCAACCTGGAAGAAACCGTCACCAAGAACAACCTCGAAGCGGCCGAAGAAGTGGTCCGCCAGCTGCGTCTGCGCGACATCGGCGGCATCATCGTCATCGACTTCATCGACATGGTCCTTGAAGCCAACCGCGACCTGGTGCTGCGCCGTCTCGTGGAGTGCCTGGGCCGGGACCGTACCAAGCACCAGGTCGCCGAGGTTACCTCGCTGGGCCTGGTACAGATGACCCGCAAGCGCATGGGCACCGGCCTGCTCGAGGTCTTCGGTGAGACCTGCGAGCACTGCGACGGCCGCGGCGTCGTCACGCAGGACGTACCCGTGGAGCACCGCCGCAGCACCAGCCACACGCCGGCCGGCAACGGCCACGCGGTTGCCGATGATAACCACCAGCAGCACCTCAAGCAGGAAAAGCAGTCCCGCGGGGACCGTAAGCGCAACCGCAGCCGCGGACAGAACGGCAACGTCCAGGCAGCGGAAGAGCAGCCGCAGGCTGAGGAACCGGTACAGGAAGACGCCGAGCGGCAGGCGAAGGCCGAAGCCGCCCGCGCGGCCTTGGCCAGCATTGCCGCTGCGACCGCCGCCGCACACGAGGTGGTTGACGCTGCCGCCAACGGCGACGCGGGATCGTCGGTACCGGCCGCGAATGAGGCAGCCGATGATGAGTCCGACACCGAGCCGGGGGCCGTGCTGAACATCCAGGGGGAAACCGTAGTGGTTCCCCGCCGCCAGAGGCGCCGCCAGGTGAAGGAAGAACCCGTCCTGACCCTCGAAAGCCTGACCGAAGCCTTCAACGAGGTCGCCTCGGCCGTGTCCCAGCCCGTGCAGCCGGCCGCCGATCCGGAGCCCGCTGCCCAGGCGCAGGAGCCGAAGTCCACCCGGCAGGCTGCAGTGCAGGCATCCGCACCGGAGGCACCGGCCCGCCCGGCACGCCGCCGCAGGGCAGCCAGCAGCCCGCAGGGTGCCGCCGAGGTCCTGGCACCGGCAGCAGGGGAAGCAGTTTCCTCCACGCCGGCACGGCATACGGTTACGGCGGCCGGCAAGCCGCCGGTTGCCCGTGAGGAAAAGACCGGTGCTGCGGCTCCGGTGATCCTTGGCGTAGGCGTACCCGCCTCCGAGCTGTAGGCCCGCGTACCACTGCCTGCGGGCGGCCTGTCCCTTAGGGGCCGGGCCGCCCGCAGGCTTTTAAGCCCGTGCCATGGACCCGCCGTGGCGCCGATGCCCGGAACACCGGCATCATGGGATAAAGTAGAGATCGAGCAGTGGCACCGGTTCGGTGGCGCCCTTGGTCTGAGTGCATATGTACGGCTGCATATACCGTGTGCAGGCACCGCATTTGCGGGTTATAGGACCATTAGCGTAGCCTTGAACTTCGGTGCGAACGCCTTCCAACCGTTTATCGGCTTAGGCGGAACTGCATGGCGCAAGGCAGGCCCAATCTGGTCCCAGCTAAATGCGCATCCAAGTATTAAACGTCGAGAGAAGTGAGTTCCCAAGTGGTGTACGCGATTGTCCGCGCTGGCGGCCGCCAAGAAAAGGTTTCCGTCGGAGACCTCGTAACCCTGGACCGCGTCCCCGGTGGAGCCGGTAGCACCTTTGAGCTGCCTGCCCTGCTTTTGGTTGATGGCGACAAGGTCACCTCTGCTGCACAGGACCTGGCCAAGGTTACCGTGACTGCAGAAATCGTCGAGAACTTCCGGGGTCCGAAGATTGTTATCCAGAAGTTCAAGAACAAGACCGGCTACAAGAAGCGTCAGGGCTACCGCTCCTCGCTGACCAAGGTCAAGGTTACGTCCATCAACTCCTGATTCTCCTGCCGGCCCCAGGGCCGGGAACGCGGGTGTGATCCCGCCTGAGGGTTTCAATATCAGTTAGCAAAGGCAGGCAAAGAAATGGCACATAAGAAAGGTGCGAGTTCCACTCGCAACGGTCGCGACTCCAACGCCCAGTACCTCGGCGTAAAGCGTTTCGGCGGCCAGGTTGTCAAGGCAGGCGAAATCATCGTTCGCCAGCGCGGCACCCACTTCCACCCGGGTGAGGGCGTTGGCCGCGGAGGCGACGACACCCTGTTCGCCCTGGAAGCAGGCGCAGTTGAATTCGGCAGCCGTCGTGGCCGCCGCGTCGTGAACATCGTGGCTGCTGCAGCCGCCGAGTAATCACCGGCATTTAGCTTTTCCGACGGGGCGGGCCTTGATGGCCCGCCCCGTCGTTTTTTAAGCCAAGTAGAATTGGCATGATCAAGAAGTTCCTTTGAAGGAGAACCATGGCCAGCTTTGTAGACCGCGTAGTGCTGCATGTTTCGGGCGGTACAGGCGGCCATGGTTGCGTGTCCGTCAAGCGTGAAAAGTTCAAGCCCCTGGGTGGGCCCGACGGCGGCAACGGCGGCGACGGCGGCGACGTCATCCTGCGCGTTGACTCGAATACCACCACCCTGCTGGACTACCACCACGCCCCGCACCGGCATGCCACCAACGGCGGCAACGGGATGGGCGACTGGCGCGCGGGCAAGACCGGCGAGACGCTGATCCTCCCCGTGCCGGACGGCACCGTCGTCAAGAACAAGGCCGGCGAGGTCCTGGCGGACCTGGTTGGGGAGGGCTCCGAGTACATCGCCGCCGCCGGCGGCCAGGGCGGCCTGGGCAACTCCTCGCTTTCCTCACAGAAGCGCAAGGCTCCCGGATTCGCGCTGCTGGGCGTGCCCGGCGAAGAGTCCGACATTGTCCTGGAGCTCAAGTCCATCGCCGACATTGCACTGGTCGGCTTCCCGTCGGCCGGCAAGTCCTCGCTGATTGCGGCCATCTCCGCGGCCCGGCCGAAGATCGCCGACTACCCCTTCACCACGCTGATCCCGAACCTGGGCGTTGTCCAGTCCGGTGACGTGCGCTTTACCGTCGCCGACGTTCCCGGCCTGATTGAAGGCGCCTCGGAAGGCAAGGGCCTGGGCCACAACTTCCTGCGCCACGTGGAACGCTGCGCCGCCCTGGTGCACGTGCTGGATTGTGCCGCACTGGAAACGGATCGGGACCCCATTGGGGACCTGGAAGTCATTGAGCGCGAGCTCGAGAAGTACGAAGTGGACATGAGCTACGCGGGCACCGACGGCGACGTCGTGCCGCTGAACCGCCGTCCCCGCCTTGTCGCACTGAACAAGGTCGACGTTCCTGACGGCCGCGACATGGCCGAGTTCGTCCGGCCGGAACTGGAGAAGCGCGGCTACCGCGTGTTCGAGGTTTCCGCGTCCAGCCATGAAGGCCTGCGTGAGCTCGGGTTCGCCATGGCTGCCATCGTCAAGGAAGCACGGGACGCCGTGGAGAAGGCTCCGCCGCGCATCCAGCCGCCGGTCCTGAAGCCGCGCGGCGTCAACTACAAGGGCGGCTTCCTGATCCGCCGCGAGGAGCGCAACCTTGAGCCGCTCTTCCGCGTCCTGGGCGAGAAGCCGGTTCGCTGGGTCCAGCAGACCGACTTCACCAATGACGAAGCCGTGGGCTACCTGGCGGACCGCCTGGCCAAGCTGGGCGTGGAGGAGAAACTGTTCAAGGAAGGCGCCAAGCCCGGTGACGCCGTGGTCATCGGCGAGGGCGACGGCGTCGTCTTCGACTGGGAGCCCACGATGATCGGCGGTGCGGAACTGCTTGCCGCCTCCCCGCGTGGCAGCGACATCCGTGTCGAAGACTTCTCCCGCCCCACCCGCGAGGAAAAGCGCGGCGACCACCAGAAGCGCAAGGAAGCCCGGGCTGCCGCCCGGGACGAGCTCGAAGCCGAGCGCAAGGCAGGCATCTGGACCGAGTCCGTGAACTACAAGCACTCGTCCCGTCCTGCGGACGTCGAGGGTAACGAAGCGGAGTAACGCCTTCATCTTCCCGGTAGGGACGGGGCGCAGCGCATAGGCTGGGCAGGTTATGAGTGAACACATCGAATTCGCCTCTCCTGCCCGCCGTGCGTTGACTTCCCGCTCCGGGCTTGCCCGGGCCCGCCGGGTGGTGGTCAAGGTAGGTTCCTCGTCCCTGACCTCCGTGGCGGGCGGGATCTCCGACTCTGCCCTGCGGTCCCTGGCCGACGTGCTTTCCGCCCGGCATGCGCAGGGAACCGAGATCATCCTGGTCTCCTCCGGCGCTATCAGCGCCGGGCTGGCGCCGCTGGGCCTCACCAAGCGTCCGGCGCAGCTTTCCTCCCAGCAGGCTGCCGCCAGCGTGGGCCAGGGCCTGCTGATGGCGCGTTACACGCAGGCGTTCAGTGTGCACGGTGTCACCGTCAGCCAGGTGCTGCTCACCATTGAGGACCTGATGCGCCGCGCCCATCACGCCAATGCGCACCGGGCCATGGAACGGCTGCTGAACTTCGGTGTCCTGCCGATCGTGAATGAGAACGACGCCGTCGCCAGCCACGAAATCCGCTTCGGCGACAATGACCGCCTGGCCGCCCTGGTGGCGCACCTCGTGAAGGCCGACGCGCTCATCCTGCTATCCGACGTCGACGCCCTCTACGACGGTCCGCCGTCCGAGGGTGCCCGCCGCATCCCCGAAGTCACCGGTCCCAAGGACCTGGCGGACGTGCGGATCGGCAAGGTGGGCAGGGCCGGCGTCGGTACGGGCGGGATGGCAACCAAGGTCGAAGCAGCCACCATTGCCGCGGAATCGGGCATCCCGGCACTGGTCACGTCCACGGCCAACGCGGCCGCCGCGCTGGCCGGAGAAGACGTGGGCACCTGGTTCACCACCCGCGGCCGGCGCCGGTCCATCCGCCTGCTGTGGCTCGCCCACCTCGCCCGTATCCAAGGCACCCTGGTGCTCGACGACGGCGCCGCAAAGGCAGTGGGGGACCGGCACCGTTCGCTGCTGCCGGCAGGAATCACTGCGGTCAAGGGGCAGTTCGAACCCGGTGACGCCGTTGCCCTGGCCGATACCGCGGGCCGCGTGATTGCCCATGGCCTGACCAACTACGGTTCGGACGAGCTGCCCTCCATGCTCGGCCGCTCCACCCGGGAACTGTCCCGCGAGCTGGGGCGCGGCTATGAACGCGCGGTGGTCCACGTTAACGACCTCGTTCTCCTGCACCCCAACGAAGCACCGGCACCCGCGCCGGATGCCGGCACCGGGCCTACACTGGGGTCATGACTTCCGTGAACACAACAGAGGCTGACCTGGAACCTGCCGGCACGGACAACGGCGTGGAAGCCCAGGTCCATGCCCTTGCCGACCGTTCCCGCGCGGCTGCCCGGCGCCTGGCGCGGGCCAACCGTGCCTGGAAGGACCGCGCCCTGCGGCAGATTGCGCAGAACGTCAATGCGAAACAGGCCGCCATCCTTGCGGCCAACGCCCGCGATGTGGCGGCAGGCCGGGACAACGGGACCTCCGCGGCCATGCTGGACCGGCTGTCGCTGACGCCGGCACGCATCACCGCGCTGGCCGCAGCGCTGGAGAACCTGGCCGGGCTGCCGGATCCGGTGGGATCCGTAGCCCGCGGCCAGACGCTGCCCAACGGCCTGCGGCTGCGCCAGGTGCATGTTCCGATGGGCGTGGTGGCCGCGATCTACGAGGCCCGCCCCAACGTCACCCTCGATATTGCCGGACTGGCGCTGAAAAGCGGCAATGCCGTTCTCCTGCGCGGCGGCAGCGCCGCGGAGAACACCAACGCCGTCCTCGTGGAGATCATCCGTGACTCCCTCGAGGAAGCGGGCCTGCCCGCCGATGCCGTGCAGAGCGTTGACCAGTACGGCCGTGAGGGCGCCACCGTCCTGATGAAGGCCCGGGGCCGGGTGGACGTGCTGATTCCGCGCGGCGGCCGCTCCCTGATCCAGTCCGTCGTCACCAACGCCACCGTGCCCGTCATCGAGACGGGGGAGGGCAACGTCCACATCTACCTGGACCGGACGGCGCCGGTGGAGATGGCAGTGGATATCCTGCTCAACGCCAAGACGCAGCGCCCCAGCGTCTGCAATACCGTCGAGACCCTGCTCATCCACGAGGGTGCTCCGGCTGCCCGCGACGTCCTGGCGGCGCTGGCTGCCGCCGGCGTCCGCCTGCACGCCGACCCCCGCGCCATGGAACTGCTGCCCGCCGGAGTCAGCGCGGAAAAAGCCGACGACGGCGACTGGGGGCGTGAGTACATGGACCTGGACCTGGCCGTGGCGGTAGTGGACACGCTCGATGACGCGCTGGAGCACATTCGGCGCTGGACCACCGGACACACTGAAGCGATCATCACCAATGACCTTGCCAATGCGGAGCGGTTCATTGCGGAGATCGATTCCGCGGCGGTGATTGTCAATGCCTCCACCAGGTTCACGGACGGGGGCGAACTCGGGCTCGGCGCCGAGGTGGGCATTTCCACGCAGAAAATGCATGCGCGCGGCCCCATGGGGCTCAGGGAACTGACCACCACGAAATGGATCATCCAGGGCGACGGGCAGATCCGCGACTAGTTCCGTCCAGCGCCCGGCGACGGGTCCGGCTGCGATGTGCACTCCGTTACGCGTACCATTGACTAAGAACCCGTTCCGCCGGCTGCCCGGCGGAACCTATCGATCTCTAGGGGAGATACATGCTGATCCAGCTTACGGGCGCCGTGTTTACTGCTGCCGAAGAACACCACGTTGAACTGCCGGCGTCTCCGTACGTCTACGGCGGAGTGATCTTTGCGGCGCTGCTGCTGCTGATGCTGATCACGGTGTCCTTCTCCAATGTGGGCAACCGCCACACGGCCGAGCCGGAGCACGTTGACCCCCAGCGCCAGTTCCCCGACAAGCATGACCACGGCCAGGCCATCCGGGACTGACCCCGTACGTGGAGTCAGCGGAGGCGTTCTTCCCCATGGGTGAACCGCAGCGGACACAAAGCAACGGAAAGCGCAGATTCCGCCTCGGAGTCATGGGTGGAACGTTCGACCCCATTCATAACGGCCACCTGGTTGCCGCGAGTGAGGTTGCGTCCACGTTCGATCTGGACGAAGTGGTTTTCGTCCCCACCGGCGACCCGTGGCATAAGCCGGCCGCCCAGCAGGTGAGTCCGGCCGAGCACCGGTACCTGATGACGGTCATTGCTACGGCATCGAACCCGCGGTTCACGGTGAGCCGCGTCGACATCGACCGGCCGGGCCCTACGTACACCATTGATACTCTGCGTGACTTGAAGACGGCAAGGCCCGAGGCTGACCTGTTCTTCATTACCGGCGCCGATGCCATGGCGCAGATCCTGTCCTGGAAAGACATCCAGGAGCTGTGGTCACTGGCGCGGTTCGTGGGGGTGACGCGGCCGGGGCACGTTCTGGAGAACGTCGGCCGGGATGACGTCTTCCTGTTGGACGTGCCGGCCATGGCGATTTCGTCGACCGATTGCCGGCGCCGCGTGGCCGAAGGCAACCCCGTGTGGTACCTCGTCCCGGACGGGGTAGTGCAGTACATCGCGAAGCACCGTTTGTACGCCGCCGACAGGCAGGCTCCGAACTCCGCGGAAACCGAAACAGAACCAGTAGCGTAAATACACATACCGGATGGGTAGGAAATGACTAACGGTCCAGAGTCCGCGCCGCGGCGCAGCCGCCGGGCGGCCGACGTACCCGTGGATTCCCCGGCCGGGCCGCGGGAACGTGAGTCCCAGCAGCGTGCCCGGGACCGGGAAGCGCTGCGTGCGTACAAGGCCCTGGCAGAGACGCCGGAGCGCCGTGACCCTGAGACTGCGCCGCCCACCCGCCGCCAGCTGAGGCTGCAGCAGCAACAGCGTGCTGCAGCTGCGGGTACCGGGGCCGGCTCGGCTGAGTTGCCCGCGGATGTCCCGGCCTCGCCGGAGGCAACCGGACCGGTCTCTTCCGAACCGTCTCCACCGGCACCTGCCGGTCCGTCGCTGCGTCGGGAACGACGCCGGCAATCGTCCTTGGCGGGTACGGACGCGGAACCGGAGTCCCAGGTCCCGGAGCCCAAGGCTCCGCAGCTTAAGGCTTCGGAACGGCAGGTTGCGGAAACGCAGGACGAGCAGGAATTGAGCTCTCGGGCATCCCGAAAGCAGAGCCGCCGCGCGGCACCGGCTTTGGCAACTCCCGCCGTTACGGAAGGTCCGGCCGCCGGTCCCGCTGCCGGCACCGACCCGAACGCCGACGTCGAGGGTATGAGCGTGGAACAGGCCCTGGCTGCCCGCCAGGCACTGGAGGGACAGGCCCGCAACCATGTTGCGGCCATGGAGGCACTGCAGGTTGATGATCCGCAGGCCGTGGACCTGGAACTGCTGGCCCAGCAGAAGGCCCTGGCCGAACGTGCCAAGGTACTGAACCGCCGCACCCGCGCCATCGAGAAACTGTCGCAGGAAAACGAGCAGCGCAAACCGTCGCCGAGCGACCCGAGTACTGCCCACAACCTGGCGATGGTGACGCCGCTCGAGTTCGTGAAGGTCCCGGGGATGGAACATCCCGTGATGAAGGCGCCGCAGACCTCGCACATTCCCATTGTCACCTCGTCGACGCCGGTGGTGGATCCGGAGGCTGCTGCCGCGCGGCCCCTGCCGGCGGTTCCTGCCCAGCGTCCGGCGTCCGTGCCGCGCCGGGTACCCGTCGGCGCCACGGACGTGCGCCATTCACGGATCCTCGCCCGCGCTGATGCGCTGGTCAATAAACCGGTTGAATCCGAGGAAGCTGCGGCCCCCATCGGTGCCCGCAGTGCCTTCGGGCTTGACCCCCTAGATGTCATGACGGCCGGACTCGGCCGTACCCGGAGGCTGCGTTTTGCGGCCGCCGGAGTTGCAGGTCTGGGCACACTTGCCCTGATCGTCGGAGTACTAATGATCGTCGGCGGCCTTGGCGGCTGACCGATTACCCCAAGGAGACACACTTTGAGCGCCACCGAATCTTCCATCGACATTGCACGGGCGGCGGCCAAAGCGGCCTCGGCCAAGATTGCGGACGATATCGTCGCAATCGACGTGAGCGAACGGCTTGCCATCACCGACGTCTTCCTCATTGCCTCGGCCTCGAATGAGCGCCAGGTCAACGCCATTGTTGACGGCATCGAAGAGGAACTGTCCAAGATGGACCTCAAGCCCGTGCGCCGTGAAGGACGCAGCGAAGGCCGTTGGGTCCTGCTGGACTACGCCAACGTCGTTGTGCACGTCCAGCACGAGGAGGACCGCGTGTTCTACGCCTTGGAGCGTCTGTGGAAGGACTGCCCCGAGGTTGACCTCCAGCTTGAAGACGCTCCTGCCGGCGCCGAGTCCGAATAGCCTGTGACCATGAGCGCCCCTGCCCCTTGGGATCCGGATTCCGCGTCGCGCCGGGTGGTTTTCTGGCGCCATGGACGTACGGAATGGAACCGGGCGGGGCGCTTCCAAGGGCAGCAGGATATTGCCCTTGACGACACCGGCCTGCGGCAGGCTGCCGAGGCGGCGGCAGTGCTGCGGTTCCTCGAACCCGACGCGATAGTTTCCTCGGACCTGAGCCGTGCCCTGGGCACAGGCAGGGTCCTGGCCGCCGAGACCGGTCTTGACGTGGCGGAGGACAAACGCCTGCGGGAAACATTTGCCGGCACGTGGGAAGGGCGTACCTTCACACAGATCGCGGAGCAGGACGCACCGCTGCTCAGCGCCTGGTCGGCGGGAGTAGGCAGCGCCCGGGCGGGCGGCGGGGAAACGCGCGTCGACGTCGGCCGGCGGGTCGCCGAGGCAGTGGGGGAGGCCGTCCAGGAACTGCCTGCCGGCGGCACGCTTGTGGCCGTAAGCCACGGGGGAGCGATCCGCGCCGGAATCTGCGCGCTGCTCGGCCTGCCTACGGAGTCCTGGGCGGTCATCTCGGGGGTATCCAATTGCCACTGGTCGGTCCTTCAGGAAATCCCGGACCGGCACGGGAATTCCGCCTGGCACCTGGCCCAGCACAACGTGGGGCTGGACTCGCTTCCCAGCGGCCCGGTGGAGGGCTGAAAGACCCTCTTTCCTGCCCGTCAGGGGAGCGCTGAGTGGATTTTGCGCTCCTGTTGATTTGTACTAAGGTAGAGGAGTTGCTTCGCCCCGGTGAACGGGAAAGTGAAGTAAACAACCTTTAGTTTTGGGGCTGTGGCGCAGCTGGTAGCGCACCTGCATGGCATGCAGGGGGTCAGGGGTTCGAGTCCCCTCAGCTCCACCAAAACCTTCGGGAGACCGAAGGGTTTGCGGTGGAAAATCACTGAAAGTTCGGGGCTGTGGCGCAGCTGGTAGCGCACCTGCATGGCATGCAGGGGGTCAGGGGTTCGAGTCCCCTCAGCTCCACCAACAAGACCGCTGGAACACGGGAAATCCTGTGTCCAGCGGTTTTTTAGTGCCCGGAATGCTCCGGTTTGTTGTGACGTAGCTCTCAATACTGGTCCACGGCAGGTCTTCCGTTCTCTCACCATCGGCCTTAGGCTACTCATTGTCACACTGACAATAAATCAGGAGAGCGTCATGAATGCAGTACTGGACTGGATGAACTCGCCGGCAGCATCCCTGCTTGGAGCACCCGTCAGCTGGATCGAAGTCATCGGGTTCGTCACCGGTGCTGCCTGCGTCTACGGCGTCGCCCGGCAGAAGGCCTGGAACTGGCCCGTGGGCATCATCAACAACATCGCGTTTATGGTTCTCTTCTTCGGGGCCGGGCTCTACGGCGAGACCCTCCTGCAGGCCGTGTTCGCCGGCGTCGCCGTTTACGGGTGGTACAACTGGGTCCGCGGCGCCAAGGATACGGAGCAGAAAAGCGACCTGCCGATCCGCGACGCAAGCCGGAACGAGATTATTGCCGGTATCGCCGCCGTCGTCCTGGCCACCGTGGGGATCGCCATGATCCTCACGCACGGAACCGACTCCGAGGTTCCCTGGCCCGATGCCTTCGTCCTGGCCGCGTCGCTCCTGGCCACCTACGGACAGGCGAAGAAGATCTTCCAGCACTGGTACGTCTGGATTGCCATCGACCTCGTCAGTGTTCCGCTGTACTTCTCCCGCGGACTCAACCTCACCGCCATCCTCTACATCGGTTTCACCGCCCTCTGCGTCTACGGTCTTATCGACTGGAAGCGCACCCGCACCGCGGCCGTCCGCCCGGCTGCCGAGGCCGGAAAGATACCGGCATGAGCCTGTTTGGCCAGGGTGTCGTGATCGGCAAGTTCTATCCGCCGCACGTCGGCCACCGGCACCTCATCGCCCGGGCGTCGGAGCAGTGCACAAGGCTCGCCGTCGTCATCCTTGGCAGCCGGTTCGAGAGTATCGCCCTTGAAGACCGGGTGAAGTGGCTTGCCGCCGAGTTCGCAGAGACGAACGTAACGGTCATCGGGATGCCGGACGACTGCCCGGTGGACTACAACTCCCGGACCATCTGGAAGGCACACAACGAGGCCTTGCGCATCGCCCTCAAGCTAAAGGGCATCACAGCCGTCGACGCCGTCTTCAGCTCCGAGGACTACGGCAGCGAACTCGCGCAGGACTTCGGCGCGGCCCACGTCATGGTGGACAGGCTCCGCACCGCCTATCCCGTCAGCGGCACCCTCTGCCGGGACGACATCGGCGCAGCCTGGCGGAACATCATCAAAGGTGCCCGGCAGGACATGGCCGTGCGAATCATCGTGGTCGGAGCCGAGTCCGCCGGCACCACCACCCTCGCCCGGGCACTGACCGAGCACTACCGGGCGAGCTTCCCCGAGCTCGTCGACGTTCCCGAATTCGGCCGCCAGTACACCTATGACAAGTTCGCCGCTCTGCAGGAAACCAAGCCCGACGCCGTCCTGTCCGACATGGTCTGGACCGCGGAGGATTTCGCCGTCATCGGGGAACGGCAGAACGAGATGGAAAACGAAGCAGCGGCGCGGTGTCCGCTGGTCATTGCCGATACGGATGTGATCGCCACTGCGCTCTTTGAACGGATCTACATCGGTGAGCAAAGCTACGGTTCCTACCATGCCGTGGAGCGGTTGCCCCGCCGCGACCTCTACCTCGTCACCGACCACGACGGCGTGCCCTTCGAGGACGACGGATGGCGCGATCCGGAGCACCCCCGGGCCGAAATGACCGAGTGGTTCAAGGAGGAGCTCACGGCAGCCGGGCATTCCTGGATCCTTGTTTCCGGCACTCCGGAGGAGCGGATATCCACGGCAACTGAGATAATCGACCTCATCATCGCCCAGCGGAACCGCTTCACCTCACCGCCCTGGGCAAAGCGGACGGTACTGACAGGAGCCTGATGGCCACCGAAGAAGAGCAGTTCCTTCAGGACTACGCGCCCAGGGAGTATCCCTCCGTTGCGCTGACCGTGGATCTGGTCGTCTTCGCCGTCAAAGGAAGCACCCTCCATGCAGCCCTCGTCCGCCGCGGAGGGCATCCCTTCAAGGGTGCCCTGGCGCTGCCCGGCGGCTTCGTGGGGCCGGATGAGGATGCCCTCACGGCTGCGTGGCGTGAGCTGCAGGAGGAAACCGGACTGGACCTGGGTGCGCACCGCGCCTACGTCGAGCAGCTCGCCACCTACAGCTCACCTGTTCGCGACCCGCGGATGCGCGTTGTGTCCGTCGCCCATCTGGCGCTGCTCGCAACCGACGGCAGCGCCCTGCCCGCGCTGAACCCGGGCACCGACACTGCAGCCGCGCAGTGGATGCCGGTATATGACGTCCTCGCCAATGAGGCGCTGGCCTTCGACCACCGCGAGATCCTCACCGCGGCCCTGGACCGCCTTGCCGGCAAGATCGAATACACCCTCACCGCAGCCAGGCTTCTGCCTGAGGAATTTGCCCTCTACCAGCTGCGCCGCGTGTACCAGGCCGTGTGGAACACCGACAAGCTCGACGCCGGGAACTTCACCCGGAAGATGACCGGCGCCCTGCGGGACACCGGACGCAAGGTCCTCCGCGGGAAGGGTGCCCCCGCAGCGGTATTCACCGTCAAGGACGAGTACCTCAGCCCGCCGATGATGCGGCCCGCGGAGGGCTGAGGCGTTTCCACCGGGGGCTGGACCCTCAGCGTCCGTCCCGCCAGGTCCGAAGCACCCCGGCAACAATAAGGGCCTGCCCCGCACAGTAGGTCAGCATGACAAGGGGATTGGTCCAGTCAGGCATCTGCTCGGGCAGGAAGATCCGGCCGGCCAGGATCGTGTCCGAGGCCAGGAACAGCAGGCCGCCGGCGGCCACCATCGGCCGGCAGCGCGCCGCCGTCGCCGCAGTGCCGGCGAGGACAATGCCGTACGCGGCCACGGCCAGGGCCAGACCGCCCAGTGCAGGCCACAGCACCACAAGCATCAGTACCCACCACAGCGGGAAGACCAGTGCCCACCGCGGGATTCGTCCGGCAGCGGCGTACCCCGCCAGGAGCCAGATATAACAGACGTGGGCCAGGCCGAAGGAGCCGAGCATTACCGGCAGTTCCGGTGCCGACGGGAAGAACGCGGCGGCGCCGTCACCGATCCAGGAGAAGAACAGGGCCGCAAGCAGCAGTGCCGCCGGCAGCATCCGGCCGGCAGGCCCGCGGACGACGCCGCGCGCGCCCCAGAGGGCGGCGACGGCAAGCAGCGGCATCAGGGTGAGTTTGGTGGGTTCGGCGATGTCGGTGGCTTCGACTGCCCGCGCCCCGACATGAACGGCAGAGGCTGCTGCGAAAGGCAGGAATCCCCACCACCACGAGCGGGGCAGGACGGTGGTCTGGCTTTGGGCGGGCGCGGCGGTCACGGCACTCCTTCGGGTCGGCTGCAGACCATCGTACGGTGCCTCCGGCGCGATGGCCGTTAGGCGCCCAGCACCCGGTCCAGATAGGCGTTCGCGAAGACCCGGCCCGGATCCAGCTGCTCCCGTACCGCCAGGAAGTCCCTGAAACGCGGGTACCGCTCCGCCAGTGCCGCCGCCTGGAGCGAATGCAGCTTGCCCCAATGCGGCCGCCCGCCGTGGGCGAGCATAAGTTCCTCGACGGCGTCGAAGTACTCGGCGAAGTCCTCCCGGTAATAGCGGTGCACGGCTATATAGGCGGTCTCCCGGCCGTAGGCGGTGGACAGCCAGCGGTCATCGGCCGCCGCCCAGCGGACCTCCACGGGAAAAGAGATCCGCCAGCGGCGCTCCTCGATCAGCTCCCGGAGGGCGGAGAAGGCCGGGCCCAGGCGGTCCGCCGGGACGGCGTACTCCATCTCCCGGAACCTCACGTTGCGCCGGGTGGTGAAGACCCGCGCCGAAGCGTCCGAATAGTCCCGGCCGCCGAGCAGCCGTGCCGCGGCGGCGTTCACGGCAGGGACAACCGCCGGTACCGCACTGCCTACGGCACAGGTACCCCGGAACACGGTGTTTGCCAGCAGGGAGTCGTTAATCCAGCGCGCAGCGGGACCGGGCGGACGGCAGCAGGCAGCACCGGGCAGGCGGGTGTTCGCCTTGGTGGCAGCGCGGTCGGTGTGCGGAAACCAGTAGAACTCAAAATGGTCGGTTGCTTTCACCCGGTCGTCCAGTCCCTCGAGCACATCCGCCAGGGGCTCGGACCGTTCTTCGGCCTGGAGCACGAATGCGGGTACGCACTGGAGGGTGACGTCGGCGATGACACCCAGGGCACCCAGTCCGAGGGCGGCGGCCGGGAGCAGGGGATCCCCGCTGCCCACGCTGAGCAGGCCGCCGTCGGGCTGGACCAGGGTCACGCCCGCCACTTGGGTGGCCATTCCGCCGAACCCGGCACCCGTTCCGTGCGTCCCGGTGGAAACTGCACCGGCGATGGACTGCCGGTCAATGTCGCCGAGGTTCGGCATTGCCAGTCCGTACGGTTCCAGCAGTGCCGGAATCCGATGCAGCCGGGTGCCGGCCCGGAGCCGCACCCGGCACCTTTCGGTGTCCACTGCGACTACCCCCTGCAGGGCACTGAGGTCCAGCTGGACGCTGTCGGTGGCGGCAATGTCGGTGAAGCTGTGGCCCGCCCCTACGGCCTTGACCCGCTGCCCGGCGCCGGCCGCGCCGGCCACGCAACGCTGCAGGCCGGCGGTATCGATCGGGCGCTCCACGCGAAGCGGTTCCGCAGTAACGTTCCGTCCCCAGTTTTCCCACCCGGCGCCCGCCGTCCTCACAGGAACGCCTTCCCCTCGCCGCGGTAGGTGGGCAACGTGTCCACGATCTTCCCGCCGTCCACGACCTGGTACTCGTTGAGGTGTTCGGCCGGCTCGCCGCTCTTGGCATGCCGGAACCAGACGCGGTCACCGGGACGCAGCGTCCCGGCAGCCGCTCCGTGCAGGGGAGTCTGTACCTCTCCCGCCCCTTCCCGCGGGAGGAAACGCAGGCCCGCCGGCCAGACCGGACGCGGAAGGCGGCTGGCTCCCGGCGGCCCCGAGGCGATCCATCCGCCGCCCAGCACGGTGGCGGTGTCCGACGTCGGACGGCGGACGACGTCGAACGCGTAGGCGGCGGCAGGGGCCGGCGTAAACGCACGGTAGTTGTCGAACAGGTGTCCGCCGAAGAGTCCGGAACCGGCCGTAATCTCGGTGACCGCCGGGTCCGCGCGCGTGGCTTCGATGGAGCCGGTGCCGCCGCCGTTCACGAATTCGAGCGGGGCCAGATCGCGCAGCCACCCGGCAATGAGCTGCCTGCGGCCGAGGAGCTCGGCCATGGACCGCGGCTGCAGGTGCCGCATGAGGACATTCCGCGGGCCTGCCCCGGGAACCGCGTCGCCCACGCCGGCCACCTGGGCTTCGTACATCATCAAACCCACCAGCCGGAAGCCGGGGCGGGCGGCAATCCGACGGCCCAGTCGGACGGCGTCGTCCGGGGTGTGCAGGGGAGACCGCCGGGTGCCGATGAAGCCCAGCGCCGGCGCCTGCCAGGAGGCGTCCGCATCCAGGCAGATACGCACCTCCGGGCGCTTGCCCGCCGGTGCCAGGGCATCTATCAGGTCCAGCTGGGACTCGTCGTCGACCATCAGGGTCACCCGGGCGGCCAGCCGTTCGTCGCCCAGCAGCCGGGTGAGGGCCGGCCGGTCCGTGCTGGGATATCCCACTAAAACATCCGTGCACCGCTCCGCCAGCCACAGGGCTTCGGGGAGTGTGTAACCGAAAACGCCCCGAAAACCGGGGAGCTGAAGCAGCGCCTCTATGACGCCGCGGACGCGGAGGGACTTGCTGGCAATCCGCAGGGGCATGCCGCCGGCGCGCCGGAGCAGGTCCGCAGCGTTGGACCGAAGAGCCTCCAGCCCCAGCACCGCCACCGGTGCCGGCAGGGCCGCGGTGGCCTCCGACAATGCGGGCCAATAGGTTTCGGGGGTCAGCCAGGGAGGGGACACGGGAACACCGGACGGCTCCGGTGTTCCCGGCAAGCCGGGCGGGAACAGTTGCAGAGGGGGAGCCGGAGTCCCGGCGTCGTTGCGGTTACCCATGGTGACCTCCGTTGTCTGCACCCACCCTAAACGCGGAATGCCGCACCCTCCAGCACGCAACGCTCGGCAGCCGCAGCGCAATGTCACAGACAAACACCAGCCTTCCGGGTTAGGGTGGTCACATCCGCAGAGCGAAACCGCTCGCCACGCCGACTGGGAAGTCGTACACCACCAGAAGGCCGCATGAGTTTAACCGCATCCTCCACTGCACCCGTTGAAGAAGTCCCGAGCGAAAAGAAGCCGCGCCGGAATAACGTCACCAGCACCTACTCCGGACTGCTTAAAGCCGTCCGTGACGAAGGCCTGCTGAAGCGCCGGAGCTCTTTCTACATCACCACTTTCGTGTTCCTGTGCATCGGCCTGGTTGCCGCCGCCACAGGGTCTTTCTTTATCGGGGAGAGCTGGTTCCAGCTGCTCATCGCCGCGGCGCTGGGCATCCTCCTGACGCAGCTAGCGTTTATTGCGCACGAGGCCTCGCACCGCCAGGTGTTCGAATCGGGGCCGGCTAATGACCGGGCCGGTAAGTTCGTGGCAAACGCCGTCGTCGGCATCAGTTACCAGTGGTGGATGAACAAGCACAGCCGGCACCATGCCAACCCCAACACGGTGGGCAAGGACCCGGACATCGACATGGACACCATCTCCTTCCTTCCGGAGCAGGCGGCACGGCAGAAGGGCTTCATGGCCTGGTTTGCACGCCGCCAGGGATGGCTGTTCTTCCCGCTGCTGATGCTGGAGGGCATCAACCTGCATGCGACGTCCATCAAGCACCTGTTCGCGAACAAGCAGGTCAAGGGACGCATCTCCGAACTGGTCATGGTCTTCACCCGTCTGGGCCTGTACCTGGCTGCCGTGTTCTTCTTCCTGCCGGTGGGAATGGCCTTCGCCTTCATCGGCGTGCAGCTTGCAGTTTTCGGTGTCTACATGGGTGCTTCGTTCGCCCCGAACCACAAGGGCATGCCGATTCTCCCCAGGGACTCCAAGGTCGATTTCCTTAGCCGCCAGGTTCTGACTTCGCGGAACATCGTGGGCCGCGGCATGAACACCCTGATGGGTGGACTGAACTACCAGGTGGAGCACCACCTGTTCCCGAGCATGCCCCGGCCGTCGCTGGCCCGGGCCAGCGAACTGGTGAAGGAACACTGCTCCAAGCACTCCATCCCCTACACCGAGACCACGCTCGTGCAGTCCTACGCCATTGTGGTCCGGTACCTCAACGAGGTGGGGCTCTCCGCCCGGGATCCGTTCGACTGCCCGGTCCGGTCAAAGTACCGCATCTAGCGTGCTGATCCGGCAAATACCTGCGATCGAAGCATCTGACAGACTAGGAATATGACAAAAAACCCCGCAGACCGTCCGGCGGATAAAACTCCGGTGGCCCACCTCGGCATGCGCATGGAGGATTCCCTGCATGCATGGCGCGATGAACGTGCCCGGAAGCGGGGGGACGTGCAGATAGTCCTTCCCTTCACCGGATACGGCTCCACGGAATGGGTGCGCGTACTTGGCCGGGTCATCCTGGCCAAGCCCGGTTATTTTGACGGCGCTGAAAAGTCGATGGCGTCCAAGGCGATCGCCGACGGCATCCGCGGCTGGCGGAACTTCATGAGCCCGCCGGTCAACAAAGCCACGGTCACCGTGGTTGTGGGCGACCAGAAGCATGTGGTCACCGCGGACCGGGGAGGAGTGGTTGACGCCGTCCTTCCTGCGGATCTTGCTCCGGGCTGGACCACCGTCCTGCTTCGTTCCGAAGACGGCGAGGAAACCACCGCGCCGATCTACGTGGTGGATCCGGCGGCCGAGGTTGGCGTCGTGTCGGACATTGACGACACCATCATGGTCACCGCACTTCCACGGCCGATGCTGGCAGCCTGGAACACCTTTGTCCTCGACGAGCACGCCCGTACGCCCACACCGGGAATGGCGGTGATGATGGACCGCCTGGCACGGGAAAACCCCGTGGGCCCGGTGCTCTACCTCTCGACCGGCGCCTGGAACGTCGCCGCTACGCTGACCAGGTTCATTACCCGCAACCTCTATCCGGCCGGTCCGCTGCTGCTGACCGACTGGGGTCCCACCACGGACCGCTGGTTCCGCAGCGGCCAGGCGCACAAGCGCAGCCAGCTGGAACGGCTGGCCCAGGAATTCCCGGACATCAAGTGGCTGCTGATCGGCGATAACGGCCAGCATGACGAAGAAATCTACGCCGACTTCGCCCAGCGCCACCCGGAAAACGTTCGGGCCATTGCCATCCGCCAGCTGTCGGCCGGCGAAGCGGTGCTGGCCGGCGGACGGACGGGCAAGCCGGGGGAGACCCCCGTGGACGTCCCCTGGATCTACGCGCCCGACGGCGCCGGGATGGCCCGTCAGCTCGCGGAGCTCGGGCTGCTGACCGACGAGGGCTAGTTTTCCCCCTTTCGCGAACCGGCTCGTGCCCTGGAGGTCCCAGGGTACGAGCCGGTTCGCGTTTAAGGCAGTTCCGCCTCAGTGATCGTTACTCCCCAGGGAACGCCTTCGGTGCCGTGTACGTCCACATCGAGCGCCCCTGCGGCGGGCCTGATGTCCACGGTAGGCGAATGGTTGTTCGCATCCGGCCCGCATGAGAGCTCCATTGGTCCTACCCTGGCCAGCTCGATGGTGATGGTGCCGGTCTGGGCGCAGGCTGCCTGCAGGGTGACGGCCTCGGCCTCGGTCTTGAGACCGCGGACGGCGCGGACGCCGCCGTTCCGGCTATTGGTCTGGACGACCAGAGCGGCTGCGCCCGGATCCGGCGCCGCGACCGGGAGCGCGGACTCGGACGGGTCGGCTCCCGGGCTCTGGCTTGCCGGGGTCTCCGAGACAGCGGAGCCTTCCCCTGTATCTGCTGTTGAACAACCCGACAAGGAGATAGCGGCAAGTGAGAATGCGGCTAATGCCGGCAGTGCAATTCTGCGTTTTTTCATTAACATTGGTTCCCCTTTTTAGTGGGGAGGCCCTCCATGTTGTCTAACCCGATTTCCGGGCGGCTGACCCCTACGGATGGTGCTTTATGAATCGCAGTTCAATCTGTGTTTACATTTCGAAGTCTTGCTTTTCCGCCGGGCAGTGTCAATAAGAAGACGCGTTCCCGGAGGGCCCGCCAGCCCTTGGATGCCCTTTATTTCAGGCTTTTTGGGGAATGCAATTAATTTCCTGAAACCGGCTTCCAGGGGGTAATTTCCCGTGTACTAGCTCTGCGGATTCAGGGCCGGGCGAAGGACATCGTAAGCCCACGCCGCCAGGGAGGTGGGGGTGGAGGTCACCAGGCTGCGGGGGTCTTCCGGGGTGAAGTCCAGCTGGCCGCGCGACATCCCCAGGATCCCCTCGATCCTGGCCTCCGTTAGTCCGGCCCCGCGCAGCATGCCGGCATACTCCGTCTCGGATATCTGCAGTGCGGCCAGCGGGCGGCCGACGGCGGCACCCACAACCGCAGCAACCTCACGGCACGAGAGGTCCTGCGGGCCGAGAACCCCGAGGGTGCGCCTGCCGTGCCAGTCCGTGGCCAGCAGCCGCGCGGCCGCAACGTCCCCGATGTCCCGCGGATCGACCCACGGCATCCGGTGCTCGACGGGCAGGATGGTGGTCAGCACGCCGGCGCGCACGGAGTCCAGATCAGCGAGCAGGTTCGTGAAGAAATAGCCGCAGCGCAGGTGCGTCACGTGCGCGCCCGTACCGTTCAGCAGTACTTCGGTGCGGGCCAGGCCGTCCACTTCACCGAACCCGCTGCGGACCTCGGCTCCCACACTGCTCTGGAACACCACGCGTGGAACGGCATTGGCGGTCACCGCTGCGGCGGCCGTCTCCCCGAACCGCTCATAGCCGTCCAGCGGGTCGTCGTCATCACTGGGCGGATCCACCCAGTACAGGGCATCGGCGCCGAAGGTGGCACGCAGGACGGCGTCCTCATCGTCCTGGTTGCCCTCCACCACATCGCAGAACCCCCGGAGTCCGGGCTCCAGCCGGGAGGCGTCGCGCAGCAGGGCCGTCGGCCGGACGCCTGCCTGGATGAGCAGCCTTAAGACCCGGGAACCAACGTGCCCCGTGGGCGTGGTAACGACAATTTTCACGGCGCTGTCCCTTGTCCGGCGTCATCCTTCGTGCGGCGCGGCCTGGTTGCGGTCCCTGCTGCGGGGGAGTCTAACCGTCCGCCCGCGCTGCAGGAAAGGGCGGCGCGGACCTAGGCGTCGCCGTCGGACTCCGTGTTGATGATCCGCAGGATGCGGCGCAGGTCCATGGCCAGGGCGGCCGTCGCATCCACGGGGCTGTCGGCCGAGCCCGAGGTGTTGACCAGGCGCACCAGTTCCACGAGCGCCTGGGTTGCCGTGGAGTGCTCCTCGCTTTCGGGATCCCAGGCCTCCACCGCTTCGGCGCAGCCGTTTACTGCTTTGGCCAGGGGTACGGTCAGGGCGGCCGGGACAGCGACGTTCTGCGGATTCCGCCAGATGGCGTCGGTGAGGACTTCGGTCATGTCCTTCACATGCCGGGTGGCGCGTTCCATGGCCCGCAGCGCCCGGTAGTCGGCAGTGAAATCACGGCTGTACTTGCGGCTGCGGATGTTTCCGTGCCGGCTGGTGTCCGCCAGCTCCACGGCTTCCCGGACCTCCTTGGTCAGGGTATCCAGTTCGCTCTCGCGCTGGGACCAGTCCTCGTGTTTGGGCGGCCAGGTTTCCTCCAGCGCCGTTCCCATGTCCCGCAGTTGCCGTGCCAGCGATTTCCGCAGTGTGACCAGCCCGTTGACGGCGCCGTTCAGGTGCAGGGGCGGGAAGACGAGGGCGTTGACGGCCAGCCCGACAACGACACCAACCAGCATCTGCACGCCGTAGCCGAACGAGTAGCCGTCCGGATCATCACCGCCCAGGAGCAGCACGAACAGCGCAGCCATCGGCACGTATTCCCGGCCGGACGCCCCCAGGAAGTTCAACCCGCCGAGCAGCACGCCAATGCCGACGATCACGGAAATGGTCCAGACATTCGGGGTGCCGATCAGCAGGGCCCCCAGCGCCAAAAGCATGCCGGTCACCAGGCCGGCCAGGGTTTCCATGCCGGTGCGGAAGGAGCCGGAGACGGTGGGGTACATGCTGACAATGGCACCCAGCGGAGCGTAATAGGGGTACTGCGAAGCCACCCCCGGCACGTGCGGGGCAAGTGTCCAGGCGATGCCGACAGCGAGGGTGGCCTTGAAGGCGAGCTGGAAGCGGGTGACGCGCAGGACTCCGGTCACCCGGTTGGTAACGGCACTCAATGACCGTTTGGAGATGGTTTTTTCGCCAGTGGTCATGTTTCGAGTATGGCCCGGGCCTAACTCAGGAAACGACTTTTCAGCCCTGCCGGGCACCGGATGTGGGGAGCGGCACTATGCTTCGGCGGCCCAGTACATCGGCCAGCCGGTCCAGGAACAGCCGGACCTGCACGTTTTGTTCGTGGATCAGCAGGGCGAAGATGCTACGGGCCAGCCGGATTTCGGGGACATCCAGCACTACGGTGCCGGCCGGCCGGTTCAGCATCGCCAGTTCGGGAACCAGCGCCGCGCCAAGGCCGGCGGAAGCCATGGCCAGGCTGGCGTTGAAGTCATCGCAGTACGCGGCCACCTGCGGGTGGAGGCTGCAGCTGGCGAAGAGCCGCTCGATCACCAGGGCATCGGGGGTGCCTGGATGATGCATGATCCAGGGCATCCCCGCCAGCTGCTCGGCGGACATCTCGGCACCGCTGCGGATGCCCCAGGACTCGGGCAGCACCACACGGAAATTATCGTCGCCCAGCCAGCGGCGGCTGATGGAGGACGGCCAGGCCAGCCCGCCCTGGCCCACCTGGTACACCAGTGCGACGTCGAGGTTCCCTCCCGTGCGCAGCCCCTGGATAGTCTGTGCCGGTTCGGCGACGGAAAGCAGCAGGTCAATTCCCAGATCCCGCCACTGGGGCGACGCCAGCAGTTCCGGCAGGGCGAAGGTGGCCAGGCTGGGGAAGATGCCCAGGCGCAGCACCTCTGAGCTGCCCGGTCCGGGACGGGCCGCGGCCGCCAGGAGGGCATCCATGTCGGTGAGCACCTTGACGGCGTGCCGGGCCATGACGACGGCGGCTTCCGTGGGCGAGGCGGTGCGGGCGGAACGCTCGAACAGGCGCGCACCGGTGTCCTTCTCCAGGGCGGACATCTGCTGGGACACGGCCGAGGCCGTGTAGCCCAGCCGCAGGGCGGCTCCGGCAAACGACCCGGTGCGGAGAACCTCCAGCAGCGTCTTCAGGTGCACGGGGTTGACCATTCCGGCACCCTCCTTCCTCGCCCCTGCGGGGCCGACCACAATATCTAGTGTTGGCGGGTACTAGACCCGACACGCCCACGGTACGCGACACGCTTGAATCTTGCCTGCCTCGTCACATGTGCATCGCGTTCTGCACAGGCTGTGGAGAACCCCTGCCGGGCCGCTGGAATCCCGCCTATTTACGCGGCATGCCCTGTGCACAAACTGTGGACGGCGGCCCCCTGTAATGACATACTTGTAATACATCATGTAGGGGTTCCACCTTGAGGGGCGCACTAGATGTAGTGTCTGGGCATGGAACTGGATGTAGTATCTAGGAACAGACTTCGAGAGCTTCACCAAGCTCCACAAGCAACTTTTTGAACACAACGAACGACCAGTATCGCCAGCTTCATCAGGCACCATCCAGCAGCACAGAACAGACTTCACGCTTCACTAGGGGAGACCACGCCATGACCGTTACGGTTTACACCAAGCCCGCCTGCGTACAGTGCAACGCCACTTACCGCGCCCTCGACAAGAAGGGCATTGTGTACCAGAGCGTGGACATGTCGCAGGACCCCGAGGCCCTCGAGCGCGTCCGTGCCATGGGCTACATGCAGGCCCCCGTTGTCGTCACCGAGCAGGACTCCTGGTCCGGCTTCCGGCCCGACAAGATCGAAGAGCTGGCCCAGGCGCAGGTTTCCTCCGTAGCCTAGGGAGCCGCCGGGCTCCGTCCGGCTTTCCCGCCGCAGCACCTCGCATCACGCACCACCCGCGCAATACCCGTCAGGAGCGCAGCAACCATGGCACTGGGGATGGCAGACCAAGCCGGCTTTGCGCCGGCATCGGCATCCGCAGGGGATGGACAACCGGAAACGGACGCCTCCCTGATCTACTTCTCCTCAGCCTCCGGGTATACCCGCCGTTTTGTGGAAAAGCTCGGGATCTTCGCGGCGGCTCTTCCGCTCCACACCTCCCAGCCCACACTGCTGGCCACCCGGCCCTACGTACTGCTGCTTCCCACCTACGGTGGAACGGCTGCATCACCGGGGGCCGCAGCCCGGGGCGCCGTTCCCAAGCAGGTCATCAAGTTCCTGAACAACGAGCGCAACCGCTCCTTGATCCGGGGTGTGATCGGGGCGGGCAACACAAACTTCGGGGACTCCTATTGCCTCGCGGCGGACATCATCGCCGTGAAGTGCCAGGTCCCCGTGCTGTATCGATTTGAACTCATGGGCACGTCCGAGGACGTTGCCAAGGTTAACGAAGGATTGGAAAAGTTTTGGACACATCAGTCGCAGAAGCCGGCATGACGGACTCCAAGGAGCTCCCGGAGGCTTACAAGGACCTGGGCTACCACGAGCTCAACGCCATGCTGAACCTGTACGGCAAGAACGGAGAGATCCAGTTCGACGCCGACCGCGCTGCTGCGCGCCAGTACTTCCTCCAGCACGTTAACAACAACACGGTCTTCTTCCATGACCTGGAAGAGAAGCTGGAATACCTGGTCAAGAACGAGTACTACGAGCCGGAAACGCTCGACCAGTACTCCATGACCTTCATCAAGGAGCTGTACACCCGCGCCTACAAGAAGAAGTTCCGCTTCGAAACCTTCCTCGGCGCGTTCAAGTTCTACACCTCGTACACGCTGAAGACCTTCGACGGCAAGCGTTACCTGGAGCGCTACGAAGACCGTGTCTGCATGGTTGCCCTGCACCTGGCCCGCGGCGACGAGCAGCTCGCCACGCAGATGGTGGACGAAATCATCGAGGGCCGCTTCCAGCCGGCCACCCCCACGTTCCTCAACGCCGGCAAGGCCCAGCGCGGCGAGCTCGTCTCCTGCTTCCTGCTGCGCATCGAAGACAACATGGAGTCCATCGGCCGCTCCATCAACTCCGCGCTGCAGCTCTCCAAGCGCGGCGGCGGCGTCGCCTTTGCACTGACCAACATCCGCGAGGTCGGCGCGCCGATCAAGCAGATCGAGAACCAGTCCTCCGGCGTCATCCCCGTGATGAAGCTCCTTGAGGACAGCTTCTCCTACGCGAACCAGCTCGGTGCCCGCCAGGGTGCCGGTGCCGTGTACCTGCACGCCCACCACCCGGACATCAACCGGTTCCTCGACACCAAGCGCGAGAACGCCGACGAGAAGATCCGCATCAAGACCCTCTCCCTCGGCGTCGTCGTCCCGGACATCACCTTCGACCTGGCCAAGCGCGACGAGGACATGTACCTGTTCTCGCCGTACGACGTCGAGAAGGTCTACGGCATGCCGTTCTCCGACATCTCGGTCACCGAGAAGTACTACGAGATGGTGGACGATTCCCGGATCAAGAAGACCAAGATCCGTGCCCGCGAGTTCTTCCAGACCCTCGCCGAGATCCAGTTCGAGTCCGGCTACCCGTACATCATGTTCGAGGACACGGTGAACCGGGAGAACCCGATCGACGGCAAGATCATCATGTCCAACCTGTGCTCGGAAATCCTCCAGGTTTCCCAGCCCACCACGTACAACGATGACCTGTCCTACGACGAGACCGGCAAGGACATCTCCTGCAACCTCGGCTCGCTGAACATTGCCAAGACCATGGACTCGCCGGACTTCGGCCGGACCATCGAGACGGCTATCCGTGCGCTGACCGCCGTTTCGGACATGAGCCACATCGGCTCCGTTCCGTCCATTGCCAAGGGCAATGACATGTCGCATGCCATCGGCCTGGGCCAGATGAACCTGCACGGCTACCTGGCACGCGAGCGGGTCTATTACGGTTCCGAAGAAGGCATCGACTTCACGAACATCTACTTCTACACGGTGGTCTACCACGCCGTGCGGGCGTCGAACCTGCTGGCCATCGAGACCGGCCGCAAGTTCGCCGGCTTCGAGCGCTCCAAGTACGCCACGGGGGAGTACTTCGACAAGTACACCAACCAGGAATGGGCACCGCAGACCCAGCGTGTCCGCGAACTGTTCGACGGCGTGCACATCCCCACCCAGGCTGACTGGGAGGCGCTGAAGGCTTCGGTCATGGAACACGGCATCTACAACCAGAACCTGCAGGCCGTGCCGCCCACGGGCTCGATCTCCTACATCAACAACTCCACCTCCTCCATCCACCCGGTGGCATCGAAGATCGAGATCCGCAAGGAAGGCAAGCTGGGACGCGTCTACTACCCGGCTCCGTACCTGACCAACGACAACCTGGAGTACTACCAGGATGCGTACGAGATCGGCTACGAGAAGATCATCGACACCTACGCCGCTGCGACGCAGCACGTGGACCAGGGCCTGTCCCTGACGCTGTTCTTCAAGGACACCGCAACCACCCGCGACATCAACAAGGCGCAGATCTACGCCTGGCGCAAGGGCATCAAGACCATCTACTACATCCGCCTGCGCCAGCTCGCGCTGGAAGGCACCGAGGTTGAGGGCTGCGTTTCCTGCATGCTGTAAGGCTGCCGCTTTCCGCACCCCCTTCCCCGAACTTTTGAAGACAAGGAATTATTCATGACCGAGAAGCTGAAGCTGATCGACGGCGTCCAGGCGATCAACTGGAACCGGATCCAGGATGAGAAGGACGTTGAGGTCTGGAACCGTCTGGTCAACAACTTCTGGCTGCCGGAGAAGGTGCCGCTGTCCAACGACGTCCAGTCCTGGGCCACGCTGACTCCGGATGAGCAGCAGCTCACCATGCGTGTGTTCACGGGCCTGACCCTGCTGGACACCATGCAGGCCACCGTCGGTGCCGTCTCGCTGATCCCCGATGCGCTCACCCCGCACGAGGAAGCGGTCTACACGAACATTGCGTTCATGGAGTCCGTGCACGCCAAGAGCTACTCCTCGATCTTCTCCACCCTGGCTTCCACCAAGGAGATTGACGAGGCCTTCCGCTGGTCCACGGAGAACCCGAACCTGCAGAAGAAGGCGCAGATCATCACCGATTACTACCGCGGCGATGATCCCCTGAAGCGCAAGGTGGCTTCCACCCTGCTGGAGTCCTTCCTCTTCTACTCGGGCTTCTACCTGCCGATGTACTGGTCCTCGCGGGCCAAGCTCACAAACACGGCCGACCTGATCCGCCTCATCATCCGTGACGAGGCAGTGCACGGCTACTACATCGGCTACAAGTTCCAGCGCGGTCTGGAGACGGTTCCCGAGGAGCGCCGCCAGGAGCTGAAGGACTACACGTACGAGCTGCTCTTCGAGCTGTACGAAAACGAAGTCCAGTACACGCATGACCTGTACGACGGCGTCGGCCTGGCCGAGGACGTCAAGAAGTTCCTGCACTACAACGCCAACAAGGCGCTGATGAACCTGGGCTACGAGGCCATGTTCCCGTCCACCCTGACGGACGTGAACCCGGCGATCCTCTCGGCCCTGTCACCGAATGCCGACGAGAACCACGACTTCTTCTCCGGCTCGGGATCTTCCTACGTGATCGGCAAGGCCGTGAACACGGAAGACGACGACTGGGACTTCTAGTTCCTTAGCGGAATCCGCACCATTGCCGCCGCGGCGGGCCTTTCGGGTCCGTCGCGGCGGCAGCGCTGTTTAAGGCGCGGAATGTTCTTCTTTCAGCCCATCACTCCGTACCTGTGAGATCTGGCCCTAGTTGGCGGAAACTCCGCCTACTAGACGACGCTTTCACGGATCCGTCTCCGAGGATGACCATCATGAACGCTCACCTGTAGTCGGGGACATCAGGTTGAGCCGAGAGGGAAGTGTGGGTGTGGCGGCATTACTCCCAGATTGGGCTGGGAGGGACGTCGACCGTTGGGCTGGGGCTCTAGCGCGAGTTCGTCTCTCGAGAGTGGCGGGCTGGGTGAAATTCTAGCTGCGGGTCCAGATGGAACTTTGGAGTCAAAAGCCGGAGAATGCCGAGGCTCGTCGTCGAACCGACCCGGGCTGTTCGTTCGTCACCGCGAAGTGACTGCTTGTACCCGACCGCAGCCGCTCTATGGCATTAAACAGAGCACTGGGTGGCGGACGGCCGAGTGGATTTTGGAGTACCGCCCCGAGATCAAAATTCACCAGTGAAACTCGCGTCGCAACGGGGAATTCGGTACTGGCGTCGTAGGCTCATTTCAAAGGCCGCTCTAAGGCGCAGGCGATAGGCAATTAGACACCTTCCGCTCTTTTCGCAAGGCAAAGCGTTCTTGAAGTGCCAATGGCTGACGGCACGCAATCGTTTGCGGTTGATGGCAGGTATGCAAGAAGGGGGAGGCATGGGGTTTTGGCACACCGGCTACATGGAGTTCCATGAACCGACTGGGGAAGGCACGGCCTTAGCGCCACGGCCTGTGACATTTCCATGCGGGAAATGCGGGGTGGAATTATCCACCGAACGCGATCTTCGCGTGCACAACTTCGAGGGACATTCAACTCAACGGCCAATCATGGTACTTAGGGGACGAGAGTGCGGCAATAGCCGACTCACCATCACTGGCGCGACATCTGTTGAGGATTGGGTGATCCACTCCGCTGACGCGGTGGCGCTAAACGGGAGCCCCGCGTCTGCCGACGATGTGGCGAAGAGCTTAGCAACCAAACGAAGCGGCATTGCTGAGGTGTCTCTGAGGAACAGCGATGTGGTTCAAACCTTCCACTTTGAGTTCTCTCTAGCCGAGGAAGACGACCTCGACGGAGTGGATGATGCCCTGAATCACTTCATCAAGAGTGGTGAGCTGAGTCTCCGTGCCATCGACGACTTCATCATGCGCTCCAAGCGTTACTCGACAGCATCTCGGTACCTGTCTGGTGTTGCCAACTATCTGTATGGCGTCCTCGCGCGTGAGGACAGCGCTGATTCAGCCGTCTGCGACGAGGCGCGTGACCGGGGCAGCTACCAGGGAAAGTACGACAAAGCAGTTGCAATCTTGAGAGGCTTTGACCGGCCACCTGCCGAGGCAGTGTGCGGCATCGTCGCTTTCCACTACAACCAATTCGGTCATGCGATGACGAAGACCAAGAGCCAGCGTGTCGCTGAAGTATCGCTGCGGTTTCAGGCTCTCCTGAAGGGGGAAGCGTGGTCCCGCGACGATTTGTCGCGGTCACCGCACTCGAGCTTGGATTTCGCGCTCAGTGACTCGGTCATCGAACAGGTGCTTCGGTGGAGTGCCTTACCGCTCAATGGCAGCGCCTTGGCAGAAGTAGAGGAATTGACGGCCAGTATCGACTCCCAACGACCATACGACGTTCTAAAGCTGCATCTGATCGCTGCCGAACACGCGCTCTCAGCAGGGGATCTCATCTCGGCGACTCGGCACGCTGAACGTCTTCGTGACAGCAGCGTGGCGGAAATCTGGTATGCGGCCTTCCGGAACCGTGCCCACAATCAAGGAGTTTCGTGAAATTTACTACCGACGATGGATTGCACGAAGTTATCGCGGAGCAAGTTCCTGCGATTGTCTCAATCAAGAATCCGCCAGCCGACGGACCGCGGGCGCTCAAAGTGGATAGCAAGAGGAAGAGCCGGCCACGATCAATTCTCGAGTTGATCGAATTCTCCTACGGTGAAGCGGGGCGCAAGCTCAACCTTGCTCGCAAGGACTTGGACAGTCTTTCTGTGAACAAAGACGTAATGCCGGAAGAGATCGCCGCCGTCCGGCGCCTAGCACCTGCAGATCCAATGCTTGCAGTGCCGCTTAGTCTGCTGGCAGCCCTGGCAGAGCTCGGGGCGAAGCATTCTGTCCTTCTCCGCCTTCTCCAGTTGGTCGAAGTGGCTTTCGCCAGCCACCCTCTTTTCGAAGGACGGATCGAACAGCTGCACGATCCCCGTGCCCTTCCGGGTCTCACAGCTGAGGAAGTGAATGAAGCGGTCACGAAGCTCAATCTCAAAGGACTGAGTCAGCAGACGTCGGTGGAGGCTTCGGAAACCGATCTGAAGCGCCTCCGGGTGAACGCGGTTACCGGATTGGGTCTGTTCCGCGTACTTCGTGATGGCTGGACGTCGAAGCAGTTCATTGCAGATATGGCTGCCTTCGTGTGGGACTCGCCGCCCCAGGAAAGCACGTCCAAGACTGCCGCTCTACTCGCAACTTCCAAAAGCACAGAAGCGCTGGCACAGCTGTCACGGCATTTTGAGGGCGCGATTCGTGATGCTCAACGAGCGACAGCCACCGCTCGCGCCCACGCCGCACATCAGGAACACCGCGCCGCGGCAGCGGAGGCCCACTGCCAAGGGCTTTCCGCCGAGCTGGAGATCGAGAAGCAGCGCTCTAATAAGCTTCTCGTTCAGGTGGATGACCTCACTCGGCTGCTTACGGCAGAGCAGAGCAGCCGAGTCGTCGACAAGAGCCATTTGGTGGATGACTACGAGGCATTGCGGACTCAAGTTATCCGGCGGCTCACGGACCAGGTCGGGCTCCTCAGCGACGGGCTTCACGCAATACGAAATGGAAGCACCGGTGTAGCGGAAGAGTTCGTCGACAGGGCTCTGACCGCAATAGATGGTGAGGTCACGCACCTCAAGGACCTTGATGGAGGGGTGCAATGATCGTCGGGTTTGACTTCGGGACTACTAACAGTTTGATTTCGGCCGTGGTAGGCGACCGCGTTATCGACGTGGTGGATGAGGAGGGGCGGCCGCACCCCTCAGTTGTTCGCTACGAGGGTGAAAGCGTTATCGTCGGTCGTGAGGCGCGGCGCGCGCTGGAGGAGGTCGGGATCGGGGTTTACGGCAACACCGTGCGCTCACCGAAGTTCCTCCTTGGGCAGGAAGTGGTCAGCGTGGGCGGGGTCGAGCGCAGCCCCATCGACATCGTGGCGGACGTGATCCGATATGTCCGCTCCGAGACGCGCCGCAGCCGACAGCGGCAGGTGCTGGGCGAGCTGGACCGCGCCGTCGTCACTATACCGGTCAATATGAACGGCCCACGCCGTGCTGCGCTTCGTGAGGCCTTTGCTCAGGCCGGAATCTCAGTGGCTCAGTTCGTGCATGAGCCTCTGGCCGCCTTATACGGCCACTTGCGCGGAGCGTCTGATCCTGTGAGTGAAATTCGCCGGCTCATGCGACGAAACGTGCTTGTTGTGGATTGGGGTGGAGGAACGCTCGACCTCACTCTGTGTCGGATCGAACCTGGCCGGATCGTCCAGCTTCGTAATGGCGGCACCGATCAAGTTGGTGGTGACAAATTCGATGAGGTCATCCGCGACGAAGTGGTCGCAAGGTTCTCGACCAAGCACGGAATTTCCGAATCGGATCACCCGATCCGGGAAGCGCGCCTCCGCTTGCTGCAGGACGCCGAACGTAACAAGATCGAGCTCTCCGATCGCCCGAGCGTCACCTTCTATCGACCTAACTACTTCCCTGAGTCCGACACCACGCTTGAGTATGCTCTGAGCCGCCAGGAATTGGACGGTATCACCCGTCCTTTGGTGACCAGCGGCATCCGAGAGATAGAGGCGCTTCTCGATAGCGTGGGCATGGCGCCTGCGCAGGTCTCTCTTTGCCTGGTGGCGGGCGGCATGGCGGCGATGCCAAGCATCCGCAGCCGATTGCACGAACTATTTGGACCGGAGCGGGTGCTCGTCCCAGCGAACAGCGCGACCCTTGTGTCCCAAGGAGCTGCGCGGATTGCGCACGATGCGCAGCGGCTGGTACTTGCGAAGCAGATCGAGTTGGAGATGGCCCGGGGGTCGCGGCTTCCACTACTACGGGCTGGAACGGAGATGCCCGCTGACGGTGAAGTCCGCCAGGATCGGTTTCACCTGTATTGCACTGACCCGACCGAAGGTGTTGCGAAGTTCTCCATTGTTGCCCCATCTGAGGTGGTTGAGCAGCCACAAGCGAGCGATCCGCGGACGTCGCTCGGTATTGTGACTGTATCGGTGGACACGACGGCGCCGCCGCTTGTTGAGCGGTTGGAACTCGGCGTGCAGGTCGATGACGACCTGATCTTGACGATCGACGCGGCATCCAGTCAGCGCGGTGACCGGTCGCGCGCGTCGTACTTCGACCTCGAGTTCGGCATCGGACTCACAGGGAGCGCCAATCTCGGACCAGTTGATATCGCAGATACGGACGCCTGGGTACAAAACGATGGTCTCATCGCCCGTGCCAACGTTGCGAATAAGCCGGACTCACAGCTGATCCCTGGGGATGTGTTGCATAAGCACAATCCGCTCGCGTTTGCCCGGATCCCCGGTCCCGATGAGGCAACGAGCGAGCAACGCACTGAATACCTCTACTACAAGCCGTGCGCCGTTTGTAGGCGCAAGTGGGGCGACCCCGCTTGTAGGTGCGCCACGGTGGCCTAAAGGTGGCAGCACAACAACTCGATGTACGCGTCACAGACGGCACTTCCGTCGTTGAATCTGTCCGCCGCGCGGTTCGGTTAACCCCGGAGGGGTACGCCGGCATCGTGTATGCAGGAGCTGTCTACCCGGTGTTCGTCGACGACGTTGTTGACATAGGCGGGGCGTCGCAGGAGATCGAGGACTGCAATAGGTTCCTCTTCGCGGGTGCCGCTGTCCCGTATGCCCCTAGAGCGGATGCCGCAGAGGCGCCGCAGCGGTTTGAAGGGTTCCACGGCGAGTGGAGCATCGAGACAGGTTCCTTTGGGCACTACGTCGTCTTCAACGCTTCCGAGCGGCTCGCAACGATCGTCGTCGACGCTTTGGAAGCTGGTGGTCTCGCTGTACAGCGGTGGGATGTCAGCCACCGTCTGGCCAGCGACGGCCAATTTTACGACTGGTTCGCCCGACTCCGCTTCAAAGGAAGTCACGACGAGGCCGTGTCGCGGGTCTCGGCTGTGCTCTTCCCTGTATCGGTCGATCCGTCTGTTGAATACCCTGATGCCCCGGCAGACACTCGTCTTGAGGATCTCGCGGCCAGGGTCGAAGAGCTGCTTGACCTGACGGGAGAGCTCAGAGAGAGACTCAACGCGTCCGAAGTTGAAGTTGCGTTCCTAACCCGGCGGCTCGCATCAGTTACGGACAGCGAGTTCAAGTTGTACGGGGAACTGGATACGGCGCTTGCTCATCAGAAGTCGCTCCACGATCAAATTAGCGAGTTGAGCCGCTCTCCGGAGCAAACCGCCGATACCAGGGCCCTTCTCGAAATGCAGTCGGAAACCGAAGAACTGCTCGAGCTGGCACTGACCGAGAACTCCGACCTTACTAGCAGCATCGGTGCACTCCGTAACCAAGTTGATCACGGAGACGCGCAAATTCTCACCTTAGAAGCAGCCGTTGTCGGTTTGAAGGCGAGGCTCGAAGAACTTGCGGAGCAGGAGGCGGAGCGTCGCCGAGCCGACTCTGTTCATCGTGCACCTCGCCGCGGTCTTCTCGGATTTTTGGATACGGCATTTGCCCGGCTCAACTTTGTTCTGGACGGTGACGAAGTTCTGGCCAATGTCGACGCGCCCGCCTCGCTGTTGCGGTCACTCGTGCAAATCGATATGGGACAGATGGTCGGAAAAGATCTTGAAGGCCTGGGCGGATGGCGTGAAGTTTCCAAACTGGGTACCGGCATGGCCGGCAGCGAAAGCATGGGCCGGATCTACTACAAACCTGATGGTGAGCGGGTGCTGGTAAGTGTCCACGTCAAGCAGGACGACAAGGAGCAACGCCGCCACATTGAGCGCCTTCGCTCACTTAACGGAGGCAACAAGCGCAGCCGCTAAGGTGTTCTTTACGGTGGAGGAGGTCCCGCACCTTCGGGACTGCCGACACTTGGAAGTGACACCAATCAACTCGCGGTAAAGGCGGTTCATGAGCTGAGAGCGGGTTCCAGGCAATCGGCAAAGCGCCTAATGTATCTCGCTGCATGCAACTGGCTTTGCCCGTACTCCTCCACAGCTTCCTGCGCTGCGACCTGAATATCGTTGAGTTTGAAGACTGCTAGATTGTGGGGCTCCTGAGCGTCTGCGGCAGTCGATCCTCCTAAGGGTTGTCCATGACGCCCTTATCACCTGCAGCGATGCCTCCGGCAGTCACTATGAGCAGTGGGACAACTAGAGGGGCAACCGTGTATTCACCCGGTGGTAGGTAAGAGAGCATGGTGCCACTGGGTGATGCCAATCCTAGGTTTTCGACTGACGTGGCATGACCGAAACGGCCTTCTCGCGAGTTGCTGTCTGTACCGCCCCGCCCAGCAAAGTCATGAGGTGAATACGGCCAGCGTGCTCACCACCCAATGATGATCCCCGGCCAGCGCCTGCCGGCACCTGATTAGCTATGTGCCAGCGGCGCACCGTTTGCTCTCCCCAATTTCTTCGGACGCCGAGGATACCCAACGGCAGTTCAGAACACTGCGCGATACCCACGGTTCGAGACTTCGCCCACTAGGTCCGTTGACTTTTGATGATGGGCCGGGGAAATTCCGCGGAGATATGCAAGGACTATCAGGTAGGTGCCGCCAGCCAGCCCAGAACCCCGTATCTGAAGGCAAAGGCGACGGGGATGAGGGCGAGGAAGACCACTAGCCCGAACAGTATCGCCGGACCGCCGATATTCTCGATGAACCCGGCATGGGCGAAAACCCCTGCAAAAAGCACTGCCATAACACCCAGTGAAACTGCCATGATGTTGGCCCATCCCGTCGACCGACGTGTCACGGACCTGTCTGCTGCTGCAGCTGAGACCAGTTGCCAGGCTGCCAGCAACGCCAGCTCGAAGGCTGCCACCGCGACCCCGATGACCGTGATGTACGAGGACGCCAGATCAGCAACCTCCGGATAGGCAGCCGCGGACCGAGCCGCCATCCGCGGAACAACGACGAGTTGGGTCAGCAGGGCGGCCACGGCAAACGCCACGACCGCGCAGCGGAGGGGGAGGGCTTCCTGCCGAGTCATGACGTGATCCTCGCCCGGGCCGGGACAGCTGTCAACCATGCATCAGCGGCCGCCGTTCCAGTAAGCAGGGCCGAGAAGCGCGTTGGAGCGAAGCACGTATGGACGCGGCTGCGCCGTCCGCTTACTCTTCGGCGCTATGACTGGAATCCCGGACAAAATCGAACCTCCGCTTGCCGGAACGGAAACCGAAACCCTGCTGGGTTCCCTGGACCGGCAACGCGCCACCTTTGCCTGGAAAACCGGCGGGCTTGGTGCCGAAGCCCTCACCGCCACCATCGGCTCCTCCGCGATTACCCTCGGCGGTCTGCTCAAGCACCTGGCGGGTGTGGAGGACATGTACTTCGCCTGGCGGCTGAAAGGCCAGGACCCGGGAGCTCCGTGGAATGCCGTTGACTGGCAAAACGACCCGGACTGGGATTGGCGTACCGCTGCAGACAACACCCCGGAGGACCTCTACGCGCTGTGGAGCTACGCCGTCGGACGTTCACGGCAACGCCTTGCCGCAGCGCTGGCCGAGGGCGGACTCGACCAACTGCTGCCCGCCATTAATGGCCAAGCCGGGAGCCTGCGCCGCATGCTGATCGACCTGATTGAGGAATATGCCCGGCATACCGGACATGCCGACCTGCTCCGTGAATCCGTGGACGGGCTGGTGGGGGAGGATCCTCCGGGGGACGTGTCCTGGCCCGCTCCGGCGTCCGGTGCCGCCGCCTATCCGGCCCCCGCGGCAGGCGCGTAGCCTGACCGCATGGAACCTGGCTCTGGCTCAGCCGTTGTCCGCACCCGCGGGCTGCACAAGAACTTCGGACGCGTTGCAGCGCTGAAAGGCATCGACTTGGATGTCCCGGCGGGAAGCGTCTTCGGGGTCATCGGTCCCAACGGTGCCGGCAAGACCACGCTGATGCGCCTGCTGCTGGACCTGCTGCGTCCCAGCTCCGGGGAGATAGCCGTCCTCGGCGTTAATCCCCGCAGCGGAGGGCCGGCCCTGCGTCGTCGTATCGGCTTCCTGCCGGGGGATCCGGCATTAGCGGACAGAGTCAGCGGACGGGAACTTCTCCGCTTTTTCTCACATATCAGTGGAGCCGTAGACCCGGGGACCGTTCCGGCGCTGGCGGAGCGGCTCGATCTGGACCTCGGCCGCCCGGTGCGTGCCCTGTCCAAGGGAAACCGGCAGAAACTGGGACTCATCCAGGCGTTTATGCATCAACCGCCGCTGTTGATCCTTGACGAACCAACCAGCGGATTGGACCCGTTGGTTCAACAGGAGTTTCTGGCGCTGGTGAGGGAGGCGAGCAGCAACGGCCAGACGGTACTGCTCAGCTCGCACGTTCTCAGTGAGATTGAGGAAGCCGCTGACACTGTGGCCATCCTTCGGAAGGGGGCAGTGGTATCCGCCGCCAGCACCGCGGATATCCGTGCGTCGGCCGGCCGCCGTGTGCGGATTGGTATCCCTGCAGCAGAGGCACCTGCCTTGGTTGAACGCCTTCGGCGGGTGCCCGGTTTCGAGCTGCTGCAGGTGCCCACGGACCCGGACCCCCTGGGCCCAGCCTCAATCCATGGCCGGTTCAAGGGTGACATGCCGGACCTGATCACGGCCCTGGCGGGACATCACCTCCTCGACCTGGTGGTGCAGGAGCCCGACCTCGAGGAGGCCGTGCTGCGGTTTTACGGGCCGGAGAACGCTGCCGGGCCGGCCGACGGCGGTGCCGCCGAATGAGTCGCCTCCCCTTGTTCACCCGTTCACTCGCCGCGTCATGGCGTCCGCTTCTGGGATGGGCGGCAGGCATCCTCGCTGTCCTGAGCCTGTACCTGCCCCTCTATCCGTCCCTGGCCGGCCAGGATTTCCAGGATCTCCTGCAGAGCCTGCCGCCCGAACTCATTTCCGCGCTGGGCTATGACGAGCTGACCACCGGCGCCGGCTACACCCAGGCGACGTTCTTCGGCCTCATCGGGTTCGCCCTCTTCACCATCGCCGCCATCTCCTGGGGAACCCGGGCGATTGCCGGCGACGAGGAGAGCGGGACACTGGAACTCGTGCTGGCCCACGCGGTCGGCCGGGTCCAGCTCGTGCTGGAGCGCAGCGCCGCCATTGTTGCGCGTCTGCTGCTGCTCGGCCTTTTCGCGGGTCTGGCCGTGCTGGTTTTCAACCGCCCCGCACAACTCGGACTCGTCCCTTCCCACGTTTGGGCCGGGTGTGCGGCGCTCGTCGGGCTGGCACTGCTGACGGCGTCCGTCGCCCTGGCTGCGGGGGCCTTCACCGGCCGCCGCGTCTGGGCGCTCACTGCGGCCGTTGCGGTCGCCGTCGGCGGGTACGCCCTCAACGCGGTGGCCAACCAGAACCAGGACCTGGACTACCTCCACGACTGGACGCCCTATCACTGGGCCTTCGGCTCCGGGCCGCTCAGCAACGGGGCGGATTGGGCCGGGCTCGGTGCGCTGTATGGCACAAGCGCGCTGCTGGTCCTGCTCGCTGCCGTCGCCCTTACCCGGAGGGACATCGGCACGTGACCGCCAGCCCTGTGCAATGATGTCCCCACCAAACACGACGGGTGGGCGCCGATGCGCAAGGTAAAGGGACTCGCAGCCGCGGCAGCGGCGGTGCTGCTGCTTTCCGCCTGCACGGACGCCGGATCGTCGACCGCGGAAGAGCAGTCCACTCCGCCGGTACCGAATGACGGCGCCTCAATCACGGCCTGCCAAAATGCCGTGGTCCTTGGCGAGGACCGGGTGCTGGACTTGAGCGATGCCCGCGACTTCCAGGCCTGGGGCTTAGTGGCGCCAGCCGGCGCTTCGGTTCCGTTCTCCACCGGATCGCCGGTGGAAATTGCCTGGCGGGTTACCGGGACCGGTACGTTCGATACATGGCTTGCCGATCCGCAGGGAAACCGGGTTGAGGCGTTGAAGAAACCGGGCACTTCCACTGGAGGGGAGCTGGACAAGCCGGGGGAGGGCTGGGACGCCGTCTACGAGTTTGACGAGCCCGGGTGCTGGTCGCTGCGGGTGGAGCGGCAGATGCCGGACCGCACGACGGCGATATCGGTCGACCTTCGGGTTGAGGAGGGGGCCCCTTCCTTCGCCTCAGTCAACGAAGTGTACGACGCCGTCGCGGGCGTCCTGGACTGCGACCCCGGCACCACAGCGGAACCGGTCACGATACAGATCGACGGATATCTTCCCGAGTACCGGATGTGCACCGACGCGGTCGAAATAGTCCGCTACGAGAACGAGGCGGACCGGGCCAAGGCGTCTGAATTGCTGCAGGCCGCCGAAAACCCGTTCCCGTACTTCGCCGAAGGCAGCAACTGGCACGTGCTGGTCCTGCCGGACCGTGAGGGACGGATGCCGGGCCCCGACCAAATCGCTGCCCTCGCCGCGGAACTGGGCGGCAGTTATGTCAGCGCAGCGGGCGAATAGCCCGCACGCCAGGCGTCATTATTCGTAACACTACGTTTATTGGACCAATAAACTTCCAATGACGAAAAAGCTGTGTAGGCTGGCAGCATGTTCACCGCATACGCCACAGTCCCGCAGGGATACACCGTCCACTCGGCAGCGACGCCGATGTCCTTCCCGGCCGGGGAGGCCCACCTCAAGGTCGAAGGCAGCCCGGCGGAAACCCCGCTGTACTTCTACCTCACCGGCGCCGATGCCAACGAGTACATAACCGCGGCCATGTGGATCGACCACGCCCACCAGGGCGGACACAAGGTCCAGGCCCTCATTCCGTACCTGCCCGGAGCCCGCCAGGACCGCGGCAATCCCTTCGGCGCCAAGGTCTACGCCAACCTCATCAACGCCATGAACGCCGACGAAGTGGTCTGCTTCGACCCGCACTCTCCCGTCATGCCGGCTCTGGTCCGCAACCTGCGCGCTGTGGATTCCTCGACCGTCATCGCCCAGGTCCTGCGGAACAAAGCAGGGGAGTATGCCGGCGTCATCTGCCCGGACGCCGGGGCGAAGGAACGCACCGCCCGAACCGCTGCAGCCCTCGGACTTCCGCTCTACTCCGCCGAGAAGCACCGGGACTTTGCCACCGGCAAGCTGTCCGGGTTCACCTGCGCGGAACTGCCCGACGAAGGACGCTTCCTGGTCGTGGACGACATCTGCGACGGCGGCGGAACCTTCATGGGCCTGGCCGCAGCCACCGGGCTGGGACCGGACCGCCTGGACCTGTGGGTGAGCCACGGAGTGTTCTCCGGCAAAGCAGCCCAGCTGCGGCAGGCCTACGGCTCCATCTACACCACGGATTCACACCCCGGCGCCGCCAACCCGGACGTCGCCGCTTCCATCACGCCCCTGATCTCCCACCTCATCTAAGGAACCGGCCATGACCACGACATCAGCACCGACCGCCCTGACCACCGCCAGCATCACCGCAGCCCTGTTCCAGACAGACGCGTACAAGCTCGGCCACGTCCACATGTACCCCCGGGGCACCACAAAGGTTCTCTCCAACTTCACCAACCGCGGCTCCCGGATCGAGGGTGTGGACCATGTGGTGCACTTCGGGCTCCAGGCCTTCCTGCAGAGGTTCTGCATTGAAGCCTTCGCGCCGTTCTTCGCCGCCGATGAAGACGACGCCGTGGCCGAGTACCAGGCCGGCCTCAACGACATCCTCGGCCCCAACACCGTCGGCACCGACCACATCCGGTCCCTGCACCGCCGCGGTTACCTGCCGCTGATCTTCCGTGCCGTGCCCGAGGGAACCCGGGTGCCCCTGCGGGTCCCCTCCGTCACCGTCGAATCCACCGAGCCGGAGTTCTTCTGGCTGGTCAACTACATCGAGACGGCGCTCAGCGCCTCCATCTGGCAGCCCTCCACCGCAGCGACCATTGCCGACAAGTACCGCGGCATCCTCGACACCGCCGCGGCGAAGACCGGTACGGACGCCGCCTATGTGGACTGGCAGCTCCACGACTTCTCTTTCCGGGGCATGCCCGGTGTCGAAGCTGCCGCAGCCTCCGGCGCCGGCCACCTGCTCTCCTTCAAGGGCTCGGACTCCCTCGGTTCGGCCGACTTCATCCGCCGCTACTACAACTCCTCCTTCGGCACGGACAACGGCCAGATCCTCGGTTCCATCCCCGCCAGCGAGCACGCCGTGATGTGCGCCGGCGGCCAGGACGGAGAAGCGGAAACCTTCCGCCACATCCTGGAGGTCAACCCCACCGGTAATATCTCCCTGGTCTCCGACGGGTACGACCTGTGGCACGTGCTGCAGGGCATCCTGCCCGGGCTCAAGGACATCATCACCTCACGCGACGGCAACGTCGTCATCCGTCCCGACTCCGGAGACCCGGCCGACATCGTCTGCGGAACCTCCACCCGCCCCGGCGCCGTCGCCCCGGACACGGCACCATCGATGGCAGAGGACCCGGCCTACTTCGGCGTCGTCGCCCTCCTGGACGCCGAGTTCGGCTCCACCCGCAACGACGCCGGCTACAAGGTGCTGAACAACGTGCGCGTTATGTACGGCGACTCCATCACCCCCGAGCGTGCCGCGGACATCACCGCACGCCTGGAGAAAGCGGGCTACGCCTCGGAGAACGTCGTGCTCGGCGCCGGTTCGTTCACCTACCAGTACGTCACCCGGGACACGTTCTCCTCGGCCATCAAGGTCACCTACATCGAGGTCAACGGCCAGCCCCGCAACGTGTTCAAGGATCCGATCACCGCCCAGGGTTTCGGGTCCAAGCGTTCCGCCACCGGCCGCCTGGCCGTCACCCGGAACGACGACGGCGAACTGGTCCTCATCGAGAAGGCCACCCCCGAGCAGGAAGCGGCATCCCTGCTGCAGCCCGTGTGGGCCAACGGCGAGTTCCTCCGCCGCCAGTCCTTCGCGGACGTCCGTGCCGTGCTCGGTAACATTGCCTCATGAATTCCGAAAGACAGCAGCCCCTCGTCTCGATCGATACCGTGCCCTTCATCGTGAGGGACGGGGGGCTGTGCCTGGTGACGGCGGAGCGGGCCAACGAGCCCTTCGCCGGCGTGCAGGCGCTCCCCGGCGTCCTCCTGCTTCCCTCCGAACGGCTGGCCGAGGCCGCACTGCGGGCGCTGACGGTCAAGACCGGAGTAGGGGAGGACCGAGTGGAACACCTCGACACGGCGGGTGTCTACGACAACCCGGACCGGGATCCACGCGGGCCGACCATTTCGATTGTCCATACCGCTGTCCTGCACCCGGACGCCCGGCTGAACGAAGCCGCCGTAAGGGTCACGCCGGTGGAGCGAGTATCCGGGCTGCCGTTCGACCACGACACCATCATCCGCCGTACCGCCGGCACCGTGCTGGACGCGCTTTGGGTGGACGCGCCACTGACCAAGGCGCTGCTGGGGAAGCACTTCACCACGGCCCAGGCCGCACGGATCAGCCGGAGCCTCGCGGCGGCCGCCGGACGCACCGAACCGGACTCCTCCAACCTGGGCCGGATGCTCGCCCGTAACCCTGGCCTGTCCAAATCCAGTGAGACAGTCGCCGCGGGCCGCGGGCGGCCGGCTGCAGGGTGGTCCTGGACATAGCCGGAAACATCGAAATTAATGGCGGCTTTCGAAAGGAGCAATCGGTTACAGTTATTGTCGCCAGGATTTGATCCGTTCAGCTGTGACACAGACTGACCTTACGAAAGTCGAACTCCATGTCTTTTGAGTATGTTTCAGCGGTAATGGCCCAAGGGGCGGGTGAAAGCGACGGCTCAGGAAAAACCTGGATCTTCGTCGCGGTAATAGTCCTGCTCACCTTGGTATTGCCGAATGCTTCGAAATCCACCAAATCCAAGGGGGAATCCGTCACATACGGAACCGGAACTCTCACAGCTGAAGAGGTTGTCGCGAAGCGCTTCCAGCCCACCAAATTCAAGGAGGGCTATGACCAGGACGAGGTGGATGACTTCTTGGAACGCACTGTCCAGGAGCTTCGGCGACTCGAAAAGGAACGTCTTGAACTGCAAAAGACGGACATTTTTAGGCAGGACATTACCGCTTCAATTCTCAGCCCTGAAGAGGTAATAAATCAGAGGTTCCAGCCGACAAAGTTCCGCGAGGGGTATGCGCAGAATGAGGTGGATGACTTCCTGGACCGGATTGCCACGGGTCTTCGGGACCGGGTTTCCGAAAATGAGCAGCTTCGGCGCCGGCTAGGCCCGTCCCAGTACGGAACTCCGACGACGCCGAGCTGACCCGGATACGGCACTTCGACGGACAGCAGCCCTCAAATTGATGCCAATCACTGGTGGAATTAATCAGTCGGCGGCCGTTGCCGTTGCCGCTTCGTGGCACCCCGTTGTTTCTTTGCATCGAGGCGGCGGTAGTTCGAGCCGCGGGTAGGTTTGGTGGTCCGGCGCGGAGCAGGTCCGGGCGCCAGTCCGTCTGCCACGAGTGCGGCGAGCTTGGCCAGGGCTGTTTCCCGGTTGCGAAGCTGGGAACGTTGCTCGGAGGCCGTCACGGTCAGCACTCCGGCCACGAGACTGCGTTTCAGCCGCTGCAGCAGCAGCAGGCGTTGCTGTTCCGACAGCACCGCAGAACCGGCTACGTTCCAGGAGAGTGCGACGCGGCTGTCCGAGGTGTTGACGTGCTGGCCCCCGGGGCCGGACGAACGGGAGAACCGCCACTCGAGTTCAGCCGCGGGAATCGTGAGCGCGGGCGACACCACCAAATCCATCCCTCCAGCGTCGCACGAACGAATCCGGTACGGCTAACGCGACTGCAGCCGGTCGGTGGGCAGCAGCAACTCGATTGCAGCGGTCATATCGGCGGCCTTGGCAATCGCGCCCTCCGCTGTGGGGGCCACCACCACCCGGTCCCGGTGGACTTCCTGGATCAGCACCGGAATCTGCCGGCCGTCGTCGTCGAGCCACCACTGCTCGATGAACATCCGAAGGCCGAGCTCGTCGAGCAGGGCTTCGGCGGCATCGAGGTCACCGGCCTCAGCGCAGCGGCGGTGCAGCAGGTCATACGGGACAAACCCGCCGTCGTCGGTCATATGGATATACCCGACGTGCTCGCCGTCGAGGCTCCGCAGATGGTCAAAGGTGTTGTCGGGCGGCAGGGGTTCGGACATGGCAGGACCCTAGCACCCTGGGATCACTCGGGCAGCAGGTCCCACAGTTTCCGGGTGGTGTTCCAGCTGCGGATGGTCATCGATTTGTACAGCGGCGAGGCCGCGATGGCACTCAGCCGGCTCTTGGTCAGCTCGGCGCTGAGCCGCTGCGAATAGATGACGCCTTCGCCGGCCCAGATCTCGTCAACGCCTTCCCTCGGCCGGAAAGCTTCCAGGGCGGTGTCGGCATCGATGTCCATGAGGAAGATCGCGTCCGAGTGGTAGAGGTCCGGCCGCTCACCAAAGTGCTGCGGCCGATGCTCGACGACGGCCTGCAGCTGCGCGCGGCCCAGCACCAGGACCTTGATGAGTTCGTCGTCGAGGTCGAAGCGGTCCGTGAGCGCGGCTTCGATCTGCCGTCCGACCGAGCCGGCGTCGTCATTCGATGCCAGGAAGACATTCCCGCTCGCAATGTAGGTGGACACCTGCTGGAACCCGAGGTTTTCCAGATGCCCCCGTAATGCCTTCATGGGGACCTTGTTCCGCCCGCCGACGTTGATGCCGCGCAGGAGGGCCAGATAAGGGAACGTGTCCGCGGCCGGGCTGTCGGTCACTGCACCGGGATGCGGCGGCGGATTTCGCGAACCGTGCCCGCCGGATCGGGGGAGTGGTCGTGGGACTCGGGCACGGTGACCAGCACGGCCTGCGGCATCCGCCGCGCCAGCTTCTCGGTGGCGGCCATGATCACCGGGTAGGTGGTGGTTCCCCGCAGGATGGTGACGGGGACCGAAACCTGTGCCATCGCCGCCGTCGGGGTGGACACGGCCTGCGACAGCAGCGCGTCATAGACGGCGGACTGCGCCAGCGGAACCAGGGAATCGAACATGGGGCTGGCCTGGATCTGTTCAATAAACGGTTCGGGCAGACCGATTCCTTCCCGCTGGAAGGTGGTCACGGCATCCGCCGGGTTCCCTGAATCAACAAGGGCCTGAAGCCGCTGCGGAAGGTCCATCGAGGGTTCCCCCTCGCCGAAGAGGAACGGCGGCTCGGACAGGAACAGATGGCTGATCGGTGCTCCCTCGGCCGCCGCCAGCAGGGCGAGCATGGCGCCGGAGGAATGTCCGAGGACCACCGCGTCGCCGCCGACGGCGTTGAGGACCGCTGTGAGGTCCTCCACCTCCCGCCGCGGAGAGTAGGGGGAAGAGTCCGTGCTTTCCCCGCGGGCACGGCGGTCCATCGTCACCGCCTGGAAACCGGCGGCTTTCAGCGCGTCGGCCAACGGGGCGCCGGCGTCGGCTGTCGAAAACGCACCGCCGACAATGACCACCGGCGGACCATGGCCCGTCTGCTCGAAAGCGATCCGGGTGCCGTCTGCTGAGTCTGCGTACAACATGCCCCAGATTCGATCATGCCGACGAGGCCCCGGCAATCAGTGGCTCCGCATCCGCGGCTCCGGCGGCCAACTTTCTTCCGCGCCTCCGGCACCCCGCCGCCGCGCGCGGGCCGTGGACCTAGCCGGCGACCTGGCTGCGCTGGCCGGTATCGACGGCGGCCACCGCACCGCCGTCGAGCAGGAGGTCCGCGCCGGTCATGAAGCTGGCATCCTGGCTGAGCAGGAAGGCCGTGGCATTGGCGATGTCGAAGGCGGTGCCGAGGCGCTTGGTGCCGGACGCCTCGATCATGGCACGCATTTGCGCGCCCGATTCGCCGGCGAGTTCCTGCTGTCCCATCGGGGTGGAAATGACGCCGGGGCTGATGCTGTTCACGCGTGCCCCGCGGGCACCCCAGCGCAGGCTGGCGGTCTGGACGCGGACCTGATTGGCGCGCTTGGCCACACTGTAGGCGTGTCCGGGGTGGTCGATGCCGGCAACAAACGGGATCAGCAGCAGATCGTCCGCAGGGACGGTGGCCAGGCTCGCCAGCACGTCGGCGGGCATCTGGCCGCCGGCCATGTAAGCGGACATGCTGGAAATGACGACGCCGGCACCGCCCGGGGCGATGACCTTCTCGAACTCCTCCAGCACCACGGCCACGCCGAACAGGTCGACCTTCCAGATCGCCTCCACCGGTGCCTGGACGGGGGAGAGCCCGGCGGTGTGGACGACGCCGGTTACCGCTCCCAGCTCACGGGCAGTTGCGGCCAGGGCGGCCACGGACTGACGTGAGGAGACGTCCACCTGCTGGGAGACGACGTCGTAGCCCTCACCGAGCGCGGTGGCCACTGTGCTCTCCAGCAGTTCTTCATTGAAGTCCGCCACCAGGATCTTCCGTCCTGCGCCGGACCGGCGCATAACCGCCTGCCCCATGCCGCCCATGCCGATAACTACCAGTACTTCCGAGGCCATGATGCTCCGATGCTTAGAGTGCCGGCGGGAAACCGCCGGATGTATGCCTCTGAGACTAGCGGGTCTCGGTTTCCCCGCGGCACGGCGCGGCGGTGGGCATCGAAGTTAGCCGGCAGGGTCATAGGCGACGGCGACGTCGAGTACCCAGACGACGCCGAAGCGGTCCTGCACCATTCCGTAGGCGGGGGAGAAGGCCGAGGGCGCCAGGTCCTGCAGCACGGTGGAGCCCTCGGCAAGCCGGTCCCAGAGAGCTGTGATCTCCTCGGCCGATTCGCCGCGGACCGAGACAAAGGAGGATTTGTCCCCCTGGTCGTAGGACACGCTGGCGGGAACGTCGTAGGCCATGATCGAGAAGCCGTTCCCGCCGATGACCTGCCCGAACTTGACCTGGCCGGCCTCCTCCGGGAGTTCGACGCTGTAGGCATCCTCATTGGTGACGACGATAAGCTGCCCGCCGAAAACCGAGTGGTAGAACTCCAGCGCATCCCGGGCATCGCCGCGGAAGTTCAGGTGGGGCGTGGTGGTGACAGACATGGGTTGCTCCTTCTGGGGTAGCCCGGGTGTTTCCCGGTAACACCCACTCTTCTCCCAGTAGAGGTCAGTTTCTGGCCGCTATATCGTTTATCTTTCTCGTATGCCCACCACGACGTCGCGGCTCCTGCTGCTCCTCTCACTTCTGCAGACCCCGCGGGACTGGCCGGGGCAGGTGCTCGCGGACCGGCTGGAGATCAGCCCCCGGACCGTGCGCCGCGACGTCGACCGCCTGCGGGAAATGGGCTATTCAATCCGGGCGTTGAAGGGGCCGGATGGGGGCTACCGCCTGGACGCCGGTGCCGAGCTGCCGCCGCTGCTTTTCGATGAGAACCAGGTGCTGGCGCTCGCCGTCGCACTGCAGTCCGCACCCCTTACGGGTGCGGCGATCGAGGAGGCCGCGGCACGGGCGCTGGCCACGGTCCGGCAGGTGATGCCCTCGCGGCTGCGCCACCGTCTTGACGCGCTGCAGTTCACCGCGCTGTCCGTGGGTCCCGGTGACGCCGGATCGGTTTCGCCGGAACTGCTGCTGACCCTCGCCGCTGCCGTCCGATCACGTCAGGTGCTGCGCTTTGACTATGCAGGTGCCCAGTCGGGAGACGGCGACGTCGGCTTCTCACCGCCGCGCCGGGCGGAGCCGCATCATCTGGTGGCCTCCCGCGGACGCTGGTACCTGGTGGCCTGGGACCTGGACCGGAACGACTGGCGGATCTTCCGTGCCGACCGGATCGCGCCGCGGACGCCGGTGGGTGCCCGGTTCCGGGAGCGGGAACTGCCCGGCGGCAGCGTGCACGCCTTCGTCTCCGCCCGGTTCCGGGGAACGGAGCCGGGAAAGAATCCCGGTAAGGGGTCCGACTGGCCCTGCCGGGGTGCCGTAATCCTGCATCTGCCGGCGGCCGCCGTCGTTCCGTTCGCCGGTGACGGCACGGTCGAAGCAGTTGGATCCGACCGGTGCCGGCTGGAGGCGGGCTCCTGGTCCTGGGCGGCACTGGCAGCCGCCTTTGGCCGGTTCGACGCCGGACTCGAGGTGGTCGGCCCGCCTGAACTGGCCGCCGCCTTCGGGAAGCTGGCTACCCGCTTCACCGCGGCGGCAGCACGGTAGGCGCGTGATATCTCCGCTTCTCGGTCGAGCGGGCCCGCGGGAACCGGGATCGGACTGCATAATGCCGTTATGGCTGCCCATCACCGGAACACGAATCCACTTCCCGCACTCTGGCAGGACCTGGCCCCGCTGCTGCCGACGGACACGGACACGGCGCCGTGGTCGGGGCCGCGCTGGTGGTGGGCGGGCGCACTGGACGTGGAAGGACTGGCCCTCGGATCCCTGCAGGCGCTGGCTACGGCGCTCGCCGCCGGGACCGGCGCCGCGGGCAGGAGCCGGGACATCGGACTGACCTCCCGGGGTGCCGCGGCGTCCTTTGCCTCCTATACCCACCTGCGGGTCAACGGCCAGGCCGTGGGCGGGTTCGCCCCGCTGTCGGGTTTCCGCCGCACCATCGACGGATGGGTCCGGCTGCACGCCAACTATCCGCACCACGAACGCGCCCTGCTTACGGCGCTGGGCGTTGCCTCACCGGACGCCGTAGATGCCGCACTACTGCGGTTGACCGCCATGGAGGTGGAGGACCGGGTGACGGCATACGGGGGAGTGGCAGCCGCGGTTCGGCCGCCAGCGGAGTGGATGAACTCCCCGGCAGGCAGGGCCCTGCAGGGGGAACCCTGGATCCGGCTGAACACAGCCCCGGCACCAGCGCCCTCCCGTACAGTGCCGGCTGCCCTGCGCGGCGGGTCCGGCGGGATTCTGGACGGCCTGCATGTTCTGGACCTGACGCGGGTGATCGCCGGTCCGTCGGGCAGCCGGATCCTGGGCGCCCTGGGGGCCGACGTGCTGCGGATCGACCCGCCCGCCACACCGGAGCTGGTGGAGCAGCACATTGACACCGGCTTCTCGAAGCGCAGTGCGGTGGCCGACCTAACCGACCCGGCCGCTTACCGGCGGTTCCGCGAGCTCCTCGAGGAGGCCGACGTCGTGCTGCTGGGGTACCGGGGCGGCTCCCTGGCCCGCTTCGGACTGGATCCGGAAGCGCTGCGGGCGGATTTCCCGGGACTGGGCGTGGTCAGCTTCGACGCCTGGGGGAATGCCGGGCCATGGGCGGCCCGGCGGGGTTTCGACAGCATTGTGCAGGCCGCGAGCGGCATTGCCACCATCTACGGCGGCGGGGAGGGAGACTCGTGGCGGCCCGGAGCGCTGCCGGTCCAGGCGCTGGACTATGCCACCGGCCTCGGGGCAGCCGCCGCTGCGGCGGCGCTCATGGGTGCCCGGAATCGAGGGATCAGCGGATCGGCCCATCTGTCGCTGGTGCGCACCGCGCTGGAGCTGATGCGGCTGCCTGCTCCGCCCTCGGGTACGGAACGGAACGAACTGGAACCGGAGCTCCGCACCTCGCCAAGCGCCTACGGCGAACTGACGTTTGTGCCGCCGCCCCTGCTGGTGGACGGAAAGCATCTTGAGTACAGCCGGCCGCCGCAGCGTTACGGCAGTTCTGTGCCGGTGTGGGACTGACCCCGCCTCCGGTCCGTCCGTTAGGGAAGGCGGCCCGGCCTCAGCAATGAGGGGACGGCAGCCCGCGCCGGATCCAGCGGCACGGGGCTGATAAGCACCGCCGGTCCGCGGTGAAGCGTCCCGCTGCTCAACGGCCGGCAGCGCAGCCCGCCCCGGCCCCGCATCGCCTTGTGCGCGCCGGGCGCCAGGACCTGATCCATCCAGGCGCACGGGTGGGCCTGCCTGCCGCCGTGGAACTCAACCAGGCCACCTGCCGATTCGAGAACAAAGTCCTGCCCCAACAGCGGGACCAGCTCGGCACCGCGGAGCACCACGTTCCGGCGGGCCAGCAGCGGGTCGAAAGGATCGGCACCAAGCTCCGCGGCGATGGCCTCCAACGACTCGACGGCGAACAAGGTCACGGCCGCATCCATGTGGGCCGCCTTGCCGAAGAACCGGTCCCCGACAATCCCCTTGCCGGCCACCACCTCAGCCTGGTCCGCATCAGTGGTGACGACGTCGGCCGCGCCGTCCTTGGCACGCCCGAAGTAGGCGTGTGCGGGCGACACGAGCAGGTGCAGGATCTCGACGTCGTACGCGTAACTCATGCCTCCACGCTAACCCTTCCGGTGCGGACGGTCCGCAGCCGCTCATCCCGTCCCCGGCACGGGCGCGCCGGTGCCGCGCGCGTTGGGCCGCACGTGCGAGGATGGCGCGAAATGACGAGGGTGCCATGCCGGATAAGGGGTGGGTAACGGGACAATGCGGTACGTCTACCTGCGGACCTGCGCGTCAATGGCCGGCCTGCTGTGTTTATGCCTGGTCGTCTCCCTTGCCGTGTTCCTGAACCTTTCCAATGAGCCGGCCGGCGCGGCGGCTGCCCCTGAAGCCCAGGCACCGGACAGCGTCACGCTCGTGGTCAACAAGCACCGTCCCCTGGCGGCGGACTATGTGCCGCCGGACCTGGTCGACGCGGGCGGGCTGCTGCTCCGCGCCGAAGCGGCTGAAGCCTATGCCCGCATGGTTGGGGACGCCGCCGCGGAGGGTGTCGCCATTTCTCCCGTCAGCGGCTATCGGTCGAGCGAAGAACAGTCCCGGCTGCACTCCTCCTACACCGAGAGGTACGGGCAGGAGGGAGCCGATTCGCTCTCCGCCCGGCCCGGCTACAGCGAGCATGAGACCGGGCTGGCCGTGGATGTCGGCAACCCGGATGGCCTGTGTGCGCTGGAAACCTGTTTCGAGGGAACGGCGGCCGGTGCCTGGACGGCGGCGAACGCGCACCGGTACGGCTTCCTGATCCGCTATCCGGCGGGGGCGGAACACATCACCGGGTATGCCTACGAGCCCTGGCACCTGCGCTACGTGGGGCCGGAGGTTGCGGCGGCCGTCTACGACGCCGGGGTGACCCTGGAGGAGTTCCTCGGCTTTCCGGCCGCCCCGGATTACTGATCGGGTGTAGCTAAACCGCCTTTACCACCGGCAGTTCGCTCCACTCGGTGGTGTACCGCGGCGAGGAATACTTACGCGACATGGTCCACTCCGGCGTCGCCGTCGACATCCCCGCCAGCCCGAGCCCGATGCTCGCCGCCCCGTATTTGTCCGTGACTTTCCCCAGCAGTTCGCCCAGGTTCCGCCGTTCCTGTGCGGAGACGAACTCCTCGAACAGGGGCTGCGCTCCGGCGGATTCCAGCCCGCTGAGCATCACCCCGGCCTTGGTGTAGGGCACCCCCTCGACCACCTGGGACTCCAGGGCACCGACGGCGGCCCGGCTGAGGACCACGGGATCCGACGTCGGGCTGGGCAGGCGCACCGTGGCCGAGGGGAACGACGCCGCCCGCTCGCTGAAGTGCGACGTGCCGGCATAAGCGGTGAGAATGCTGGCCTGCTGTCCTTCGCGCTCCAGCCGGGCGGCAGCCTGCTGGGCGTAGATGCTCATGACCTGGCGCATTTCCGCGCCGGTGGTGACCGGGGTTGAGAAGCTCCGGGAGAAGATCAGCTGCTTGCGGTCCGCCCGCTCGTCCTCGTGCGGAATGCAGGCGGTGCCGTTGAGCTCCAGCACGGTGCGCTGCAGGATGACCGAGAATTTCCGGCGGATCAGCGCGGGATCAGCGGCGCGCAGGTCCGCGACGGTGGAGATTCCCATGGCTTCGAGCTTCGTGCCCAGCCGGGACCCCACGCCCCACAGGCCGGTGACCGGCACCCGGGACATGATGGTTTCCACGGCGGCCGGGTCCATGGTCTCGAGGTTGCAGACGCCCTGCAGATGCCGGTTCTGTTTGGCGATCCGATTGGCGAACTTCGCCAGGGTCTTGGTGGTGCCGATGCCCACGCAGACCGGCAGGCCGGTGTGGCGGGCGACGGCGGTGCGGATGGTTGCGCCCTGCGCCTCCAGGTCGCGCGGCGTCCCGGCGAGTCCGAGGAAGGACTCATCGATCGAGTACACCTCCTGCCACAGCGCGTAGCGCCCCAGCAGTTCCATCACGCGGGAACTGAGGTCTCCGTAGAGCTCATAGTTGCTCGAGCGCTGGATCAGGCCCACGCGCGGCGCGGATTCGGCGAGCTTGAACCACGGCGTGCCGGTCTTGATGCCCAGCGCCTTCGCCTCGTCCGAGCGCGCCACCACGCAGCCGTCGTTATTGGACAGCACCACCACCGGCACCCCGGCCAGTTTCGGGTCGAAGGCGCGCTCGCAGGAAACGTAGAAGCTGTTGACGTCCACCAGGGCGATCCGCTGGGCGGCGTTCGGCGACACGGACTGCTCAGACATGGTGCAGGCAGCGGGTCACAACACCCCAGACGGACAGTTCCGACGGCTCCGCCACGAGGATGTCCGGATACCCGGGGCTTTCGGCCCGCAGCACGATCCGCTGCCCGCCCAGCAGCAGCCGGCGGACCGTGAGCTCGCCGTCCACCACGGCGACGACGACGGCGCCGTCGCGCGGAGTGAGTGAACGGTCCACAATTAGTTCATCCCCGTTGCAGATGCCGGTGCCCGCCATGGAATCGCCTTCCACCCGCACCACGTAGGTGGAGGTGGGATCGCGGATCAGGTGCCGGTTGAGGTCGATCCGGCCGTCGAAGTAGTCCCGGGCCGGACTGGGAAAGCCCGCTGCGGTGGCTGCGTCGGACTCCGTCGGCGGCGCGGGGCGGCGCGACCGGTCCGCTGAGAACACCGCCATGCCGAGGCCTCCTGAGGGGAAAATTCTAGAACATACTTTCGAACCCTCAGCCTAGCACCGGACCGCTGTACGTTACTTGAGCGGAACCCCGTGCGCATCGGTGCGGAAGGACTTGGCGTTGCAGAGAATCATCAGGCCTTCGACGAATCCCCAGACAGCTCCCATGCCCGTGAAACAGGTGAGGACAACTTGCGCGATGCCCACGCTGTTGTTGCCCAGGTAGAAGCGGTGGACGCCGAAGCCGCCGAGGAAAATCCCGAGGAGCCCGGCGGCGACGCGGGATTTCTGGGGCCGGTAACCGGACCCCTGCGGCGCATGGCCGAACTGGGCATGACCGTAGCCCTGGGCCTGCTGGTGGCCGGCAGCCGGATAACCCTGGCCGGGATACCCCGGGGCGGGCTGGTTCGGGTAGCCAGGGTTCGGGTAGCCCTGGACGGGATACCCCTGGGCCTGGTTCGGATATCCGGGTGAGGGATAGTGAGGTGCCTGCTGCTGCGGCTGCTGAGCCTGGGCCGCCGGCGGCGGGGTGGGCTCGGGTTTCTTGGGGGAGGCGTATTGCTCGTCCCACTCGTCGGACCACCGGTTTCCGTGGTTGTTTCCCTGGCCGGGACCGTTACCTGACATGGTTTCCTCCAACGTTTATTCGAAGCCATCCGGACCGGGTGTCGAGACTGCGCTTCCACTCCGGCGGCGAGCGCCGCAACCGTCCGGATATACCTGCTGCCTGCACTCTAACAGCCGCCGGAAACAGAAGCTTCGGACCCGCCGCCCCGGAGGGAGTTGCCCCTAGGCGCCCGCCCGTGCCCAGCCCGCGAGCCGGTCGCTGACTTCCATCCATCCGGTTTCCAGTACCTGTTCGCGGGGATGGGCGTCGTACCACTGGACGATTTCGCGGGCACCCTCGGAAAACGGAATGACTGCACGGTAATCCGGCACCAGGGATTTGATCTTGCTGTTGTCGAAGATGACCGAATGGCTCTTGTCGCCCAGCAGGCCCGGGCCCCGCCCCGGATCCAGCGCTGCAATGGTCTCGGAGGCCACGTGGACCAGGAGCGGCTCGGGGACGCCGGCGGCAGCGGCCAGGGAACGGTAGACGGCATCCCAGGGCAGGAACTCATCGGAGGTGATGGTGTAGCTTTCGCCGACGGCGGCGGGCCGGCCCAGAAGGCCCACGAAGGCCTTCGCGAAATCCCGGCTGTGCGTCAGCGTCCACAAGGACGTGCCGTCACCGTGCACCACCACCGGTAGCCCGGAGCGCATCCGGTGGATATCCGTCCAGTGTCCGGACAGCGGGACCATGGTGGCGTCATAGGTATGCGACGGGCGCACCACCGTCCCCGGAAAGCCCTCGCTCCGGTAGGCCTGCACCAGGATGTCCTCCCCGGCGATCTTGTCCCGGGAGTACTGCCAGAACGGGTTGCGCAGCGGCGTCGACTCCCGCACCGGCAGCCGCGCGGGCGGTTTCTGGTAGGCGGAGGCCGAGCTGATGAACACGTACTGCCCGGTCCGGCCGCGGTACAGCTCCACCGCCGCTGCCACATGCTCGGCGGTGAAGGACAGGAAGTCCGCCACGGCGTCGAACGTCCGGCGGCCCAGGGCGTCCCGCACGGCACCTGCATCCCGGACATCCGCGGCCAGGACCTCGACGCCGGCCGGCACCGGACGCAGCGCAGACACGCCCCGGTTCAGCACGGTCACCCGATGCCCGAGGCTGGAAGCGTGCGCGACGGCCGCGGCGCTGATTACGCCGGTGCCGCCGATGAAAAGCAGATCAAGAGCCGCGGGATGCGTCATTGCGGGTTTCCTTACGGGTTTCCTTGACTGGGGGCAGGAGCCGGGCTTAGGTGGAGGTGCCCGGCTCCGAACTGCACCAAGCCTAGATGAACGCACGGCAGGAAGGCACCGCCATGACAGAGAGTCCCCGCACCGTTGTCCCGGAACTGACGCTCGGCAACTCCGTACGGATTCCGCAACTGGGGTTCGGCGTCTTCCAGGTTCCGGCGGACCGGACGCAGGAAGTGGTGGAGGACGCCCTGGCTGCCGGATACCGGCATATCGACACCGCTGCAGCGTACGGCAACGAGGCCGGAGTGGGAGCGGCCATCGCAGCGTCCGGCATTCCGCGGTCCGAGATCTTCGTGACCACCAAGCTGCGCAACGGAGACCAGGGGAGGGCGAGGGCAGCGTTCCTGGACAGCCGGCGAGCGCTGAACCTCGACGTCGTCGACCTCTACCTGATCCACTGGCCGGTGCCCTCGCAGGGGACGTTCGTGCAGGCCTGGAAGGAACTCGAGGCCCTGTACCGGGACGGCTATATGCGCGCCATCGGGGTCTCCAACTTCCTCGCGGACCACCTGGATGCCCTGTATGAGCAGAGCCAGGTCCTGCCGGCCGTAAACCAGATAGAGCTGCATCCCGGATATCAGCAGGCGGCGCTCGCGGCCGACACCATTTCCCGCGGCATCGCGGTCGAGGCCTACAGCCCGCTGGGGCAGGGCCGGGAACTGGCCGGAGCGGAGGTGGCCGCGCTCGCAGAGAAATACGCAGCCACGGCAGCTCAGGTGGTGCTGGCCTGGCACCTGGGGTCGGGACGGATCGTCATTCCCAAATCCTCCGACTCGGCACGGATGCGGGAGAACCTGGCTGCCGCCGGGCTCGAACTGACGCAGGAGGAACTGGACCTCCTGGACACGCTGGAGGGAGGTCGCCGGATCGGTGCCGATCCGGCGACGGCGGACTTCAGCCAGTTCTGACCCGCCGGACAGTCTGGGGAGGATGGATGCGGCCGTCTCAGGAAGCACTGGATCTCCTGCACGCCATCGCCGACGTACTGCAGGACGGTCCGCTGACCGTGGGCACCATGTTCCGCAGCCCGGGGCTGCGTACCGGATCTAAGATCGTGGCCTTCCTCGGTTCCGGCGATTACCTGATCGTGAAGCTGCCGAAAGCCCGCGCCCGGGAGCTCATTGCTGCAGGCGCGGCAGGGCCGGTCACCATGGGTAAGCGCACCATGCGGGAATGGGTCGAGGTGCCGTCCGCCGCGGACCCGGAGTCCACGGCACGTCAATGGACGGCACTCACCCGGGAGGCGCTGGCATATGTCCGCAGCCTTCCGGGTTAGCTGACCTCATCTGGTATCCCGGGCGGTGCGGTCACCCAGGGTTTCCTTGCGTGAGTTGTTCGTGCGGCGGGTGACGGCCGAGGCCCAGACCCAGGTGGCCCGGCGCAGTCCGGCATCCTCCCAGAGCACCTGCACCGCCCGGGAGGACCAGCTGCAGGCTTCGCCCTTAACCCGCTCGGCAGCGCCGGGGAACCGGATCCAGGCCCAGACGGGCACGCCGGGCACCGACGTGGTGACCGGATTGTGCTCGAAGTCCAGCTCTTCCGGGGTAAGGCTGATCGGCTCGGCCCGCCGCGCATAGCGGGCCGCCAACCGCTCGGCGGCGTCCTGGTTCATACAAATAGAATATATGTTCGAATGCGGGTAACCGGCCCGGGTCCCTTCCCTGCTCCTGCGGGCGGCCGGTCCATGGTGCACAATAGGTGCCATGTGCGGACGGTACGTAATGGCAAGGGCGACGTCGGATCTGGTCTCGGCGTTCGCCGTCGAGCAAACGGTGGGACCGGATGTGCTGCCGTCCTGGAACGTCGCCCCCACGGACGACGTGCGGATCGTCACCGAGCGGTTCGCCAACGAAGCACCGGTGCGGCGGCTGGCGACGGCTAAATGGGGGCTGGTGCCGGTCTGGGCCAAGGACCCCAAGATCGGCTCCCGGATGATCAACGCCCGGCGGGAGACCATCCTGGAGAAACCGGCGTTCCGCAAGGCGGCCGTAAAGCGCCGTGCCCTGGTGCCGGCGGACGGCTACTACGAGTGGGAAAAGTCCGCGGACGGCAAGATCCCCACCTACCTCTACTCCGGGAAACAGGACCCGCTGGCCTTCGCCGGCCTGTACGAATTCTGGCCGGACCCGGCGCTGCCGGAGGACCACGAACACAAATGGCTGCTGAGCGTCACCATCATCACCACGAAAGCCGCCGACGCACTGGGCCACATCCACGACCGCACCCCGCTGATCATCCCGCCGGACCTCTACGCGGACTGGCTGGACCCGAAGCTGACCGACGGAGCCGACGTCGCCCAACTGCTGGACGCCGTGCCCGAACCCACGCTCACCCCGCGGGTGGTGTCGCGCGAGGTCAACTCGGTGCGCAACAACGGGCCGGAACTGATCGAGCCTGCGAGCGCCTGACCCCCGGTGAACCCCGGTGGATCACCAGGCGTAATCCTCCGGCGCCGGGGAGTGGCCCGGGAAGATCTCATCCAGGCGGGCCAGCGTCCCTGAATCCAGGGGAACGTCAAGGGCCAGCAGCGCCTCGTCCAGCTGCTCCTGGGTCCGCGGGCCCACCAAAGGCGCCGTCACCGCGGGCTGGTGCAGCAGCCAGGCCAGTGCCAGGACGCCGGGCAGGATGTCCAGTTCCGCGGCCAGGTCCTCGTACTGCCGGATCTGGTCCCCGTGTTTCTCGAGCAGGTCCCGCACCCTGCCCTCGGCGCGCCGCCCGCCGCCGTCGGCCTCCTTCGCCAGAATCCCGCCGAGCAGCCCGCCCTGCAGCGGTGACCACGGGAGGATGCCGAGCCCATACTGCTGCGCGGCGGGGAGGACTTCCAGCTCCACGGACCGGTTGATCAGGTTGTAGATGCTCTGCTCGCTCACCAGCCCCGCGAAGTTCCGCCGGTTGGCGTTCTCCTGTGCCCGGGCAATGTGCCAGCCGGCGAAGTTGCTGCTGCCGCTGTAAATGATCTTGCCCTGCGCCACCGCCACCTCCATGGCCTGCCAGATCTCCTCCCACGGCGTGTTCCGGTCCACGTGGTGGAACTGGTACAGGTCGATGTAATCCGTCTGCAGCCGCTTCAGGCTGGCGTCGAGGGCGCGGCGGATGTTCAGCGCGGAGAGGTACGTGTCATTGGGGCGCTCGCTCATGGAGCCGTAGAGCTTGGTGGCCAGGACGGTGTCCTCGCGCCGCCCGCCGCCTTTGGCGAACCAGCGTCCGATGATCTGCTCGGTCCAGCCCTTACGCTCGCCCCAGCCGTACACATTGGCGGTGTCGAAGAAATTGATGCCGGTTTCCCGGGCGGAGTCCATGATGGCGTGGGCGTCCGCCTCGTCGGTTTTGGGTCCGAAGTTCATGGTGCCCAGGCACAGGCGGGACACGGACAGGCCGGAGCGGCCAAGATGCGTATATTCCATCGGGCCAGTGTGCTCCCCGTTACGTTGCGGGGCCAGCCGTCGGGCGGCGCTGGGGTAGCCTGAAAGCCAATTCCGGAACGGCAGGGAGAAGCAAGCACGTGGCTGAATCGTATTACCGCTCGCTGGGCAACGACGCCTATGAGGCAACCATCCATACCCAGGGCGCCTGGAATCCGCAGGAGCAGCACATGGCCCCCATTTCCGGCCTGCTGGCCCACTGCCTGGAGCAGTTCCGTCCACGCCCCGAGCTGCGCATGGCCCGGATCAGCTACGACATTTTCGGGTTGATCCCGCGCACCGCCTTCGAGGTGAAAACCTCCGTCCTGCGCCCCGGACGGACCATTGAACTGGTGCAGGCCGAGATGGTGGTTGACGGGCGCACCGCCGTCCGCGCCACCGCCTGGCGCCTGGCCCGCGGCTCGACGGCCGAGGTGGCTGCCGTGGAAGACGATGCCATGCCCGGTCCGGCAGAGGCGGGCACCCATGAGGGCATGACCGAGTGGCCCGGGGCGTTTATCGAATCCCTGGAGAAGCGGGCGCTGCCGGGGCTGCGCCCGGGCCGCGGCCGGGCGTGGCTGCGCACCCCGCACGAAATGGTGGAGGGTACGCCGACGTCGGACCTGGTCCGCCTCGTGGGCATGGCAGACACCGCCAACGGTATTTCCACCCGCGTGCCTCCGGGCGGGGACAGCTACATGTTCCCGAACGTTGACCTGCAGCTGCACCTGCACCGCGAACCCCGCGGGGAATGGCTGGGCCTGGACACCCGGGTGACGTTCGGTGCCGACGGCATCGGCCTGACTTCGACGGTCCTGCATGACCTGCAGGGCCCGTTTGGACGCAGCGAGCAGATCCTGACCGTCCGGCCGCTCGGCGGAGCGTAGGCGGTGCCCGCCGCCTTGGAAGTATTCCGGCAGGAGGAATCCCTGGGCGCCGCCGCCGACCTCGACTTCGCGCTCGCCATGCTCGACGCCGTCCGCAGCGGTGGGCTCGGCCCGGCCCTGCGGATTTACCGTCCCCGCCCCACGGTGGCCCTGGGGCAGCGCGACGCCAAGCTGCCCGGCTTCGCCGCGGCGCAGGAGGCCTGCCGCCGGCACGGATTCGAGCCCCTGGTCCGCAAGGCCGGCGGCCGGGCAGCCGCCTACCATGACGGCTGCCTGGTCCTGGACCATGTAGAGCCGGACGCGGATGCCCTCGCCGGCTCGAGACGCCGGTTCGCGGACTTCGGCGAGCTGCTGGCCGGCGCGTTCCGCAAGGTCGGGCTGACCGCAGGTGTAGGCGAAATCCCGGGGGAGTACTGTCCCGGGGAATTCACCGTCTCCGGCCAGGCATCCGGCGGGGAGCGGATCAAACTGGTGGGCACGGCCCAACGGGTGATTGCCGGCGGCTGGCTGTTTTCCTCGGTGCTGGTGGTGGACAACGCCGGCCCGCTGCGCCGGGTGTTGACCGACTGTTATGCCGAGCTCGGGCTGGGCTGGGACCCGCGCACCGCCGGAGCCGCCCGGGACCTGGCACCGGGACTGGACATGGCCCAGGTCCTGGATGCCGTGCTGGCCGCCTACGCCGGCTACGCACCCGTCGTCGACGAGGACTTCGCCGCACTGCAGGGGAGAGTTGCGCAACACTAGGGCCGCGTCGCTTCGTCCCGGCGGTTCCCGGCGATAGTGTTGATGCCGGTGAGCCGGCATAACCGGAGCGGCCATCAACATCTCGTAACAAAGGAATTCCATTGGGCTCAGACACCGTTGAAAATACTGCGCTGCGGCTGCAGGCGGTCCTTGAGATCCTCGCAGCAGAGGACCCGTCAGCTACCGGCAAGGTCAGCAGGGCAAAGGTACTCGGTGCCGCCCTGGACCGTGTGCCGCTCGCAGGACGCGAAGCGGAGGCCCTGGCCAGCGGCACCTCCCGCGGTGAGCGTGCCCTGGTGAATGCCACCACCAAGCTCGTCAAGGCGGGCTGGATCCTCAAGGAAGCCCGCTCGGGCTGGAGCATCACCAACGAGGGCCGCCGGGCCCTGAAGGACTTCCCGGAACCGGCGCACCTGTCGGCCGCCCTCAGCGGAAAGCCGGTGGCTGCGGCCGAAGCCGCTTCCCCGGCAGAGGAAGTAGTGGAAGAGGTCCTGCGCGACGCCGTCGCCGTCCCCTCCGCTCCGGCCGAGCAGCACGGCTCGCACCCGGAGACCGATATCCCGGAGCCGTCCTTCCCGCAGCCGGAGTCCGTGGCCCTCGCCGGCGATTTCGGTGCAGCGCTCGGCACCGAGGACTGGAATCCGGCCGGGGCACAGTTCGCCTTCGACCGCCATGACGAACTGTGGAAGCTCACGGTGGACCTGCCCGAAGGCACGTACACCTACAAGGTGGCCTTGAACGGTTCGTGGGAAGAGAACTACGGGTTCGACGCACACCGCGACGGCGGCAACATCGAGCTGTGGCATGCCGGCGGTCCGCTGACGTTCCTGTATGACCACGCCACGCACAACGTGGTCACCAAGGCAACCGCCTAGGACCGACGCGGCGTCGTGCCCGGACCCTCAACGGGGTCCACCAGGAATCCGCGGGGTTCCCGCACCCACCAGACCCGTTCGCGGCGCAGCTCCGCGGGCGTGGAAAAGCGGTAGCGGTAGACACGGGCACGGATCCAGCGGGGCGGCTCGCCGTCGAACGGGTCCCTGCGCAGCAGGCGCAGGGTCCGCCGGTCGGCGGTGAGCAGCTTCCGCAGCAGCACCGGGAACCAGGCACCCGAGGCGCCCAGGCCCAGGAACCACATCAGCCAGTCCAGCCGCAGATGATAGGGCGCAAACTGGCGCGGCATCCGGTGCGGGTCCCCGGGCTTGCCCTTGAACTCGTACTCCAGCCAGCGGGCGTCCGGCCCCGGCGGATCGTTGGTGCCCTCGATGACCACCTCGTTCCGGTGCCGCGTGATGCTGCCGAACGCCCCGTAGGCATTGGAGAGGTGCCAGCGGTTGAAGCTGGCATTCATCAGCTGGTCGCGGCGGACCAGATTCTTCAGCGGTGCCCACGCCCAGTACAGCACCGCCAGGGTCACGGCGCCGACGACGACGGCGAACGCCGCCGGGGTTGCCGCCGGATCCGGTGCGGCGAACTGTGCCTCCGGGAGCACCGCCTGCACCGCCGAATCGCTGATCGCCGTGCACGCGAGCAGGATGGTCAGCACGTTCAGCCAGGCGAAGTTCCCCGAAAGGACCAGCCAGAACTGGGTCACAATCACCACCGCCGCGGCAATCGACGCCACCGGCTGCGGGAAGAACAGGAAGAACGGCACCACCAGCTGGGCGAAGTGGTTGCCCAGCACCTCCATCCGGTGCAGCGGCTTTGGCAGGTGGTGGAAGAACCAGCTGGCCGGGTTCGGCATCGGCTGGGTTTCGTGGTGGTAGTACAGGGCGGTGAGGTCCCGCCACACCTTGTCGCCGCGCATCTTGATCAGGCCGGCACCGAATTCGAGCCGGAACACCAGCCAGCGGAAGGCCCACAGCACCGCGACCGGAACCGCGACGTCGTCCGAGCCGAGGAACGCGGCCAGGAACCCCGCCTCCAGCAGCAGCGATTCCCAGCCGAACCCGTAGAACGTCTGCCCGATGTTCACCACGGACAGGTACAGCCCCCAGATAAACAGGAAAGCTGCCATCGGCAGCCACCACGGCCCGGACTGCGGCACTCCGGCCACCAACAGGGCGGCGACGACGGCGCCGGCCCAGACCACTGCGAGCAGGAACCGGTCCGAATAGTGCCAGTGGAAGAGGGTGGGGATTCCCCTGCCCTTGATCCGGGCCAGGAACTGCGGGGCCGGGAGCAGGCCGTTTTCGCCGAGCAGCGCCGGAAACTGGGCGGCCGCGGAGAGGAACGCGATCAGGTAGACGGCGCCGATGCCGCGCTGCAGCACCTGTCGGGCGAACTCGTATCCTTCGGCGCTGAACCACTCCATGGCATGTCAGCCTAGCTCCAGCGGCGGGCCGGCGCCGCCCGTCCGGGGGCCCGGCTTAAATGTACTTATTGATGTACACCCAGCGTCCCCCGAGGTCTGCACGGAGGGCTTCGAGCAGGGTCGTGACGAGTTCGGGTGAATACCCGCCGGTGCCGGTATCAATAATGACCGCGAAGGACGCCATTGCCATGCAACTCCCCAGGTCCCAGTCACCGAATAGTCCCGTCCATGAGCAGTCGGGACAGGCAAGCCGAGGCTCGGGGCCGCCGTCGTACCATTCACTGACCAGCGGAACAATCAGCTCGAGCGGAAACTGGAAGGGGCAGCGCCGGCAAACGGGACCCTCGGTACCCTCACCGGCAAAGTAGTACTCCCGTTCGGCGACAAAACTGTAGCTTCCGTTGGCGTCTGCGGATGCCGCCAAGGTGCGCGGTCCGAAGGCGTCGGCGGGGTGCTTGTCGTAGTAGGGGTCGTAGACCGTAGGGTCGGCCATGCTCCAGCCGGTGCTGCGGAACCAGCTCCGTACCTGGCTGAATCGTGCCTCGCTTCCTTGCGCGTCTACGGAAAGGTCCAGCAGTTGTTCCCGGTTATCGCTCATGCCACACGGTAACGAATGCCGCCGGAAAATACCCGGAAGAGCAACAGGTTCCTCTTGCCTGCCCCTCGTCCTACGCTGGAACGGTGGCAGAACCCTCTGCCGCGGGAGGTGCCGGAAAATGACCGGATCGCATGTCCTTGCCCTCGTTGTCGCCCATCCCGACGACGATGCCTACGGGCTGGCGGGAACAGTGGCACTGCACGAAGATGATCCGCAGTTCCGCTTCGTCCTGGTCCACGCGACCGACGGCGGCGCCGGGCAGATCGATCCGTCCTATCCGCCGGTCAACGAGCCGCTCGGGCGGATCCGCCGGCGGGAAACGGACGCGGCCTGGACGGCTCACGGCCGGCCGCCGGACCGCCACGAGTGGCTGGACTACGACGACGGCGCGGTGGCCGAGGTTCCCTTCGCGGAACTCGAGGAACGGATCGGCGGCATCCTGGCGCAGGAGCGGCCCGACGTCGTCGCCACCTTTGGTCCCGACGGGCTCACCGGGCATCCGGACCACATCGCGGTCGGTGCGGCTACGGACGCGGCCTTCGGGCATCTGAAGGCCGACGGCGGACCGGGACTGCAGCGCCTGCTGCACGGCGGAGTGTGCCGCTCCACCTGGGACCGGTGGAACCGCAGCCGGATCCGGCACGGACTCCAGCCGTGGATCGAGGGGAGGGTGTATGACGTGCATCCGATCCCGGATGAGCTGATCGGGATCGAGGTTGATGTCGGCAGCGTGGTTCACCGGGTGGTGGCGGGCCTGATGGAGCACCGGACCCAGCGCCATGTGGTCTCCCCGGGGGTGCCGCCGGACGTGGAGGAAGACGTCCGCTGGGGACGCACCGTCAGCTCCGAGATGCTGGCCATCGCGTGGCCCCCGTGGCAGCCAGGGGGTGCGGTGCTGGGCGATGTCTTCGAGGGGCTGGACTAGACGGGCGTCGTATCCGTCTTCGGTTCCTTGCGGTGCCCGGCGGAGGGTCCCTTAGCGGGCGTGTATTGGTTCCGCCCGCCCGTGAGATGGCTTGGTCAGATTGTTTGCACGCAGTAGCGTTCTTCGGGTGAATGAGGAAGCTGAAGAACTTGAAGGCGGAAACGCCTCAGAGAGTGTCGTTCGTATTGGCGATACTGTCCGCAAACCGTGGCAGGAAAACTCTGCCACGGTTCAGAAATACCTGAAAGCTCTCCAAGCGGCTGGCGTTGACGTGCCCGAACCCCTGGGCAAGGATCACGATGAGCGGCATGTCATCGAGTACGTCGATGGTAAATCTGCGATGGACCAGTTGCCCCTAGGGCAGAATGACCTCCTGCGGATCGGTCGTTTGATTCGCCAAATTCACGATGCCAGCGAAGGATTTGGCCTCCCGGATACGACCGGATGGAACCTTCTGCTTCCTGCCGACAACGCGAACCTAATGTGCCACAACGACCTGGCGCCATGGAACCTCATCATGGGTGAACGGTGGGTATTCATCGATTGGGACGCCGCGGGCCCGAGTACGCGCCTCTGGGACCTTGCATATGCAGTGCAGTCCTTTGGAATGCTCTTTGAAGGCCAACCCGTTCCAGAGGCAGCCGCGAGGCTGCGTGCTGTTATCGACGGATATGAAGCTGACGAGGTCTTACGGGAAGCGTTGCCCGAAGCCCTAGGAAAGAGGACGGCGGCCATGCATGAGCTGTTGAAGTCCTCACATGAAACCGGATTCCAGCCTTGGGCAGAAATGTATGTCAGCGGACACGGCGATCACTGGCGCGGGGCGGCTGACTATGTCCTACGCAATAAAGATGCCTGGAAACGGGCCCTGGCTTAGATTGCTGTTGGCCTACAGAGACCCGATGCAGGATCCTTCAGCGGGCACGTCCCTTGCCAGGCGGGGGAATAACGACAGTTGAGGTAGCTAAAGGCTGGTGTGAGCATGGCGAGTACACCCAGGCCGATCTCGCTGGACTATTCCCAGTCTCTCGAACGACGATCTACCGAGAAGTGCAGCGACGAGCAATCGCGGCCATGCCACAGCCCCGTCAATAGAATTGGTTTGACTGCGGTGCGTTAACCGGCTGACACCACCGTCGTTTTTGTTCGGGGAAGACTCGTCAGTACCAACGCGCCGACGATCGCCGCAATTCCACCTACGGTCAGGGCGTAGGTCGCACCGGCGCCGTCGACGAGGAGTCCGCCCAAGCCGGCTCCGACGGCGATCGCGATATTGCAGACCGTCACGATGAGCCCGCCGATTTGTTCAAGCCGTGTCGGTGCAGTCCTGGCGCCCCAGCTGAGCACTGCGGTCGGGAGTCCGCCGAAACCAAACCCCCAGAGTGCGGCGGCGATGAAGAGGCCGGTGATTGATCCGCCGGCGAGGAGCATAACGAGCATTCCGAGCCCCAATACCGCAGGGAAGAGGAACACGGCGGCCCGAAGCGCACGGTCGGCCAGGGGGCCGCTGAGAACGGTGCCCAGGACGCTGGCGGCTCCGAACACGAGCAGCAGCACGGCCAGGCCGCCGGCATCGATTCCGGACACGGTTTCTGCCGCCGGGCGGATATACGTGAATCCGCCGAAGTGGCCGCCGAAGACCAGCAGGACCGCAACCAATCCCACCACGACCACTCCGGAGCGAAGGGTCGATCCGAGGGCGCGAAGCCCGCTCACCCCTGTAGGTCTGATGGCCGGCAGTGTGGCCGCCTGCACGAGCAGGGCCAGAGCCGCGACGACTGCGGCGATGGAAAAGACGGCCCGCCATCCCCAGATTTCCCCGAGCCAGGCACCGAGAGGTACGGCAACGATGGTTGCAACCGCTACACCGGCGTTGATGACGGTCAGCGCGCGGCCGAGATGGTCGGCGGGTACCAGGTGCGCGGCCATGGCGGTGGCCATTGCCCAGAAGCCGCCAAGGGCAACGCCGAGCAGGAGCCGCGCCGACAGAAGAATGAAAAGGCCGGGTGCCAGGGCAACGAGGATGTTGGAGAGGATGGCCAAGGCGGTAAGACCGATCATGACCCGCCGGCGATCGGTGCGGGGGAGGACCACGGCGATAAAGAGGGCCGAGAAAACAGCAGCGACGGCGGTCATTGTCACGCTTTGTCCTGCAGCACCGACCGATACGTCCAGGGTTCCGGCGATACGCGGAAGGAGGCTCGCGGGCAGGAACTCAGACATAACGATCGCGAAGATTCCAAGGCCGAGCGAGACAACACCGCCCCAGGAGGCTGTCTGGCCTGCTTTGGTGAGGTGTAAGGGGGTGGCGGTCATTGTGGTGATCCTTCTCCTAGAAGTGCAGCTCGCCGTTTTCGTCCCGGAGGGTTCCGGTTGGGCCCTCCGAGCCGTGGGTGGCGAGGCGCACAACGACTCGTGCGCTTTCTTCCGGTGGCCTCCCGATTCCGAAGCGGGCCGTCATTTCCGTGGCAGTGGTGCCGGGTTCGAGTGCGTTGAACTTGATGCCGGGGTGGGACTTGGCGTACTGCACGGTGAGCATGGTCGCCGCCGTCTTGGACGCCGAGTAGAGGGCGAGCGGCAGGTCGAACTCCGGTCGATCGGGGTTGGTGACCGCCCAGAAGGATCCGGCGCTGCTCGAGATGGTGACCACATGGGCGTTGGCGGACCTGCGCAGCAGGGGGAGTGCGGCCTGCGTGACGCGGACAATACCTACCGCATTGGTATCGAAGGCCCGGAGGGCGGAGGGGCCGTCCATCTCTGTCTCGAGGACGCCCGCGTTGTGCACCAGGACGTCGAGCCGGCCCTCGGCGGCATCAATGCTCGCGAGTGCGCTGCTGACTGAGGGGTCGTCCGTTACGTCGAGCTGCACGAATCGAGCGCCCAGCTCTGCTGCGGCTTTCTCACCCCGCTCGGCATCACGGGCACCTATGTAAACGACATGCCCCAACTCCAGCAGTTGCCTGGCTGTTTCGAATCCGATGCCCTTGTTCGCCCCGGTGATTAATGTGATGGTCAATTTTCTGTCCTCTCGGTAGGCTCAGCTCCAGCTGAGCCACTGCAACGCTACGAATGCCTGCTTTCACCGGCCAGAGCCCTGTCCAGCCGGGGGAGTGACAGGACCCCCTCTGCCGCTGTCCCAACCGCCCTGCCAGGTCCTAGGCTGGCTCCCATGAGTAAGACATCGAACGCCCTTGGCGACTATCTGCGGGCCAGGCGCGAGCTGGTAACACCGAAGCAGGCCGGCATCCCGGACATAGGTGTGCGTCGCGTGCCCGGACTGCGGCGCGAGGAAGTGGCCATGCTCGCCGGCATCAGCGCCGATTACTACCTGCGGTTGGAGCGTGGACGGGACCGGCACCCCTCCGTGCAGGTCCTCGAGTCCATCGCCCGCGTGCTCCAACTTGACGACGAGCACCTCGCGTACCTGCTCACGCTGGTCGCGGACGTTCCCCGGCAGCGCGTTCGCCGGCCGTCCAAGGAAACCGTTCCCGCTGGTGCACTCAAGCTGCTGGATTCGCTCGCCCAGCCCGCCTTCATCGAGGGCCGGTACTTTGACATCCTGGCCGCAAACAGCCTGGCGAAAGCGCTCTCACCGCGTCTTGATCTCGGGGGGAACCAGCTGAGGGACATGTTCCTCGACCCGGCCGAGCAGGCCCTTTATCCGGAGTGGGAAGTGGTGACGGAGTGCTTCATTGCGAACCTTCGGCAGTCCGTGGGCAAGGATGTCGACAATCCCCGTTTCATCGAACTCGTCGGAGAGCTTTCGCTGGCGAGCCCCTACTTCCGCCGAATGTGGGCACGGCATGAAGTGCGGGCCCAGAGAGGCACACCGATGCGCCTCAACCACCCGCAGGTCGGGGAAATGACCCTCAACCGGGAGCGCCTGGGCATCAACGGAGCGGACGGACTGATGCTCGTCATTTACCACCCCGACGCCGGCTCCGACAATGCTGAGAAACTTGCGCTCCTTGCCTCCGCGGCCTTCTCAACGAACACGAGCCAGGAACATCCGCAAACCGGCGCCGGGTTAACCAGGGAGTGAAACCGTGACTACTGTCGGCATCCTCGGCGCGGGCCAGGCCGGAGCAACGCTTGCCCGCGTGGCAACCGCGGCGGGCTACGACGTCGTTATCGCGAATTCGCGGGGACCTGAAACCTTACAGCGGCTGGTCAAGGACTTGGGACCGCGGGCACGCGCAGCCTACGCGGCAGAGGCTGCGGCTGCAGCTGACTTCGCCGTCACCGCGTTCCCGTACGCGCCCGGTGACCGGCTGCCGGTGCGGGAACTCGCAGGAAAGGTCGTGATCGATAACAACAATTACATGGTCTGGCGCGACGGGAACTTCCCCGACGTCGACTCCGGGCTCAAGACAGTCCATGAGTTACGTCAGGAACAGCTGCCCGCTTCGAAGGTCGTCAAGGCGTTCACTCACGTCCAGTTCCATGAGCGCTTCCACCTCCGTGTCCCCAGCGACGCGCTGCCGGCCATCATGCGGCTGGCGCGACCGGCCGGAGCACCTGACCGTAAGGCGCTGGTCGTCTCCAGCGACTATCCGGAGGCCGTCGAACTGGTGACCCGGTTCTATGACGATCTCGGATTCGACGCAGTTGATAACAGTCCCCTGAGCGAATCCTGGCGCAGCAGCCCCGGTACGCCGATGTGGCACCACCACGTCGATGGACAAAGCCGCGAGGAACTCATCCGCAATCTGCAGCGCGCTCAACGGTCCGTCATCTCAACCCCGGCAGCGGCTCAGGCGAAGGGGCCCACGCCTGCGTAAAAAGCTTCGGGAGGCAGGCTCAGCTGGTCCTTGACGGCTTGCGTGTCTGCATCCAAAAACTCGTGCGACCCCTTCACCAGGGCATCGAGCACATCCGAGATGATCACGCGGGGGTCGTTCTTGGGAATGTCCCAGCCCTTCATCATGTCGGTATCGGTGGAAGAGAGGTGCACGCCCATCACGTGTGTGCCCTGGCCGGCAAGCTCCAGGCGCGTGCTGTTGGTGAGCTGCCACTCGGCGGCCTTCGCGGCAGCGTAGGCACCCGCTCAACCAGCTGGATCACGAATTCCCGTCCCAGCCCCCTGTTCGCTCCGGTTACCAGCGCAACCGTCTCAGTCATGTTCATGGCGCTGACATGACTCCCTGAACGATGAGGCCGACGCCGGCGGCCAGCACGCCGACGCCCAGCACAGCCGCTCCAATCCAGAGAAGCATAATGGCTCCGTTGGGCCGTGCGGGATCCTGGCCGAGGACGGTGAGGAGAACGACGCCGGCGATGACCTGGTGAGTGCTGTCGAGCATGATGTCCTCTCCTGGTACTGGTCAGCCGTTTCGCCGCATCCGAGCCACTTCGGCTTCAATACGGCGATCCGATATGGCGGGACGGCCTGCGTAGACGGGGATCCCCGCAATGACTGCGGCGACAAGAGTTCCCAGGATCGGCCAGACCGGCCAGAAGTAGCCGTCCGGCGTCGTGAAGTACCAGATAGCGACCTGAAGGACCGCGAGCAGCAGCCAGAGACCGACCACCCCCTTGTAGATGGTCTTCGCGATGACGCGGCGGCGGGCGAGTTCGTACGATTCATTGGGCGTTGACATGGTGTGGTCTTCCGTTCTGATGTCGGCGTTGGGGCATCAACGCTACAAATCCCGCTTATCAGCGGCCAGTGCCCTGCACAGCCGGGGGTTTGACAGGACCACCTCTCCCGCATTTGCCTGGCGCACCGGATACTGGCCGTGTGCCGACGGAACTCCCGGATAGCCGGCACGTGAAAACCCGAACAGATAGGGAGCAACCATGAGGATTGTGGTGACCAGTATTTTTGTGGACGACCAAGATAAGGCACTGGATTTTTACACGCGGGTGCTGGGATTCGAACAGCGGCAGGATGTGCGGGCGGGCGGGGCGCGCTGGCTGACCGTGAGGGTGCCGGGGGAGGACGCCGGGGTGGAACTGCTGCTCGAGCCGACCGGGCATCCCGCCGTTGCGCCGTTCACGGAGGCGCTGGTAGCGGACGGGATCCCGTTCACTTCCTTCGCTGTGGACAGCGTCGAGGACGAATATCACCGGCTATTGGACCTGGGCGTGGCTTTCACTCAGCCGCCTACCCGGATGGGACCGATAACGACGGCGGTTTTCTCCGACACCGTGGGCAACCTCATCCAGATCGCGGATACGGCGGACTGAAGCAGCCTTAGAAGCGGAACAGGGAATTGATCTCCTGCTTGGCGTCGTCCACGTAGACCTCGGTGCGCTCGTCGAAGAACGAGACCCGGTCCTTGAGCTGCGCCGAATCCGGAAGCACCCGTTCAAACGACCAGGCCAGGTCCGTTCCCGCCGGATGCCCGGTCACCGACCAGTAGTTCGCCGTCCCCTTGTACGGGCAGACGGACCGGAAGCTCGATGCGTTGAGGACATCCCAGTCCACGTCCCTGCGCGGAAAGTAGGTCCGCGGCGGAAGCATGGTTTCGTACACGAGCAGCGGCTGCCGGGTCTCGGCCAGCAGTTGTCCGCCCAGATGCACCCGCACGGCTCTCGAGGAGTCCACGGCGTCGACCCGGTGGAAAGGATCCCGGGGGTGTCCCTCGACCACCTGGTCTTCCTCCAGCCACCGGTCGAACGCATTGAAGTCGAGCAGCACATACCCGCCAAGATCTGCATCATCCGGACGGAACCCGGCACCGGGCAGCTCATGCGCTCCTGCACGCAGGTCCAGTGGCTGGCCGGGGGCAGTGTGCGCGGAGAACGGGTAGCGCGGGTCCATCAGGGCGCCGGGCGGCACATCGGCCAGCGGATCGCCGTCGGGTTCCGAAGCAGCCGTCACCTCCGCTGAGATATCCCCGGCGGGTACGGCGTAGATAGGGGTGACCCGCCTCGGCTCGTAGGCCAGCACCGTATTGGTGGAATCCACCACGGTGTTGCCGCCGAGCTGCGCACGGATACGCCGAGGCGTGGGTTCATAGCGCAGCTCCGGCAGGAGCTTCCAGAAAGCGGGACTGATTTGCAGGGCCATAAGTTCAGTTTCCGGCGGGATAACACCCGATACAAGGGCCTGCGGATACGGTTGGCAAAGTCTTAACCCTTGAAGTGCATAAGCACCCAGCGCCCGCCGAGATCCGCCTGCAGCTGCTCCGTAAGATGCCGGGACAGTTCCTGCGGATCCGGGGTCTGGGAGTCCTGATGGATGATGACGGCCAACGCGGAAAGCACCAGGGACCAGCTCAGGTCCCAGTTCCCCCAGGGCGCCTTCCATGAACAGCTCGGACAGGTAAGCTCCGGTTCGCGGTGCGAGTCCAGCCACTCCTGAATCATCCCGGCAGCTTCGTCGAAGTCCCGGTATTCGCCGCATTCCCGGCACTGGGGCCCGCCCACAGACCCTGCGTAATAGAAATCACGGCCGGGAATGAAAGTGAAGACAAAGTGCGGCGAGCGGGAATCCAGCTGCTCCCTCAAACGGGGACCCGGCCCGTCGGAAATATGCTCGATGTGGCGCGGATCGTAGTTATCGGGTGCGGGTGCACTCCAGCCATTGGCACGGAACCAGTTCCGCACCTCGCACATCCGCGCTTCGGCAGAACTCTCGTCCACGGACAAATCCAGCAGCATCTCGCGGTGATCCCCCATGCGCATACCCTAACCCGGGCGGTCAAGGCATGCGCATGGAAGATCGCGGCGGGTCCTAGTGTCCCCGGTCGATCCATTCCTGCAGGTGCGGACCTTCGGCGGCGATCGACGTCGAATCCCCGTGCCCGGTGAGCACCTTCGTCTCCGCCGGCAGCGTCAGCAGCCGTTCCCGGATGGACTCGATGATGGTCGGGAAATCGCTGTAGGAACGGCCGGTGGCGCCGGGGCCGCCGCTAAACAGTGTGTCGCCGCTGAAGACCACCGGCTCCGGAACGTCCTCGCCGGCGGCCAGCGAGAAGCAGACCGATCCGGGGGAGTGGCCCGGCGTGTGCAGGGCGCGCAGGGTATGGCCGGCAATCTCGAACGTGTCACCGTCCTCGATCACATCGTCCGGTCCCTCGTCGGGGAACACGGCGTCCCACAGCATCCGGTCCGCGGCGTGCAGGAACACCGGGGCGCTGAAGCGGTCCCGGGCTTCGCCGACGGCGCGGATGTGGTCGTCGTGCCCGTGGGTGAGCAGGATGGCCATGACCTCCCGGTCACCCACGGCTTCGGCAACCGCATTGATGTTGTGGGCGGGGTCGATGACGATCACCTGGGCGTCGTCGCCGACAATCCAGACGTTGTTGTCCACGTCCCAGGTGCCGCCGTCCAGGGAGAAGGTTCCCGAGGTGACCACGTTGTCGATGCGGAACATTACAGTTCCACCACCGAACGCAGGACCTTGCCGTCATGCATCTTGGTGAAGGCTTCCTCGATGTCGCCCAGGCCGATGCGCTCGGTGACGAAGGCATCCAGGTCCAGCCGGCCGAGCTTGTACTGCTCCACCAGCATGGGGAAGTCCCGGGAGGGCAGGCAGTCGCCGTACCAGGAGGACTTCAGGGAGCCGCCGCGGCCGAACACATCCGCCAGCGGCAGTTCGATCTTCATCTCCGGGTTCGGCACACCTACCAGCACCACGCGGCCGGCGAGGTCGCGGGCGTAGAAGGCCTGCTTATACGTTTCCGGGCGTCCCACCGCGTCAATCACGACGTCGGCGCCGAAGCCGCCGGTGAGGGCGCGGATGGCTTCCACCGGATCTTCGTCCTTGGAGTTGATGCCGTGCGTAGCGCCCTGGGCCATGGCCAGTTCAACCTTGGCCGGGTCGATGTCCACGGCGATGATGGTGGTGGCGCCGGCCAGCTTCGCGCCGGCGACGGCGGCAATGCCCACGCCGCCGCAGCCGATGACGGCCACGGATTCTCCGCGCTGCACGGCGCCGGTGTTAATGGCGGCGCCGATGCCGGCCATAACGCCGCAGCCGAGCAGGCCCACCGCGGCGGCGTCGACGTCGTCGTCCACCTTGGTGCACTGGCCGGCGGCCACGAGGGTCTTCTCGGCGAACGCGCCGATGCCCAGCGCGGGCGTCAGCTCGGTGCCGTCCTCCAAGGTCATCTTCTGCGTGGCGTTGGCGGTGTTGAAGCAGTACTGCGGCTCGCCCTTGCGGCAGGCGCGGCATTCGCCGCAGACAGCGCGCCAGTTCAGCACCACGCGGTCGCCGGGGGCTACCTCGGTCACGTCGGGGCCGACGGCGGACACGACGCCGGTGGCTTCGTGCCCGAGCAGGAACGGATAGTCATCATTGATGGCGCCCTGCTTGTAGTGCAGGTCGGTATGGCAGACGCCGCAGGTGAGGATGTCCACCAGCGCTTCGCCGGGCCCGGGATCCGGAACCAGGATGGTCTCCAGGGAGACGGGGGCGTTCTTTTCCTTGACGACTACGGCCTGAACCTTATGAACCATGAGTGTGCTGCCTCTTTCGATGTCCGGGCGGGACGCCTGAGTCCAGCATCCCGCTTCCCATCCTATGGACCCGGGGCGCCGGGGGCGAAGCGGGAAATGCCCTTCCGCTCCCGGCTCAACTGTCAGGGCCTGCCGCCGGACCGGGTACCGTCCTAGCATGGAAGGCAGGAACGGGTCCGGAGTCTGCCGGCCGCCAACACCAGGAAGTGCCCCCATGCTAGGAACCCTGTTGTACGGAGAGCGGGATGTCCGGGTGGAGGATGTCCCCCGGCCGGCACTCCAGGAACCCACTGACGCCATCCTGCGAGTGGTGGCGGGCTGCGTCTGCGGATCGGACCTGTGGCCGTACCGGGGCATCGACCCGGTGCGCCGTCCCCGTCCGATGGGGCATGAATACGTGGGCATAGTCGAAGAAACCGGGGCAGCGGTTTCGTTGATCCGGCCGGGCCAGTTTGTGGTGGGCTCGTTTTTCGCCTCCGACAACACCTGCGAGATCTGCGCCGCGGGGTATCAGAGCCGGTGTGTCCATGCCGTCGGCGTCGGCGGAGCGCAGGCCGAGTATCTGCGTGTTCCCCTCGCGGACGGCACACTCGTGGCGACGGCGGACCCGCCGGATGCAGACGTGATCCCCTCACTGCTCGCCGCTTCGGACGTGCTCGGGACGGGCTGGTTCGGTGCGGCGGCGGCCGAAGCCGGGCCCGGCAAGACAGTTGCGGTTGTGGGCGACGGCGCGGTGGGTCTCCTGGCCGTGCTGGCCGCCCGGCAGATGGGCGCCGAACGGATCATCGCCATGAGCGGCCACGCGGACCGTCAGGAACTGGCGCGGGAGTTCGGAGCCACGGACATCGTCCAGGAACGCGGCGACGACGGCGTAGCAGCGGTGCGCGAACTGACCGGCGGGCTGGGCGCCCACAGCGTCGTGGAGGCAGTGGGGACCCAGGCCTCGATGCTGCAGGGTATCGGCTGCACCCGCCCCGGCGGCCATATGGGCTACGTGGGGGTGCCGCACGGCGTGCAGCTGCCCGGGGAACAGCTCTTTTTCGCGGAGATTCACCTGCTGGGCGGCCCGGCACCGGTGCGCCGGTTCCTGCCCGAGCTCATGGGGTTGATCCTGCAGCGCAAGATCAACCCGGGGAAGGTCTTTACCCTGGAGCTGCCGCTGGGCGAGGCCGCGGAAGGCTACCGGGCCATGGATGAACGGCGCACCATAAAGGCCCTGCTGCGTCCCTGACTCACCGCCCGGCAGGTTCCCACCCGCGGCGCTAGAAGTCTACGTAGGTTCCGGTTGGAACGGTTCCGCTGAAGTCCGTTGCGGGACCGAAGCGTCCGTCGAGTCCACATTCCTGCTGTGAACCGGAAAACGACATCAGGTTGAACCCGTATGTCACATCGTGTGACTGGCCCGCCGGCAAGGTTAGTTGGAATACCGACTGTCCGGCACGCCAGCTGGCGGTTTCGAACGCCAGCGGGGTGACCTCGGTCCGCACTGCGGGGAGGATCGCGCTGAGCGGTATCGTCCCCTTGGAAGACGCCTGGCTGGTCACGGAACGTTCACTGGTGAGCGCGACAGGTGCAGTGACCGTGGAACTGTTCGTGAGCGTTGCCGTGCCGACTGTTTCCCGGCTTGTGGTGGACCCGGTGAAGGTGGTTGATGTGGACCCGGGTTCACATTCGGTGACAGCCGCTGAGGCCGGTGCCGCAAAAACCGCGGAACCGGCGATCAGTCCGGCTGTCGACAAAAGGACGGCGGTCCGCGTCGTCGTGGTCTTCATCTCGCTCCTTCGTGTCCCGGTAGTACCGTTCCCTCTGGAAGAGCCCCCACACTACTACTCAGTAACCGTGAGTCAAGCACGCGGTTCCGCCGTCCGCCGGGCCCGAGGGGCCTACCGCCTAGAGGCCGAGGCGGGACTTCACCTCGGAAGCGGAAGGGTTGGTGGCCGCGGAACCGTCCGGGAAAATCACGGTCGGGACGGTCTGGTTGCCGCCGTTGAGCGAGGCCACCAGCTCCGCAGTACCTTCCACGTCCTCGATGTTGACCTCGGTGTAGCCGATGCCCTGGGCATCCAGCTGGGACTTCAGGCGCCGGCAGTATCCGCACCATGAGGTGGAGAACATGGTGATGGTTCCGGTTGCGGGGGTGAAAGCTTCAGCAGTGGCAGCCACGATGGTTGCTCCTCTTCGTCGAAATGGATTGTTGCCCGATCCAACAATATTCCGGCCGGCGGCATTCCCGGTGGCAGACTGGAGGCATGTGCGGAAGATACGTCATGGCCCGCTCCGTGGGGGACCTCGTGGCCGACGCTGAAGCGGAGGCTGACGCCCGGCTGGAACTGCGCGCGTCCTGGAACGTGGCCCCGACGTCGGACGTCCCTGTTGTCCTCGAACGGTTCGTGGAGGTGCCGGGCCGGGGGCGGATGCAGGTGCGCCAGATCCACGTTGCCCGCTGGGGCCTGGTTCCGGGGTGGGCAGCCGATGCGTCCGTAGGCGTACGTGCGTTCAATGCCCGCAGCGAGACCGTCCTGGAAAAGCCCACGTTCCGCGACGCGGTTCTCTCGCGTCGCTGTGCGGTGCCGGTGGACGGTTACTACGAATGGAAGGCCGGCCCCGGCAAGGCACGCCGCCCGTTCCACGTGTCCCGGGCCGACGGCGCCCCGATCTACTTTGCCGGTCTCTATGAGTGGTGGCGGGATTCGGCCAAGGCCGAAGACGACGCGGAGAAGTGGCTGCTCTCGACATCGATCCTCACCGTCGCCTCGCCCCCGGAGGACAGCGCGGAACCCGTGCTGCGCGAACTGGCCGGCCTGCATGACCGGCTGCCGCTGCCGCTGTCCCCGGACGCAATGGCTGCCTGGCTTGACCCGGCGCGGCGCGATGCGGGCACGCTGGTAGCCCTGGCCGCGGCGCAGGCCTACACGACGGCGGCGGACTGGGTGTTGTCCGAAGCGCATCCGGCCGTAGGCAACGTGCGCAACGACGGCGAGTACCTGCTGCATCCGGACCCGGCGGAGACGGTGCCGACGGAGAACGTGCTGTTCTAGCGGGAACTTATTCGGAAATCACTGCCAGGGTGACCCGGCCGGCGTCGTCCACCCTGAGGCCGGGGTTGAAGCAGACTTCCCAGCGCAGCCCGTCGGGATCCGTGAAGTAGCCGGAATAGCCGCCCCAGCTCATCTGGGTTCCGGGGGCGGTGATGACCCCGCCGGCACCGGCGGCGTTGGCCAGCACGGCGTCTACCTCTGCTGCCGAGTCCACGTTGTGCCCGAGGGTGACCGGGGCGTTGTGGAGCTCGCCGACCGCGCCGGCTTCAGCCGCCAGATGGTCTGCCCGGAAAAAGGCCAGGAGCAGCCCGTGGTTGATCTGGAAGAAGATCACCTCGTCGGGGACGTATTGGACGGTTTCCCAGCCGAGCCGCGAAACGTAGAACGCGTGTGTTACTTCGAGGTCCCGTACGCCTACGGTGACCACGGAAACGTGGGGGTTCACGCCTATGATCCTGCCATGAAGACGCCCAACGGCCGTTACCCGGGTAGCGGAGGCCCGGTGCGGTGCCTGCTGCCCGGGAATGGTTACTCTTAAGGCATGGAACCAGCTGAGCAGAAATCCGTTTCGGGACAGCTCGATAATGTCCGGACAGCAATTGACGAAATCGATGAGGAAATTGTCGCGCTGATCTGGCGGCGGCAGCGGTTGGTCCGGCTCGCCGGGGGGCTGAAGGACAACGACGACGCCGTCCGCTCGCCCAAGCGCATGGAGGAAGTCATTGCCCATGTCCGCCATGCGGCCCAGGAGCAGGACGGCGACTGCAATGTGGTGGAACGCACGTACACGGCCATGATCGAGGCCTTCATCGACTACGAGCTGAAGGTCCGCCACGAGATGGAGACCCAGCGCAAGCTGGACGCCTTCAGCCGCAGCTAGCAGCCAGGCGCACCGCCCCCCGAACCCTCGCTGGAGACGCGGCCTGAATCGGGTAGGTTGTGGCGCATGGCACTTACCGTCGCTGACCTGTTTCCCGAAGCTGAGGGAAGCGAGCGTGCCTGGATTCACCTCGGCTGGGGATCCCGGAAGGAAACCCCAAAACACGTGGCAGCCAGGATCCTTCCGACCCTGGAGCTGCTTCAGGACCGCTTCGGCGTGCCGTCAGTGCGGTGGCAGATCACGGTGGGGAAAACCTTCGACCTGCAAAAGGAACTGCCTGTTCCACAGGATGCCGCAGCCCTCGCCGGGCTCATCGAGAGCCCCCGGCAGCGTGACCTGCCCGACGCCGAGGTTTCCACCGGAACGCTGAAAGCCAGGTTCACCCTTTTCGGCGGAGCGGACCCCGAAAGCGGGAAGCTGTTCGAGTTTGAGGTCGAGGCCGGCCGCAGCGGTCCCTACATGCGCAATGAAATCACCCTGCGCCTGCCGGACGGGTTCGTCTTCGGAACCCCGGGGAAACTGGCCGCCTTGTTTCAGCGGCTGGTCCGGATCTGGCAGCCGGAAACTGCCGCTCTGGAGTCGAGGGAAAGTTTGCGGGCTGTGTGGAAACGCCGTGACGAGCTGGGCGTCCGCAGATCGGATCCCCGCCTCGGATACATGAACTGGTTCTCCCTGACGGGGTACGGACGGCCGCCTTTCCCCCTGCATGCCCGAGTCCGTGCTTTTCCCGACGGCACCCTGATCTGCGCTCAGAGCTGGAACGCCGGCTCGGTGGCGGATCTGTATGCGGACCTGCAGGTCATGGGGATGATGCACGATATGCCGAAGGTCCAGGTGCTGGCACCGCCGCCCAATGATGATGAACAACCGCACACCGGAATGAAGGAGCACCGTGGGGGAAGCTAATAATGCGCCGGAAGAGAACCGCTGGCGTCCCGTGGCGGCGGCGCTCGCAGACCGCCGGCGCCTGCACCTGTACGCCCGCGCCGTGCTGGCAGCCGACGACGGCGCACACCTGGACCCGGAGGATCTCACCTCCGCCGAGGCCAAGTCGCTGGCCGTGCTGCAGAACGCCGGCCTGGTCCGCGTCGGCGAGCGCGGGGTGGAACCCGTGGCGACCGCCTTCGCCGATCTGCTGGCCGCCGGGGTACGGCCACCCGACACGTCGGCCCGACGCTTCCTGGTCAACGGCAGGCTCGAGTCCTACCCGCGCAAACGCTCCGACCGGCTGGAGCTGCTGCACTTCCTGGCCGGGGAGGTCTTTGAACATGCCCGGCCGCCGGAGCCGGGGCTGCGGCCGGTGCTGTCGGAGAAGGAACTCACCACCCGGCTGGCGGCCTTCACCGCAGACCCCGCTGCCATCCGCCGCTATCTGGTGGATGAAGGCATCGTGGCCCGGGATGCGGCAGGCACCCAGTACTGGCTCACCCGTCCCCGCCCGGCTGAAGGAATGGAATTTGCCTAGTTCCCCGGATACGGCCAACCTCACCGCAGTCGACGCGCGGGTTCTTCGCCCCGTGGAGGGGCTGGTGAACTTCCGCGACCTGGGCGGACGACGACGGCGCGACGGCACGCTTACGCCGCACGGGGTCTTCTTCCGCTCCGAAACGGTGGACCTGATCCGCCCCCGCGGCTGGGACACCCTGCATGCGCTGGGAGTGCGTACCGTCGTCGATCTCCGCCAGCCGCCCGAACGTGCGCGGGACACCACCGCCCGCCCGGACTGGCTCACCACGGTTCCCGTGGACCTGGACGGCCTGGCCGAGAACCCGGAGTTTTGGGAAGGGTACTGGAACAACGGGCTGATGGGCACGCCGCTGTACTACCTGCCGCACCTCACGCGGCTGCCGGACCGGATGGGTGCCGTCCTGCAGGCGCTTGCCGATGCCCCGCCCGGCGGGGTGCTCTTCCACTGCATGGCCGGACGCGACCGCACCGGAATGACGGCAATGGTCCTGCTCGCGGCAGTGGACGCGGAGCCGGAGGAGATCCGGGAGGACTACTTCGAAACCGTCCGCAACGCGGACGCCTTCGCAGCAGCAACGGGACGGCCCAATCCGGAGGCAGAGAGCGAAAAACTGTGCGCCGGGCACGGAACCAGCATGGACGGTGCCTTCCGTGCGGCGGTGGACGGCTTTTCGCTGCAGCGGCTCTTTGACGACGCCGGACTGCCGGAAGCAGTCCGCACCGGCATCCGCACCTGGCGGGGAGCAGCTACCGCCGGGCCTTAACGCTGCTCTGCTACTCCGACGTTCCCGCTTCGAGGATCGACACGATTGAGAAGAGCGTAAAGCAGACAGCCCCGAGCCCAACCAGCACGTGCGCGGGGACAAAGAACGCCGGGTCTGTGCCTGCGGCTTCAAAGAGGAACGCTGCGAAGAACAGGCAGGTGAGCGCTGTTCCGATGGGCATCAGCGGGATGCGGTTGGCCAGGGCAAACGTGCGACGCCAGACGAGGGCGAGCAACAGCACCTTCGACAGGATGCTGAAGCAGATCAGCCCGAGGCCGATCAGCACACATCCCGGGGCCAGCCGATAGGGTTCGTGTGAGCTGAACAGCACGAATAGTCCGAGCAGCACATTGATCGTGCCGGCGGCAGCGACAAGCCAGGGCCATGCGGAACGTTCGCCGTCGCTGAATTCGTTGCGCACCTGGCGCACGATGCTCGCGACCAGGGCGATCAGCGCCGTGCAGATTGCCGACAGTCCGATCAGGACGTGGCCGGCAACGAATCCGGGAGTATCTCCGCGCACCAACAGGCCGATCGCAAGGGAGAAACCGACGACGGCGGACACCACCGGAACTGCGAGCAGCACGGCGCCGACGGTGCGGGAGTGAGCACCTTCCGGCGGGCCGCCCTGGGGCTCGAGTAACTGTGCTGACTGGATGAGCGTGAATTTTGTGGACGCGGCCGCGACGGTGCTGACGCACGCGGCGACGAAGCCGATGCCGATCACAACGAAGCCCGCCGTGAGGTTCTCCGCGGTGTTGTCCCGGTTGGCCAGAACGATGCCCCAGAGGATGGCGGCGGCAGCAGCCACGTAGCCGGAGAGCGGCAGGATGATCGCCCAAACACGCCCATAGCGGTTGATGAGCTGCCTGATGATGGTGGCCGCCGTAGTGAACAGTGCATAACAGATTGCGGTCAGCCCGACGTTGACGTGTCCGGCGACAAACCGATTGGCATCGTCAGGCCCGGCCAGGATGTAGAGGCCAAAGGACAGACAGACAGCGCCCATGATTAGCGGTATGACGCGGAAAATGACACTTATCGTACGGTTCATGGCGTACCCCGAAGGTGAGACCGTGCGGCTTCGACATCTTGGCCGGTCCGCGTTTAGTGCCAGTTTGCGCCTGTCCTGACCGCGGAACAACGCCGGGGCAGGGAGCCGCTCCCGGACTATGGAAGTTAGCGCCCTCCACAGCCACGACGCCGGCTGGCACCGGCGGCAGGGATGGCCGCCGCCGACCGTTGACTTGGCAGGACGGCGGGCGTCGAATGGAAGTTCCAACCGGACTGCCATCATCCGGCCGAAATTTCCAAGGAGGAGTGCATGGCCGACCGGTTTACGCCCCACGGAACCGCAGCCACCCATCCGATAGCAGGTATGGCCGGAGCCATGGGAGCGCCGGTCAACGCCGTCCCCCTGGTGGCCCATTCCCCGCAGTCGCGGTCAACGCCTCCGCCGGGCGGTGCCGGAGCGCAGGGCAGCGCCGAGGCGGGAGGCGGGCACTCGCGGCGCCGGATCGCCTTCGTATTCGCCGGGCTGATGCTGGCGGTGCTCGTTGCGGCCCTGGACCAGACCATCGTCGCCACCGCGCTGCCCACCATCGTGGGGGACCTGCAGGGCATGGACCACCTGTCCTGGGTGATCACCGCCTACCTGCTGACCTCCACGATCGGGCTGCCGATATACGGGAAACTCGGGGACCTGCTGGGGCGCAAGAACATCTTCATTTTCGCCATCGTGGTGTTTCTGGGCGGGTCCGCCCTGTCCGGGCAGGCGCACAGCATGGCCGAACTCATCACCTACCGGGCCATCCAGGGCGTAGGCGGCGGCGGGCTGATCATCGGTGCGCAGGCCATCATCGGCGACATTGTGCCCGCCCGCGAGCGCGGCAAGTACATGGGAATGATCGGGGCGGCGTTCGGCATCGCTTCCGTCAGCGGACCGCTGCTGGGCGGCTACCTTACCGATTACTGGTCCTGGCGGTGGGTGTTCTACATCAACCTGCCCATCGGTGCGGTGGCGCTCGCGGTCATCATCACCGCCCTGCACCTGCCGCGGTCCGAACGCAAGGGGATCCGGCTGGACTATGCCGGTGCCGCACTGCTTGCGGTCGGCAGCGCGGCCCTGGTGCTGCTGACCAGCTGGGGCGGCAACAACTACGCCTGGACCTCGCCCACGATCCTTACGCTGGGAGCGGTGGCCGCCGTCGCCGTTGCCATCTTCATTCCGGTGGAACTGCGCGCGTCCGAACCGATACTTCCGCTGCGCCTGTTCGGGATCCGCAACTTCCTGATCTGCACACTGGTGGGGCTGGCGGTGGGGCTGGCCATGTTCGGGTCCATTGCCTACCTGCCGACCTTCCTGCAGATCGTCAACGGAGCCAGTCCCACTATGTCGGGGCTGATGATGCTCCCGATGACCGCGGGGCTGCTCACCACCTCGATCGGGACGGGGCAGCTGATCTCCCGCACGGGCAAGTACAAGATTTATCCGATACTCGGGTCCCTCACCATGGTCGGCGGCCTGCTGCTGCTCTCACGCATCTCCAGCACGACGCCGTATTCCCTCACCGCGCTGGGCATGTTCGTGCTGGGACTGGGGATCGGGGCGCTGATGCAGAACGTGGTGCTGATTGTGCAGAACAGCGTCCCGGCCAAGGACATGGGTACCGGGGTTTCCACCGCCAACTACTTCCGGCAGATGGGCGGTTCCCTGGGGATTGCCCTTTTCGGTTCCCTGTTCATCCGCCGGCTGAACGACCAGCTGGCCTCGGCACCGCCCGGAGCCGGCGATGCGGCGTCGGGCGGTGCCAATTCGATCAGCCCGGACAAGATCCGGGCGCTGCCCGCACCGGCGCAGGACTTCATCAAATCCGCGTTCGGCGAGGCGCTGCCGCCGATCTTCCTGCTCGGGGTGCCGATCCTGGGGGCGGCCTTTGTCCTGACGCTGTTCCTGGTGCAGCAGCCGTTGTCCAGGACGGCGCGGGTGGACGTGGACGCAACGTAGGCCGCCAACCGAGAAGAGAAGAAACCCGCCATGTCCCACAGAGCAATAACGCCGCGCACCGCGGCGCCCGCGGCCCGCTCCGGGCCCGCCCTGCCGAAGCACCGGGTGGCGGCTGCCCCGGGCGAGGAACCGAAGCGGAACCTCGTGCCGGTTTTCACGGGTCTGGTGCTCTCGGTGCTGCTGGCAGCCCTGGACCAAACCATCGTCGCTACGGCCCTGCCCACCATCGTGGGGGACCTGAACGGGTTGGAGCATCTGTCCTGGGTGGTCACCGCGTATATCCTGGCGGCAACCATCGGCCTGCCGATCTACGGCAAGCTCGGCGATCTGTTCGGCCGCAAGAGCATTTTCATTTTCGCTATCGTAGTGTTCCTCGCCGGCTCGGTCCTGTCCGGACTGGCGCAGAACATGGGCCAGCTGATCGGGTTCCGTGCGCTGCAGGGGGTAGGCGGCGGCGGGCTGATGATCGGGGCGCAGGCCATCCTCGGAGACCTGGTTTCCCCGCGGGAGCGCGGGAAGTACATGGGCCTGATCGGGGCGGCCTTCGGGCTGGCGTCCGTGGGCGGTCCGCTGCTGGGCGGCTGGATCACCGATGCCTGGTCCTGGCGGTGGGTGTTCTACATCAACCTGCCCATCGGCGCGGTGGCGCTCGCCGTCGTCGTCTCTTCGCTGCATCTGCCCAAACCCCGCGGCAGGCGCCCGAAACTGGATTACGCAGGCGCCGGACTGCTTGCGCTCGCGAGCGCAGCCCTGGTGATGCTCACCACCTGGGCCGGCACCACCTACGCCTGGTCAAGTCCGCAGATTCTTGCCCTGGCCGTGGTGACGCTGGCGGCCGGCACGTCATTTGTCCTGGTGGAGAGGCGGGCAGCGGAACCCATCCTTCCGCTGGGCCTGTTCCGCAGCCGGAATTTCCTGCTGCCGGTGCTGGTGGGCATCGCCGTCGGCATCGCGATGTTCTCCACCATCTCCTACCTGCCCACCTTCCTGCAGATGGTCAACCGGGCCACCGCCACGCAGTCGGGCCTGATGATGCTACCCATGATGGGCGGGCTGCTGCTGACCTCCATCGGCACCGGGCAGCTGATTTCGCGCACCGGCCGGTACAAGATCTACCCGGTGCTGGGCTGTGCGGTGATCATCGCCGGGTTGGTGCTGCTCTCCCGGATCTCAGACACCACCGCATACAGTTTCACCGCTCTTGGCATGCTGGTGATGGGACTCGGGCTGGGAATGCTGATGCAGAACCTGGTGCTGATTGTGCAGAACAGCGTGCCGGGCAGGGATATGGGCGCGGCCATCTCCGCAGCGAATTATTTCCGCCAGATCGGCGCCTCGTTCGGGATCGCGCTGTTCGGGTCGATCTTCATCCACCGGTTGGGCAATGAGATTGCAGCGGCGCCGCCGGGGGCCGGGACTGCCCTCGGCGGGGACATCAATTCGCTGAGCCCGGCCATGCTCCGCGGACTCCCCGCACCGGCGCAGGACTTCATCGCTGCGGCCTTCGGGCAGGCCCTGCCTCCCATTTTCCTGCTCAGTGTGCCCATCGTGGCCGTTGCCCTGGTGCTGTGCCTGTTCATCAGGGAAACGCCGTTGTCCACCACGGCGCGGGCCGACGTGGACAGCGGGAGGTAGGAGCGGGCCTGCCGTTAGGTGCCGTCATAACCGGATAGGGCGATCACCAGCAAGAAAAGTGCGGCCAGGGCCCCTCCCTGCCAGATCAGGGAGGGAATGATGTACAGGCGGGCGGCAAGCTTCTTGTTCCCCTGGATAAGCGCCGCGATGAATCCCGTCACTCCTCCGAGCAGGGTGAACAGGCCGGAAAAGGCGATGAAGCTCAAAAAGGAGAAGTCGGAGACGTCCCAGGCGGTGAAGGCGACGAGGGGGCGGACGAGGATCGCCCAGGCGATCGACACGAGGACCATTCCCGTTATCGCTGCCGCGCTGAACCGTGTTTTCCCGGAGGCCGCTTCTGGAGGAACCGGTCCCTGATCCGCAGGCAGGACGTCCTGCATATATGGATTATGGTGCTGCTGCGGTTCAGACTCCTGGCCGAACGGATCCCATGGTTCCGGTTGCTGCCGTCCACTAAGCGGTGTGTTGCTGTCTGCTGTCATAACCGGCCCCCATCCGATGAGTATTGCCTGGACCAAGGCATCCTGCGCAAAATCCAGCTGTCTGGAAACAGTGTGCACCATGCGGGCATCGGCGCCGGCAGCGGCGCACCTGGGCTCTGCTGCTTCTGAGCGGATCTCCCTTTCCGTCCATCCCCGAGTGGTGCCGTTTGTCCCCGGCTGGTCGTACACTGGTGGCGGAGCTGTTCGAACATATGTTCGAATTAGTTGCCAACTGATAACCAAGTGAACCAATGGATAAACCAGTGGGTTGGTGCGTGTGCGGCGTGCATGCATCCATGGGCGGAGAGGAAGCTGAATGGGTACCTTCAGCGAAGCAATCGAGGTGGTGTGCTCGCCCGCGGGCCAGCCTCTCCGGCTTATCTGGGGCGGGCGCACCTACAAGGTGGGGGCCGATCCTGTGCGCTGGTATGAACGCCGCAACTGGTGGGAAGAGGAAACCCGCGCCGAACGCGGGCACGGTGCCGGGCTGGTGGATACCGAAATCTGGCGGGTCCAGGCCCGGATCAATGACCGCTCCGACCTGCGTACCCTCGACCTCTCGCACCATGTCCGCAGCAACCGCTGGCGCCTGATCCGCATCCACGATGCCCTGAGGGACAGTGCCTAATGGAAGACAGTGCCTAAGCAATGAGCTTTACCCACCTGCACGCAGCCACTGCGTTCAGCGCCCACTACGGGGTGTCCTGGCCGGAGGAGATGGCGCAGGCCGCAGCGGCCGACGGTGCGGATGCGCTCGCCTGCACCGACCGGGACGGGCTCTATGGAACGGTCAAGCATCTGCGTGCGTGCATGGAGGCGGGCATCGATCCCATCGTGGGCGTGGACCTGGCCGTGCTGGATGGCAGCAACGCCGTCACGGGACGGGTGGTCATTCTCGCCCACGGGCATACCGGGGGAGCGGGCTACCGTGCCCTGTGCCGGCTGATCTCCGCCGCGCACGCCGCCACCTCCGCCTCCCGGGCACGCGCCGGCAAACCGGCAGGCGTCACCATGGAGCAGCTCGCAGGGTACGTCCGCGGCGCAGGAGCAGGGGAAGGCGTCTCCGATGTGGAGGCCGAACCGGTCCTGACCGTCCTCGTCGGCCCGCAGTCCGACGTCGGCCAGGCCATGCGCAGCCGCAGCTACGCCGTTGCCCGCACCCTGTTCGGCCGCTGGCGCTCGCTGATCCCTGCCCGGGCGCTCGCCGTCGAGGTGGTTACCCATCTGTCCGCCCCGGGGGAGAACCTCAGCCTTGCCCACGCCGTACGCATGTTCCGGCTGGCTGATGAGATGCGCGTGCCCGGCATCCTCACCAACGCCGTGCGCTACGTGGACGAGGATGGAGCCGCCACCGCTGACGTGCTCGACGCCGCGCGCTCGCTGACTTCCCTCTCCCACCTTCCGGACCGGCAGCCCAACGGGCAGGGCTGGCTCAAGGGGGCACGGGAGATGACTGCGCTGGCCCGCGAGATCAGCTCCGAGGCAGGCTACGGTTCCACGGGAGCGGCACGGATGCTGGCCGACACTGCGGCGCTCGCGGATAACTGCCGGATAGACCCCGTGGCGGATATGGGCTGGAAGCAGCCCGTGGTACCCGAAGCCTCGGTGATCGGCATCGAGGCCGAACCCATGATCGAACTGCGCCAGCGCTGCGAGGCGGGGATCACCCGCAGGCTGCGCGCCCGGGACTCGATTGCCGAGGTGGAACTGCGCAACCGGCTCGAACACGAGCTGGGCATCATCGAGCGGCTGGGCTTCGCCTCGTACTTCCTCACCGTTGCGGAAGTCTCCGCCATGATCACCGGAATGGGGGTACGCGCCGCGGCCCGGGGGTCGGGGGCCTCCTCACTGGTGAATTACCTGCTGGGCGTCAGCCACGTGAACCCGCTGGACCACGACCTGATCTTTGAACGCTTCCTCTCCCGGGACCGCTCCACGCTGCCGGACATCGACATAGACGTGGAAAGCGCCGAGCGGCACAACGTCTATCACCGCATCTTCGAACGCTTCGGCTCCGAACGGGTCACGCTGATGAGCATGCAGAACGGCTACCGGGCGCGCGGAGCGGTGCGCGACGCCGGACTGGCGCTGGGCATGCCCGAGGAGGAAATCGGCGCTGTGGCTAAGCAGCTATGGCGTTTCTCGGCCCGCAACTTCCGCGAGGCGCTCGCCGAAAAGCCCGAACTGCGCGAATTCTCCGGCCAGGTGGAAAAGAACCAGCAGTTGGACCTGCTGGTGGACCTCACCGAACGCCTGGACCGGCTGCCCCGGCACATTTCCATGCATCCGTGCGGAGTGATCCTGGGAGACACCTCCCTGCTGGACCGAACCCCCGTGCAGCCCAGCGGCCTGGGCCTGCCCATGTCCCAGTTCGACAAGCACGACATGGACCCCATGGGCATGCTCAAACTCGACGTGCTGGGTGTGCGGATGCAGAGCGCCATGGCCTTTGCCGTCCGCGAAGTAGTGCGTGTGCACTCCTCCCGTGAAGAGGTCATTGCCGCCGGGAAGCATCGGGACGGGCCGGAGAAGCCGGACCCGGAGTTCGTTGAACCCGACGGACGGATCAACCTCGACGCCGTGCCGTTCGACGACGAACCCACCTACGAACTCATCCGCAGCACGCACACCCTGGGTTGCTTCCAGATCGAATCCCCGGGACAGCGCGAGCTGGTGGGCAAGCTGGCGCCGCGCGAGTTCAATGACCTGATCATCGACATTTCCCTGTTCCGGCCCGGGCCGATGAAATCCGACATGGTCCGGCCGTTCCTGGAACACCGGCACGGTTTCTCCCCGGAGGTCTATCCGCACGAGGCACTGCGCCCGGTGCTGGCCGAAACCCACGGCGTCACGGTTTTCCACGAGCAGGTGCTGCGGACGCTGAACGTCTTTACCGGCTGCGGGCTGGCGAAGGCGGACGAACTGCGCCGCCTGCTGGGCAACGAATCCGCTGAGCCCGGAGTAGAGGAATACTTCCGCAGCAAGTCCGCCGCCCGCGGCTACACGCAGGAGACCATCGACAAGGTCTGGGACACGCTCAAGGCCTTCGGCAGCTTCGGCTTCTGCAAGGCCCACGGCGCGGCCTTCGCCGTACCCACCTACCAGTCGGCGTGGCTGAAGGCACACCACCCGGCGGCGTTCCTCGCAGGCATCTTCGAACACGATCCCGGAATGTACCCGCGCCGGCTGCTCGTCGCCGAGGCCCGGCGGATGGGCATCCCCATCCTGCCCCTGGACATCAACCGCAGCGGCGAAACCTACCGGGTGGAACGGCTCGACGACGGCCGGCTGGGGATCCGGCTGTCCCTGGCCGGGATCTACGGGCTGTCCGCCGTCGAGCTAAAGCGCATTGCCGCCGGGCAGCCCTATGACTCCCTGGCGGACCTGAGGGCACGAGCGAAGGTCTCCCGGCCCACCCTGCGCCGGCTGGCGCAGCTCGGCGCCTTCGATTCGCTCGGCAAGCAGACCGGCTCCGAGGGCAGCCGTGCAGACCTGATCCAGTACCTCGACGCCGCGCCGGCAAAGTCCGCGTCCCGGAAGCACGATCCGATTCCCGGGCAGCTGGCCCTGCCGCTGGGGGATACCGAGCTGGCGAACCTGCACCACCACCTGCCGGAACCGGGGCTGCGGGAAAAGGTCCGCACCGAACTGGACCTACTGTCCGTGGACGTCAGTGCGCACCTGATGGAAAGCTACGGTCCATTGCTGCGCGGGCTGGGCGTCACGCCCGCGGAAGCACTGATGGACCTGCGCAACGGGACCGAGGTGCTGGTCGCCGGGATCCGGGTGGCCACGCAGACGCCTCCCATGCGCGGGGGACGCCGGGTGGTGTTCATCAGCCTCGACGACGGCACAGGCTGCATCGACTGCACGTTCTTCCACGAGGCGCAGGAGAAATCCGGTCCGCTGCTTTTCGGCACGGAACTGCTGCTGGTCCGCGGGCTGACCCGCCGCACCGGCCCGCGGGGCATCAGCCTCCAGGCGCTCGAAGCATGGAATCTGGCGGACACGGACTCGCTTCCGAAACCCGGCAGCCCGCGCGGCATGTTGGTGGGGTCCAAGCGCAGCGGATAACATCGGTACGGGCGGAAGTGCGGCCGTGTCCAGGCCGTGCAGCAGACGCCGTACAACGAAATCTAGGAGACAACCGTGTCAGTGCCAGAGAAGTTCACCCTCATCGTCGACGGCGAAGAGACCACGGTGGATACTGGCACCACTGGTGCTCAGCTCTTCTTCGAACGCCGCGACGTCGTCGTGATGCGCGTGCACTCCGTCCTCAAGGACCTGGATACGCCGCTGGAGCAGGGCGACATCGTGGAATCCGTCACCATTGAGTCCGAAGACGGACTGAATGTCCTGCGCCACTCCACCGCGCACGTCATGGCCCAGGCCGTGCAGCAGCTGCGTCCGGATGCCAAGCTGGGCATCGGCCCGTACATCAAGGACGGTTTCTACTTCGACTTCGACGTTGCCGAGCCGTTCACGCCGGAGGACCTGAAGACCCTCGAGAAGATGATGCAGAAGATCATCAACTCGAACCAGAAATTTGCCCGCCGCGTGGTCAGCGAAGACGAAGCCCGCGAAGCCATGAAGAACGAGCCGTACAAGCTTGAACTGCTGGGCAAGAAGGACGGCGCCGAGGAAGCCGGCGAAGGTGCGAGCATCGAGGTCGGCGCCGGCGAGATCACCATTTACGACAACGTGGACCGCAAGTCCGGCGACGTCGTCTGGTGCGATCTGTGCCGCGGCCCGCACCTGCCCAACACCAAACTGATCTCCAACGCCTTCGCCCTGACCCGCTCCGCCGCCGCCTACTGGCTGGGCAACCAGAAGAACCAGCAGCTGCAGCGCATCTACGGCACCGCCTGGCCCACCAAGGACGCACTGAAGGCCTACCAGGAGCGCCTGGCCGAAGCCGAGCGCCGCGACCACCGCAAGCTGGGCACCGAACTGGATCTGTTCTCCTTCCCGGATGAGCTGGGTTCGGGCCTGCCGGTGTTCCACCCCAAGGGCGGCATCATCCGCAAGGCCATGGAGGACTACTCCCGGCAGCGCCACACCGAGGCCGGTTACGAGTTCGTTTACACCCCGCACATCACCAAGGGCCACCTGTACGAGGTTTCCGGCCACCTGGACTGGTACCGCGACGGGATGTTCCCTCCCATGCACGTGGATGAGGTTACCGATCCGGAGACCGGCGAGGTCACCAAGCCCGGCCAGGACTACTACCTGAAGCCGATGAACTGCCCCATGCACAACCTGATCTTCCGCTCCCGCGGACGGTCCTACCGCGAGCTGCCGCTGCGGCTGTTCGAATTCGGTTCCGTGTACCGCTACGAAAAGTCCGGCGTGATCCACGGCCTGACGCGCGTGCGGGGCATGACCCAGGACGACGCCCACATCTACTGCACCCGTGAGCAGATGAAGGACGAGCTGACCACCACGCTGAAGTTCGTGCTGGACCTGCTCAAGGACTACGGCCTGGATGACTTCTACCTGGAGCTGTCCACCAAGGACCCGGAGAAGTACGTCGGCTCCGACGATGTGTGGGAGGAAGCCACCCGCACCCTCGCCGAGGTTGCCGAAGCCTCCGGCCTGGACCTGGTCCCGGATCCGGGCGGAGCAGCCTTCTACGGCCCGAAGATCTCCGTCCAGGCCCGCGACGCCATCGGCCGCACCTGGCAGATGTCCACCATCCAGCTGGACTTCAACCTGCCCGAGCGCTTCGAGCTCGAGTACCAGGCCGCCGACGGCACCCGCCAGCGCCCCGTCATGATCCACCGCGCCCTGTTCGGTTCCGTGGAACGCTTCATGGCCGTGCTCACCGAGCATTACGCCGGCGCGTTCCCGGCCTGGCTGGCACCGGTGCAGGTGGTCGGCATCCCCGTGGCCGAAGCGTTCAACGACTACATGTTCGACGTCGTCGACAAGCTCAAGGCGCACGGCATCCGCGCCCAGGTGGACACCGGTACCGACCGCTTCCCGAAGAAGATCCGCACCGCGTCCAAGGACAAGATCCCGTTTGTCCTGATCGCCGGCGGCGACGACGCCGAGGCCGGCGCCGTCTCCTTCCGCTTCCGGGATGGCAGCCAGGACAACGGCGTACCCGTTGAAGAGGCCGTCAAGCGGATTGTCGAAGCCGTCCGTAACCGGGACAAGTAGGGCGGCGGGGACGCAATGGGAGAACAGCCTGACGACGCCGCGGTGACGGACACGTTCGAACTCGCCGGTGTCCCCGACGCATTCCAGCGGCTCTGGACCCCGCACCGGCTTGCCTACATCAAGGGCGGGCAGAAGCAGGTCTCCTCGAAGGAGACCTGCCCGTTCTGCGCCGCTCCGGAGCGGTCGGACGAGGAATCGTTGATTGTCCACCGCGGCCGGCACGCCTTCGTGATCCTGAACCTCTTCCCGTACAACGCCGGCCACCTGCTGGTCTGCCCGTACCGGCATGTGCCGGACTACACGGACATCGACCCGGAGGAGACGGCGGAGATCGCGGCGCTTACCCAGACCGCCATGCGCGTGCTGCGGAAGGTGTCCAGCCCCACCGGTTTCAACCTGGGCATGAACCAGGGGGAAACCGGCGGGGCCGGGATCGCCGCCCACCTGCACCAGCACATCGTTCCGCGGTGGGGCGGTGATGGAAACTTCCTGCCGATCATCGCGCAGACCAAGGCCATCACCCAGACCCTGGGCGACGTGCGCCGGCAAGTGGCCGATGCCTGGCCCGTAGAGGGCTCCGGCCCGGACAGTGAGGACTGACGCGTGCTCAACAAATACGCACGGGGATTCTTCACTGCCGTTTTCACCCCGCTGGCCACCTGGCTGCTCCGCCGCGGCGTAACCCCGGACATGGTCACCATTGCCGGCACGCTCGGTGTGATGATCGGCGGACTGGTCTTTTATCCGCTGGGTGAGCTGTTCTGGGGCACCATCTTCATCACCGTTTTCATCTTCTCCGACGTGGTGGACGGGATCATGGCCCGGCAGCAGCAGCGCAAGGGCAGCTGGGGCGGGTTCCTGGATTCCACCCTCGACCGCTTCGCCGACGGCGCCCTGTTTGCCGGCGTCGCCATCTGGTTCTTCACCGGCGGCGGCAACGACGCGATCGGCATCGCGGCCATCCTCTGCCTGGTAGTCGGCATGCTGGTTTCCTACATCCGGGCCAAGGCCGAGTCGCTGGGCTTCTCCGCCAACGTCGGCATTGCCGAGCGGGCCGAGCGGCTGGTCTCCCTGCTGGTCGCTACCGGGCTGGTGGGCCTGGGCGTCCCCGAGGTCCTGCTGCTGGTGGTCCTGATCCTGCTGACCCTGGCCAGCTGCGTGACCATCGGGCAGCGGATGCACACCGTGCGGAAGCAGGCGCGGATGGCCAACCCTGCCTAGGCAGGCTTATTAGGCGCAGCAGAAGGCGGGAACCGGTTATCCGGTTCCCGCCTTCTGTTTATGGTCCCTGCGGCTGCGGCTGCGGCTGCGGCTGGGGGAGCGGAGCCTAGGCCAGACCGCGCCGGTCCAGCAGCGGCTGGATCTGCGCATCGCGTCCCCGGAAGTTCCGGAACGCCTGCAGCGGGTCGATGCTGTTGCCGCGGGACAGCAGTTCCGTCCGGAAACGGTCCCCGTTCTCCCGGGTCAGGCCGCCGTTTTCCCGGAACCACTCGACCGTGTCGGCGTCGAGCACTTCACTCCAGATATACGCGTAGTACGAGGCCGCATAGCCGCCGGCAAAGATGTGCTTGAAGTATCCGGTGCGGTAACGCGGGGGAACCAGGTCCAGGTCGACGCCGGCCGCCGCCAGGGCCGCGGACTCGAAGGCTTCCGGATCCTGCACCGTTTCGCCCGGTGCGAGTTCGTGCCAGGCCAGATCCAGCAGGGCGGCACCCAGGTACTCGGTGGTGGAGAACCCCTCGCCCCAGACGGCCGCCGCATTCACCTTGTCGATTTCCTCCTGCGGCAGCGGCTCCCCGGTGACGTGGTGCTTTGCGAAGTTGCTGACCACCTCCGGCCACAGCATCCACATCTCGTTGACCTGTGACGGGTATTCAACGAAGTCGCGCGGTACGGAAGTGCCGGAGAACTGGGGATAGGTGACATCCGAGAACAATCCGTGCAGCGCATGGCCGAATTCATGGAATGCGGTCACGACCTCGTCGAACGTCAGCAGCGTCGGTTCACCGGCTGCGGGCTTGGAAATGTTCAGGTTGTTGATGACCACGGGAGGGGCGTCCAGCAGCCGGGACTGGTGGACCAGGGAGTTCATCCAGGCGCCGCCGTTCTTGGTGTCCCGGGTGTAATAGTCGCCCAGGAACAGGCCCAGGCCGGTGCCGTCGTCGTCCTTGACCTCCCAGACCCGGACGTCCGGGTGATAGCCCGCTAGGTCTGCCCGTTCGGTGAAGGACAGTCCGTAGAGTCGGTTGGCGGCGTAGAACACGCCGTCAGTGAGGACTCGTTCCAGTTCGAAGTACGGGCGCAGGGCGGAGGAGTCGACGTCGAACTTCTCCCGGCAGACCTGCTCCGAGTAGTACGCCCAGTCCCAGGCGGCCAGTTCGTGTCCGTCCCGCCGGGCCGCTGCGCGCAGCTCTTCGGCCTCGGCCTTGGCATTGCGGACGGCTGCAGGGGCGAGCTTGTCCAGCATGGCGTGGATCGCCGCCAGGGTCGGTGCGGTCTGGTCATCCGTCCCGTACTCGGCATGGTTCGCGAAACCGAGCAGTGCTGCCTTTTCCGCCCGCAGTGCGGCCATTTCCGCCGCGATTGCAAGCGTGTTCCCGTCATTGTTCCGGAAACCGCGGTTTCGGGCTGCCTCATGCAGCCGACGGCGGCTCTCACGGTTGGTCAGCGACGCCAGGGCCGGCTGCGGGGTGGGCAGCACGAGGGGCAGCAGGAACTTACCGTCATGTCCCGCTTCCGCCGCAGCGGTCGCTGCTGCGGCGATGTCGTCGTCGGGCAGGCCGTCCAGTTCTGCGGCGTCGTCCACCACCAGGGCCGAATCGTTGGTGTCCTTCAGCAGGCGCTGGGAAAAGTCCGTGCCCAGTTCCGAAAGCCGGGCGTTCAGCTCCCGCATGCGGGCCTGCCCGGCGTCATCGAGCTGCGCTCCGGCGCGGATGAAGCGGCGGCGGTACTCGGACACGAGGCGTGCCTGTTCATCGTCCAAGCCGGCGACGTTCTCCGCGACGGCTTCGACCCGGGCAAAGAGCTGCCGGTTGAGGTAGATCGTGTCCTCGTGCGCGGCGAGCCGCGGGCCGATCTGCTGCTGGATCCGCTGCACGCCTTCCGTGGCGTGAGCGGCACAGAGGGTGAAGAAGACGACGGCGGTGCGCCCCAGCTCCTGGCCCGATGATTCCAGGGCTTCGATCGTGTTTTCGAAGTCCGGTGCCTGCGGGTTCGCGGCAATACGGTCAATCTCGGCGGCATGCCCGGAAATTCCGGAGTCAAAGGCGGGCAGGAAAACGTCTTCGTTGATCTGCTCGAACGGGGGCAGCTGGTACGGCAGGCTACTCGGGTAAAGGAAAGGGTTGTCCATAAAGCCCAAGACTGGCACAGCGGGGCATCCCGCTCCAACCTGGCACTGCAGTATGACCGGTCCGACTCCCCGCTGCTGCAGCCCGCGGGCCTGGTGAGATGCGTGGGGAAGTTCATGAAACGCAACCTGGGTGTTCGTCCTGCGGCGGTGCTGGTGACGCAGGACGGCGGGGGAGGGTAGGCGTGTGGCGTGCGGACGGGTTAAACCGCTTCGGTGAGAAAGATCCACTCCGGTGAATCCCGTCGCACCGGGCTTCGGTCCCAGTGGCCCCAGCACTGGTCGACCGTAAGTCCTGCGGCTTCCAAACCGGCGGTAACCGTGTCCCAGGAAGGGAAGCGGAGGGTCTCGATCGTCGTCCGCGTTCCGGAACCGTCGGTCCAGGTATCGGTGTGCGTGACCAGATCGTCTTGCCGCCGTACGGTCTGCGTGACCGTTCCCCGGCTGGTGCTGTGCGTGCCCTCCCACCGGCGCCAGGCCTCAACATCCGGGTTGCGTACTTCGAACGCGAGCCTGCCTCCGGGCCTGAGCGCTCGTCCGGCATGGGTGAGCACCCGCACCCATGCGGTGTCATCAAGGAAGTACTGCGCGACATGTCCGGTCATCAGCACCAGATCTGCCCAGGCTTCCGGCAGGTTTTCCGCGGTTCCTCGAATCCAGGTGACGGCGTCGGCGTGCGGCTGGGCGGCTGCGAGCGAAAGCATGGTTTGTTCAGGCTCGACTCCCGTGACCTCATACCCCTGCCCCGCCAGCAGGCTGCACAGCAGGCCCGTTCCCGCTCCAAGATCCGCAACGCGCCGGGCTCCCGTCTCGGCGGCCAGTGCCAGGTAGAACTGCAGGTCCTGCCGGGCTTTGCTGTCCGCATCATATGCGGCCGCAAGTTCAGGGACGGCATAGTAGTTAGCGGGCTTCGATGTGCTCATGCGGTTCGTTTCAGTCGGGGGCTTTTCACTAGGGGAGCAGGGCAGCTTCGTTCTGGGTACGCGCCTGAACGGTAGCACGCGTCCCGGACCCGGGGCTGGCGGAGGCGGCCGCGGACCTGGGGCGCACCGACGTCGGGACGCCCAGCCGGCCGACTGCGGCCGGGTCCAGACCAGCCTCCGCGCCGACGATGGCACGCCTCCAACGAGCACCCAGTACCGGCAGCCCGCGGCAGGATTCTGACCGACCCTTTCACGTGTTACCCCAAGTCAGGGCGGAGGTACCCAAGGGTGTGGGTAGTTTTCCACAAGGACGAAACTCCTATTGCAGCGGTGGTTGGAAGTCCATAGCATCGAACACATGTTCGAATCAAATCGGGACTATCCGCCACCTGTTCATGGCGTTGAGCCCTGCTTCGGTACACCCGCTGGGCAGCACTGTGGCAGTAACGGTCCGGCGTCCGCGCCACCACTGTCCAGCCGTGAGCGCCCTGGTCCGGCAACCCTCAGCGAGGCGTATTGCGGCAATGAACCGTCATCCCCGCAGGTCGCCACGTGGATCACCGAGCTGTCTTCCGGGCGGGTCCTGGAGGAGATCGCCTCCGATACAGATGCCTGTCTGATAAGCCGGCTGCGCGTACTGGAAGAACTCAAGGCGGCTGCTGCAGCAGCCCAGGTCCGGGTCGCCGCCGCTTTCGATGCTTCCGTCCGTGCGGCACATGCCCGCTCCGGGGTTCCCCTGGAGCAGCAGGGGAGAGGAGTAGCTGCTCAAATTGCCCTCGCCCGACGCGAATCGCCTGCCCGCGGCGGGCGGATTCTTGGCTTCTCCAAAGCGCTTGCGCATGAAATGCCGTGCACGCTCCGGGCGCTGTCCGAGGGCAGACTCAACGAATGGCGGGCCACGCTGCTGGTCCGTGAAACTGCATGCCTTTCAGTATCCGACCGTCGTTTGGTGGACCGTGAGGTAGCTGGAGACCCCGCAGGGCTGGAGGGTTTGGGCGACGGACGCTTGATCGGCCGGATCCGGAAACTGACCTACCGGATCGATCAGGAAGCGCTGGTCCGCCGGGCAGCCAAGGCGCAGACGGACCGCCATGTTTCCTGCCGGCCCGCACCGGACACCATGACCTACCTGACCGGCCTGCTGCCGGTGGCACAGGGAGTCGCAGTCTTTGCAGCCCTCAGCCGTGAAGCAGATTACCTTCGGGCACGGGGCGATTCACGCGGGCGCGGCCAGATCATGGCGGACACGATGGTGGAAAGAATCACTGGGCTTGCCCAAGCGGACCGGGTGCCGTTGGAGGTCCAGCTTGTTATGACCGACCGTACGCTGCTGGCGGGTTCGAACGAACCGGCCTATCTCAGCGGATACGGCGCGGTGCCAGCCATGTGGGCGCGGGACGCGGTGCGGAAAGCTGCAACTGGAAGGGCTGGTGGTGGACTGGCCGCAAGCGGCAGCGCCGGCGGTGAAAGGAGCGGCAGCGCCTCGACACCCAAAGCCGGACGTAAGGACCCCGCGAGCCGACACGAAGAATCAGCGTCACCGGATCTCTGGCTCCGCCGCCTCTATACGGCGTCGACCTCCGGAGAGCTGATCGCCATGGATTCCAAGGCGCGGTACGTCCCCGATTCCCTGGCCAGGTTCATCTCCGCGAGGGATCAAACCTGCCGGACACCGTGGTGCAAGGCCCCAATACGGCACCGCGACCATATCCGTCCGCACCGCATCGGCGGGAGTACAAACGCCGAAAACCTGCAGGGCCTGTGCGAAGCCTGCAACCAGGCCAAGGAAGCACCAGACTGGCGGGCAAGGAGTGTTGGAAGTCCGGGCCGGCACACGGTCGAAATCACCACGCCGACTGGATACTCCTATCAATCCACGGCGCCGCCGCTGCCGGACGATTGATCATTTGAGCCGCACGCTAAACGGCAGGTGCGTGCAGCGCTTTGATTGCACCGTCGATTATGGATGTCCCCGTACCCGATCCCTGACCGGGACGCCGAGCTGGCGGGTGGTTCCGATCCGGGCCCAGTATTGAGCACCTATCGCTGTCGGTATCGCGCTGCGAGGGCATCTCCCGTGAGGGCACGGAACATCTCGGTCATATGGACAGCGACACCCGCATATTGCGCGATTCGGTCGGCACCGGCGCCGAGTGCGGCTCGAACTGGCTCCAGCGCAGGCGTAGTGGGGTCAGCGGCGGCGGCACGCAACAGCTCCAGACGCTGCGGGCCGGAGGTATAACCGAGTTCAAATAACGTCCAGTGGAACAGGTGCATCAGGGCGGTATCGCGGTCAAAGCCGTCATGCGTGAGCATGGATGCTTCTTCCTCCGCAGTGAGGTCGAAGTCGCGGTGGAGCGCCAGGCCGAAGTCGGTGAAGAGCAGTCTGCCGTCCCGGATGAGGATGTTCCCGGGGTGCACGTCAAAGTGCTGGAATCCCTGGCTGTTCATCCACGCTGTGGCTTTCAGGAGCTGGTCGACAACTTCAGGAAAGACGGTCGCCCCAGTGCCCTCGACCAGGCTTCTGCGCACCCAGGCGCCCAGAGTCTCGGGCACGTACTCAAGGAAGAACACCATGCTTTTGGACGCGTTCTTCATCGCGGTGAGCTTGCTCTGGACCGAAGGCCAATGTGGCCCCCACTGGCGGGGAGACGCATCGCCGTCGAACTCGCTAAGGTCTGCCTCGCATTTCAGATCAATGACTCGCCAGCCGAGCAGGAGCGGGAAGAAGTCCGCCACTCCCGTTTGAACCCACTCGGACGTCGCCTGATGTGCTGCCAGCTCCCGCCCGACCGCGTGGGTAGGGCTTCCTATGCCGTAGTGGGAAACGAAGGGAAGCCGGAGCAGACTTGCAGTGGCGGTGGGATCCGCTTCTTCGATGCTTGTCAGCGGGAGCTGTTTCACGAAGACAGTGGATTCACCGATGCGCACTGTCTTGGTTGTTCCCCCGATACCGATGCCTACTTGATCAGCATCATGGATAAGCATCCGCACGCCGGCATCGTCCAGCCCGTCGAGTATAGAAGAGATCGCTTGGGCTTCATCTATACGGACCGTCATCAGTACACCCTAAGGCCCGGTGCCGGCTCCGCGCGGCGGATTAAATGCTCTTGCCGGACCATCAGCAGGGGGAAGCCGCCCCACGCCCGGCAAGAGCTAGCGCGGCCGCTGCCCGGCGTGCTGGCGTGCCATTTCCGAAAGCTTCGACAGATCAGCCAGGTCCTGTTCCGAACGGGGAGCAGGGGAGAAGCTGCCGAACTTCCGCGTGGCTGCCTTTTCGATCAGGAAGTCCGCAATTGCCGGGTTCTTGGGAAGGAGGGAACCGTGCAGGTAGCTGGCCACGACGTTCTTGTACCGCGCGCCCTCGGTGCTGTCCTTGGTGTTGTTGCCCTCACCCTTGCGGATCTCCGCCAGCGGCTTCACACCCGGACCGAGGAACGTCTGGCCGCTGTGGTTCTCATAGCCGTGGATCTCGCCGAACTCTTCGCTGACGGAAAGCACGTTGCCGATCAACCGCACGTCACCTCCGTGGGTCTCCAGATCCAGGATGCCGATTCCCGGAATGAGCGCACCCTCATGCGTCTTGAAGAACCGTCCGAACAACTGGTACAGGCCGCAGATCACCAGCATCGGCAGGCCGTCCTCGGCAAGCCCCTGCAGGGTGGGAGCCAACTGCTGGAGATCCTGCTGGATCACCACCTGTCCGCTGTCCTGGCCGCCGCCGCCGACAATGATGTCGACGTCGGCAGGGAACTCGTCCCCCGCGTTGTACTCCTCGACGACAGGCTGGTAGCCGTACCACTTCAGGCGCTGCTTGAGCACCAGCACGTTGCCCCAGTCGCCGTAAATATTCATTTCCCGCGGGTACAGCTGCAGGATCTTGATTGTGCGGTCCTCGGTCATGAGACCACCTCTACCTTCGTGATCTTGGAGAGTTCCCGGCGTACGGCCAGCATGGCCGTGTACGTGCAGAAGATCCGCATGGGAACCCCGGGGGAGTCCTTGATGAAACGCTTCAGTCCGTCCGTGATGTCCGGTTCGATGGTGCGCACCGGCACGTCGTCGTACTTCAGCCGCAACGCCATGTCGTAGGCGCGCACGCCGCTGACGACGTCGACGCCGCCCTCGGCCAGGGACTCGAAGTCGACATCCCACAGCCAGGACATGTCCCGGCCGTCGGCGTAATTGTCATTGATGGCGATCATCGTCGAATAGCCGTGGGCGGCAAAGGACTTCAGGCCCAGGCGGAAGCCGCTGGGATTCTTCACCAGCACCAGCTCCAGCGGCTGGCCGTTGACGGTCAGGGACTCGCCGCGCCCGAAGGCAGGCTCCACATTGGCAAGCGCCTCGAACAGCGCGTCGGAGTCGAGGTCCTTGCCCTTGATGGTGCGCGCAAAGGCGAGGGCAGCGGCGGCATTGAAGATGTTGTAAACGCCGCGCAGCTTCAGCCCCGAGGTGCGGACCTGTCCGTCGACCAGGAAGTCCGCGTCCGTCTCACTCACGCGTTCAAGGACGACGTCGGCCTCCTGCGTTGCGGCCAGCGCTTCGGCAAGGCTGCCGCGCATCTCGTCGTCGTTGGGGAAGGTGCTGCGCAGCGAGGCATCGAGCCCGAAGTACACGGCACACTGGCCGTTCAGGGAATCCGCGATGCCCGCCACGCGGGGATCCTCACGGTTCAGGACCACCGTCTCGGTGGTCGCGCGGGCAATGGATTCCAGCAGGCGGGTGGTCTTGTCGATCTCGCCGAACCGGTCCAGCTGGTCACGCAGGACATTCAGCAGCAGGCTGTAGCGCGGCTGGATCAGTTTCACGAAGTGCACGGCGTGCGCCTCGTCCAGCTCCAGGACGGCGATGTCCGCATCCAGGTGCCCGCGCAGGTTCACCTCGCCCAGCAGGGCTGCCGCAACGCCGCGGGTGAAGTTGCTGCCCGTGCGGTTCGTGAAAACCTTCAGCCCCTGGCTCTCGAGCAGCTCCACCACCATCTTGGTAGTGGTGGTCTTACCGTTGGTTCCGGAGACGACGGCGACGCCGAGCGGCAGGTCTGCGAGGGTGCGGCGAATGAAATCGGGATCGATTTTCTCCACCACCAGGCCGGGCAGGGCGGAACCGCCGCCACGCAGTTTGGAGGCACTGCGGACCAGTTTTCCGACCAGGATGGAGAAAGAACTCATGGTTACTGAATATAGCGCACACCCTTGAAACGGCACCGTTCCGCAAGGCGTGAGGCTGCACGCATCGTGACAGGTCAGAGCTGGTTTATCCGTCCTTATCCGACGTCGGCCGGGAGCGCGGAAGCGTTTCCGGCCCCGGAAACGGATTCGGTCGCTAGAATTGTGGCAGTGCGTTCGGGAAGCTTAGCTGGTCTCCCTGTTCGGCCCGGGTTCCCCGGAGTCCTGGACGGGTGGCAAGCAGCCGGACTTTTTTATCGATCAGAGGAGAAGCGTAGAGCATGTCGGGCCACTCTAAATGGGCAACCACCAAGCACAAGAAGGCCGTAATTGATGCCAAGCGCGCCAAGTCCTTCGCCAAGCTGATCAAGAACATCGAAGTTGCAGCACGCGCCGGCGGAGCAGACATGGCAGGCAACCCGGCCCTTGAACTGGCCGTTTCCAAGGCCAAGAAGACGTCGGTGCCGATCGACAACATCAACCGTGCGGTCAAGCGCGGCGCCGGCCTGCTCGGCGAGGCCGTCGATTACCAGACGATCATGTACGAGGGCTACGGACCGCAGGGCTCCGCCCTCCTGATCGAGTGCCTCACGGACAACAAGAACCGTGCGGCCTCCGAGGTCCGCCTTGCCGTGACCCGCAACGGCGGCAACATGGGTGATCCCGGTTCCGTCGCCTACATGTTCACCCGCAAGGGCGTAGTGAACCTGCCCAAGAACGGCCTCACCGAAGACGATCTGCTGATGGCCGTCCTTGACGCCGGTGCGGATGAAGTAAAGGAATCGGGCGAGAACTTCGAGATCATCTCCGAGCCGCAGGACCTCCGCGCCGTCGTCGGTGCGCTGGAAGAGGCGAGCATCGAGTACGAAACCGATGAAGCCGAATTCGTTCCGTCCATGCATGTCGAACTGGATGCGGATGCTGCCCGCAAGTTCCTCAAGCTCGTGGATGCGCTGGAAGACCTCGACGACGTCCAGAACGTTTACTCCAACGCTGATATCCCGGCCGCCGTAATGGCCGAGCTTGAAGAAGACGACTAAGACGTACCTGTGTCTTTACGCGTCCTGGGGGTGGACCCCGGCCTGACCCGCTGCGGCCTTGGAGTAGTCGAGGTCGAGGGAAACCGCCGGGCCACCCTCGTGGCCGTCGGAGTTGTCGGCACAGTGGCCGGAACGGCGCTTGACGCCCGGCTGCTGGTCATTTCCGAAGCCATCGATCTGTGGCTGGACACCCACCGGCCCGATGTCCTGGCCGTGGAACGGGTCTTCAGCCAGCTCAATGTCAGCACGGTGATGGGTACCGCCCAGGCGTCCGGCGTCGTTATTGCCGCCGCTGCCCGGCGCGGCATCCCGGTCGCCCTGCACACGCCTACTGAGGTCAAGGCGGCGGTCACCGGCTCCGGCTCGGCCAACAAGGACGCCGTGGGCAAGATGGTGACCAAGATCCTGCGGCTGGACGAGATGCCCAAGCCCGCCGACGCCGCCGACGCCCTTGCCCTGGCGATCACCCACGCCTGGCGCCGCGGCGTCGCCGGTCCCGGACCCACCGCCGGCTCCGCCTCGCGGGGGACGGCACCCGCGACCGGGTTAACTCCGGCCCAGCGGCTGTGGGCCGAAGCGGAAGCGCGGGCAAAACGCGGAAGCTACTGAACAGCAGGGGAATGCGGGCGCCAGCAAGTAGGGTATTCGTAGATATGTTCTATACAGCTTCTGGAGTTCCTTCATGATCAGTTCCCTCCGCGGGGTCGTTTCGCACGTGGGCCTTACCTCTGCCGTCATTGATGTCCACGGATTCGGGATGCTCGTCCAGGCCACCCCGCAGACCCTGGCGTCGCTGCGCACGGGAAGTGAAGCCAGCGTCCATACCGCCATGATCGTGCGCGAAGACTCCATGACCCTGTACGGGTTCAGCGACGCGGACCAGCGCGAGGTCTTTGAAATCCTCCTCGGCGTCAGCGGCGTGGGTCCGCGGATCGCCCTCGCTGTCCTGGCGGTCCACACTCCTGAAGCCATCCGGGTGGCCGCCTCCACCGGGGACGACAAGGCCTTCAGCAAGGTCTCCGGCATTGGCCCCAAGGGTGCCCGCCGTATTGTCCTCGAGCTGGCCGACAAGCTGGTGCCGCACGGCACCGTGGAAAACCCGGCGGCACCGCGCTGGCAGGAACAGGTCCTGGCCGCAATGACCGGCCTCGGCTGGTCCGAAAAGGACGCGACCGCCGCCATGGACGACACCGCCGCCGAGCATCCGGACGTCGCTGCCGCCGGCAACGTCGGGGAAATCCTGAAACTGACGCTGCGCCGCCTCGGGACCGACGGCGCCCGGGTGTCCTCGCGCCGAAAGGCCGGCTGAGATGTCCACCACAGACTCCCTCGTCGCACCCGGTCCCGATCCGGACGACAAAGCCATCGAAGCCGCCCTGCGGCCCAAGAACTTGGACGACTTCGTAGGTCAGAAGCGCGTCCGCGAACAGCTGTCGCTGGTACTCGAAGCGTCCCGGCTGCGCGGCCGCAGCGCCGACCACGTACTGCTGTCCGGCCCGCCCGGACTGGGCAAGACCACCCTGTCCATGATCATTGCAGCGGAAATGAACGCACCGCTGCGGATCAGTTCCGGGCCGGCCATCCAGCACGCCGGTGACCTCGCAGCCATCCTGTCTTCCCTGACTGAGGGCGAGGTGCTGTTCCTGGACGAAATCCACCGCATGTCCCGGCCGGCCGAGGAAATGCTCTACATGGCCATGGAGGATTTCCGCGTCGACATCATCGTCGGCAAGGGCGCCGGTGCCACCGCCATTCCGCTGGACCTGCCGCCGTTCACCCTGGTGGGAGCCACGACCCGCGCCGGCCTGCTGCCCGGCCCGCTGCGGGACCGTTTCGGGTTCACCGGCCACCTGGAGTTCTACTCGACGGACGAGCTGGAACTGGTGTTGCGCCGTTCGGCCATGCTGATGGACATGAAGGTCAACTCCGCGGGCTTTGCCGAGGTTGCCGGACGCTCGCGCGGCACCCCGCGAATTGCGAACCGGCTGCTGCGCCGCGTCCGGGACTGGGCGCTGGTGCACGGCATCGAGCAGATCGACGCCCGCTCGGCGGGAGCCGCGCTGGATATGTACGAAGTGGACGTGCTCGGCCTCGACCGGTTGGACCGCGCCGTGCTGACCGCGCTGATCACCAAGTTCAACGGGGGACCGGTGGGACTGTCCACACTGGCAATCGCCGTCGGCGAGGAACCGGAGACCGTGGAGACGGTGGCCGAACCGTACCTCGTCCGTGAAGGCCTGCTCGGCAGGACCCCGCGGGGCCGCATTGCGACCCGGGCCGCGTGGGAGCATCTGGGCCTCCAGATGCCCGAGAACGTTGCCGCAGCCATGCCGCAGAACATGTTTTCCGGCCCCGGCACAAACACCTCATCCGCTCCCGCCGAGGAGGCCGGGCCGGAAACTTAACAGTCCGCTCCCACGTTTTCCGTTTAGACTGGCCCTTGGGCACGGTCCCGGCAGTATGCCAGGACGCCCGGCACTTCCCCAACAGAAACGGAACTCTCCACGTGAATATTGCTGATCTCTTTCTCCCTCTGCTGCTGGCGGTCTTCGTCATCATGATGTTCCGCAAGCAGAAGAAGTCGCAGCAGACGGTTACCCAGCAGCGGGCCCAAATGCTTCCCGGCACCGAGGTCATGACCCAGTTCGGGCTTTTCGGCCGGATTGTTTCCGTGGACCAGGAAGAAAACAAGGCCGTGCTGGAGCTTTCCCCCGGCAACACCGCCACGGTGCACCTCCAGGCACTGACCAAGGTCGTCACTGTTCCCGCCGAAGAAGCACCGGCCGATGACGCCGCTGCGGTCCCCGATGACGCCTCTTCCCTCACGCTCGGCAAGGACTCCTCCGAGCGCCGGGACGCCGTGCAGGACGAGACACCTGAAGAAACACTCAAGCGCCTGAACCGCGACGACAAAAAAGAGAACTAGACTCTCCACGAGCCAAGCGGGGCATCGGTGCCCCGCTTGCCGCCCGGAGACCATGACGGTCCCGGTGATCTTCGCCCTTAAGGAAAATTCCCTATGCCCCGTACCGGCCCCGGCTCGGCCGCGAAAAAGACGCTCCTCTGGTTGGGCGTCATTTTTGCTGCCCTGGCCCTTTTGCTTGGCGGTGGTTCCATGTGGAGCAACGCCAGCTGGACCCCAAAACTCGCCCTCGACCTTGAGGGCGGAACCCAGATGATCCTTGCTCCCGAGGTGCAGGGCGGTGACTCCGAAATCACGACCGAACAGCTCGACCAGGCCGTGGAGATCATCCGCCAGCGCGTGGACGGCAGCGGCGTCTCCGAAGCGGAGATCAGCACGCAGTCCAACCGCAACGTCGTGGTGTCGCTGCCCGGTGTCCCCGATCCCGAGACCCGCGAACTGATCCAGGCTTCCGCGAACATGGAGTTCCGTCCGGTCCTCACCGGCGGCGGGGGACAGGGTGCAGCAGTCACGGATCCCACTCCCGCGGAACAGCTGCCCACACCGTCGGCGGAACCCACGGATGCTTCGGACACCAACTGGATTTCACCCGAGCTCCAGACACAGTTCGAAACCACTGACTGCCTGAACCCGGACACCATCGCCAACGCGGAGCAGGCGCCGGCCGACGAGCCGATGGTCGCCTGCGAGCCCGGCACCGCCGGCAAATACATCCTGGGTCCGGTCGAAGTTCCCGGCGTGGACATTTCCACCGCCAGCTTCGGCATGGCACAGGGCAACAACGGTGTTTCCACCAACCAGTGGGCCGTGAACATCGAGTTCAACCGCGAGGGCACCGACAAGTTCCGCGACGTGACCGAGCGTCTCTTCGCCTTCCCGCAGGGCGACCCGCGGAACCAGTTCGCCATCGTCCTCGACGGGCAGATCATCTCGGCGCCGACCGTCAACGCCGTCATCACCGACGGCAAGCCCCAGATCACGGGCAACTTCACCCAGGAAAGCTCCGAAGCGCTCTCCGAGCAGCTGAAATACGGTGCCCTGCCGATCAGCTTCGAGATCCAGAGCGAACAGCAGGTCTCGGCGACCCTCGGCGCGGACCAGCTGCGGATGGGCATCATCGCCGGCCTGATCGGCCTGGCCCTTGTTGCCGTCTACTCGCTCTTCCAGTACCGCGCGCTGGGCTTCGTCACCATCATCTCGCTCGTCGTCGCCGGCCTGCTGACCTACCTGGCCATCGCCATCCTGGGCTGGAGCCACAACTACCGGCTCTCACTCGCCGGTGTGGCCGGCCTGATCGTCGCCATCGGGCAGACCGCGGACTCGTTCATCGTGTACTTCGAACGCATCCGTGACGAGCTTCGCGACGGCCGCGGGCTGGTTTCCGCGGTGGACAACGGCTGGAAGCGCGCCAAGCGCACCGTCCTGGCCTCCAAGGCCGTGAACATCCTCGCCGCCGTCGTCCTGTACTTCGTGGCAGTGGGCAACGTGCGGGGCTTTGCCTTCACCCTGGGCCTTACCGCCATTGCGGACCTCATCGTGGTCTTTATGTTCACCCACCCCACCATGGTGCTTCTGGCCCGCACCAAGTTCTTCGGCGACGGCCACCGGTTCTCCGGCCTCGATGCGAGCAAGCTGGGCGCGGTACCGCTGTACCGCGGCGCCGGACGGCTGCGTGATCCCTCCGAAGCACCGGCTGCGCGCACCAAGAACAAGGGAGCGGCCAAGGAAGCCGAACGAAGGATGACCATCGCCGAACGGCGGCTTGCCGAAAAGCAGGATTCAATGGCCGGTACCGGCCGCAGCTCCGAGAAGGACGGCGAGTAATGAGTAAGCTCCCCAGTTTCGCCGCATTCGGCAACGACCTTTACACCGGAAAGCGGTCCTACAACTTCGTTGGCAAGGCAAAGCTGTGGTTCTTCATCGCAGCGGCAGCCGTGCTGCTTTCGATCCTCATCCCGGTGGCCAAGGGTGGATTCAACCTCGGCATCGAATTCCGCGGCGGCTCCGAGTTCACCGTCTCCAACGTCAGCAATACCGACGTCAGCGGCGGTGAGAAGGCCGTGGCCGAGGTTGCCGGCACCGCCGACCCGAAGGTCACCAACATCGCCCCGGGCACCATGCGGATCCAGACGGAGAAGCTGAGCGATGACCAGACCATCGAGGTCAAGGAATCGCTGGCGGACACCTACGGCGTAAGCCAGGACGAGGTCACCTCCACCTTCATCGGTCCCACCTGGGGAAGCGACGTCAGCCGGCAGGCACTGGTGGGCCTCGTCGTCTTCGTCGCACTGGCAGCAGTGCTGATGGCCTTGTACTTCCGGACCTGGAAGATGTCGGTAGCTGCCGTCGTCGGGCTTCTGGTGGTTATGGTCGTCACGGCCGGCGTCTATGCGCTGAGCGGTTTCGAAGTGACGCCGTCGGCCATCATCGGTTTCCTTACCGTGCTCAGCTACTCGCTGTATGACACCGTGGTGGTCTTCGACAAGGTCCGCGAAAACACGAAGGACCTGGACAAGCGCACCAAGCGGACCTTCGCGGAAGAAGTGAACCTGGCCGTGAACCAGACCCTGGTGCGGTCCATCAACACGTCCGTGGTCGCAGTCCTTCCGGTGGCCTCCATCCTGTTCATCGGTGCGCTGCTGCTGGGCGCCGGCACCCTGAAGGACCTGTCCCTGGCCTTGTTCGTGGGGATCATCCTGGGCACCATCGCGACCATCTACATTGCAGCGCCCCTGTACGCCTGGCTGCGCCGGAATGAACCGGACATCCGCAAGCAGGCCAAGCGGGTGGCCGAACGCCGGGCCAACGAAGCAAAGGGCTCCGCGGCTGTCAGCGCCTAAGGGGTAAATCCCGCTCCGACCATCCGGTTCCGTACTCCACGCCAAAGGAGTACGGAACCGGCGGTTTAAGTGCGGTGCGGGCAGGCTTAGACTGGTTGACAGGTGCCGCGTAAGCGCGGCCGCCGAAAACGTTTTGACCACCTGCTTTTGAACGTACGAAGAAAGGTCGTCAGTGGCCAACAGTGCAACACCTGCCGATGAGGCAGGAAACAGCGGCACCGCGGGGATCGTCCCGGGGCATGAGGACACCGCAGCGCGCGAAGCTGCGGCGTTGGATGCTGCCGCCGGCAACACTGACGCCCTGCTTCCCGTCGCCGGCCCGGCGAAGGCCCCCGTACCGGTGAAACCCGGCAGCGGCGCAGGCCGCACGCCCTCGACCGGCCGCCGTGCCTCGACCCGTGCCCGGCTCGCCCGCCTGGCCGGCCGGGGCAACCCCGGCTACTCGCCGATGCTGGAACCTCTGCTCCGCACGGTCCGGGTCAACAACCCCAAGGAAGACCTGGACCTGATCCAGCGGGCCTATGTGGTTGCCGAGCGGAGCCACGAGGGACAGAAGCGCAAGAGCGGGGATCCGTACATCACGCACCCGGTGGCGGTGGCGACCATCCTGGCGGAGCTGGGCATGACCGGCACCACCCTGGCCGCGGCCCTGCTGCATGACACGGTGGAGGACACCAGCTACACCCTGGACGAGCTGCGGCGCGAGTTCGGCCCGGAGGTGGCGATGCTCGTGGACGGTGTCACCAAGCTGGACAAGGTCACCTTCGGGGACGCCGCGCAGTCCGAAACCGTACGCAAGATGGTCGTCGCCATGGCCAAGGACATCCGCGTTCTGGTCATCAAGCTCGCGGACCGGCTGCACAACGCCCGCACCTGGCGTTTCGTGTCGCCGGAATCGTCCGCCAAGAAGGCACGCGAAACCCTGGAAATCTTCGCCCCGCTGGCGCACCGGCTGGGCATGAACACCATCAAGTGGGAGTTGGAGGATCTTTCCTTCGCCGCACTGCACCCCAAGGTGTATGACGAGATCGTCCGGATGGTAGGCGACCGGACTCCGGAACGGGAAAAGTACCTGGGCACCGTGCGGTCGCAGATCGCCGATGACCTGCACGCGGTCAAGATCAAGGCCACCATCACCGGCCGGCCCAAGCACTATTACTCGATCTACCAAAAGATGATCGTGCGGGGCAAGGACTTCGACGACATCCATGACCTGATGGGCGTGCGCGTCCTGGTGGACTCCGTCCGCGACTGCTACGCCACCCTCGGTGCCCTGCATTCGCGGTGGAACCCCCTTCCCGGGCGGTTCAAGGACTACATCGCGATGCCGAAGTTCAACATGTACCAGTCGCTGCACACCACGGTGATCGGCCCCGGCGGCAAGCCCGTGGAAATCCAGATCCGCACGCATGACATGCACCGCCGCGCCGAATACGGCGTCGCCGCGCACTGGAAGTACAAGGACGGCAACAAGGGCCCCGAAGCCCCTGACGACATGGGCTGGCTGCGCAGCCTGGTGGACTGGCAGCAGGAAACCTCGGATCCCGACGAGTTCCTGGATTCGCTGCGGTTCGAGATTAATGCGCGCGAAGTCTTCGTCTTTACGCCCAAGGGCGAGGTCATGGCGCTTCCGGCCGGATCGACGCCGGTGGACTTCGCCTACGCAGTGCACACCGAGGTGGGCCACCGGACCATCGGGGCACGCGTCAACGGGAAACTGGTGCCGCTCAACAGCGAACTGCAGCACGGCGACTGGGTGGAGATCTTCACCTCCAAGGCCGAGGGCGCCGGTCCCAGCCAGGACTGGCAGGGCTTCGTCAAGAGCCCGCGCGCCCGGAACAAGATCCGGCAGTGGTTCACCAAGGAACGCCGCGAAGAGGCAATCGAAAAGGGCAAGGACCTGCTCACCCGCGGCATGCGCAAGCAGAACCTGCCGCTGCAGCGCCTGATGACGCATGATGCGCTGGTGGCGGTGGCCGAGGAACTGCACCACCAGGACATTTCCGCGCTGTACGCCGCGGTGGGCGACGGCCATACCTCTGCGCAGAACGTCATTGAGCACCTGGTCAACCTCATGGGCGGGCACCAGGGCGCCGAGGAGGACCTGGCCGAAACGCCGGTGGCCACCGCAGCCCGCCGCCCCAAGTTCTCCGATTCCGGCGTCACCGTACGCGGTACCGGCGATGTGTGGGTCAAGCTGGCCCGCTGCTGCACCCCGGTTCCGCCGGATCCGATCATCGGGTTCGTTACCCGCGGTTCGGGTGTTTCGGTACACCGCAGCGACTGCCGCAACGTACAGGAACTGCGCGCCACGCCGGACCGCATTGTCCCCGTGGAGTGGGCGCCCACCCAGTCCAGCGTCTTCCTGGTCGAGATCCAGGTGGAGGCACTGGACCGCAAGAGCCTGCTGTCGGACGTGACACGGGTCCTGTCGGAAAACCATGTGAACATCCTCTCCGCCAGCGTCAACACCTCCAGCGACCGCGTGGCGATGTCGAAGTTCGTGTTCGAGATGGGGGATCCGAAATATCTGAACCACATCCTCAGTGCGGTCCGCAAGATCGACGGCGTGTTCGACGTCTACCGCACCACGGGGTCGCAGCGGCGGGTCTAGGCTCCGGGATCCACTAACCGGTCGGCTCGGCGGCGGCAGCTGCAACGCGTTCCAGCGCCGCCGCCTTGCCCGGTACCCGGTGTCCGGCTTCCAGGGCCCGCTGCACGAGGTCCAGCCGGCAGCCCAGGGCCGGGAGCGCCGCCAGGCGCCGCAGGGTGGAAACCGCTTCCGCGGTGCCCGCATAGAGGGCGACGTCGACGGCGGTCCGCAGCGGAGAGGCGACCGACACTGTTCCTACGTCCACGCGGTCTGCGGGGCCCAGCAGGACCTCGTGGAGGACGGCGGTGCTGAAGGGCTGCAGGGCACCGGTGCGGCTGCGGCGGTCCGCCAGCACATCGAGCCGCGGCGGCCGCCGAGCGCAGCCGTAGATCCAGGCAGCGGTCAATCTCCCCATGGTCAGCCTGCGGCGCAGCTGCACGGGCAGCTCGGCAGACGCCGCAAGGGCACGGACCACCGGGTCCGGCCGGACATCCCAGCGGACAAAGGTTCCCGCGTACACGTGCCGGAGCAGCCCGTCCATTGCCATGGCCTGGAGTTCCTCGTGCCGGAACACCTCACCTGCGGTGAACAGTGCTCCGCCCGTGGAGGTGATCTGCGGGAGGGCACCGGGGTAGGGAAAGAGCTGCGCAGGCATGCACACCAGCATGTGCAGCCGGCGGGCAAAGCGAAAGCCCCGCCCCGCCCGTTGTGGATAACGGGAGGGACGGGGCTTTCGCTGTGGAACCGGTACGCAGCCTAGGCGAAGTCCTGCGCGGACTTCTGCAGCATTGCCAGCCACTGCTGGCGGGCTTCCAGGGCCTCGCGGGCGTCCGCGATCTTTTTCGCGTTGCCCGCCTTCTCGGCGTCGGCCAGGTCCTGTTCGAGGGACGCGATGGTCGCCTCCAGCTGGGACAGGGCCGAGTTGGTGCGTGCCTTGGTCTCGGGGTTGCTCCGCTGCCAGTGCTCGTCTTCGGCAGCCTTCACGGCTTCCTCAACCTTGCGGATGCCGGCCTCCATGCGGCCCATATCGGCCCGGGGCACCTTGCCGGCGTCTTCCCAGCGTTCCCGGATCGACTGGAGGGCCTTGCGGGCCGAGTTCAGGTCCGTGATCGGCAGGAGGGCCTGTGCTTCCTTCAGCAGCTCTTCCTTGACCACGAGGTTAGCGGCGAATTCCTCGTCGATAACCTCGTTGGCCGCCTGGCGGGCGGCGAAGAACTGATCCTGCGCGGCACGGAAGCGGGCCCACAGGGCATCGTCATCCTTGCGGCTGGCGCGCTTGGAGGCCTTCCACTCGTCCATGAGCTGCCGGTATTCGGCGGCGGTGTTGCCCCAGTCCGTGGACGTCGCCAGTTCCTCGGCGCGGGCAATGAGTGCCTCCTTCGCAGCCTTGGCGGACGAGTTTTCACTGTCCAGCTGGGAGAAGTAGGCACGGCGGTGGCGGTCGAAGACCGTGCGGGCGGAACGGAACCGCTTCCACAGGGTGTCCTCGGTGCTGCGGCCCAGGCGCGGGCCGTTCTTCTGCGCGGTCTTCCACGCATCGAACAGCTCGTTCATCCGGTTGCTGCTGGTCTTCCACTGAATCGTGGCCGGGTCCTTGGCAGCGATTTCCTCCGCCTCGGCAACAATGGCCTCACGGGCGGCAAGCTCACGCGCCTTGGCGGCCTCAGCCTCGGCGCGCTCGGCGGCCTCGGCCTCCTTGAGCGAGGCTTCGAGTGCTTCGATGCGGGCATCGAGAGCCTTGATATCGCCCACCATCTTGCGCTCGGCCACCTGCTGGGCCAGGTGCTTCAGGGTCTTGTGGATGTCCGCGGCCGGAGCCTTGACCTGCACCCGCTGCTCCAGGAGCAGCAGCTGGCTGGCGACGTCGTCGTACTTGCGCACGAAGTAGGCCAGTGCTTCTTCCTTGGAGGCGTCGGGGAACTGGCCGACGGCCGATTCCTCGCCGTCCACGATCAGGAAGACGTGGCCGTCCTCCTCGACCCGCGCGAAGCGGGCGGCTTCCTCCAGCGGGGTGGAGTGGGCGGCCGGAGCTGCCACCACCGGCTGGGCTGCCGCGCCGGGCCGGGGGCCTACTGCTGCGGGGGAGGGCCGTCGCGCCGCAAGTGCTGCGGGGCTCGGAGTGGCAGGCCGGGACGTCTCCGTAGTGGAAGGGCCTGCTGTTTCGTCGGATTTCTGACTGTCTGTCACCGCTAAAAGTCTTTCACTCGATGGATGGCAGTTTGCGAAGCCCGCGCCGCCACTTAGTTCAGGGTGAACGAGTTAATCGTCACCGGGTCTTTCGGGAAACCATCGGTCTCCCCGGAGGCTGTGCCCGAGGAAGCGATGGCCTCCAGTACGTCAAGACCTGACGTTACCTTACCCATTATCGTGTAGCCGCCGGTTTCCTGCGTTAGCGTCGAATCCTTGTAAACAATGAAGAACTGTGTGCCGTGGCTCATTTGGTCTTCACCGCGGGCGACGGCGATGGTGCCGGCGGGGTAAAAGCCGTCTGCCGGCGAGTTCTCCACCGGCCCCCACAGGAAGTCCTGGTCGGCCTTCCCGTCCCCGTTCGGGGAACCGCATTGGAGCACGGACGTGGATTCGGTGGCGGTCAGCCGGTGGCAGTCCTTGCCGCTGAAGTAGCCCGCATCGGCAAGCGTCTTGAAGGAGGCAACCGCCTGGGGTGCCGCCGTGCCGTCCAGTTCCACGCCGATTTCGCCCTGTCCCAGCGCCAGGGACCCGGTGAAGGTCCTGCCCTCGGCGACAGACGGATCCGGAACGTCGGGCAGTTCGACGACGTCGGCCTGTTCCCGCAGCAGCTCCAGGTCCGCCGCCGTGGGATCGGAACTGAACCACGCCATCTGCAGCGCAACGGCGAGGGCCAGGACAACGACGGCGGCCGCTGCGGCGAAGAGGTTGTCACGCTTGCGCCGCTTGGCACGGGCGGCGGCGAAGGCCCTCCGCGCTTCCATCCGGGCCAGCCGGCGCCTGTCTTCACGGCTGGTGCGGTTTGCTGCCACCGTTGCCTCCTGTACTGGATCGGATCGGGATCGGGTCTGGGAGCGGCGCGCCGGTCTGAAACGGGGGCTGCGTCCCAAGCGGCTAAAATGAGTGCCGCACATAGTTTATGCACGCTCATGCGTGCACCGTGGCCGGGCGGGGTTCCGCCTGCGCCGTTTCGCCCACCTAAGGAGTTGCCACCATGGCACGCAAGGCCTCACTGTCCGGTTTCCCCGAATGGCTACCGCAGGAGCGCCTTGTTGAACTCCATGTCCTGGACGTACTGCGCCGCACCTTCGAACTGCACGGCTTCTCCAACATCGAAACCCGGGCCGTGGAAACGGTGGGCCAGCTGCTGCGCAAGGGCGACATTGACAAGGAAGTCTACGCGCTGAGCCGGCTGCAGGCCGAAGAGGGCGAGGCCGCCGGCAAGGAAGATCCCAACCAGCTGGCCCTGCACTTCGACCTGACCGTGCCGTTTGCCCGCTACGTGGTGGAGAACGCCGGCCACCTCTCCTTCCCGTTCCGCCGCTACCAGATCCAGAAGGTCTGGCGCGGCGAGCGTCCGCAGGAGGGGCGCGCCCGCGAGTTCACGCAGGCGGACATTGATGTGGTGGGTGACGGAGAGCTGCCGTTCCGGTACGACGTCGAGCTGGCGCTGGTCATCGCCGAAGCCCTCGGCGCGCTGCCCATCCCCGAGTTCAAGATCAGGGTCAACAACCGCAAGCTGGCCGAAGGCTTCTACCGCGGCATCGGCCTGGAAGACACCGCCGGCGTGCTGCGCAGCATCGACAAGCTGGAGAAGATCGGGGCGCAGCGCGTAGCCGAGCTCCTGCAGGAGGAACTCGGCGCCACCCCCGAACAGGCCGAGGCAGCCCTGAAGCTGGCCTCCATCCGCACGGAGGACACCTCGTTCGTGGAGCAGGTCCGGGCACTGGGTGTGTCCAATGAACTGCTGGACGAAGGCCTCGATGAACTGTTCCAGGTCATCAGCGAAGCCTCCCGCCGCGCTCCGGGCCGGGTCCTCGCGGACCTCAGCATCGCCCGCGGCCTGGACTACTACACCGGCACCGTTTACGAAACGGTCCTGGTGGGACATGAAGCGCTCGGCTCGATCTGCTCCGGCGGCCGCTACGATTCCCTGGCCAGCAAGGGGAACCGCACCTTCCCCGGCGTCGGCCTCTCCATCGGCGTCACGCGGCTGGTCATGCGCATCCTCAGCCAGGAATTCGCGCAGGCTTCGCGCAGCGTTCCCACCACAGTGCTGCTGACCCTGGCCACCGACGAGTCCTGGTCCGAAGCCCAGGACACCGCCGCCCAGCTGCGCAGCCGCGGAATTTCGGTGGAAGTGGCCCCTAAGGCGGAAAAGTTCGGCAAGCAGATCAAGTTCGCCGACCGCCGGGGCATCCCGTTTGTCTGGTTCACCGCCGAAGACGGCAGCCACGAGGTCAAGGACATCCGCACCGGTGAGCAGGTGCCGGCCGATCCCGCGCTGTGGACTCCGCCGGCCGAGGACCTCACCGTGCAGGTAACCCCTGTGCAGGTGCCGTCCGCCTAGCGGCCCGGGCCGCCGCCGCGTTCCCGGAACGCGATGGCGGCCTGCACCCGGGAGGAGACTCCCAGCTTGGCCAGGACACGGGACACATGGGTTTTGACGGTGGTCTCGGCGATCCCCAGCCGACGGGAAATCTGCTGGTTGGACAATCCCTCGCCGATGCAGGCCAGGACCGCTTCCTCCCGTGCGGTCAGGGACTCCGCCGGCAGAGTCCCGGTAGCGGCTGCCGCTGCCGGTGCCGCAGCCGCAGCCGGTGACTGCACGAACGCGGAGATCAGCCTGCCGGTGACCTCCGGGGAGAGGACACTGTCGCCGTCGGCCACGCTTTGCACCGCGCGCACCAATTCGGCAGGTTCCACCGATTTCAGCAGGAATCCGGCAGCGCCGGCCCGCAGCGCGGCGAAAACGTACTCGTCAATGTCGAAGGTGGTCAGCACCAGCACCGCGGACAGTCCCTCTCCGGTGATCTCCGCGGTGGCGGCAATTCCGTCCATTCCGGGCATGCGAAGGTCCATCAGGACGACGTCGGGCCGCAGGGCGCGTGCCATGCGTACGGCTCCTGCACCGTCCGCAGCCTCGCCGACGACGGTGAAGCCGCCGATGGACTCCAGGATCATGCGCAGGCCGCCGCGGATGGCCGAGTGGTCATCCGCCAGCAGCACAGTGGCGGCGGTCAAAGCGTCTCCTGGTGCTGGCGGGGGAGTGCGCCGGGGAGCGCGCGGGGGAGGGCAGATGCCGCTCCGTCGGCGTCTTCTGCAGGCAGGACGGCTTCGACGAGCCAGGCTGGCCGCAGGTCCTGCCCCGCGGCAGGGCCGGCGACCCGTCCGGCAGAGAAACTGCCGCCGAGCTGCGCCGCCCGCAGTTTCATATTCCGCAGGCCCGAACCGTTTCCGGCGGCCGCGGAACTGCCGCCGTCGGAGGCGGGGAGAGCGTTGCGGATCCGCAGCTCCAGCTGTTTGTCCTGCCGCCGGACCGAGATACTCACGGGGCAGCCCGGCGCGTGCCGGACCGCGTTGGCCAGCGATTCCTGCACGATCCGATACACGCTGCTGCCCACCAGTACCGGCACCTCAACGTCACCGGACAGATGCAGTTCCACCGGGCTTCCGGCCAGCCGGGCGGAAGCGGCCAGGGACTCCAGATGGCCCAGACCCCCTGCGGCCGCAGCGGCTTCCGCCTGCTCCCGGCTGTCCAACGGGCCGTCGGACTGGAGCAGGTCGATCATGGACCGCATTTCCCGCAGGGCGGCGACGCTTTCCGTCCGGACCTGGGCCAGCACCCGGCGGTCCAGGGCAGCATCGGCTGCCGCCAGTGCAGCACCGGACTGCAGCGCTATGGCGGACAGATGCCCGGCAATCGCGTCGTGCAGTTCGCGCGCCATCGCTCCGCGCTCCGACGCCACGGCAACCTGCAGGTTGAGCTCGGCCAGCTGGGCGGTGCGTTCGGCCTTGAGGCGTTCCGTTTCCGCCCGCTGCCGTTCGCGTTCGGCCCTCTCGGTCTGGCGGCGCAGGGAGCCGGCCCACCAGAGCGGAACCAGGCAGACAAAAACCGCCTGGAACAAACCGAAGAGCAGGTACGGCCATCCCCGGTAGACCAGTCCTACGGAAACGGGAAGGACAACCATGCCGGTCACCGCCGCCCGCTGCACGCCGCGGCTTACGCGCGGGGAGCCAAAGAGGATTCCGGAGTACAGCACCTCGAACAGGAGCAGGTAGGTGATGATCCCGCCGCCGAGCAGTGCGCCGGCACCGGTTGCCGTTCCGGTGACGGCCAGCATCAGCGGAACATTCCGGCGGCGGAACAGCAGGCCCGTACATCCCAGCACCAGGACCGGTACCCAGGCCCAGTCCGGTGCACCCGGAATCGGCGGGAACAGACCTGCGGCGTTCACCCCGAGGAGTTTCAGCACGGTACCGCCCACCAGATAGCCGGCGGCCGCGGCGGCGCCGGAAGGCCAGATTCCGTTCCCGGTGCCCTGGTCTGGGGTTCTTTGCATGGGTTCAGCCTAAATGAGCGGCGCTCCCCTGGGGTCCGGGCGGCGGGCTATGTCCTCCGAAGGGATGACGGAAGGCACCCTCGCGGTGGCACCTTTCGCCGACGACACCGGGTTTCCCGCCCGGAAGGCTGGGGTCATGGACATCCTCGTGTATTTGATCATCGGCTCAGAGATTGGTTTCTGGGTCCTGCTGGCGGCCGGCCTGGGAGCCCGCTACCTGCTTCACCGCAGACGGCTGGGCATGGTGCTGCTCGCCTGTGTTCCGCTGCTCGACGTCGTGCTTTTGGCGGCATCCGCCGCCGATTTGGCACAGGGCGGACGGCCCGGGTCCATCCACGGACTTGCGGCGTTCTACCTGGGCTTCAGTGTCGCCTTCGGCCACAGCCTGATCCGGTGGGCGGATGTGCGGGTTGCCCACCGGTTCGCCGGGGGACCGGCACCGGTGAAGCCGGTGAAGGGGACGCCGGAGTACCGGCGGTCACTGTGGGTGGAATACGGCCGCGTCCTGCTGGCCACTGGAATTGCCGTCGCCGTCCTGCTGGGCATGATCGGAATCGTGGCCGCACCCGGGGAAGCGGAGGTGCTGTGGGACTGGGTGAAGCGGGCCGGCCTGGTCGCAGGGATCTGGCTGCTGGCCGGTCCGGTGTACGGAATGTTTGAAACCGCTCCCCGCGAACGCGCCGGCCTCCGCTGACCTCGTGGATGGCGGTCCAAGGCACAGGCCCCCTAGGCTTTAACCATGGCTGTTGACCCGCTTCCCACCCCGCCGTGCGCCGAACTCCACCTCCACATTGAGGGAACGCTGGAACCGGAGCTGATCTTCGAACTGGCCGCCCGCAACGGCTTGGACCTGCCCTACGACAGTCTCGAGGACCTTCGTGCGCGGTACCGGTTCACGGATCTGCAGTCCTTCCTGGACCTCTACTACTCCAATATGGATGTGCTGCGGACCGAGGCGGATTTCACCGACATGACCCGTGCCTACCTGCGCCGGGCTGCGGCGGCCGGGGTGCGGCATGTGGAAATGATGATGGATCCGCAGGCGCACCTAGTCCGCGGCGTCCCGTTGAGCGTCTCGGTGGGCGGAGTCTGGGCGGCTTTGGCCCGCAGCGAGGAAGAATTCGGGATCTCCACGGAGCTGATTGCCGCGTTCCTGCGCGACCATCCGGTGGCCGAAGCGCTGGAGGTGCTGGAGGAACTGCTGGCCATGGATGCGCCGATCATCGGGATCGGCCTGGACTCCGCGGAAGTGGGGAACCCGCCGTCGTCGTTCATCGAGCTGTACCGTCGTGCCCGGGAGGCAGGGCTGCGGTCCGTAGCCCACGCAGGTGAGGAGGGTCCGTCCTCGTACATCGAGGAGGCGCTGGACCTGCTTCACGCGGACCGCATCGACCACGGGATCCGCTGCCTGGATGACCCGGACCTGGTGGACCGGCTGGTCCGCGATCAGGTGCCGCTGACCGTCTGCCCGCTGTCCAACGTGCGGCTGCAGGCGGTGTCGGCCCTGGCTGAGCATCCCTTGCCGCGGATGCTCGAGCACGGCCTGAACATTTCCGTGAACTCGGATGACCCGGCCTACTTTGACGGCTACGTGGATGACAATTTCCGGGCGGTGCAGGAAACCTTCGGGCTCAGCAGGGCGCAGCTTGCCCAGCTCGCCGCAAACTCGATCGAAGCCTCGTTCGCGCCTGCCGGGCGCCGCGCCGAGCTGCTGGGCGAAGTCCGTGCGTGGGAGGCTGCCGGCGCCTAGGTGAGCGCCGGCCCCCGGATGAGGCTAGAACGGCGGCGTCCTGGGGGTCCGCGGGCGACGGAAACTCAACCGGACCACGAGCCCCGCCACCAGGATGATCAGGGCCAGGCTGATGGACACGGGCGGCAGGGCGAGGGCCAGCAGCAGTGCGCCCACCGCACCGGCCAGGTTCAGGACCCGGGGTGCGTAGCGCGTGCGGTCCTTCAGGGTGAAAGCACACACGGTGGTGATGGCCGCGTAGAACAGCAGGGCGAAGGACGCCATCCCCAGCAGTGCGTCCAGGTCCCCGAACAGCACAAGCAGCAGGACGACGGCGGCCGCCGTGGCTTCGGCGGCCCACGGGGTCTGTCCGCGGCCGAAGCGGGATTCCCTCGACGCGCCGAAGAAGGACGGAAGGTCGCGGTCCGCGGCCATGTCGGAGGCTGCCCGGCCTGCCGATTCCGTCAGCGACCACAGGCCGCCCAGGGCGGCGGCGGCAACAGCAAGGATAACGGCACCCGTACCGACGCCCGCGCCCACGCTCTCCAGGGGTTCAAGCAGGGGAGCGGTCTCGGCGGACAAGGCAGCCGCTCCGTAGTAGGCCAGCATCGAAGAACCCATGAACCAGTACAGTCCGAAGGCCACGGCAATGGCAGCGGGGATCGCGATGGGCAGGTTGCGTGAGGGATTGCGCACACCGGACCCCATCGTGGCCAGCCGCGTGTACCCGGAGAAAATGAAGAACAGCAGCCCGGCGGCCTGCAGCACGCCCGAGGTGGAAGCCTCAATCTCCGCACCCACCCGCACCGGCTGGTGAGGCGCCTCGTTGAAGAGCACCACCACTGTGAAGGCCAGGACGCTGAAGACAAAGGCCACTATGAAGCGGGTGACCCAGGAACCCCGGTTCACCCCCAGCAGGTTCACGGCGGCCATGACAATCACGGCTCCCGCTGCGCCGGCCCGAGGATGCTCAGGGACGACATACGCCCCGAATGCGAGGGCCAGGACAGCCGAGGAAAGCAGTAATGCCCAGATCAGGGTCCAGCCGGAAAGGAAACCGCTGTACGGCCCCAGCAGGATCCGCGCGGCTGTCCGCGCCGTGGCGTCTCCGCCCCGGTCCTCGGGGAGCCGGCGCGAGACGGCCCTGCTGAGCTGGAAGGTGGAGAGCCCGCAGAGGAAGGCCACAACCGCGGCTATGCCGAGGCCCGCGCCCAGCGCCGGTCCTGCAGCGGCCGCAGCCGGAGCGAAGGCGACGAACGCACCCGCACCGACGATGGAGCCTAGGCCGGCAGTGGTGGCATCAAAGCCGCCCAGGGGAACACGCGGCTGGGTAGTGCCGGACAACAGGCTTATCCAATCGGTAGGTACATGGCGGAGCGGGGGTCGGTTCACCGGTAAACTCTGAAGGAGACCGTGTATTTACAATGGGCGGAAACAGTGGTTTCCGCAAGTTTTTCGAAAGGACAGCTGTGCTGCGCACTCATGCCCTTGGTTCCCTGAGGGCCGAGCATATTGGACAGACCGTTACTCTCGCAGGATGGGTCGCCCGACGGCGCGACCACGGCGGCGTTGCCTTCCTCGACCTCCGCGATGCCTCGGGTGTGGCGCAGGTTGTGGTGCGTGAAGAGGATGTCTTCCACGGGCTGCGCAACGAGTACGTCCTGCAGATCACCGGCACCGTGCAGAAGCGGCCCGAGGGTAACGAGAACCCGGCCCTGGCTACGGGCGAAGTCGAGGTGATCGCGGACGACGTCGTCATCCTGAACACCTCTGACCCGCTGCCGTTCCAGATCGACGAGCATGTGGAGGTCGGCGAGGAAGCCCGCCTGCGCCACCGTTACCTGGACCTCCGCCGCCCGGCACCGGCCGCTGCCATGCGCCTGCGCTCGGAAGCCAACCGCGTGGCCCGTGAACTGCTGCACGATGAAGGCTTCGTGGAGATCGAAACCCCCACGCTGACCCGGTCCACCCCCGAAGGTGCCCGCGACTTCGTGGTTCCCGCACGCCTGGCCCCGGGTTCCTGGTACGCCCTGCCGCAGTCCCCGCAGCTGTTCAAGCAGCTGCTGCAGGTTGGCGGCTTCGAAAAGTACTACCAGATTGCCCGCTGCTACCGCGATGAGGACTTCCGCGCGGACCGCCAGCCGGAGTTCACGCAGCTGGACATTGAAGCCAGCTTCGTCGAGGAAGACGACATCATCGCCCTGGGCGAGCAGATCGTGAAGTCGCTGTGGAAGCTGATCGGCGTCGAGATCAGCACCCCCATCCCGCGCATGACCTACGCCGATGCCATGGCCCGCTACGGTTCGGACAAGCCGGACCTGCGGTTCGGCCTGGAACTCACCGAGCTGACCGAATTCTTCAAGGACACCACCTTCCGCGTCTTCCAGGCTCCCTACGTGGGTGCCGTGGTGATGCCGGGCGGTGCTTCCCAGGCACGCCGCACCCTTGATGCCTGGCAGGAATGGGCCAAGCAGCGCGGCGCGAAGGGCCTGGCCTACGTGCTGATCCAGGAAGACGGCACGCTGACCGGACCGGTCGCCAAGAACCTGACCGACTTCGAGCGGGAGAACCTCGCCGAAAAGGTGGGCGCCAAGCCCGGTGACTGCATCTTCTTCGGTGCCGGCGAAAAGAGCGAGGCACGTGCCCTGCTCGGCGCCGCGCGCGTGGAAATCGGCCACCGCACCGGCCTGATCGATCCCAAGGACTGGGCGTTCGTCTGGGTGGTTGACGCACCCATGTTCGAGCCGGCGTCGGCCGCAGTTGCCGCCGGCGACGTGGCTGTGGGCGGCGGGGCCTGGACGGCCGTGCACCATGCCTTCACCTCGCCCAAGCCCGAATTCATGGATACCTTCGACACGGATCCCGAGTCGGCAGTGGCCTACGCCTACGACATTGTCTGCAACGGCAACGAAATCGGCGGCGGTTCCATCCGTATCCACCAGCGCGACGTGCAGGAACGCGTCTTCAAGGTCATGGGCCTTTCGCAGGAAGATGCACAGGAAAAGTTCGGATTCCTGCTCGAAGGCTTCAAGTACGGCGCACCGCCCCACGGCGGCATCGCCTTCGGCTGGGACCGCGTAGTGGCCCTGCTGGCCGGCACCGAGTCCATCCGCGACGTCATCGCCTTCCCGAAGTCCGGCGGCGGCTACGACCCGCTGACGCAGGCTCCGGCGCCGATCACGCCGCAGCAGCGCAAGGAAGCCGGCGTGGACTTCAAGCCGGAAGCCAAGAAGGACAAGGAAGCAGCCGCGAAGGAAGCGTAGCTTCCCGCCGCAGGTACGGTACCCGGTCGCAGCATGCGGCCGGGTACCGTGTTTTAACCGTGTTTTGACATGCCCGCCTGCGCTGGACAGTCCGGCACCGGCACCCGATAGTGTTTGGGCATGAGAGATCGCTGGTTCAAGCAGGTGGATGTATTCGGCACGAAGCCCTATCTGGGCAACCCGGTGGCCGTGGTGTTGGATGCCGACGGTGTTTCCGACGCCGCCATGGCCTCCTTTGCCCGGTGGACGAACCTGTCCGAGACGACGTTCGTGCTGCCGCCCACCCAGGAAGGCGCCGACTACCGGGTCCGGATTTTCACGCCCGGGGGAGAGATCCCCTTCGCCGGGCACCCCACGCTGGGCACCTGCCACGCCTGGCTCGAAGCCGGCAACATCCCGCATTATCCCGGCGTCGTGATCTCCGAATGCGAAGTGGGACTGGTGACCCTGCACGCCTCGGCCGGGATGGCCGCGTTCGGCGCGCCGCCGCTGATCCGCTCGGGCGAGCTGGAGGAAGCCGTGCTGAAGCAGGCGGTGGACGCCCTCGGGATTACCCGGGACCAGGTTGCCGCCTCGAACTGGATCGACAACGGTCCCGGCTGGCTGGGCCTGCTCCTGAAGGATGCCGAAACCGTGCTGTCCCTGACACCGGATCCGGCGGCTATGGGCTCCCTGGCCGTGGGCGTCATCGGCCCGCAGCCCGACGGCGGCGAAACGGACTTCGAAGTCCGCGCCTTTGCACCCGGGCACGGGGTGCGGGAGGATCCCGTCACCGGCAGCCTCAACGCGGGGCTGGCACAGTGGCTGATCGGAGCCGGCCTCGCGCCGGAGCGTTACACCGTCACGCAGGGCACTGTGCTGGAGCGTTCCGGACTGGTGCGGATCTTTACCCGGGACCGGAAGATCTGGGTGGGCGGGGAAACCGCCACCTGCATTGACGGCACCGTAAAGCTGTAGCCGCGGACATGTTTACGCTGGCGTCCCTTCCGCACGCCGTCGTCGGCGCTCCCATGGCCGGCGGGCCGTCCACTCCGGCGCTGGCGGCGGCCGTCAGCAACGCCGGGGGTCTGGGCTTCCTCGCTGCGGGCTATAAAAGCGCCGAAGCGCTGGCCGGGGAAATCATGGCGACCCGAGGGCTGACCGGCCGGCCGTTCGGGGTGAACCTCTTCGTGCCGGACTCCGCGAACACGGGCGGTTCCGGAACATCCCGGCAGGTCGCTGCCGCCCTGGCCTACCGGGAGCAGCTGGCCCGGATCTATCCGCCGGAGCTGCTGCCGCTGCCGGACCCGGAGGACGACGACGGGTGGGATGCCAAGCTCGAACTGGTCCTCCGCCTGCAGGTACCCGTGGCGTCCTTTACCTTCGGCCTGCCCGGCGCAGACGTTATTACTGCGCTCCGGGACGCAGGCACCGCCGTCGCCGTCACCGTGACCACTGCACGGGAAGCCGAGCTGGCCGTTGCGGCAGGTGCACGGATGCTGTGCCTGCAGGGACCGGCGGCCGGCGGTCACCGCGGAACCTTCGACGCCGCGGCGGAACCGTCCGCGCAGCCGTTGGATGAACTGGTGCGTGCGGCCCGGGACGCCGTCAGTGACGATGTCGAGCTCATTGCCGCCGGAGGAATCAGCACCGCTGCACAGGTCCGGTCCCTGCGGGCCGCCGGGGCGGATGCCGTGCAGGTCGGCACCGCGCTGCTGTTGAGCCCGGAGGCCGGGACCGCGGCCGTGCACCGGGCGGCCCTGCAGGACCCGCAGTTTACGCAGACCGCACTGACCCGGGCCTTTTCCGGCCGTACCGCCCGGGGACTGGCCAACCGGTTCATGGCCGAACACGCGGATGCCCCGGCCGCCTATCCGCTGGTCAACCAGGTCACCAAGGGGCTCCGGGCACGGGCGGCAGCCGCCGGAGATCCGCACGGCACCAGCCTCTGGGCCGGAACCGGCTACCGCTCGGCAGTGCCCGAACCTGCCGCCGCCGTGGTCGCAGGTCTGGGGACGCGGTAACCGTTCCTAGGGCAGGCTGATCCGGACAAACACCGACGCCGCATTCCGGGCCGCCTGCGCCAGCACGGCTGCTTTCGGGTCTGCGACGTCCAGCGGGCGCAGCCGGGGCAGCGCGGCCCAGCGGGCGAACACCCGCCGGTCGGCCACCTGCTCGGCCAGCATCCGGTCGCCGCCGAAGACCAGGTACTCCGGAGCGGCGCTGCTGAATACGGCCACTGCCTGCTCCGCGACGGTCGCCACGAGGGCATCGGCTGCATTGGCCCGGCGGCTGTTCGGCGAACCCGTCTTCGAGCCCAGCAGGCGGCCTTCCCGGGCAACGCCCACGGCATAGCCGCCGCGCCGGACCAGCACCAGGCCCAGGGTCCGGGCCTGCCCGGCCAGCGAAGCCAGGCGTTCGACGTCGTTGGCGCCCCGTCCGGGGCGGCCGTCGGCAGGCCACGGTTCGAACAGTTCGGCCTCGGCGCCGGACGCGGCACGGACCCGCACGCCCTCATTCCCGGGGACAAACTCCAGTGCGCCCTGGCCCGCTTCGAACCGTTCCAGCCAGCCGGCCATCCGTTCTGCCGAAACATAGGTGGTGCGCGAGGCAGGCATGGACGGGTCTGCTTTCAACGTAAGAGGGGTGGACCTGCTCAGGTTACGGCACGAGTAGCCTTGAAGCGTGAATGGTTTGCCGGGGAATGATTTGTTCAGCGTAGACGGAGACGACGACGCGGAGTTCGACGACGCCGGGGCAGTCCCGGGCACGAGGGTGCGGCCGCGCAGCCCCCTGGCTGTCCGGATGCGCCCGCGCACAGTGGACGAGGTGGTGGGACAGCAGCACCTGCTCGGCCCCGGTTCGCCGCTGCGCACGCTGGCTTCCTCCGCCGATGAACGCAACCCCGCCGGACCCTCCTCGGTCATGCTGTGGGGGCCGCCCGGCACGGGCAAGACCACGCTGGCACACGTCGTCGCCCGGGGCGCCGGGCGCAAGTTCGTGGAGCTCTCCGCCATCACCGCCGGCGTCAAGGATGTCCGCCGGGTCATGGAGCAGGCCCTGACAGACCGGGACCTGCACGGCGTCACCACCATCCTCTTCCTGGACGAGATCCACCGCTTCAACAAGGCCCAGCAGGATGCCCTGCTGCCCGGGGTGGAAAACCGGTGGGTGGTCCTGATGGCCGCCACCACGGAGAACCCGTCCTTCTCCGTGGTCTCCCCGCTGCTGTCCCGGTCGCTGCTACTGACACTGAAACCGCTGACCGAGGAGGACATCGCCGCCCTGCTGCAACGCGCCGTCGAGGATGAACGGGGACTGGCCGGACGGGTGACGCTTAGCGCGGAGGCGCTGGAGCACCTGGTCCGGCTGGCGGCAGGGGACGCCCGCCGCGGCCTGACCGCGCTCGAGGCCGCCGCCGGCGTCGCCTACTCCGAAAAAGCGGACGGCGACGACATCCCTGAAGTCACCCTGAAACACGCGGAAGAGGCACTGGACGTTGCGGCGCTGCGCTATGACCGCGCGGGTGACCAGCACTATGACATCACCAGCGCGTTCATCAAGTCCCTCCGGGGATCCGACGTCGACGCCGCCCTGCACTACCTGGCCCGCATGCTGGAATCGGGGGAGGACCCCCGGTTCATCTCCCGGCGGCTGATCATCTCGGCATCGGAGGACGTGGGAATGGCGGACCCGACGGCGCTGCAGACCGCCGTCGCGGCCGCCCAGGCCGTCCAGCTGATCGGCATGCCCGAAGGACGGATCATCCTGGCCGAGGCGGTGGTGCATATTGCCACCGCACCCAAGTCCAACGCCGCCTACAACGGCATCAACGCCGCCATCGCCGATGTGCGGGCCGGGCGCGGGCAGGGCGTTCCATCCCATCTGCGCGATGCCCACTACCCGGGTGCGAAGCAGCTGGGGCACGGCAAGGGGTATATCTATTCGCATGACTCACCGCACGGCGTCGCACGCCAGCAGTACGCGCCGGATGACCTGGTCGGAACGAACTACTACGAACCCACCGGCAACGGAGTGGAGCGTGACATCTCCGCCAGGCTGGACCGGCTGCGGGGAATCATCCGGGGCGAGAAGTCCTGACCGGGAGCGCTGTTCCTGACCGGCGGGTCCTGCGGTGCGTGTTAGCATTGATGGTTGACTGGCAAGCCGGTTGTCGATTTCGACACCCTCGGCTGTAGCAGACGGCAGCGGTTGGCCGGAGCTCTCCCTAATGGAGGCCAGCATATTTCGCAGCAGTCACGGCACGTACTACCGCCGTGGCCAAACCGCCAAACAGTGAAAGGTGAACGTGGCTAACAACACACGTGCACGCCGGCAGGCACGCGCATCGCGCGCCCTCGGCATTGCTTTGACCCCCAAGGCAGCAAAGTACTTCGAGCGTCGGCCTTACCCCCCGGGTGAGCACGGCCGCGCACGTCGCAAGCAGGACAGCGACTACGCCGTACGTCTGCGCGAAAAGCAGCGTCTGCGTGCCCAGTACGGCATCCGCGAAGCACAGATGACCCGTGTCTTCGAAGAAGCCCGCCGTACCGCCGGCCTGACCGGTGAAAACCTGATCGAACTGCTCGAAATGCGTCTCGACGCACTCGTGCTGCGTGCCGGCTTTGCCCGCACGATCGCCCAGGCCCGCCAGCTGGTTGTGCACCGTCACATCATGGTTGACGGCGCCCGCGTGGACCGCCCGTCCTTCCGCGTTTCCGAAGGCCAGCTCATCCACGTGCACCAGCGCAGCGAGACCATGACGCCGTTCCAGGTTGCCGCAGCCGGCGCCCACCGCGACGTCCTGCCCGCCGTTCCGGGTTACCTCGATGTTTCCCTGGACAAGCTGCAGGCACGCCTCGTGCGTCGCCCGAAGCGCTCGGAAGTCCCCGTGACCTGCGAAGAGCAGCTCGTGGTGGAATACTACGCACGCTAATAACGGAAACATTTCCGTTTACTGTTCAGCCCGCGGCCTTGTGCCGCGGGCTGTTCCGTTATCCGGGGCCGTATTCCTCCTTTCGTGGCGTACACGGCAAAAGTAAGTGCCGCGGCGTTGCAGTAGGTAAGGTACATACCGGAGTCTTTCGCCGTATCCAGGCGGGGACTTCCGGGCAGAGCCGTTAACGGCGATGCGAACCACGAATTTTCTGCGCAAGAAGGAGTCCCATGTCGGGTGGAGATATAGCCGGTCTGATCGCGGCCGGTGTGTTTGCCGTATTGGTCGCGTTGCTGGCCGTTCCCGTCTGGAAACTGGGGAAGGTCTTCGACGAGATGCGCGGCGCCATCCGTACGCTCAGCGAGGAGACCACTCCGCTGATCGACGAGGTCACCACCACGGTGTCCACCACCAACCTGCAGCTGCAGAAGGTGGACGGCATCTCCTCGAACGTTTCGGACGCATCGGCCAACTTGTCCGCTCTGTCCTCCCTGGTGGCCGCCACCGTGGGTTCCCCGCTGATCAAGGTCTCGGCGTTCAGCTACGGCGTACGTTCCGCCCTCGCCTCCCGCAGGACCGCCGGCCGTGGCCGGCGCAGCCGCTAAGCACACCAACAATTACAGGAGCCAGCCATGATCAAGCGCGTATTTTGGATGTCCATTGGCGTTGCCATCGGCGTAATCGCCGTCCGCCGGGTTTCCGAGGCCAAGACCAGCCTGAGCCAGGCGGGGATCAACCGTGCGGTGGATTCCGCAGCCGGTGCCGTGCAGAGCTTCGCCGAAGCCCTGCGTGAAGGCATGGGCCAGCGTGAGGGCGAGCTGCGCGCTGCCCTGGGCCTGGACAACTCCGACAACGTTGCCGAGACCCTGAGGTCCACGCGCCGCTAAGCGCCGCACTTCTTCGTCACTGGCAGCACAGCATTACGCACGCAGTCCCACCTGCCTGCTGAAACACCATTACCGGAAGGGTATAGAAGCACCATGAAGTCCCACGAGATTGCACGCCGCTGGCTGGATTACTTCAGCAATAAGGGACATACGGTGGTGCCCTCGGCGTCGCTCGTCTCCAACGATCCCTCGCTGCTGTTCACCGTGGCCGGCATGGTGCCGTTCATCCCTTACCTCACCGCCCGCGAAAAGGCTCCGTACAGCCGGGCAACCAGCGTGCAGAAGTGCATCCGCACCGCGGACATCGAAGAAGTGGGCAAGACCGCCCGCCACGGCACCTTCTTCCAGATGGCAGGCAACTTCTCCTTCGGTGACTACTTCAAGGAAGAAGCAATCACCTACGCCTGGGAACTGCTGACCTCCGACGTCGAGAAGGGCGGTTACGGGCTGGACCCGCAGCGGCTCTGGGTCACCGTTTACGAGGACGGCGACGAGCGCGACGACGAAGCCCGCGCCATCTGGCGGGACAAGATCGGCATCCCGAATGACCGCATCATCGGGACCGGCAAGGCGGACAACTACTGGAACACCGGACAGGCAGGCCCGGGCGGCCCCTGCTCCGAGATCTACTACGACCGCGGCCCGGCCTACGGCCAGGAGGGCGGCCCGGCAGTAGACGAGACGCGCTACATCGAGATCTGGAACCTGGTCTTTATGCAGTACCAGCTCTCCGCCGTGCGCTCCAAGACGGACTTCGACGTGGCCGGCGAACTGCCGCAGAAGAACATCGACACGGGCCTCGGCCTCGAGCGTCTGGCGATGATCCTGCAGGGCGTGGAGAACATGTACGAGACGGACCAGGTCCGTCCCGTGCTGGATAAGGCCGCCGAGCTCTCCGGCAAGACCTACACCAGCTCCGAAAACCCCTCGGACCCGCACCACACGGACGACGTCCGGATGCGCGTGGTTGCCGACCATATCCGCTCCGCCCTGATGTTGATTTCCGACGGCGTGAGCCCGTCCAACGAAGGCCGCGGCTACGTGCTGCGCCGCCTCATCCGCCGGGCCGTGCGCGCCATGCGCCTGCTGGGCGTGGACACCGCCGTGCTGCCCGAACTGCTGCCCGTCTCCCGCGATGCCATGAAGGGCACGTACCCCGAGGTTGAAGCCGACTTCGCCCGGATCAGCCGGATCGCCTATGCCGAGGAGAAGGCGTTCCTGCGCACCATCGCCTCCGGCACCGAGCGCCTGGAAGAGGCCGTCAAGGTTTCCAAGGCCGCCGGAGCTCCGTTGAGCGGCGAAGAAGCTTTTGCCCTGCACGACACCTACGGTTTCCCCATCGACCTCACGCTGGAAATGGCCGAGGAAGCGGGCCTGAAGGTCGACGAGGCCGGATTCCGCTCGCTCATGTCCGAGCAGCGCAAGCGCGCCCAGGCAGATGCCCGCGGGAAGAAGCACGGGCACGCCGATATGTCGGTGTTCAACGAACTGCTGGCCGCCGGTTCCACGGTATTCACGGGCTACGACGAGCTGAAGACCGAATCGAAGGTCCGCGGCATCATTTCCGGGAACTCCCGCGTGGAATACGCCGGACAGGGTTCCGAAATCTCCCTGGTGCTGGACTCCACGCCGTTCTACGCCGAAGCGGGCGGGCAGGCCGCCGATACCGGCCTCATCACCGGTGACGGCTTCGTCCTCGAGGTGCAGGACGTCCAGCGCCCGGTCAAGGGGCTGAGCGTGCACAAGGCAATTGTCCGCGAAGGCGAGATCGCCGCCGGCGCCAATGTGCTGGCCGCCGTCGACGCCCAGCGCCGCCACGAGGCTGAGCAGGCGCACTCCGGCACGCACATCGTGCACGCGGCCCTGCACCAGATCCTCGGCCCGGAAGCGCTACAGCGCGGCTCCTTCAACAAGGCCGGCTACCTGCGCTTCGACTTCTCCTGGGGTGAAGGCCTCTCCGACGCCGCGAAATCCGAAATCGAAGAGGTCTCCAACCTCGCGATCCGCAGCAACTACCAGGTAGAGACCAAGATCATGTCCCTGGCGGACGCCAAGGCACTGGGCGCCACCGCACTGTTCGGCGAAGCCTACGGTGACACCGTGCGGGTCGTGGAAATGAACGGCGACTGGTCCCGCGAACTCTGCGGCGGCACCCACGTGGCCTCGACTTCCCGCATCGGCAGCCTGACCCTGCTGGGCGAACAGTCCGTCGGATCCGGCAACCGCCGGGTCGAAGCCTTCGTGGGTATGGACGCCTTCCGCCACCTCGCCGCCGAGCGGGCACTGGTGAATGAGCTCTCCGAGATGCTCAAGGTCCCTTCGGCGCAGCTGCCGGACCGCCTCGCTGCCACCCTGGCCAAGCTGAAGTCCACCGAGAAGGAACTCGAAAAGCTGCGCCGCGAGCAGCTGGCCGCTTCCGCCGCTGCCCTCGTAGGCACCGCAGTGGACGTAGACGGCGTCCGGCTCCTGGCCCACAACGCCGGCGAGGTCGGGGGAGCGGATGACCTGCGCACCTTGGCACTCGACCTGCGTTCCCGCCTGGGCAGCGAACCCGCAGCGGTGGCTGTCGCCGGTGTCTCCAACAACCGTCCCGTGGTGATTGTTGCCACCAACGAAGGTGCCCGCGGTGCCGGCGTCAAGGCCGGTGCCCTCGTCAAGGTTGCTGCCGGCGTGCTCGGCGGCGGCGGCGGCGGCAAGGACGACGTCGCCCAGGGCGGCGGCTCCGATGCAGGCAGGATCGGAGATGCCCTCACGGCGATCCGCGAAGCCGTGGCCGGGCGGAGCTGACTTGAGTGGTCTGCGCGGGGTGAAGCTGGGTGTCGACGTCGGCCTGGTTCGGGTCGGCCTCGCAGCCAGCGACCCCGACGGCGTCCTGGCCATGCCGGTCAGGACGCTGAAGCGGGACGCGAAGAAAAACAGCGACATCCGCGTGGTGGTCCGGGAAGCTGCGGAGCGGGGTGCCGTCGAAGTGTTTGTCGGCCTGCCGCGCAGCCTGGGCGGCGGCGAAACCGCCTCCACCCAGATGGCCCGGGACTACGCGCAGGCGCTGGTCCGGGCCCTGGCCGACGCCGGCCAGGAACAGCAGGTGCGGCTGGTGGACGAACGCCTGACCACGGTCTCCGCGCACCGTAACCTGCGCGAAGCTGGAATGAACAGCCGGAATCACCGTACAGTGGTTGATCAAGCGGCTGCAGTGGCTATTCTGCAGCAGGCTATTGACACACAACGATCCCAGAACCGGGACGTAGGGGAGCTGGTTACACTGCGCCGGCCGCGCCGCGAAAGCGGCGGGATGCCGGCCCCGACCGAGGAGTTCGAAATTTCGCAGGACATCGAGCGCGAAAGCGGTAATACGCCGTGAGCCACAGATATCCCGAGTACCCGGCCATGGCGGAGCCTGACCGCAGGCCCCGGGAGGGCGGCAGTCCTCTCCCCGTGGGCGTGTTCTTCGAGGAGCCCTCGGAGCTTCCCAGCCGCAGGAGCCAACGGCCGAGCCGCGAAAAGCAGCGTCGCCGCCGTCGCCGCACCATCATCATGATCACCGTGCTGGCCGTGTTTGCAGGCGTGATTTTCGGCCTCATCATGTTCCTCCGGGACCTGCTGGGCATGAACGAGATCCAGGACTACGAGGGTGCAGGCAACGGCACCGTGGCGTTCACCGTGGCAGAAGGTGACGGCCCGCTGCTGATCGGCGGAAAGCTCGAAGCCGAAGACATCGTCGCCACGTCCAAGGAATTCGTCAACGCCTTCACCGCCCAGTCTGACGGACGGGAAATCCAGCCCGGCACGTACGAAATGAAATACCAGATGTCCTCCTCCGCCGCCGTGGATGCCCTGCTCGGGGACGGCGGCAGCCAGGTGCATTACGCGGCAGTGGCACGCGACCTGCGCCAGGGCGAGGTCTTCGAAGTCCTGAACACCTCCACCCGGATCCCGCTTTCGGAGTTCCAGGCCTTGGCCGCGGACCCGCAGCAGTTCGGCCTGCCGGAGGAAGCCGTAAGCCTTGAGGGCTACCTGCATCCGGGCGAATACCGGTTCGACGTCGAAAAGGACGCCACCGAGATCATCACCGAGATGGTGGATAACACGTTCGCTGAACTCGAAGCGGCCGGTATTACCGATCCCGCCGAGCAGTACCGGATCCTGACCAAGGCCAGCATCATCCAGGCCGAGGCCGGGGAGGCTGACTACGGCGCCGTCGCCGGTTCCATCGAGAACCGGCTGGGCCCGGACAACAAGGAAACCAACGGGCTGATCCAGTCCGATGCCACGGTGACCTACGGCCTGAACCGCAAGAGCTATGAACTCACCGCGGAGGAAAAGGCGGACAAATCCAACCCGTACAACACCTACGCCAACCCCGGCCTGCCCGTCGGTCCCATCGGTTCCCCGAGCCGGGAGGCCATTGAGGCAGCGGCCAACCCGGATGACGTCCCGTACTACTACTGGGTCACCGTCAACCTGGACAGCGGCGAAACCAAGTTCTCCTCCACCCTCGCCGAGCACGCCAAGTACGTCGAGGAATACCAGAACTGGTGCAGTACCCAAAAAGCCGGGCGGTGTGGTTAGCGGTGGATAGCGCCCCGCGGCGCGCAGCCGTGCTGGGGCATCCGATCAGCCATTCCCGGTCACCCCGGCTGCACCGGGCTGCGTACAACCATCTGGGGTTCGACTGCAGCTACGAGGCAATAGACCTCCGTGTTGAGGAGGCCGCGGGATTCGCGGCCTCCCTCCGGGGGCAGGCGGGCTGGACCGGTCTGTCCGTCACTATGCCGCTGAAGGCGGTCATGGCGGCGCAGATGGACGAGGTCGAGCCGCTGGTGAAGGCCCTCGGGGTGCTGAACACCGTGACCTTCTCCCGGACAGGCTCCCGCACGGTCCTGACCGGCCACAACACCGATGTGGCCGGCATTGTCGGCGCGCTGCGGTACGCCGGAATCGGTTCCGGAGCGCGCGCCGTGGTGCTTGGCGCAGGCGGAACCGCGTGCGCCGCTGTTGCGGCACTGGCCCGGCTGGACCCGGCCGAAACGGTAGTCTGCGCCCGCCGCTTCCCGGTACCCGCCCCCGGACAGGCAGGGGTGCTGGAGGCAGGCCGCGCAACCGGCGTTGCCGTACACCCACGCCCGTGGGAGGAGGCAGCCGCCGCCTGCGCGGCAGCCGACGTCGTTATCTGCACCCTTCCGCCGCACGGCGCCGACGGCCTCGCGGACGCAATCTCCGAAGTCCGGCAGGACGCCATCCTCCTGGATGCCGCGTACGACCCCTGGCCAAGCCGGATCGCGTCCGTCTGGTCCGGGTTCGGCGGAACGGTGGTGCCGGGCATCGAGATGCTGCTCTACCAGGCCGTGGAGCAGGTAAAGCTGTTTACTGCGGACGCGTTCTTCGATGAACCCGGCGTCATAAACGCCATGTGTGACGCCGTGCGAATACCGCGGCGCTGAACGCCCCCGCCGGGCATGGCAGTATTGAAAGCATGTTGCGTTGGTTGACCGCCGGTGAGTCCCATGGCCCTGCATTGGTTGGAATTGTTGAAGGTGTCCCTGCCGGAGTGGAGGTGGACAGCACCCTCATCTCCGCGGCTCTGGCCCGCCGCCGCCTCGGTTACGGCCGCGGTGCGCGGATGAAATTTGAACAGGATGCCGTGCGCATCCTGGGCGGCGTCCGCCACGGCAAGACCCAGGGCGGCCCCGTCGCCATCGAGATCGGCAACACCGAGTGGCCCAAGTGGGAACAGGTGATGGCTGCCGATCCGGTGGACCCTGCAGTCCTGGCCGACTCTGCACGCAACGCGCCCCTCACCCGTCCCCGTCCGGGGCATGCTGATTTCACCGGCATGCAGAAGTACGGTTTTGACGAAGCCCGTCCTGTCCTGGAACGCGCCAGCGCAAGGGAAACCGCCACCCGCGTGGCGCTTGGTGCCGTGGCCTCCGCGTTCCTGAAGCAGCTGGGCATTGAGCTGGTCAGCCACACCGTGGGTATTGCCGGCGTGATGGCGCCCGGCGACTCGGCGTTGCCGCTCCCGGCCGACGTCGACGCGCTCGACGCCGATCCGATGCGCTGCTTCGATGCAGGCGTCTCGGCCGCCATGGTGGCTGAGGTCGATGCCGCCCATAAGGAGGGTGAGACGCTCGGGGGAGTGGTGGAGGTGCTGGCCTACGGACTGCCGCCGGGACTGGGCAGCTACGTTCATTGGGACCGCCGGCTGGACGCCCGGATTGCCGGTGCCCTGATGGGCATCCAGGCCATCAAGGGCGTGGAAGTAGGGGACGGTTTCCTGACTGCCACCCGCCGCGGCTCCGCCGCCCACGACGAAATCCTGCAGGATGCCGAGGGCCGGGTGGTCCGCTCCGGCAACCGCGCCGGAGGCATTGAAGGCGGCATGAGCATCGGCGAACTGCTGCGGGTACGCGCCGCAATGAAACCCATTGCCACCGTGCCGCGGGCACTGCGCACCGTTGACGTGAGTACCTCCGAACCGGCCCGGGCCCACCACCAGCGCTCGGATGTCTGCGCGGTCCCCGCTGCCGGTGTGGTTGCCGAAGCCATGGTGGCGCTGGTCCTGGCCGAAGCCGTGATCGAGAAGTTCGGCGGCGATTCCGTGCCCGAAACCGCACGGAACCTGCACGCCTACCTGGCCGCCATCCCGCAGCCGCTGGAATCCGCCGGTACCGATGTCTCCTAGGAGCGGCAGGTCCAGCGGGCTCGATCGGCACCTGGTCCTGATGGGCTTTATGGCCGCCGGGAAGTCCGTCGTCGGACGCGGGTTCGCTGCCCGCCACGGGATGCCCTTCCTGGACACGGACGAGGCCGTCGTGGCACGGTACGGGCCCATTGCCGGCATTTTCAGCGCCTACGGCGAGCACTATTTCCGCGAGGTTGAAGCGCGGGCCGTTGCCGCGGCCCTTGAGGCCCGGGTGCCCACGGTGATTTCACTGGGCGGGGGCGCGGTGCTGGACTCGGGGACCCAGCAACTGCTCGGCCGCGCCACTGTAGTGTTTCTGGATACGGACCTTGCCACCGTGCTTCCACGGATCACCCGTGCAGGCCACCGTCCACTGCTCGCACCGGACCCCGTCCGGCGCTGGCAGGAGCTGGCGGACATCCGCCGCCCCATATACGAATCCCTGGCCGACATCACCATTGACACCAGGGGACTTACTGTTCCGGCCATTATTGACCGGCTGACTTCCGTCCTCATCAAAGGAGAAGACTAGATGCCCTCCGACCCCACGATCATTCCGGTGACCGGCACCAACCCCGCAGAGAACTACGACGTCGTCGTAGGCAACGGCCTGCTTGGCCGGCTGCCGGACATGCTCGGTGAGCGCGTGCGCCGCGTCCTGGTGATCCACCCGCGCGCCCTGCGCACCACCGGCGATACCGTACGCGATGAACTCGCCGCCACGGGCCTGACCGCCGTCACCGCGGAAATCCCGGACGCCGAAGAGGGCAAGCACATCCAGGTGGCGTCCTTCTGCTGGCAGGTCCTGGGCCAGAACGATTTCACCCGGTCCGATGCCATTGTCGCCGTCGGCGGCGGGGCGGTCACCGACGTGGCCGGCTTCGTGGCCGCCACCTGGCTGCGAGGCATCAAAGTGGTGCACATCCCCACGTCCCTGCTGGGCATGGTGGACGCGGCCGTGGGCGGCAAGACCGCCATCAACACGGCTGAAGGCAAGAACCTCGTGGGCGCTTTCCATCCGCCCGCCGGGGTCCTGGCCGACCTGGACGCCCTGGCCACCCTGCCCAAGAACGAGCTGCTCAGCGGCATGGCCGAGGTCATCAAATGCGGGTTCATCGCCGACCCCGCCATCCTGGACCTGGTCGAAGCGAACCCGGTGGCAGTGGCCGACGGCGCTTCCGACGTCGTCCGCGAACTGGTGGAACGCTCCATCGGGGTCAAGGCCGAGATTGTCTCCTCGGACCTGCGCGAATCCGGGCGGCGGGAATTCCTGAACTACGGGCACACCCTGGGCCACTCCATCGAGCTGGCGGAACGCTACCAGTGGCGGCACGGCGCGGCAGTGTCCGTCGGCCTGGTCTTCGCTGCGGAACTGGGAAGGACGGTGGGCCGGCTGGATGACGCCACCGCGGACCGGCACAAGGAGATCCTCTCCTCGCTGGGGCTGCCCGTGACCTACCGCAAGGACCGCTGGTCCGCCCTGCTGGACGGCATGCGCCGGGACAAGAAGTCCCGCGGGGACCTCTTGCGCTTCGTGGTGCTGGACGGACTGGCCAAACCGTCCATGCTGGAGGTGCCGGATACCTCGCTGCTGTTCGCGGCCTACCAGGAGATTGCCTCCGAGCCGCAGGGCGGAATCCGCCTCAGCCTGTAGGTTCCGCGCGAGCGGGTAGAATAGTCGACGGACTTGAATAAAACGCACTTTGACTAACGACTGACGAACAATATCTAGACGGACAACGGAAGAGAAACTGTGGCGACGACCAACGACATCAAGAACGGCACCGTGCTGAAGCTTGAAGGCAACCTCTGGAGCATCATCGAGTTCCAGCACGTGAAGCCGGGCAAGGGTGGTGCGTTCGTCCGTACCAAGATGCGCAACGTGACTTCGGGCAAGGTAGTGGACAAGACGTTCAACGCCGGCATCAAGGTCGAGACCGCCACGGTGGACCGCCGCGACTACCAGTACCTGTACCAGGACGGCGAAGACTACGTCTTCATGGACACCTCCGACTTCGACCAGCTCACGGTCCCCGGCAAGATTGTCGGTGACAACGCGAACTTCATGATGGAGTCCATGATGGTCACCATCGCGATCCACGAGGGTTCGCCGCTGTACATCGAACTGCCGCCGTCGGTCACCATGGAGATCACGTACACCGAGCCGGGCCTGCAGGGCGACCGCTCCACCGGCGGCACCAAGCCCGCCACCATCGAGACCGGCTACGAGATCCAGGTGCCCCTGTTCCTGGAGCAGGGCACCAAGGTCAAGGTCGACACCCGCACCGGCGACTACCTGGGACGCGTTAACGAGTGAGTGCACGCAGTAAAGCACGGACCCGGGCACTGGAGGTCCTTTTCGAAGCCGAACAGCGTTCGGTTTCTGCCTTCGATGCCATTCGGGCCCGCCGCGAAAAGACCGACCAGACCATCAACCCCTACACCATGGACCTGGTGGAAGGCGTGGTTGCGATGCAGGAGCAGATCGATGAGTTCCTGAGCACGTATTCGCAGGGCTGGACGCTTGATCGCATGCCTTCGGTGGACCGCATCATCCTCCGCCTGGGCACTTGGGAACTTCTCTACAACGACGACGTTCCCGACAAAGTGGCCATCAGCGAAGCCGTGGAATTGGCGAAAGCGCTCTCCACGGACGAATCCCCGGCCTTCATCAACGGCCTGCTCGGACGGCTGCAGGAACTGAAGCCCTCCCTGCTGGCCTAGGCAGGATCCAAGCATCGAGAAAAGACCGGCCCCGCGGGGCCGGTCTTTTCTGCGTTTCCAGCCGTTTTCCCTGGCCTACAGGGCCTGCCCGGCCAGCATGGTGGTCCGGATGCCGGTGAGTTCCCCCAGCAGGGTCCGCTCGTACTCCATATTGGCGCTGACATCCCGGCCGGAGGCTATCTGCTGCCGGGTCAAGGCCAGGCGGGTGGCACGCCGGATGAACTCCTTCATGTGCGGTGCCGCCCCGGTGGCCCGTGCCCAGCCCATTGCCTGGCGGCGGCCGGCGCCGGTGGCCAGCATCCGCACTTCTGCGGGGGTGAACCAGCCCGCCGCTGCGTATTCGGAAAGCCGTTGCAGGGTCAGGCGCTGCTCCGCGCGGCGCAGCAGCCATACCCCGGTGACCGCCGCGCCGAAGAACGGAACCTGGAGCAGGAAGTAGAAGAGGAAGAAGTCCCCGAAAAACAACGCGGGACCCCCGTTCCACAGCATGTGCCCCAGAATGGCGGGAATCAATCCGATGACGAAGGCCGGCAGGATCCACGCGTTGCCCGCACGCCGCGCCGCCAGGCCCAGGGCGAGCCCGGTGCAGGCGGTGAACAGGACATGCGCAAAGGGGGAGAGCAGCCCGCGGAGGATGAAAATAAACCCGAGCTCGTACACCGTCTCGGGCCCGGCTGTCCGCAGCGCTGCCCCGAAATAGAGGATGTTTTCCGTGAAGGCGAACCCCGCTGCCACTGCAGCCGCAAACACGATGCCGTCCACCGGCCCGTCAAAGATCCGCCGGCGGACCAGCAGCAGCAGGAGGATGCCCAGGCCCTTGGCGATTTCCTCCACTACGGGAGCCTGGACCACCGCGCCCAGCAGGTCCGCCGAGCCGTAGGGGACCAGCTCCAGCAGGGCAAACGTGAAGTACGGGCCAACCACCAGGGCGATGGCCACCGAAACCCCGGCACCCCACAGGAACGAGAAAACCAGGCTGCTTCGCGGTTCCGGCTCCCACCGGTCCACCCACCAGATACCCAGCACGCAGATGCCCAGGGGAACCAGCGCCAGGAGCCCGCAGAAAATGAAGGCCGGCGGGCCGAGGCCGTCGAGAAGGTACATGCCCACCCAGGCCAGGGCCACGGAGGAGAGCGCAATCAGCACCACGGTGGCTGCCAGGCCCTTGTCCCGGCGTGGTGCCGGAGGGGACCAGAACGGCTGGACAGGTGCGGCGCCGTCGGCAGCGCCGTAGCCCGGAGGGGCGGGATGCTGCTGGTCAGGGTAGATACCGGGTGCGCTCATGCGCTGGGCCTGCTCATAGCAGACAGGATAGTTCCACCGCGGCATATCCCGTCACACACAGCGGGCGGCGGCGTGGCCTGTGATAGCTTGGTGCCGCATTCAACCTTTAAATTCCGTCCTGTGAGGCGGGGAAGGAGGAAGCGAATATGACGGCCAAAGATGCTCTTTCCAGCCGTACTGTTTTGTCTTCAGCTGACATTGACCGTGCCCTGACGCGTATTGCCTACGAGATCCTCGAGGCCAACAAAGGTCCCGAAGACCTGGTCCTGATGGGGATCCCGCGCCGCGGTTATCCGCTGGCCCAGCGCCTGGCCGCCAAGATCGCGGCGGCGGCTCCCGGCGTCGATCCCGCTGCCATCACCGGCCAGCTCGACGTCACCATGTTCCGTGACGACCTCGCCCGCAGGCCCACCCGGCCGCCCTACGCCACCCGCGTCCCGGTCACCGGGATTGACGACAAAGTGGTGGTGCTGGTGGACGACGTCCTGTATTCCGGCCGCACCATCCGTTCCGCGCTCGATGCCCTCGTGGACCTCGGCCGGCCGCGCATCGTCCGGCTGGCAGTGCTTGTGGACCGCGGCCACCGCGAACTACCCATCCGGGCAGACCATGTGGGCAAGAACCTGCCCACCGCATCCATCGAACAGGTCCGGGTCCGGCTGGCCGAAAGCGACAGCGCGGCCACGGGTGAAGCGGCCACAGACGAAGTGGTCATCGAGGGCACTGCATGAGGCACCTCCTGTCCACGCTGGACCTCAGCCGGTCCGATGCCCTGGCCATCCTGGATACGGCAGAGCAGATGGCCGCAGTAGGGGAACGGGAAGTAAAGAAGCTTCCGGCCCTGCGCGGGCGCACCGTGGTGAACCTCTTCTTCGAGGACTCCACCCGCACGCGCATCTCCTTTGAGGCGGCCGCGAAACGGCTGTCCGCCGACGTCATCAATTTCTCCGCCAAGGGATCGTCGGTCTCCAAGGGCGAATCACTGAAGGACACTGCACAGACGCTGGCTGCCATGGGCGCCGACGCCGTAGTGATCCGGCACGGTTCCTCCGGCGCGCCGGCGCGGCTGGCGTCCTCCGGCTGGATAGATGCCGCAGTGCTCAACGCCGGGGACGGCACGCACGAACACCCCACCCAGGCGCTGCTGGATGCCTTCACCATGCGACGGCACTGGGCGCGGCTGCACGGTACGGAATCCACCGGCACCGACCTGGCCGGAATGAAGGTGGTGATTGCCGGGGACGTGCTGCATTCGCGGGTCGCCCGCTCGGATCTGTGGCTGCTTCGGACACTTGGCGCGGAGGTCACCCTGGTTGCACCGCCCACGCTGCTGCCGTTCGGCGTCGAATCCTGGCCCTGCACCGTCAGTTACGACCTGGACGAGGCACTGGCGACCCGGCCGGATGCCGTCATGATGCTGCGGGTGCAGGGGGAACGGATGCACTCTGCCTTCTTCCCCTCCGTCCGCGAGTATTCCCGCCGCTGGGGCCTGGACGACGTCCGCCTCGACCGGCTGGACACCCTGGGCCTGACGGACACCATCATCATGCACCCCGGTCCGATGAACCGCGGGCTGGAAATTTCCGCCCGTGCCGCTGATTCGCCCCGCTCGACCGTCCTGGACCAGGTCCGCAACGGCGTTTCGGTGCGGATGGCCGCCCTTTACCTGCTGCTCTCCGGAGAGAACAGCACCCCCCGTACCCAGCAGGAGCAGCCCCGATGAGCACTACCGGCACCTATCTGATCCGCGGAGCGTCACTGCTCGGCACCGAACGTGCGGATATCCGCATCGAAGACGGCACCATCACCGCCGTCGCCCCTGAACTGCCGGTGCCTCCCGGCGCCGCCGTGGTCGAGGCGGAGGGCCTGATCGCCCTGCCCGGCATGGTGGACCTGCACACGCACCTGCGCGAACCCGGCCGGGAAGACGCCGAAACCGTAGAGACCGGCACCCGTGCCGCAGCACTCGGCGGCTTCACCGCCGTACACGCCATGGCCAACAGCATGCCGGTTGCAGACACCGCCGGCGTGGTGGAACAGGTCCTCAGCCTGGGGGAGCGGGCCGGCTGGGTGGATGTGCGTCCCGTCGGGGCGGTCACCGTAGGCCTGGAAGGCCGGCAGCTGGCGGAACTCGGCGCGATGGCCGACTCCCGGGCCCGGGTGCGGGTGTTTTCCGACGACGGCAAGTGCGTTTCGGACCCGGTGCTGATGCGCCGTGCACTGGAATATGTGAAGGCGTTCGACGGCGTCGTTGCCCAGCACGCGCAGGAGCCCCGCCTCACCGAGGGGGCACAGATGAACGAAGGCGAAGTCAGCGCCGTCCTCGGACTGGCCGGCTGGCCCGCCGTCGCCGAGGAATCCATCATCGCCCGCGACGTCCTGCTGGCACGGCACACGGGCTCCCGCCTGCATGTCTGCCACCTGTCCACCGCCGGGTCGGTGGAAATCATCCGGTGGGCCAAGGAACGCGGCATCCGGGTTACCGCCGAGGTTACCCCCCACCATCTGCTGCTCACCGACGAACTGGTCCGCACCTACGATCCGGTCTACAAGGTGAACCCGCCCCTGCGCACCGAAGCGGATGTGCAGGCGGTCCGCCGCGGCCTCGCCGACGGCACCATCGATATTGTCGGCACCGACCACGCCCCGCATCCCAGCGAACACAAGGAAGGCGAGTGGGCGACGGCGGCCATGGGCATGACCGGCCTGGAGACCGCGCTGTCCGTGGTGCAGCACGCCATGATCGACACGGGGCTGATGGACTGGGCAGGTTTCGCCCGGGTCACCTCTTCCACCCCTGCGCTGATCGGCCGGGTGGCGGGCCAAGGCAGGCCCCTTGCCGCCGGCGAACCGGCCAACGTCATATTGGTGGACCCGTCTGCGCGAAGGAGGGTCGACCCTTCTAAGATGGCTAGCAAGGGACGCAACAGTCCGTTTGCCGGACTGGAACTGCCCGGTGGAGTCGAAGCGGTTTTCTACGCCGGCCACCCCACCGTCCTGAACGGCAGACTGAACACGCCCCACCCCGCTGCCGCAAAGGAATCCTGATGGAACTGGTCTTTTTCTTCCTGGGCCTGGCCGCCCTTATCGTCGTGGTCCTGGGCCTGTTCGCCCTGGGCTGGCGCGGCCGACGACGCCGCCAGCAGGACACGCCCCGCCCCCTGCCCCTGCCGGACGAACTCTCCGATCCGGGCTTCCAGGCACTGGGCCAATACGTCGCCACCACCACCGCCGGTGACTGGCTGGACCGCGTGGCACTCTACGGCCTGGGCGTAAAGTCCAACGCCACCGCGGCGGTTTTCCCCGAAGGCGTGCTGTTTGCCCGGTCCGGTGCCGACGACCTCTGGATTCCGCGGCAGGATCTGCACGGCGTCCGCCTGGAGCGCGGCATAGCCGGAAAATTCGTAGAAAAGGACGGATTGGTCATTGTGACCTGGCAGCTGGGTCCCAAGCGCGTGGATACCGGCTTCCGTACCCGCTCCTCGGATGAGAAGACTCCCCTTGTCCGCGCCATTACCGAACTTCTGCCGGAATCGGCCACCCCTAGCGAGGAACAACTGTGACAGTTCACGAAACCATCAACCCCACGCCCGCCGTCCTCATGCTGGAAGACGGCCGCACCTTCCGCGGGCGTGCCTACGGTGCGCAGGGAACGGCCCTGGGCGAAGCGGTGTTTGCCACCGGCATGACCGGCTACCAGGAGACCATCACCGACCCCTCCTATGCCCGGCAGCTCGTGGTCCAGACGGCCCCGCATATCGGCAACACCGGAGTCAACGGCGACGACGCCGAGTCCCGGCGGATCTGGGTGGCCGGGTACATCGTGCGCGACGCCGCCCGCCGCCCCTCGAGCTGGCGTTCCGAATCCACCCTGGACGAGCAGCTGGCGGAACAGGGCGTCGTCGGCATCTCCGGCGTCGACACCCGCGCCGTGACCCGGCACCTGCGCGAACGCGGGGCCATGAAGGCCGGGATTTTCTCCGGCCCCGACGCCGAACGCCCCGACAGCGAACTGCTCGCCGAGGTCCGTGCCCAGCAGGGTATGGAGGGCGCACGGCTGGCCGAAGAGGTCAGCGTGGACGAAACCTACCTCATTGACCCGGCAGACCACGGCTGGGCCGGCGACCCGCTGTTCACCGTTGCCGCCATCGACCTGGGCATCAAGTCCATGACCCCGGTGCGCCTGGCCGAGCGCGGCATCCGCACCTATGTGCTGCCCGCCGCCTCCACCTTCGAGGACATCAAAGCCCTGGCCGCCGACGGCGTGTTTATGTCCAACGGCCCCGGCGACCCGGCCACCGCCGATGTCCAGGTGGACCTGCTGCGCGAAGTGCTGGATGCCCGCATTCCGTTCTTCGGGATCTGCTTCGGCAACCAGATCCTCGGGCGTGCCCTGGGCTTCGGCACCTACAAGCTGCGCTACGGGCACCGCGGGATCAACCAGCCCGTCCTGGACCGGCGGACCGGCAAGGTGGAAATCACCAGCCAGAACCACGGATTCGCCGTCGACGCCCCGCTGGACGGCCCCGTCACTGCACCGGAAGCCCGCTACGGCCGGGTGGAGGTCAGCCACGTCAGCCTGAACGACGACGTCGTCGAGGGCCTCGCCTGCCTCGACCTCCCCGCCTTCTCGGTCCAGTACCACCCCGAGGCTGCCGCCGGACCGCACGACTCCGCGTACCTCTTTGACCGCTTCGTCGAGCTTATGGCAGCCAGCAAGAGCAAGGAAAGCATCTAATGCCCCGCAGAACCGACCTCAAGTCCGTCCTGGTCATCGGCTCCGGCCCGATCGTCATCGGCCAGGCCGCGGAATTCGACTACTCCGGCACGCAGGCCCTGCGGGTGCTCAAGGAGGAGGGCCTGCGGGTCATCCTCGTGAACTCCAACCCGGCCACCATCATGACCGACCCGGAGTTCGCCGACGCCACGTACGTGGAACCGATCACCCCGGAGATGGTCGAGAAGATCATCGCCAAGGAACGGCCCGACGCGATCCTGCCCACCCTCGGCGGGCAGACGGCCCTGAACACCGCCATCGCCCTGGACAAGAGCGGCGCGCTGGAGAAGTACAACGTGGAACTGATCGGCGCGAACATCGCCGCGATCGAACTCGGCGAGGACCGCGAGAAGTTCAAGGGCGTCGTCGAGCGCTGCGGTGCCGAATCCGCGAAGTCGATCATCGTGCACAGCATGGATGAGGCCTTCGCCGCGGCCGACAAACTGGGCTACCCGATGGTGGTCCGGCCTTCCTTCACCATGGGCGGGCTCGGCTCCGGCCTGGCTTACAATGCCGAGGACCTGCGCCGCATTGCCGGGGCCGGCATCCAGTACAGCCCCACCTCCGAGGTTCTGCTTGAAGAGAGCATCCTGGGCTGGAAGGAATACGAACTGGAGATGATGCGGGATAAGAACGACAACGTGGTTGTCGTCTGTTCCATCGAGAATTTCGATCCGGTGGGCGTGCACACCGGAGACTCCATCACCGTGGCCCCCGCCATGACCCTGACCGACCGCGAGTACCAGAAGCTGCGCAACATCGCGATCGCCGTCATCCGCGAGGTAGGCGTGGACACCGGCGGCTGCAACATCCAGTTCGCCATCGAGCCGGACACCGGCCGCGTGGTGGTCATTGAAATGAACCCGCGCGTCTCCCGCTCCTCGGCGCTGGCGTCCAAGGCCACCGGCTTCGCCATCGCCAAGATCGCCACGAAGCTTTCCCTCGGCTACACCCTGGACGAGATTCCGAACGACATCACCAAGAAGACGCCGGCGTCGTTCGAGCCCACCCTCGACTACGTCGTGGTGAAGGTCCCACGGTTCGCTTTCGAGAAGTTCCCGGCCGCGGATCCCACGCTGACCACCACCATGAAGTCGGTAGGCGAGGCCATGGCGATCGGCCGCAACTTCACCGAAGCCCTGCAGAAGGCACTGCGTTCCCTGGAGCAGAAGGGCGCCTCGCTGTCCTTCGACCCGGTGGACGCAGCCGACGTGCCCGGACTCATTGAAGCGTCGCGGCGGCCCACCACCGCCCGGCTGCAGCAGGTGCAGCAGGCGCTGCTGGGCGGTGCCTCCATCGAGGAGCTCTTCGAAGCCACCGGTATCGACCCCTGGTACCTGGACCAGTTGGTGCTCATCAACGAAACCGCCGAGCAGATCCGTGCCACGCCGTCGGTCAACGAGGACATCCTGCGCCTGGCCAAGCGGCACGGCTTCTCCGACGAGCAGATCGGCGCGCTGACCAACACCCCCGAAGCAGTGGTGCGCGGCGTCCGGCACGCCCTGAACGTACGCCCGGTCTTCAAGACCGTGGACACCTGCGCCGCCGAATTCGCCGCGTACACGCCGTACCACTACTCCTCCTATGACGAGGAGGACGAGGTGGCCGAGCATGCCAAGCCGTCCATCATCATCCTCGGCTCCGGGCCGAACCGGATCGGGCAGGGCATCGAGTTCGACTACTCCTGTGTCCACGCGACCATGGCACTGCGCGAAGCCGGCCACGAGACCGTGATGATCAACTGCAACCCGGAAACCGTGTCCACCGACTACGACATCTCCGACCGGCTCTACTTCGAGCCGCTGACCCTGGAGGATGTCCTGGAGGTCATCGCCGCGGAGCAGCGCACCGGCGGCGTCCTAGGTGTTTTCGTCCAGCTCGGCGGGCAGACGCCGCTGAAGCTGGCACAGGCCCTGGCCGACGCCGGCGTGCCCATCCTGGGCACCTCACCCGCCGCAATCGACCTGGCCGAACACCGCGGTGCGTTCCAGCAGGTGCTGGACGAGGGCGGGCTCACCGCCCCCAAGAACGGCACGGCCGTGTCCTTCGAGGACGCCAAGCGGGTGGCGGACGAGATCGGCTACCCCGTCCTGGTCCGCCCGTCCTATGTCCTGGGCGGCCGCGGCATGGAGATCGTCTATGACGAAGCGAACCTCTCCCGCTACATCACCAACGCCACCGAGATCACCCCGGACCACCCCGTCCTGGTGGACCGGTTCCTTGAAGACGCCATCGAGATCGACGTCGACGCGCTCTTCGACGGCACCGACCTCTACGTGGGCGGAATCATGGAGCACATCGAGGAGGCCGGCATCCATTCGGGCGACTCCGCCTGCGTGCTGCCGCCCATCACCTTCGGCACCGACGTGATCGACCGGGTCCGCGAGGCCACCCGGGTGATCGCCGCCGGCGTCGGCGTCCGCGGGCTGATCAACATCCAGTTCGCCCTGGCCTCGGACATCCTCTACGTCATCGAAGCCAACCCGCGTGCCTCCCGCACCGTGCCGTTCGTGTCCAAGGCCACCGGTGTCCAGCTGGCCAAGGCCGCGGCTCTCATCGGCACCGGCGCCAGCATCGCCGAGCTGCGGGCCGCCGGGAAGCTGACCGCCGTCGGCGACGGCTCCACCCTGCCGCTGGACGCCCCGGTGGCCGTGAAGGAAGCGGTGCTGCCGTTCAGCCGGTTCCGGACCCCCGAGGGCACCGTGGTGGACTCTCTCCTGGGCCCGGAAATGCGGTCCACCGGTGAGGTCATGGGCATTGACAAGTACTTCGACACCGCCTTCGCCAAGTCACAGGCCGCCGCGAACAGTGCCCTGCCCACCGCCGGCAAGGTCTTCGTGTCGGTGGCGAACCGGGACAAGCGCTCGATCATCATGCCGGTGAAGCGGATGAGCGACCTCGGCTTCGAGATCCTCTCCACCGGCGGCACGGCCGAGGTACTGCGCCGCAACGGCATTGCCGCCACGGTGGTGCGCAAGGTCGGCGAGGGTGTCGGACCGGACGGCGAAGGGACCGTCGTGGACCTGATCACCGCCGGCGAGATCAACCTGGTGGTCAACACGCCTTCCGGCGGCCAGGCCCGCGGCGACGGATACGAAATCCGGGCCGCGGCAACGTCCATCGGCTGCCCGGTGGTCACCACCGTCTCCGAGTTCGGTGCCGCCGTGCAGGCGATCGACGCGATGCGCTCCTACGAATGGGACGTGACTTCCCTGCAGGAACACGCCGCCCGGTTGAAGGCAGCCGGTGCCTGAGGAACGTCCCGCTTTCGGTGCGCGGCTGCGCGCGGCCATGGACCGCCGCGGGCAGCTGTGCGTCGGCATCGATCCGCACCCCGAACTGCTGGCCCAGTGGGGCCTGAACGACGACGCCGCCGGGCTCGAACGTTTCTCCCTCACCGTCCTCGCGGCGGTGGGGGAGCAGGTCGCGGCCGTGAAGCCACAGGTGGCGCTGTACGAACGCCACGGATCCGCCGGGCTGGCGGTCCTGGAACGCCTGCTGGGGGAGTGTTCGGATGCCGGCGTGCTCAGTATCGCCGACGCCAAGCGCGGGGACATCGGCTCCACGATGGCAGCCTATGCGGACGCGTGGCTGCGGGACGGTTCGCCGCTGGCGGCCGACGCCGTGACGCTCAGTCCGTATCTCGGGTTCGGGTCCCTGCGGCCCGCCTTGGACCTTGCCGCTGCCACCGGACGCGGTGTATTTGTCCTGGCACTGACGTCAAACCCGGAAGGGGCGTCCGTTCAGCACGTCGGCGCCGGGGGAGCGGAACGGTCCGTGGCTGCCCGGATCGTGGACGCGGCAGCGGCGGAAAATGTGCGCCCGGGAGGTGGTTCCGGGACGGAACTGGGCTCCGTGGGACTTGTGGTCGGCGCGACCGTCGGCACGGCACTGGCAGATCTGGAGATCGACCTTGCCGCCTCGCGGGCACCGCTGCTCGCTCCAGGCCTGGGCGCCCAGGGGGCAACCGCCGCCGACCTGCGCGGAACCTTCGCTGCGGCGTACCCCAATGTCCTGGCTACCTCCAGCCGCGGCATCCTGCGGGCCGGCCCCGACCCCCGGGGCCTCCGCGACGCAGCGCTGCGGACCGGATCGGAGCTGGCATCCGTACGCTAGGGGAGCGGCATCTGCGAATCGGGTTCCATTGCAATTGGGCTTCGATTGCGGATAGGTTCGGAGCTACCAGCAGAGCCGCTGACAGCGGTGTGTCTTCGTCCGGGAGCGTCTCTTGAACCTCAAGCCACTGACAGAAGCCGAGCGTACGCTTGCCCGCGAAAAGGCCACCGCGGCCCGGGCGGTCCGTGCGGAGGTCAAGTCACGTATCAAGTCCGGTGATCTCAGCATCGAGGAAGTCATCCTGTCCCGTTCCGGCGAGGAAGCGGTTGGGCGGCTGAAGGTCATGGACCTGCTGCGCGCCCTGCCTGGTGTCGGGGAGCGCCGCGCAGCTGGAATAATGGCTACGGTAGGTATTGCGCCCACCCGCCGGGTCCGGGGGTTGGGCGTGCATCAGCGCAAGGCGCTGATAGACCTGCTGGCGAGCCATTAGGCTCCGGAGGCCCGCAATAACAACGAGTGAATGAGGTTTACGTGTCGCAACCGCGGCTGACAGTTCTGGCAGGTCCAACCGCAGTTGGCAAGGGCACTGTATCCACCTATATCCGGGACAACTATCCCGAGGTCTGGCTTTCCGTCTCGGCCACCACCCGTGCCCCCCGTCCGGGTGAAGAAGACGGCGTACATTACTTCTTCGTCAGCGCCGAAGAGTTCGACGCCATGATTGAGCAGGACCAGATGCTCGAGTGGGCAGTGGTCCACGGACGCAACCGCTATGGAACCCTGCGCCGCACCGTGGAAGCAGCCATGGCCGAGGGCCGCAGCGTATTGCTGGAGATCGATCTCCAGGGTGCGCGGCAGGTCAAGAAGTCGATGCCGGAGGCGAATTTCGTGTTCCTGGCCCCGCCTACCTGGGACGAAATGGTGCGGCGACTGGTCGGGCGCGGAACCGAAACGCCCGAAGAGCAGCAGCAACGGCTGGAAACCGCTAAACTGGAACTTGCTGCCGAGTCCGAGTTCGATCACACCGTCATTAATGATGACGTCCAGCGGGCTGCAGCTGAGCTTGTATCACTCATGGGAATCAGTCCGCGCACGCGCTGACAAACCGCGAATCCCGTTCAAGAATTTTGGAGAACCCTGTGTCTGAAGGCATCATCAACCCGCCGATCGACGACCTGCTCGAAGCCGCCGATTCCAAGTACGCGCTGGTCATCTACGGTGCCAAGCGCGCCCGCCAGATCAACGCCTACTACTCCCAGCTGCACGAGGGCCTGTTCGAGTACGTCGGCCCGCTGGTGGAAACCAAGCTGAACGAAAAGCCGCTGTCCATCGCCCTGCGCGAGATCAACGACGGCATGCTCGTGGTGCGCCCGAACGAGAACGCCGAGTAAAGCTCAGCGACCACAAGGGGGAAGGCAGCAGCGTGCGCATAGTCCTGGGCGTCGGCGGCGGAATCGCCGCGTACAAGGCCGCGTCGCTGCTGCGGCTTTTCACCGAGGCGGGGCACAACGTCACCGTTGTCCCCACCGAATCCTCCAAGCAGTTCGTCGGTGTTGCAACGTGGGAGGCGCTCTCCGGCAACCCCGTCTCCTCCTCTGTCTTCGACGAAGTGGAGAAGGTCAACCATGTGCGGCTCGGACACGAAGCGGATCTGATCGTGGTTGCCCCGGCCACTGCGGACCTGCTGGCCCGGGCTGCCGCCGGCCAGGCAAACGACCTGCTCACCAATACCCTGCTGATGGCCCGCGGGCCGGTGGTTTTCGCCCCGGCCATGCATACCGAAATGTGGATGCATCCCGCGACCACCGCCAACGTCGCCACCCTGCGCAGCCGGGGTGCCGTGGTGCTGGAACCGGGCATCGGGCGGCTGACGGGTAAGGACACCGGCCCCGGCCGCCTGCCGGAACCGGAAGCCATCTTCACCGCCGCACTGGCCGCCGTGGAAGCTGACAGCGTCGAAGCTGACAGCAGCGAGGCCGCAAACACCGCAGCCGCTCCCGGCGATCTGGCCGGCACCACCGTCACCATCACCGCCGGAGGCACCCGCGAACCGCTGGACCCGGTACGGTTCCTCGGCAACCGCTCCTCAGGAAAGCAGGGGACCGCGCTGGCCGAAGCGGCGCTGGCGGCCGGCGCCCGGGTGCGGCTCGTCGCGGCGCACATGGATGTTCCGGCGCCGAGCGGCGTCGAGCTTATCCGCGTCGAAACAGCCCTCGAACTCCGTACCGCCGTGCACGCGGCCGCCGCGGATTCCGACGTCGTGATCATGGCCGCCGCGGTCGCGGATTTCCGCCCGTCACAGGTGGTGGACACCAAAATCAAGAAGCGCGACGACGAAGCGGATCCCGTGATCACCCTCGTCCGCAATCCCGACATCCTGCAGGAACTGGTCCAGGCGCGCGAAGCAGCCGGAGCGGGCACCCCGAAACTCATTGTCGGTTTCGCCGCCGAAACCGGAGATGCCAGCTCCGATGTGCTCGAATACGGGCGCAAGAAGCTAGCCCGGAAGGGCTGCGACCTGCTGGTTCTCAACCGGGTCGGCAAATCCCTGGTCTTCGGCCAGGACGACACCGAGGTGAGGATTCTCTCACCGGCAGACGCCGCAGAGGATGCAGGCGAAAGCGCAGCCGGCACCAAAGCCGACGTTTCGGCACGCATCATCGCGCGGATTTCCGCCGAGCTCGCCGCACGCACCGCCTGAGGCCGCGCACCCTGCACGTGCTTCGATGGTCGGTGCGGCCCGGTAGAGTAAATCCCGTGACTTTTTCCGATACATCATCCCCCTCCAAGCCGCAGTCCAACCTGCGCCTTTTCACCTCGGAATCCGTCACTGAGGGCCACCCGGACAAAATCTGTGACCAGATCAGTGACGCAATCCTCGACGGCCTGCTCAAGGTCGATCCCGAGTCCCGGGTAGCCGTTGAAACCCTGGTGACCACAGGCCTGGTGCACGTCGCAGGAGAAGTGACCACCGAGGGTTACGTTGAGATCCCGCAGCTGGTCCGCGACACCATCCTGGACATCGGCTACGATTCCTCGGCCAACGGCTTCGACGGCGCCCGCTGCGGCGTGTCCGTATCCATCGGCCAGCAGTCCCCGGAAATCGCTTCAGGTGTGTTCAACTCCCTGGAGAACCGGACCGGCAAGGTTGTTGACCCCTATGACGCCCAGGGCGCGGGGGACCAGGGCATCATGTTCGGCTACGCCAGTGACGAGACCTCGGTGCTGATGCCCACGCCCATCTGGCTGGCCCACCGCCTCTCCGAACGCCTTACCACCGTCCGCAAGGACGGCACCCTCCCGTACCTTCGTCCGGACGGCAAGACCCAGGTCACCGTGGGGTACGACGGCGACCGGCCGGTTTCCGTGGACTCCGTGGTTGTCTCCACCCAGCACGCCGCGGAGCTGGACCTGGAACAACTGCGGGCCGACATGGTCGAGTACGTGGTGAACCCCGTCCTGGCCGGGACCGACCTGGACATTTCCGACGTCAAGCACATCATCAACCCCGGCGGCCCCTTCGTCATTGGCGGTCCCGTCGGCGATGCCGGCCTCACCGGCCGCAAGATCATCGTTGACACCTACGGTGGATTTGCCCGCCACGGCGGCGGTGCGTTCAGCGGCAAGGACCCGAGCAAGGTGGACCGTTCCGCGGCCTACGCCATGCGCTGGGTAGCCAAGAACGTGGTTGCCGCAGGCCTGGCCCGGCGTGCGGAAATCCAGATTGCCTACGCCATCGGGATGGCCCGCCCCGTGGGCATCTACGTGGAGACCTTCGGTACCGAGACAGTGGACCCGGCCCGGATTGCCGACGCCGTGCAGGAAGTCTTCGACCTGCGTCCGCTGGGCATCATCAACGGCCTGGACCTCAAGCGTCCCATCTACCAGCGGACTGCCGCCCACGGCCACTTCGGCCGTGAGGACGAAGGTTTCACCTGGGAGCGCAAGGACAAGGTCGAGGACCTCCGTAGCTACTTCAACGTGTAGCCGGCCATGGCCGCCGACGACACTACCGAGGCCGTGCAGCTTTCCCTGCTGCACGGCTTCACGCCGTCGGCAAAACCGGTAGGCAAGTCCCAGCCGGCTTCCGCCCTGCCGATTGCCCGTGTCCTGCTGGATTCCCCGCTGCCGCACCTGGACCGGCCCTTTGACTACCTGGTCCCCGCAGACCTCGACGCCGACGCTGTGCCCGGCGCCCGGGTCAAGGTGCGGTTCGGCGGCCAGGAACTCCCTGGATTTATCACTGAACGGGCGGCCGAAGCGGACACCACCGCCCGGTTGATTCCGCTGGGGAAGGTAATCTCCCCGCAGCCCGTGCTTTCGCCGCAGATCCTGCGCCTGGCCGAGGCCGTTGCAGCACGCTACGCCGGAACCGTCCATGACGTGCTGCGGGTGGCGATTCCGCCGCGTGCGGCGAGGGTGGAGAAGGAATTCACTCCGGAAGCGCGGGCGGCATCCGCTGGGACGGGCGCCGGGAGTGACGCCGGCTCCGGCTCCGGTGCCGACACTGATTCGGGAGCAGCAGCGGCAGACACCGTACCCGGACCGGAAGGGGCCGGAGCCAACCCGCTGGCACGCTATCCGCACGGACCGCGGTTCCTGACCCATCTGGCCGCGGGCCACCGCCCCCGCGCCGTGCTCTCCTCGCTCGGCGGTTACGGCACGAAGGACTGGCCTGCCGAAATTGCCGAAGCTGTGCGCTCCACGCTGCTCTCCGGGCGGGGCGCCGTCGTCGTCGTTCCCGACAATAAGGACCTCTCGCGGGTGCAGTCGGCGCTTACTGCCCGGATCGGTGCAGGCTCCTTTGTGCGGTTGACGGCCGAAGACGGACCCACTCCGCGCTACCGCAGTTTCCTCCAGTTGCTGCACGGTGATGTCCGTGTGGCCATCGGGACCCGTTCGGCCGCTTATGCGCCGGTGCGGGATCTCGGGCTGGCGGTGATCTGGGACGACGCCGATGATCTGCACGCCGAACAGCGGGCCCCCTACCAGCACGCCCGCGACGTCCTTCTGCTCCGTGCCGAACTGGAAGACGCAGCCCTGCTCCTGGCGTCGCATTCGCGGAGCACCGAGGCCCAGCGGCTGGTCGCCAGCGGCTGGGCAGCCGGTATAGCGGCCGACCGTTCAACCGTCCGGGCGCATGCCCCGCGGGTGGTCAGCACTACTGATTCCTTCACGATGGAACGCGACCCCTTGGCTGCCCGTGCCCGGATCCCGCACGCCGCGTGGAAGGCGGCGCAGGACGGGCTGACGCGCGGACCGGTGCTGGTCCAGGTGGCCCGGACCGGTTTCTCGCCTGCGTTGTCCTGCCAGGAATGCCGGGAACCCGCCCGGTGCCGCAACTGCTCCGGCCCCTTGGGCCTTGCCAGCAGGAACGGTATTCCGGCATGCCGCTGGTGCGGGCGGCCGGAGCCCATGTGGCATTGCGGCAACTGCGGAGGAACCCAGCTGCGGGGCTCCACCGCCGGTGCCGGGCGCACCGCCGAGGAGCTGGGCCGTGCGTTCCCCTCCACCACAGTGATTTCTTCCGCCGGCGACCACATCCGGACCGAGATTCCGGACACTCCGGCACTGGTCGTCGCCACCCCCGGCGCCGAGCCCGTAGCTCCGGGTGGCTACGCCGCAGCCATTCTGCTGGACGGCAATGCGATGCTGTCCCGCGAATCACTGCGCGCGGGGGAGGACACCCTGCGCCGCTGGTTTACGGCGGCATCGCTGGTCCGGCCGGCAACGGAAAAAGGCCTCGTGGTTGTCACGGCTGATGATTCGGCAACGGTTGGCCATCTGCTCCGTTGGGACCCGGCGTCGGCGGCGGAACGCGAACTGGAGCTGCGGCGCGAGCTGGGTTTGCCGCCGGCCGTGCGGTATGCCGAACTGACCGGGTCGCGGGAGGGGCTTGACGCGTTCATTACGCGGCTCGAGCTGCCTGAGGGTGTCCGGACCGTGGGGCCGGCGCCGCTTGCACCCGCAGTTGCCCCGCCGCCGGGGAACGCCCAGCAACGGGACAGCAAGTCTCCGGACGGCCAGTTGGGCGGCGCCGGCGGACGCTACCGGACACTCCTGTTTTTCCCCTACCCTGCGGCCCCCGCGATTACGGCGGCGCTTCGTTCAACCAAGGCTGCTGCCTCTGCCCGCCGGACGGGCGATCCCGTCTACATTCGAGTGGACGGAACCGACGTTCTCTAGGGCCTGGCGTCCTGCGACTGGTTCCAGCTGCAGTCTTTGCTTACAGCAGCTCGTGTTCCTGCAGCTGGTGCTTACAGCAACTCGAAAAGCACGGCGCAGGCGCCAAGCAGGGAAAGCAAAGCCAGTTGGGCCGCGCCGCCCAACCGGGACAACCGCCCCAACAGTCCACGGGGTACTCCGTGGATCATCCAGTACCGATGATTGACAGTGGGCAGCTTCACTGCTGCGTCCCCTTTCCCAGCCCCCGGGCCTGGCGGCTGCAGCTGTGTGTGCCCACCCACTTGCCCGGGCCGATCCGTTTCAAGGCGTACATTTCCCAGTATCCCGCCCCGCGGAAAGCAGAATTGACCGGAATCGGGGTGAAGTTTGCCACTGGGTGTGCCCCTGTGGCGGGTACAACGAAGGGCTCCGGATTTCCGGAGCCCTTCGTTGCAGAAAATGGAGTCAGGGATTAGGCCCCGACGGTTTCCCGGCTGGTACCTTCGACTGCGCTGTTTCCTTCGACTGCACCGTTTCCTTCGACGGTTTCGCCGTTGATAGCGGAAGCTTCCGTTGAGGTTTGGACGGCGATCTTGCGGGGCTTGGCCCGCTCAACCACCGGGATGATGACACTGAGGACACCGTTCTCGTACTGGGCCGAAATCTGTTCAGTGTCGATCCCCTGGCCGAGGTTGAGCTGGCGCAGGAAGGAACCGCTTTCCCGTTCGCGGGTGAGCCACTTGACCCCGTCCGTGTTCTGCAGCGTGCGCTGGGCCCGGATGGTCAGCAGCTGGCCGTCGACATCAATGTCGATGGATCCGGGATCGATCCCGGGGAGATCTGCTGCGAGGATGTACTGGTCGCCTTGCCGGTAGAGGTCCATGGGCATGCCGCGCAGGGTTCCTTCGCCACGCAGTGCCTGAGCCATGCGGTCCAGTTCCTGGAACGGATCAAACTTCATAGCCATGGTGGTACCAACTCCTTCAACATAATCGCTTTTTCAGCGGTGCCGAGATTCAGTTCCAAAGTTGAGTCAGTGACGCTCAACTTGCGAAAATGAGATTAGCACTCTCAAGGGGCGAGTGCCAACTACTTTTTCCGGTGTTGAATTTGTTCTCTTAGCGGTTGCCTCCGCGACCCGTTCGCACTGCTGCCAGGCGTGCCAGCTCCTGGACGTCGCCCGGGGTGCCGCGCCATGGAGCTCCATGTCCGGGGAGCACCCAGTTGGCCTCGATGCCGGCCAGCCGATTCAGGGAATGCAGGGCTAACGCAGGGTCATCAGTGAACGGTGCGGGCCGAATGCCCGTCCGCCCGGTCAGCACGTCGCGGGTGGTGAGTGCATCCCCGACAAAGACCGCATCCGCGGCCGGCACGTACACGGCAATGCTGCCCGGGGAGTGTCCAGGCAGGGCTATGACCTGCGGTTCACCCGGCAGCGGGAGAACGTCACCGTCCGCCACCTCGGAGACCTCGGTGAGGTACGTGGTTCGCCAACCCCGCTTGCGCACCGCGTAGGCGAAGAACCGGACCACGGGACCCGGCCGCATGGGGCCCATCGCAGGCTTTGGCTTCTTGCCGCCGCGAGCACGATCTGCATCCTCGGAGTGGACGAAGACAGGCACGTTCCGGGTCCGGCGCAGTCTTTCGGCAAAGCCGATGTGGTCACTGTCCCCGTGCGTCAGGACCACCCCGCGTATGTCGTCCAGGGTTCGGCCCATGGCCTTCAGTTCAGCGCGCAGATCCTTCCAATGCCCGGGGAGTCCGGTATCGATCACGGTAATCCCGTCCTCCGTGTCCACCAGATAAGCGGCCACAATGTCGTTGCCGATGCGGTGCAGGTGCGGTCCAAGCTTCACTGGTACTCCTTCTCATGGGCAGGCAGTTGGCCGATCCGTGCGTGCTGATTCGGCGGCACCAGCTGATGTGCTGCCATAAGCTGATTGGCCGCCACTATAGCCATGTGCTTCCAGCAGTGGCAGTCCTCCAGGGGCCGCCTTCAGGCTGCCCAAACAAAATCCGCTATGCATGCTTCAACGGGGGAGTGCAGGGAACGTTCTGGGGAACGCGCCGGGGGATGTTCCGGGGGATGTTCCGGGTGGTATGGCCGGTGCGCCGGCTGCGGCATTGTTCCGCGCGGTGTCGTCCCGGGCAGGGGCGGAGCGGTGGAACGATACGTGTGGCCGGTCGGCGTCGTCGTGTCCACCGTGTGTCCGGCGGGTGCCGTGTCTGCCGTGCCTGCCGTGTCCGCCGTGTCTCTGGTTCCGGTGGTGATGCCGGCTTCTGCTGCGGGCTCCGGACTGCTTATTCGGACTGGTTCTGCGGTCCACCCCGGCGCTTCCTTGGCATGGTTGCACGCCTCGCATAGCCCCTGCCCGTTGGCAGCATTTGTGGGTCCGCCGCGGTTGTGAGGGCGAATATGGTCCAGATGGCGGATTGGTGCTCCGCACCAGGGCATTCGGCAGGTGGTGTCCCGGGCCGCGATGAATCGTGCCAGCGATTTGGGAAACAGCCGTGCCCGGGAGTCCATTGCCACCAGTTCTCCCGTATCGGGAGCCGCGTAGAGCCTCCGGATCCAGCGTTCCGCATGCTTGTCGGGCCCGCCCACGTCCGGGTCCTTGGTCCGGCCCCGGTTGCTCCGGGCCAGGCTGCTCCGGCGTCGAACCAGATCCCGAGCCCATTGCGCCGGAACCGGGCCATACCCGGGCACTAGCACCGGTTCGGAATTGCCTGCCAGCAAAGTCCGGTCCGTCATTACCAGCTGGATCTCCACCTTCAACGAGCCGGCATCTCCCTGCCCGGTGACCCGTTCCACCAGGGTGTCGGCCATGATCTGGCCCCGCCCCCTTGCGTCGCCGGCGGCGCGTAGCCGGTCGGCCTCGCGTGAAAGGGCTGCGTATACGCCCACCCCCTGCGCGACGGGCAGTAACCCGGTCAGGTATGTCATGGTGTCCGGCGCCGGACGGCAGGAAACAAACCGTTCGGATGTTGCTTTCGCGGCACGGTTCACTGCCGCCCGTGGGTCCAACCGGTATGCGGCAGCCTTGGCACGGGCGATGATCTGCCGGTCACCCAGGGACTCCAAGAGACCGGTATCACCTGCCACTTCTTCATCCACCAGCCTGCGGTCCTGAAGGGAGAGGCAAGCTGTCTCACGCACCAGGAGGGTGGCCCGCCATTCGCTGATCTGCCCCAGGGACAAGGCCCGCATCGTGTACGGCATCTCCGAGGTAAGGACTTTTGCAAGACCGAGCAGCCGTCCGCCCTTGTTGGCGGATTCCCGCCGGGCCAGAGCGATCTGTGAAGCTACCCCTCGCCCAAGATCTTCCTTCCGAAGTCCGGCCTGTTCCTGCTTGCGCCGCTGCGAGGCATCGAATGCCGCTGAGATCCGTGCCTGCGCGGCGGCAGCTGCACCCTTCAGTTCCTCCAGTGCGCGGAGTTGGTCGATCAGTTCCGCATCCGAGACGATTTCCGAAACTGAACCCTCCGGCGTGTGGCCGGAGGTGGGCCCGGAATCTGCGGCCAAGTACTCCACCCAGGCGTCGAACACTGCGGATTGGACCTCCAGCGGCCCCCTCCGATGGTGATCAGCCGACGGCGAGTATTCGAACATGTGTTCGAGTCTAGCGTTCGTTCGGACTGGCTAAAAGGGCAAACCTACGCGTCGTAATACCTGTTTTTTGATCGGACACTGTGCGTTTGGCCTCGCGGGAACCGCGCCGAATTGCCGGGGCAGATGGCGCTTCGGGGCGCGCTGCGCCAGTAGGCGCGCTGGGGTAATCGTTGCCCGTGCCGGCAAAACAGGTTGTGCACAATTGAATTGTGCCCTACGGTGGGTCCATGAACGAATCCCTACAGCGGCAGGTGTGCTTCTCGCTGTACTCCGCCTCCCGGGCGGCCACGGCCCTCTATCGTCCGATGCTTGAAGAGATGGGGCTGACCTACCCGCAGTACCTGGTGATGTCCCTGCTCTGGGAGAAGGACGCCCAAAGCGTCCGGGACCTGGGGGAGGCACTGGACCTGGATTCCGGCACGCTTTCACCGCTGCTCAAGCGGCTGGAGGCAGCGGACCTGGTCCAGCGCCGTCGCGCCGTCGAGGACGAAAGGCGCGTCCGTATCCACCTCACGGATGCCGGCCGCGCGCTCGAACATGACGCGAGGAACCTGCCGGACCGGCTCGCAGCCTCCGCCGGACTGGCACCGCAGGACCTGGAAAGCCTGCAGGACACCCTCGCCAAGGTCACTGCCGCGCTGCGGCAGGCCGTGGCGAAGTAAATACCGACCATCAACCCCGACAGTAAGGTTCATTCCATGAGCAGTTACCCCGAAACCGGCCGCGAAATCCAGCTTGCTTCCCGCCCCGAAGGGTGGCCGACGGAGCAGAACTTCCGCCTGGCGGAGGTGCCGGTACCCGAGCTGCAGGAGGGCCAGGTCCTGGTCCGCAACCTGCACATGTCCGTTGACCCGTACATGCGCGGCCGGATGAATGACGCCAAGTCCTATGTTCCGCCGTTCCAGCTTGACGCTCCGCTGGAGGGCGGCGCCGTCGGTGAAGTCGTGGAGTCACGCTCACCGGACCACAAGCCGGGGGACAAGGTACTGCACGGCCTCGGCTGGCGCGACTACGCCGTCCTTGACGGGCGCCGTGCCCGCATCATCGATACGGAGGCCGCTCCGGCCAGCGCGTACCTCGGGGTGCTGGGCATGACCGGCCAGACGGCCTATGCCGGCCTGACCAAGGTGGCGGAGTTCAAGGAAGGCGACGTTGTCTTCGTTTCGGGTGCCGCGGGCGCCGTGGGTTCGCTGGTCGGGCAGATCGCCAAGGCCATGGGTGCCAAGAAGGTCATCGGCAGTGCCGGTTCCGCCGAAAAGGTCCAGCGGCTGCTGGACCTGGGCTTCGACGAGGCGTTCAACTACCACGACGGTCCGGTGAAGGATTCGCTGAAGAAGGCCGCCGGTGCCGACGGCATTGACGTCTACTTCGACAACGTGGGCGGCGAGCACCTCGAAGCGGCCCTTTCGGTAATGAACAAGTTCGGCCGGATCGCCATGTGCGGTGCCATCTCGCAGTACAACGATGCACCCGTCGGCCCGCGGAACCTGGCCATTGCCATCGGCAAGGAAATCACCCTCCGGGGCTTCCTCGTGGGCAGCTACAACCAGTACGCCGACGAGTTTGCCTCCCTGATGACCAGCTGGCTGCAGGAAGGCCTGGTCCGTTACGACGAGACGTTTGTGGACGGGCTCGAAAACTCCCCGCAGGCCTTCATTGACCTGATGAAGGGCGCCAATAAGGGCAAGATGATCGTTAACCTGGGCAAGTAAGGATCAACGACGACGGCGGCGGCCGGGGAACAGGCGGACAGCCTCCCCGGCCGCATCCATGAGCTGGTCGGCAGAGGCAGCCCAGCTGTAGTCGGCGGCCCGCTGCACGCCGGCGTGGGACGCCTTCTGCCAGCGCCCCGGTTCGCCCAGCTGCCGGACGGCGTCCGCGAAGGCCGACGGATCCTCCGGATCCACCAGCAGCGCCGCACCCCCGGAGACCTCGCGGAAAATCGGAATGTCGCTGGCGACCACCGGGGTGCCCACGGCCATTGCCTCAATCACCGGAAGCCCGTAGCCCTCGGCTTGTGACAGGGTCACCAAGGCCGTGGTGCGGCGCAGCAGGCCGTCATACTCCTCATCGGTCACGCCGTTGTGGAACGTTACGCGCGCACCGGCGGGAATCAGCGCTTCAAGCTCGCTTCGCCGCGCATCGGAAATCCGGCTCAGCAGGTGCAGCGTGTAATCCGGCAGGTATTCCATGCCGCGGATGATGGTCTCCACGTTCTTGTACGGCATGAAGGACCCCATATACAGCAGCGACGCCTCGGCTCCCGCGTCGTCCCGCGGTACGGCACCCTCCTGGGGTGCGTTGGCCACTATCCGGACGGGCCGTTTGGTCAACCGGTGGCGGGACATCAGCTCCCGCGTCGTCCCGCTGATGGTGGCAACGACGTCGGCCCTGTCCAGCAGCAGCCGCTGCGGCCAGTAGGCCAGGTGGTAAAGCCGCCACAGCCAGCGCACCGCCGCCGGAAGGAACGACGGCGGCGTCGGGTTCGAGTAATAGATCAGGTCATGCAGGGTCAGGATCAGCGGATACTTCCGGCCCCAGCTGCCCATGGTCTGCATCGGGCAGAAAACCGCGTCGGCACCGAGCCGGTTGATCCGGAAAGCCACAAACAGCTCGGCGGGGGAAAGCGGGCTGTTGATCTTCACCCACGGCAGGTCCGGGAGCAGTCCCAGCTGGCGTTCGTCCGAAATCAGCATCACGACGTCGGCCTGCCTGGCCACCGCCTCGATCAGGCTCGCGCCGTAGCGGCTGATGCCGTCATGGTGGTCGGTGCGGGTAAACCGGGCGTCTACGGCCAGGCGCATCCTCATATATGCCTCCGGGACAGGAAGTCCTCGATCGTATCGGCTGCCTCAGCCGGCTTTTCGTAATGCACCAGATGGCCCACGCCGGGCAGTATCTGCAGTTCGGCGTCGGGAATCAGCTCGGCAAGCAGGCGCTGCCCCCGCACCGATCCGAGGTCGTCCTGTTCCGCGGCGATGAGCAGCACGGGCATGGAAAGCTGCCCGGCGACGTCGCGCACCGTGGCCGAAATGGAGGCCCGGAAGGCATCGAGGACCACCCGGCGGTTGGCGAAGGCACTGAAGTACGCATCGTGCTGGGCATGGATCCAGCGGCGCAGGCCCGGATCCTTTGTCTTTGCCATCAGCATGCTCATGCCCCGGACAATCAGCGGGCTGCGGAGCAGCGCCATGCCGGGTTTTTCCGGCAGTGCGGCCGCCAGCCGGTAGTAAAGTTCAGCCGCCTTGCTGGTGATCCCCTTGGGACCCTCCAGCGCAGGCTCGCAGATGGGGTTCACGAGCACCAGCTCACTGATCAGTTCCGGTGACTGAGCCGCAAGGTGCGCGGCAATAATGGAGCCGAAGGAATGGCCGAGCAGGACCGTGTCCGGGCCCAAGCCCAGGTCCGCCAGTGCCTCGCGGACAAATGCGGTGTAGGCGGGGACATCGTGCGTAGAGGGAAGGGCGGCACCGGCGCCGAAGCCGGGAAGGTCGGGCACCAGGACGCGGTGGCGGGGGAGCGCTTCGACAATCCGCAGCAGTCCATGGTGGTCGCCGCGGAAGCCGTGGACCATGAAGATCGGCGGCAGGCCCGCGTCGTCCTCCGTGACCGGCGCGAAGTCCCGGCAGACCTGCTCGGTGCCGTCCACCGAAAAGGACCGCACGGCGGCCTTGCGCAGGAAAGGCGCAGGGGCGCCCGACGGCGTCGACGCACTCCGCGCTGCAGTGCCGGACATTCAGTTCACCTCGTCGGGATGCGATCCGGACCGCTGGCCCCGGTCCAGTCCGTTCAATGCCGTCCGGTGATCGGCGGTCAGCTCGAAGGAGTACAGGTCCAGGTTTCCGGCAATCCGCTCCGGACTGCTGGCCTTGGGAATAACGATGTTGCCGAGGTCCAGGTGCCAGCGGAGGATCACCTGCGCGGGGGAGCGGCCGAGCTCGGCCGCAATCCGCACAACTACCGGGTCCGCGAGGACTGCACCGCGGCCCAGCGGGCTCCACGCGGCCGTGCGGATTCCGAGCCGCTGGTGCAGCTGCCGCAGTTCCTCCTGCGCCAGCCAGGGGTGCAGTTCAATCTGGTTTACCGCCGGGACAATTCCGGTCGCGTCCAGCAGCTGCTGCAGATGGCCGGGCTGGAAATTTGAGACGCCGATGGCACGGACCCGGCCCGCGGCGTAGAGCTCCTCCAACGCCCGGTACGTGTCGACGAACTGTCCCCGCTGCGGGCACGGCCAGTGGATGAGGTACAGATCCAAGTAGTCCAGGCCCAGCCGGGAGAGGGACGCGTCAAAGGCACGCAGAGTGGAGTCGTAGCCCTGGTCTGTGTTCCAGACCTTCGAGGTGACGAAGATGTCGCTGCGGTCGACGCCGCTCGCGCGGGTGAAGGTGTTCACGGCCTCGCCCACCCCGGCTTCATTGCCGTAGAGGGCGGCAGTGTCGAGGTGCCGGTAGCCCGCCCCGAGTGCCTCCAGGCAGAGCCGGGCGGCGTCGTCGGCCGGGATCTTGTAGGTACCGAAGCCGACCTGATCCATCAGGACGCCGTTATTGAGCGGAATTCGAGCTGCAGGCTGCATATGACGACTTTACCGAGGTGCGGGCACCGTACCGAATCGCGCGCTGACTACCTGTTTTGCCGCGGGAAGATTGGCGTGGCGCCAAAGAGGTCGGCTAAGGTAATGGCGCTTCTTGCAAAAGATTGATTGCATAGAAACCAACAGTCCGCCCTCCCACTTGGGTCGTGGACAGATACGAATGATCGGAGGAGTCGATGGTGACTCTCGGAGAAGTTTTCATCAGTGAGCTGGCGGGCACCGCCATCCTCATTATTCTGGGCTGCGGCGTTGTGGCCAACGTCGCGCTGGCGAAAACGAAGGGTGCCGGCGGCGGGTTCCTGATGGTCAACTGGGGGTGGGCCATCGGTGTGTTTGCCGGCGTGTACGCGGCCGCTATTTCCGGCGCGCACATCAACCCCGCCGTCACGGTAGGTCTCTGGGCAGCCGGCAACGAGGAGTTTGCGCCGGGCGTCGAGGTTTCCTTCGGTGCGGCCATGGTCTACTTCGCAGGGCAGATGGCCGGTGCCATCATTGGTGCCTTCGTGGCGTGGCTCGCCTACAAGAAGCAGTTCGACGACGAGCCCGACGCCGCCAACATCCTGGGTGTCTTCTCCACAGGTCCGGCTATCCGGTCCTACGGATGGAACGTTGTGACTGAGGTTGTAGGTACCTTCGTCCTCGTCTTCACGATCGTTGCCTTCGCGGGAACGCCCACGGAACTCGGCCCGCTGGCTGTGGCCCTCGTGGTGCTCGGCATCGGTGCCTCCCTCGGCGGCCCCACCGGCTACGCCATCAACCCGGCCCGTGACCTTGGCCCGCGCATCGTGCACGCCCTGCTGCCCATCCCGGGCAAGGGCAGCAGCGACTGGGGCTACGCCTGGGTGCCCGTCGTCGGCCCGCTGATCGGCGGCGCCCTGGGCGGCCTTCTGGGCGCCCAGATTCCCCTCCCGCTTCCGGTATAAGCGGACCGGCCGGCCGTATGGTCCGGCCACCCCCAAAGACCCCCACCGCAAGGAGCAGAAACAATGCCTGACAATCCCAGGTACATCATCGCCATCGACCAAGGCACCACCAGCAGCCGGGCAATCGTCTTCGGCCACGATGGAAACATCATTTCCACCGGGCAGAAGGAACATGAGCAGATCTTCCCGCACGCCGGCTGGGTGGAGCACGATCCGATGGAGATCTGGACGAACGTCCGCGAAGTTGTCGGCAGTGCCCTGTCCAAAGCCAACCTGACCCGGCACGACATTGCCGCCGTCGGTATCACCAACCAGCGTGAAACGGCAGTGGTCTGGGACCGCAACACGGGCGAACCCGTCTACAACGCCATTGTCTGGCAGGACACCCGTACACAGCCCATCGTCAACGAGCTGGCGGAAAACGGCGGCCTGGACCGTTTCAAGGACACTGTCGGCCTGCCGCTGGCAACGTACTTCTCGGGTACGAAGATCAAGTGGATCCTGGACAACGTTGAGGGGGCACGCGAACGGGCAGAGGCGGGGGACCTCATGTTCGGCAACACGGACTCCTGGATTGTCTGGAACCTCACCGGCGGGACGGACGGCGGCGTACACATCACTGATGTGACCAACGCTTCCCGCACCCTGTTCATGAACCTTGAGACACTCACCTGGGATGAGGAGATCCTCAAGGAGTTCGGCATTCCGCGGTCGATGCTGCCGGAAATCAAGTCCTCCTCCGAGGTCTACGGCATGGTCGCGGGCTCGCAGCTGCTCCGCGAAACCCCGGTGGCCGGCATCCTCGGCGACCAGCAGGCCGCAACGTTCGGGCAGGCCGCGTTCGAGAAGGGCGACGCCAAGAACACCTACGGAACCGGCTGCTTCCTGATCTTCAACACCGGTGAGGAGATTGTCCGTTCCGAGAACGGCCTCATCACCACCGTTGCCTACCAGCTCGGCGACGCCAAGCCGGTCTACGCCCTCGAGGGTTCCATCGCCGTCACCGGCTCCCTGGTGCAGTGGCTCCGCGACAACCTGGGCATCATTAACAGTGCCCCGGAAATCGAAGAGCTTGCCCGCAAGGTGGAGGACAACGGCGGCGTGTACATCGTGCCGGCGTTCTCCGGACTGTTCGCACCTTACTGGCGTGCGGATGCCCGCGGTGCGATGGTGGGCCTGACCCGCTACGTGAACAAGAACCACATTGCCCGGGCAGCACTGGAAGCGACCGCGTTCCAGACCCGGGAAGTACTCGACGCCGTGAACGCCGACTCCGGTGTTCCGCTGACGGAGCTGCGGGTCGACGGCGGCATGGTTGCCAATGACGCGCTCATGCAGTTCCAGGCCGATATCCTCGGCGTGGACGTGGTCCGGCCCAAGGTCATCGAGACCACGGCGCTGGGCGCCGCGTACGCCGCAGGCCTGGCCGTCGGGTTCTGGAACGACACCGACGAGCTCGAGCAGAACTGGGCTGAAGGCAAGCGCTGGACCCCGCAGATGGATGACGCCGAACGTCAGCGCCAGATGCGGCTTTGGAAGAAAGCAGTCACCAAGACCTTCGATTGGGTCGACGACGACGTTGAGTAATCCGTACGCAGAGTGAAAAGGCCCCGGCAGCCAGGCTGCCGGGGCCTTTCGCATCTCTTCACACGGAGCCGGTTTGACCGGCACATCCACCCTTGGGTAGCGTTCGGGCAGCATCTACAGTGATGCAGGTCACAGAAGCAGGTGGAAGTGTCTCCCGCAGCAAACGCCGTACGATCGGAACTGCCAGTCGCCGTCATAGGCTCCGGACCCAGCGGCCTTGCCGCCATGCGTGCCTTGTCTGGCCAGGGGCTGGACTTTGTCGGCTTTGAACAGCACACGGACGTGGGCGGGCTCTGGAACATCGAGAATCCAGCCAGCACGGTTTACGAATCGGCGCACCTGATCTCCTCGAAATCCACCACCCAGTTTTCCGAGTTCCCCATGCCCCGGGACGCTCCCGACTATCCCGGGCACCGCCACCTGCACGCCTATTTCCGCTCCTATGCGGACCACTTCGGTTTGCGCCGTTTCATCCGGTTTGGTGTATCGGTCACCGCAGCGGAGCCGACCGACGACGGCGCCTGGACGGTTTCGTGGGAAAGCACCGACGGGCACGGAAGCGGCCGTTTCAGTGCTGTCATCGTCGCGTCCGGCACCCTGCACACGCCGGCAATGCCGGCCCTGCCCGGCCGGTTTGCCGGTGAGGTCCGCCATTCCGCCTCCTACAAAGATGCCCGGGAGTTCGCCGGGAAACGGGTACTGATTGTCGGTGCGGGCAACAGCGGCTGCGACATTGCGGTGGACGCCGTCCACCACGCCGCCGCCGTCGACATCAGCGTCCGGCGCGGCTACTACTTCATTCCCAAGTACGTCTTCGGCCGGCCAACCGACACCCTGAACCAGGGCAAGCCGCTGCCCCGGCCGCTGAAGCAGTTCTTCGACAAGCGGCTCCTGCGCATGTTCACCGGAGACCCGCACCGCTTCGGCTTCCCGAAGCCTGACTACCGCATCTACGAATCCCATCCCGTGGTGAACTCCCTGATCCTGCACCATCTGGGGCACGGGGACCTGCAGGTCAAAGGCGACATCGACCGGCTGGACGGGCAGACCGTGTACTTCCGGGACGGCAGCACGGGGGAGTATGACCTGCTCCTGCTCGCCACCGGGTATGCCCTGGACTATCCGTTCCTGGACCCGGCGCTGCTCGGCTGGGACGGCCCGTCGCCGTCGTTGTACCTGAACATCTTCAGCCGCCAGGCGGAGAACCTGCTGGTCATCGGCATGGTGGAAGCTTCCGGACTGGGCTGGGAGGGAAGGTTCCGGCAGGCCGAACTGGCAGCCGCCTACCTTGCAGGCCAAAAACACACCCCGGAGGCCGCAGAGGAGTTCCGGCAGCTGCTGGCGGGGGAGTCCCCGGATGTCACCGGCGGCTACCGGTATCTGGGCCTGGACCGGATGAGCTACTACGTGAACAAGGACGCCTACCGCGCCGAACTCGACGCACACCTGGACCTGCTTGCCGCTGCCGCTAGTGAAAAGGTGAACCACTGATGCCCATCGACGACGTCGTCCTGAACTTCACGCCGGCCTCCCTGCTGATCCTGAACGTGGTGCTGGCGATCATCATTCTCGGCATCGCCCTCGAGGTGCGTCCGGCGGACTTCCGGACCGTGGCGCGCAGCCCGAAGGCCGTGCTGCTGGGAATCTGCGCCCAGTACCTGGTGCTTCCCGCGGTGACGGTAGGGCTGGCGCTCCTGCTGCAGGTCCCGGCATCCATCGCCCTGGGCATGATCCTCGTTGCCTGCTGTCCGCCCGGCGGCATTTCGAATGTGCTCACCCACCGGGCGCACGGCAATGTTGCCCTGTCCGCTTCCATGACCGCCGTCTCGAATCTGGTGGCTATCGCCGTGATGCCGCTGAACGTGGCACTGTGGGCGCGGCTGAATCCGGCCACCGCCGGGCTGATGCGGGACTTCTCCCTGGACCGCTGGGAAATGCTGGTCCAGGTCCTGCTTATCATCGGCGTGCCCTTTGCTGTGGGCATGCCCCTCGCCCGGCGCTTCCCCGCGGTGACCGACATCCTGCGGCCCTGGGTGCAGCGGATCGGCCTGCTGGCCCTGCTCGTTTTCATTGTTGCCGGGACGGCCAGCAACCTTGGGCCGCTCCGCGAGCATTTAGGCACCATCTTCCTGGTCGTGCTGCTGCATGATGCCGTGGCGCTGGCCGTCGGATACTGGACGGCGGCGGCGGTGCGGCTGGACGAACCCAGCCGGCGGGCCTTCACCTTCGAAGTGGGTGCCCGCAATACCGGACTCGGACTTGGCCTGACGCTGACCTTCTTTGCCGGGCTGGGCGGGATGGCGATGGTGGCCGCCTGGTGGGGCATCTGGGACATCCTGGCCGGGCTGCTGCTGGCCGCCTGGTGGCGGCGGCGGGATGCGCGCCGCAGTACCGCAGCCAAGCCGGAGCCGCGGGAGACAGCACGATGACCCGAGTCTGCGTCACCGGCGGCAACGGCTTCCTGGGCAGCGCGGTGACCGCCGGCCTGGCGGACCATCCCGAAATCTCCTATGTCCTCAGCCTCGACATCCGGGAACCGGCGGAGGAACGCCGGCTCGCCGGGGTCGAGTACGCCCTCGCGGATGTATGTTCCCCGGACGTGGCGCGGCTGCTGCAGTCCCACCGGATCGACACCGTGGTCCATCTGGCCGCCATCGTGAATCCGGGCAAACACACCACCCGGGAACAGGAATTCCAAGTGGACGTGGTGGGTTCACGAAACGTACTGGCGGCCTGCATTTCCGCCGGCGTGAAGCACGTGGTCATTTCCTCGTCCGGCGCCGCCTACGGATACCACCCGGACAACGCCCCGTGGCTGACGGAATCCGATCCGCTGCGCGGCAATGACGAGTTTGCCTATTCCCGGCATAAACGGCTGGTCGAGGAGGAACTGGCCCGCGTCCGCGAAGAGCATCCCGAACTGCAGCAGACCATCTTCCGGATCGGCACCATCCTCGGCGAGCGGGTCCGCAACCAGATCACCGCCCTTTTCGACGCACCGAAGCTGCTTCGGGTAGCCGGCAGCGAATCCCCGTTCGTGTTCATCTGGGATGAAGACGTGGCCGGCATCATGGTGCAGGCCGTCGTCACGGGACGCAGCGGCATTTTCAACGTGGCCGGAGACGGTGCCCTGACCGTCCGCGACATCGCCGGGCTGCTGGGACGCGGCACCGTCACCGTTCCGGCGCCGGTCCTGGCCGCCGCGCTCTGGCTGGGGCACCTGCTGCGGCTGACCGTGCACGGGCCGGAGCAGGTGAGGTTCCTGCGTTACCGTCCGGTGCTGGACAACACCGCCCTGAAGCAGGAGTTCGGGTTTACTCCCACGCGGACGAGCAGGGAAGCATTCCTCGCGTTCCGGGCCGCCCGGGACGCCGCCCGGGACCTGCGTCAGAAGTAGGAAACCCCGTTCGTCTTGAACGGCAACCCCAGACCGCCGGCCACCTCGGACAGGACTTCCGGGCAGAAGAAGTACCACCGGAGTTCGGCTATCACCGGTTCCCCGTGGGCACAGCTGAGGCGAAGGACATCGGCCACAACCTCGGGAGTTTCCGGCGCATCCTTAGGGCGTTCCCACAGGAGGATCAGGTCCTCGCCGTCATAGCGGTGCACGCTGGCCCGGTAGAGCTCTGCGGCGTCCGGCCCGAAAGTGTGGGTCATGGAGCCGGTGCGGATCTCCTCGTGTCCGGTTTCGCTGACGTTGCCGATCACCTCCGTGCGTCCGCCGGCCAGGAACAGGCTGACCATGGCATCAATGTCGTAGGAGTTGAAAGCATCGGCGAGGCGGCGCAGCAACTCGGGGTGCCCCTCCGGCCGGGGTGGGCGGGCCTGTGTTGAACCGGTCCCGTCGCCGGCGGCAGCGCCGTCGTCGGCGGGAACAGGTCCTCCATCCCGGGCTGTTGCCAGCGTGCCCCGGCCGCGGTGAAGCGCGGACTTTACCGCCCCGGCGGTGGTGTCCAGCATTTGCGCGATCTCGGCCAGGGAGTAGTGAAACACGTCCTTGAGGACCACGCAGGCTCGTTCCCGGGGAGGCAGGACCAGCAGCAAATGCCCCAGCGCCGACTCCACCTCCAGGGATGTCAGGGGATCCGCGCCGTCGTCGGGCCGGTCCGCGCCCGGTTCGCTGAAGTCCTGCACCGTTACCCGGCCGCTGCGGCGCAGGGTATCCAGCCAGGTGTTCGTGGCGATCCGGATCAGCCAGGCCTGCACGTTGCTGATGGGTTCATGCCGTTGGGAGGCATCGGAAAGGGCCTTCACCAGGGTTTCCTGCAACAGGTCCTCGGCATCCCAGACAGTGCCGGTCAATCTGCGGCAATAACCGTAAACGGCCGGGCGCACAGGCTCGAGTGCTACCAGGAAGTTCCTTCGGGCCTGCCGGAGTTCTCCGGCCTGGACGTATATCGGTTCCGGCTTTGTTGCTGCTGCTGACATTCCTGGCTCCATCCCGTTCGGCCGCCCCGGCGGCTCCTGCGACAACAATGGCATTTTTGCTTTTGTCTTACCGGGTAGACGCACGGGATGGGGCAAAAGATACGCAGGGGTCCATCCTCCCTGCGGCTCACCCCAATGCACTGGCTCCGGGGGCCGTGTGCTGTTGTAAAGTGGAGAAATGATCGCAGTACTCCTCCTTAGCTAGCCGCGCACCGTCCGTGCGCGGCCGCCCCTTGCTTGTCGAGGGGCTTTTGTGTGTCTGGGGAGGACCTAAAAATTTATCGGGCCGGATTTACCGACGGCCCGCAGCGCGGATCGATTTTCTTTGAGGACAGAGGCGAAGCATAGTGAGCACGCAGTCACAGACTGATCAGCAGGAAGAGGCCGTCTACAGTTTCGCGGCCATCGAGCAGAAATGGCCGAAGGTCTGGGATGACCTCGGTGTTTTCACCCCTGCCGACGACGGCTCGCGCGAACGACGCTATGTACTGGACATGTTCCCGTACCCCTCCGGCGACCTGCACATGGGCCACGCCGAAGCGTTCGCGATGGGCGACGTCGTCGCCCGTTACTGGCGCCAGCGCGGGTATGACGTGCTGCACCCGATCGGCTGGGACTCCTTCGGCCTGCCCGCGGAAAACGCGGCCATCAAGAACAACGCGCACCCCAGCGACTGGACCTACCGCAACATCGAGACGCAGGCGGAGTCCTTCAAGCGCTACGCCATCAGCGTTGACTGGTCCCGCCGGATCCACACCTCGGACCCCGAGTACTACCGCTGGACCCAGTGGCTGTTCACCCGGTTCTACGAGCGCGGCCTGGCCTACCGGAAGAACTCCCCGGTCAACTGGTGCCCCAAGGACCAGACCGTGCTGGCCAACGAACAGGTGGTCAACGGTGCCTGCGAACGCTGCGGAACCCAGGTGACCAAGAAGTCGCTGAACCAGTGGTACTTCAAGATCACCGACTACGCCGACCGCCTGCTCGATGACATGGAACAGCTCAAGGGCCACTGGCCCGAGCGTGTCCTGGCCATGCAGAAAAACTGGATCGGCCGCTCCGAGGGCGCGCACGTCCGGTTCAACATCGAGGCCGACGGCGGCAAGCCCGCCGAGCAGGTCACCGTGTTCACCACCCGCCCGGACACCCTGGCCGGCGCCACCTTCTTCGTTGTCGCCGCGGACGCCCCGCTGGCGCTGGACCTGGTGACGGACGAAAACCGGAACGCCCTGCTGGACTACCGCGAATCGGTGAAGGCACTCTCGGACATCGAGCGCCAGTCCACCGAACGCGTCAAGACCGGCGTCTTCACCGGCCGGTACGCCGTGAACCCGCTGAACGGCGAGAAGCTGCCCGTCTGGGCCGCCGACTACGTGCTGGCGGACTACGGCACCGGCGCCATCATGGCCGTCCCGGCGCACGACCAGCGTGACCTGGACTTCGCCAAGACCTTCGACCTGCCCGTCAAGGCTGTGCTGGACACCGGTGAAGAGGATCCCGCCGTCAGCGGTGTGGCCACCACCGGCGAAGGCACCTTGATCAACTCCGGCGCCCTGGACGGCCTGCCCAAGGCCGAAGCCATTCCGGCCGCCGTCCGGATGCTCGAGGAACAGGGCACCGGCGAGAAGTTCGTGAACTTCCGCCTGCGCGACTGGCTGCTGTCCCGCCAGCGCTTCTGGGGTACCCCCATCCCGATCATCCACTGCGACAACTGCGGCGAGGTTCCGGTCCCCGATGACCAGCTGCCGGTCACGCTGCCCACCGGGCTGCGCGGCGAGGCACTGGCTCCGAAGGGCACCTCTCCGCTGGCCTCCGCAGAGGAATGGGTCAACGTGGCCTGCCCGAAGTGCGACGGTCCCGCCCGGCGCGATACCGACACCATGGACACGTTCGTGGATTCGTCCTGGTACTTCATGCGCTTCGTGTCCCCGCACTTCACGGACGGACCGTTCGATCCCGAAGCAGCGAAGAACTGGATGCCGGTCGGGCAGTACGTGGGCGGCGTCGAGCACGCGATCCTGCACCTGCTCTATGCGCGTTTCTTCACCAAGGTGGTCCACGACATGGGCCTGCTGGAAGCCAGCGAGCCGTTCAGCTCGCTGCTGAACCAGGGGCAGGTGCTCAACGGCGGCAAGGCCATGTCCAAGTCGCTGGGCAACGGCGTGGACCTGGGCCAGCAGCTGGACAAGTACGGTGTGGACGCGGTGCGCCTGACCATGATCTTCGCTTCCCCGCCGGAAGACGACGTCGACTGGGCGGATGTGTCGCCGTCGGGCTCCGCCAAGTTCCTGGCCCGCGCGTGGCGCCTGGGACAGGACATCACCAGCGAACCCGGCGTGGACTACTCGGCCGGGGACCGGAAGCTGCGCGCGCTCACGCACCGGACCGTCGCCGATGCCACCGAGCTGCTGGAGAACAACAAGTTCAACGTAGTGGTCGCCAAGCTGATGGAACTGGTCAACGCGACCCGCAAGGCCATCGACTCCGGCGCCGGCGCCGCTGACCCGGCAGTACGCGAGGCGGCGGAAGCCGTCGCCGTCATCCTGAGCCTCTTCGCGCCGTACACGGCCGAGGATCTCTGGAACCTGCTGGGCCGCGAAGCCTCCGTCGTAAACGCCGGCTGGCCCGTGGTCGATGAAACCCTGCTGGTGCAGGACACGGTCACCGCCGTTGTCCAGGTGCAGGGCAAGGTCCGCGACCGGCTCGAGGTCGCCGCGGACATCAGCGAGGAGGACCTGCGGGAGGCCGCCTTGGCATCCGACGCAGTGCAGCGGTTCCTGGACGGACGCAGCATCCGTACGGTGATCGTCCGGGCGCCGAAGCTCGTCAACATCGTCCCGGCCTAGGCCCGGACAACCATGGACTGGCTCGAACGGCTCGCATCGCGGGCCAGGGGACGGCAGCGGGAAACCGCGGCCGTCCCCGGGCCGTCCGTGGGAGTGGTGACCGATTCGGCGTCGGCACTGCCGGCTGGCTGGGCGGACGCGGCCAACGCCGCTGATTTTGTCCGGGTGGTTCCCATGCCCGTGATGATCGGGGACCAGATCTACGGCGAAGGATCTGCGGACCTGATTCCGGCCCTTGCCCTGGCGATGGCACAGGGCCATGAAGTGCGGACCTCCCGGCCGGCGCCGGGGCAGTTCGAAGCGGCCTACCGCGAGCTGGCTGCCGCCGGGTGCACCTCCATAATTTCCATCCATCTCTCCGGTCAGCTCTCAGGCACGGTGGACTCCGCCCGGCTGGCCGCCCGGACCGCCGAAATTCCGGTGGAGGTCATCGACAGTGCGACGGCGGCCATGGGCCTCGGTTTTGCCGTGGCGGCCGCGACGGAGAGCGCCCGGTCCGGTTCCTCCGCGGCGGAGGTCGCGGCATGCGCCCGTTCGGTAGCGGTCGATGCAACCATCCTCTTTTACGTCCCCAGCCTGGACCAGCTGCGCCGGGGCGGACGGATTGGTGCAGCTGCCGGCTGGCTGGGCACCCTGCTTGCCGTGAAGCCGATCCTGGTGGTCCGCGACGGCATGGTCCTTCCGCTGGAACGGGTGAGGACCGCGCCCAAAGCCCTGGCACGGCTGGCCGAACTCGTGCAGCAGGACATTGCCGGGCGAAACGGGAAAGTCCGCGCCGCGGTGCACCACTTCGGTAACGCCGCTGAAGCCGAACGGCTGGCCGGGATCATCGGCGCCGCCGCGCCCGAGGTGGAGTTCCTCCTCTGCCCGCTGCCCGCCGTCCTGGCCGCGCATGCGGGGCTGGGGGTGCTGGCCGTGGCGGTTGCCGGAGACGGGAGTGATGGAGGCCGGAGTGATCCTGCCGGACAGGACACGGGACCTGCCGGTACCCGTGTGCCGACGGAGGGGACCGCCGCGGAAGATGAAGGCTGCCGCATGGACAACGACAACGCAGCCGGGAAACCGGCCGCCAAAGGTCCGGCATCCCGGACCAGGTCCGCCGGACTCAAAGCCAGGGGCAATAAGACTTCCGGCGGCGCCAAGAATTAGCCCCCGCAATTGCGGCCGGTACGTGAAAACCGGGTGCTATAGTGAGCGGAAAATTTGCCCCTATTGAAAGCGATTACCGCTATGGCACCGTTTGGATTCGGCAAGAACAATGAAACTGCTCCGGCCGCTCCGGCTGTAGACCTTGGAAAGAAAGCCGGTGCTATTTCCCTTGAAAAGGGGAACCGGGTCACCATTGAAAAAACACCGGTAGTCACGGCCCGCTGCGAATGGTCGTCCAACACCGACTATGACCTTTACGCACTGGTCATCCTCAAGGATGGAACAGAGCTGGTTTGTTCCACATTCGGCTCCGAGGCCCAGCCGGTTCCCACGCCGGAACTGCTCGGGGGTGCCGTCCGTCATCTTGGCGATGTTGGTCGCGGGCAGAACGGCAAGGCGCAGGAAACCATTGAAATCAAGCTGACCGACGAGATTGAAGCCGTCGTTCCGATTGCTTACTCAGCCCAGTCCAACGGTATGGGCTCTTTCCGTAAGTACGGGGTTTCCCTGGGGATCGACAACGGTTCGGGAACCAGCGTAACTATCGATTCGGCGAACGCTTCCAAGCGCATGAGTGTGTTCACTGTTGCCATCGGAGTTATTCGCAATACCGCCGAAGGGGTTGTCGTTGAGTCGCTGGAGACTTATTCAAAGTCACTGAGTGAATTCCGTCCGGCCTGGCAGAATGGCCAGGTTGTTATGGACGCAGGCTCCAAGAACATCTTCAAGTAAATCCGAAACCGGATTGATGCAGGCGCCGAGAGGTTCTGTTTCATCCGGACCGGATCCGGGAGGCCTTGAAGTCCTGGATCGTCAGCGGAGCGGGGAACGGTGGGGAACCGCAAAGGTTCAGGAGTGGCCGCGGGAAATGGACGGCCGCTTGTCTCGTCCTCAACAATGCCGTCTCTGAGCGGCGGCTGGCCTTGGTCCGTCCACCGGCCTCAACACCGTGGAACCCCGGCGGGTGGCGATAGCTAGTTTTGTCCCATGGCACAGCATCGTTGGGATACCTCGGACGTCCATGTCCCTGAACTGGAGGGGGTGGAGCCGTCGGGCGATTCTCACCCCGAAAGTAGGCGCCGGTGGGCATTCTCCCTGCCGGCAGCGGTCTTGGCGGTGTGCCTGTTGCTGGGCAGCGGTGCGGCGATCGTACTGTTCCGGGACCGAGGTCCCGTTCCGGTGGCCAGCATCGATCTGTCCCCACCTGCCGCCGACCCGTCATCTGCCTTGGATCCGTCAGCGCCCGCTGAAGGCAGCGGCAGCCCGCCGGGCACTTCGTCTCCTGCATCCGCGACCCCGGCGCCTTCGGCTGTGCCGTCAGATCCGGGGGAGCCCGGCGGGGGCCCGGCAACCACGGTGGTTCACGTGGCTGGAGCCGTACAGCGCCCGGGGGTCGTCCGATTGGCGCCGGGCAGCCGGATTGTTGACGCCGTTGAAGCCGCCGGTGGAACGGCAGCCGATGCGGACCTCGCCGGCGTGAATCTCGCGGCCCTGGTGGAGGACGGCGCGATGGTGCTTGTTCCGAGGATCGGGGAGAACCCGCCGCGCACTGCCGGCACAGGAGGACCTGCGGCGGATGGCAGCGCATCCCGTGCGGCTGGTTCCGGAGCACGGGCTGAAGACGGCGCTTCGGGCAGCGTCAACCTGAACACGGCAGACTCGACCCGGCTTCAAACCCTGCCGAGGGTCGGGCCGGTGCTGGCCGAGCGGATCATCGCGTGGCGGACCGAGCACGGCAGGTTCAGCCGGCCCGAAGATCTTGACGCCGTTCCCGGGATCGGGGAAGCGATGATGGCTGCGTTGCTCCCACTGGTCACCGTCTAGCAGTTGACCAATGTCCAGCCGGGAAACGAGCAGGTGGTCACGGTACGTCGCGTCGGCGTTGGATCCGGACGCGCAGCCCTCGGGTCCGCAGGTCACCGGCAGCCAGGCAGCAGGTGACGGGGAGCCGGACGCGGGGCGCGGCGCGGCCGTCGGCGGCCCGTGGGAGAGGTGCCGGGCCGGAATCGGCAGGGCACGGGAAGCCTGGGACAACCGGGAAGCTGCGTCCGCTGACGTGCCTCCGCCGCTCCGTGAACTGCGGCTCCTGCCTGCGGCAGCAACGGTATGGGCCGCAGCCTTTGCCGCGGTCCGGTTACCGCCGCCGGCGGGATGGGCTGTGGCAGGCTCGGCCGCTGTTTTGGCGGTCCTTCTGGTCCTGGCAGCATCACGCGGGCAGGTCCGGGATCTACGGGGAGGAAGCACCCGCCCGGCAACATCCCGGAGGACGCCGCACCGCGGCCGCAGAAGCAGACCCGTGCACACCGGTGCCGCGGCGATCCTGCGAGGTGCCGCTGTCCCGGCCGCGGCGGCAGCACTGGTCTGTGCCGGCGCAACGGCCAGCTTGGCGGCACGCACCGGCGGACCTATCTCCGGGCTCATTGCCGAAGAATCCGCCATCACTGCAGAACTGCGGGCCGCATCGGATGCACGGCCTGCGGCGGCGGACCGGTTTTCGGGAAAGCCGCGTTACCTCATTGACGCCGTGGCGGAATCAGGCACTGCGGACGGCCAGCGGTTCGGCACTTCGGCGACGCTCCTGGTTGTCGGAGGAGAGGATTATGCCCCCATCAGGTTGGGGGACCGGTTCAGCAGTGCCGGCTCCCTGCAGCCTCTTCCGGCAGGAGACCGGAACCTTGCCCTCCTGCGGGCTGCCGTTCCGCCCGAGGTCACGCCTGCCGGCGGCTGGTACGCAGCGACGGCAGGACTCCGCGGAGCTTTTGTCCGGGTGGCTGAAGACCGCGGTGCGGACGTGGAGGGGCTGCTTCCGGGCATGGTGCTCGGTGACCGGGGCGGCCTCGATCCGGGCCTGGAGCAGGCGATGAAGAATACCGGCCTGACCCATCTGACGGCTGTCTCCGGCGCCAACTGCAGCTATCTGCTGGCATTCATCTTCCTGAGCGCCCGGGCGCTGCGGATGCCGCGGGCCCCGGCGGTGCTGCTGGCCTTGACCGGGCTGACGGCGTTCGTGCTCCTGGTAAGGCCGGATCCCAGTGTGCTGCGCGCAGCGGTTATGGGCGGACTGGGTACCCTCGCCGTGCTCTCCGGACGCGGACGTCTTTCGGCAGCATTGCTCTTCCTGTCGATCTCCGTACTGCTGTGCATTGATCCCTGGTTGTGCGGAAGCTACGCGTTCATCCTGTCAGTCTGCGCGACGCTGGGTCTTATTGTCTTGGGACCGCATCTGGTGCGGGTGCTGTCGATGCGCCTGCCCCGCTGGTTGGCAGCGGCCCTGGCCATACCCGTCGCAGCGCAGCTGTTTTGCTCCCCGGTCCTGGTGCTCCTGCAACCACAGTTGCCGGTCTATTCGGTTCCTGCGAATCTGGTGGCTGCGCCCGTTGTTCCTGCCGTGACGATTGCCGGGATGCTTGCCGTCGCGCTGGTGGGTGCAGCTCCGGCGCTGGCGACGCCGCCGCTCCTGCTTGCGTCCGCCGGAGCCTGGTGGGTGGCTAAAACTGCCCGGCTCTTTGAGTCCGTTCCCGGTGCGTTGGCGGCCTGGCCGGAGGGCAGCCTTGGCGTGGTGCTCATGAGCGTGTGCGCGGGTACGGCCGTAGTTGGCATCCTGTATCTCCCACGGCGCGCAGGCGGCGGGATATTCCCGTCACGGGCGGAACGGGCGGAACGGGCGGAACGGGCGGAACGGGCGAACGCAAAGGACGGGGAGGACGAAGCGAACCAGGGGGACAGGCGCACCGGGTCCCGGCGTCGGGGTTCAGGAACCAACCGGCAGGCAGGCTTCGCAGGGTGGCCCAGCCCCCGCCGGCGCTGGGTAGCGGCAGGTGCAGCCGCTTCGCTGGTCCTGCCGGCCGGTGCGGTCCTTGCTGTCCGTGCGCTGCAGGGAGAACGGGGCGAGGAGGATGAGTGGATGGTGGCCGCCTGCGACGTCGGGCAGGGGGACGGGTTCGCGATCCGTGCGGGTCCGGACAGTGCGGTGGTGATCGATGCCGGCGGAGAGCCCGACCCCATGGATGCCTGCCTTGATCGGCTGGGGGTGCGGACCGTTGAGTTCCTCGTGTTCACTCATGCCCACCTGGACCATTACGGCGGTGCTGCCGGAGTGCTTTCCGGACGGTCCGTGCTGCAGGTGGGCTACTCGTCGGCGGATCGGGAACTGCCGGAGAATCTGACCGGGGTGTTGGCCGGAACGGCAGCACCCCGGACACGCCTGGCCCAGGGGATGGCGGGAACGGCCGGCCTCGTGCACTGGGAAGTCCTCTGGCCGCCGGCATCGGGCAGTGCGGTGCCCGTGGCTGGAGACGGGGAGGAGAACAATGCCAGTGCCGTCCTGCTGGTGACTGTCGGGGATCCGGGGCAGGGGGAGCGGCCGCTGCGGATACTGTTCACCGGTGATGCCGAGGAGGAGGCCGCTGCAACGATTCTCGCAACACAGGCCAATCTTCGTGCCGGCGTCGACGTGCTGAAAGTGGCCCACCATGGGGCACGCAACGGCGGTGACGGCTGGTTCCGCGCAGTCCGACCGTCCCTGGCATTGATTTCCGTTGGTGCCGATAACGAGTACGGGCACCCGGCACCGGAAATCCTGGCGCAGCTCCGGTCTGCCGGCACCGGGGTGGCGCGGACGGACCAGCACGGCACAGTAGTGGTGGTCCGCGAAGGCAACGGTCTTGAGGTCCAGAGCCTGCCGCCGTAGATCCGATAGATCCCGTAGGTCCGGTAGGTCCCGCTGAGGATCGGCAGTCGAGGGCCGCCGCAGGCCGGAAAATACGGCCGCCGCCGGACGGAAAATTGGCCGCCGACCGGTACCGTGGCAATCTTGGAGGGAGGATATCCGCGGTGCGGATACCTTTCGATCCTTCGCCCCGGCAGGCCGGAAGGCCGCCACACAATCCCAGGAGCACCAGCTGTGAATCCGGCAGTCCCTTCCAAACGCAGCTCCAGCAGTAAGTCCTCCGCGAGCAAGTCCTCAGCGACGGTCTCCTGGCGCGAGGTCGAACCCGCACCGGTGGTCCTGCTGGCGGGCCCGGAGGACTATCTGGCCTCCCGGGCCCGGGACCGGCTGCGCGGGCTGCTCCGGGAGAAGCAGCCCGACACGGAGCTGGTGCACTTCGACGCCTCCACCTACGCCTCCGGGGAACTCACACTGCAGTCGAGCCCCTCGCTGTTCGGCGAGGCCAAACTTATCGAGGCCGTGAATCTCGCGTCGATGAACGAGGATTTCCTCACCGAAACGCTGGCCTATTTGAAGGATCCGTCCCCGGACGCCGTACTGGTGCTGCACCACGCGGGCGGCAACCGCGGCAAGAAGCTGCTGGATGCGGTTAAGGCTGCCGGAGCCCCCGTCGTGGAGTGCCAGCCCTTCAAGAAGGATGCGGAGAAGCTGGACTTCGTCACTTCGGAGTTCCGCACTGCCCGTCGCAGGATCGACCCGGGCGCGGCCCGCGCGCTGGTAAACGCCGTCGGGTCGAGCCTCTCCGAGCTTGCAGCATCCTGCCAACAGCTGATCAGTGATTCCACCGGCGAGGTCACCGAGGAACTGGTGGAGCGCTATTACGGTGGCCGGGTCGAGGCCACGGCCTTTAAAGTCGCCGACGCCGCCCTGGCCGGCCGCGCTGCGCAGGCACTGTCCATGCTCCGGCACGCGCTGGATACCGGCGTGGATCCGGTGCCGCTGGTCGGCGCCCTGGCCATGAAAGTCCGGGCCGTAGCCCGGGTGGCCAACCTGCGTGGCTCCTCTGCCTCGATGGCCAAGGAACTGTCCATGGCGCCGTGGCAGGTGGACCAGGCTCGACGGGATGCCCAGCGGTTTACCTCGGAGTCCCTGATCGAAGCTGTCCAGGCCCTCGCCGAAGCGGATGCACAGGTCAAGGGCGCCGGACGCGATCCGGTGTACGCCGTGGAACGGGCCGTCACCGTCATAGCCCTGGCAGCCTCCGGGCGCTAGGAGCAGTTAGCCAGCCAACACGCGCCGGCCCGGCGATGTCCGCCGGCGGTGTCCGCTGGCGGGCACGCAGCCGACACGCACCCCGCATCCTTAGCTGCCCACTGGCCCGCCGACACGCACCCGCACGGCTGTCCGAAACAGTCGAGAACAGTCCGGAAGCCGGCTTAAAACAAAGCGTGGCCGGTCCCGAAGGACCGGCCACGCTGAGTAAGTCTGCAATGCTGGCTGCTGGTTAGAGCGCGCTGACCTTCTTGGAGATGGCCGACTTGCGGTTGGCAGCGTTGTTCTTGTGGATTACGCCCTTGCTGACGGCCTTGTCCAGCTTGCGGCTGGCGGTCTTCAGCGCTTCGGCTGCTGCGTCCTTGTCGCTGGCCTTGACTGCGGCATCAACCTTGCTGATGACGGTCTTCAGCTCGGACTTCACCGAGTTGTTACGCTGACGCGCCTTCTCGTTGGTGAGGATGCGCTTCTTCTGGGACTTAATATTGGCCACTTATAAACTCTCTTTGTATTGCGGACTTGGTCGGTGAGGGTATTTCAGCCCAGACATTGACTGAGCGGCGTGGGGATACCGTAATGGCGTCTGAACCAAAGTGCCCGTCGACCTGCGCGGACACACAGCAATAAATGTTAGCAGAGTTTGGGCTCCGGTAACTAAAGTGCCGGTTCAGCGTGCCGGGCGCATCACGGCCAGCCGACGCGCAACTGTCTGGAACACGTTCCTATCCATGATTGCACCTTCCCGGCGCACGCTGCCCGGTTCGAGCCGGAGGACGCGGTCCAGCTTCACCTCACTGGGACGACCCTTGCTGTCCCACGGGCCGGTGCCGACGTCGAGGTAGCGAGGGTCGGACCCGCTGCTGTTGTTCCGGTCCCGGCTGGTCATCATGAGGCCCAGCAACAGGCCGCCGCTTCGCCCGATCAGCAGGACCGGACGGTCCTTGCCCTGGCTGGGGTCATCTTCGTACGGGACCCAGGCCCACACCACTTCGCCGGGATCGGGATCGCCGTCCGGCTGCGGGGCGTAGACCGGGGTCACAGGACCGGCGTAGTCGCCGGCGTAACCCGAAGGGGCTGCTGCCGGAGCGGTCCGCGCGGATGACGACGGCGACGACGGCGACTGCCGGGCAGCCGGGGTGTGCGGGGGAGTGGCCTTGGTCCCGGGGGAGGGCGACGGCGTCCGCCTGGTCTCCGGCGTCCGGCGTCTGTCCGGCGTTCGGGGACGGGCCGAACGGCCGGTTCCGCGGCTGCTTTCGGCAGGGCCGGCAGAGGAGGAAGCGGAGCGCAGCAGGCGCAGGGCCGAGCGGGCAAAGGAGGCAAAGGCGCGGGCATTAAAGGGCATGGCACTACGTTATGCTCCCGGCCACGAAACCTCAGGTGCGTCCGGTTCCTGCTGCGGCAGGCAAACGTGGGAGACTGTTAACTCGATAGAACACCCACCAGACCGCCAGGACCAAGGACACCCGCGCACCGCGCCGCGTCCGGCTTGTCCCGGAACAGTAAAGGAACCGCCACAGTGTCACCCATGGCCCGCTTCTCGCCGGTGCCTGCCGCGACGGATCCGGCGATCATCAGAAACTTCTGCATCATCGCCCACATCGACCACGGCAAGTCCACCTTGGCCGACCGCATGCTCCAGTCCACCGGAGTGGTTGAGCACCGGAACATGAAGGCCCAGTACCTGGACCGGATGGATATCGAGCGTGAGCGCGGCATCACCATCAAGTCCCAGGCCGTACGCATGCCGTGGGAACTGGACGGGCAGTCTTACGCCCTGAACATGATCGACACACCGGGCCACGTGGACTTCACCTACGAAGTCTCCCGTTCCCTGGCTGCCTGCGAAGGAGCAGTGCTGCTGGTGGACGCCGCCCAGGGTATCGAGGCGCAGACGCTGGCGAACCTTTACCTGGCGATGGAAAACGACCTGACCATCATTCCGGTCCTGAACAAGATCGACCTCCCGGCGGCGCAGCCGGAGAAGTACGCCGAGGAACTGGCGAAGCTGATCGGCGGCGATCCGGAGGACGTGCTGAGGGTCTCCGGCAAGACCGGTGTTGGCGTTGAAGCCCTGTTGGATCAGATTGTCCGCGAGATTCCGGCACCGGTGGGCGACCCCGACGCTCCCGCCCGTGCCATGATCTTCGACTCCGTGTATGACACCTACCGCGGCGTCGTCACCTATGTCCGCGTGATCGACGGGTCGCTGTCCCCGCGTGAACGCATCCAGATGATGTCCACCCGGGCCAGCCATGAGCTCCTCGAAATCGGTGTGAGCTCGCCGGAACCCACCCCGTCCAAGGGCCTGGGCGTGGGTGAGGTGGGGTACCTCATCACCGGCGTGAAGGATGTACGGCTGTCCAAGGTGGGCGACACCGTCACCAACCTGGCCAAGCCGGCCGAGAAGTCACTCGAGGGCTACGCCGATCCCAAACCCATGGTGTTCTCCGGGCTGTACCCCATCGACGGCGCCGACTACCCGGTGCTCCGCGAAGCGCTGGAAAAGCTGATGCTCAACGATGCCGCGCTGGTGTACGAACCCGAGACGTCCGCGGCGCTGGGCTTCGGCTTCCGGGTGGGCTTCCTGGGCCTGCTGCACCTGGAAATCACCCGTGAACGGCTCGAGCGCGAATACAACCTGGACCTGATCTCCACTGCCCCCAACGTGGAGTACGAGGTGACGCTCGAGGACAAAAAGGTGGTCACCGTGACCAACCCCAGCGAGTACCCCGAAGGCAAGATCAAAGAGGTCCGCGAGCCGATGGTCTCGGCCACGATCCTGGCGCCGAACGAATTTGTCGGCGCCATCATGGAGCTGTGCCAGTCCCGCCGCGGCGTCCTGGGCGGCATGGACTATCTCTCCGAGGACCGGGTGGAAATCCGGTACCGCCTGCCGCTGGCCGAAATCGTTTTCGACTTCTTCGACATCCTCAAGTCCAAGACCCGCGGCTACGCCTCCCTGGACTGGAAGGCCGACGGCGAACAGGTCGCCGACCTGGTCAAGGTGGACATCCTGCTCCAGGGCGAACAGGTTGACGCCTTCAGCTCCATCACGCACAAGGACAAGGCCTACGCCTACGGCGTCATGATGACCGGCAAGCTGCGTGAGCTGATCCCGCGGCAGCAGTTCGAGGTGCCCATCCAGGCAGCCATCGGCTCCCGCATCATCGCCCGCGAATCCATCCGCGCCATCCGCAAGGACGTGCTTGCCAAGTGCTACGGCGGCGACATCAGCCGTAAGCGCAAGCTGCTGGAAAAGCAGAAGGAAGGCAAGAAGCGCATGAAGATGGTGGGCCGCGTGGAAGTTCCCCAGGAAGCCTTCGTGGCTGCGCTTTCCTCCGACGAGTCCAAGGACAAATCCAAGAAGTGACACCCAGTGCACTGCCCCTCGGAGACCCGGCACCGGCCGACGGCCTCCTCCCCGCACAGGCCGCGGACGGAGCAGCGGAGCGGAACTTCGGACTGTACGTCCACATTCCGTTCTGCTCCGTCCGCTGCGGCTACTGCGATTTCAACACGTATACGGCCACCGAGCTGGGCGGCGGTGCGTCGCAGGCTGCCTACGGCGGCACGGCGGCCCGCGAGGTGGTCTTTGCCGCCGACGCCCTGCGGCGTTCGGGCCTGCCGGAGCGCCGGATGGGCACCGTCTTCTTCGGCGGCGGCACTCCCACGCTGCTCCCGGCGGAGGACCTCGCGCTGATCCTCCGCACCGCCGTCGACCAGTGGGGCCTGGCGCCCGGCGCCGAAGTCACCACCGAAGCGAACCCGGACTCCGTCACGCCGCAGTCCCTGCAGCTGCTTGCCGACGCCGGCTTCACCCGGGTTTCCTTCGGCATGCAGTCCGCCGTGCCGCACGTGCTGGCAGTGCTGGACCGCACGCACACGCCGTCGAGGGTTCCGCAGGCCGTGCAGTGGGCGCGCGACGCCGGCCTGCACGTGAGCGTGGACCTCATCTATGGAACTCCCGGGGAGTCCATGGCCGACTGGAAGCACTCGCTCGAAGAGGCACTGAGCTACGAGCCTGACCATATCTCCGCCTACGCGCTCATCATCGAGGAGGGGACCAAGCTCGCCGCCCGGATGCGCCGCGGCGAGGTCCCGCCCATCGACGACGACGACCACGCCGACAAATACGTGCTGGCGGATGAAATGATGACCGCCGCCGGACTGAACTGGTACGAGGTCAGCAACTGGGCGCGGACCCCCGAGGACCAGTGCCGGCACAACCTGGCCTACTGGCGCAGTGATGACTGGTGGGGCGTCGGCCCGGGTGCCCATTCACACGCCGGCGGCGTGCGCTGGTGGAATGCCAAGCATCCCACCGCCTATGCCCAGCGGATCGGCGCGGGGGAGTCGCCCGCCGTCGGACGCGAGACCCTGGACGCCGATACCCGGTACATGGAAGACGTTATGCTGCGGACCCGGCTCGCTGAAGGCCTGGCACTGGACCGGCTGCGTGAGCCCGGCAGGCTGGCCGTGGCGGGACTCATGGCCGACGGCCTTGTGGATCCGCGCGCTGCGCTGACGGGCAAGGTGATCCTCACGCCGCGGGGCCGGCTGCTGGCCGACGCAGTGGTCCGGCGGCTGCTGCCGGACTGAGTTCCCCGGCGGCGGTCCCGCCCGGCGGCGGTCCCGCCCGGCGGCGGTCCCGCCCTGCGGCGCTACTTGATGCGGCGCAGGTTGAGCGGGTAGCGGTACGGCCGGCCGCGGTTGCACTCGATGCCCGCGATCACCGAGGACACAGCCACGTAGACCCAGATCATGGCATTGAGCACGGCGAAGAAGCCGCCGATCTCGGGAATGAAGGACAACGCCCAGACGGTCAGGGCAGCAATGCTGGGCGGAAGCGTGAAGTTCAGGGCTTCCTTGGATTCCTGGGCAGTGAACGGACCGCGGTCGCGGAACACCAGGTAGATGATCAGTGACGGAACAAAAGCGAGGATGCCGCCGAAGTGCGCCAGAGTTGCCCACTGCCGGTCTTCGGACGCGGTCAGCGGCAGTGCGTTGGCCGGAGCCCCCTGGTAAACAGGACGCTGCGCTCCGCCGTGTTCTTCCGGTCGGGGGCGGTGGTTCTGGCGTGTGTTGGACACGGCGTATTTTCCTTTTGGCTCACGGTGACACAGGGTCGGTCCACTACTACGTATTCCTCAAGAGTACTGGCTCGCACGCTTCCTCACGGAAAGGAATGAGGCAGTGCGATGCGCGTCTCACCCGGGAACGGTCAGGAAATCGATGACTTCCTCCACTCGTCCGAGCAGTGACGGTTCCAGATCCGCATAGCTGTTCACCTGCCCCAGCAGCTTCTTCCAGCCCATTGCGACGTCGATATGGTCGCGGTGCGGCCAGCCCAGTCCCTGCAGGATGCCGGTTTTCCAGTCCAGGTGACGGGGGACCACGGGCCAGGCGGTACGCCCGATCACGGACGGCTTGATGGCCTGCCAGACGTCCACGTACGGATGCCCGACAATCAAGACATTGCCCGGCGCGCCGGGGGAGGTCATCGCCTCGGCGGCAATGCGCGATTCCTTGGAGCCCGGAACCAGGTGATCCACCAGGATGCCCAGCCTGCGTCCGGGGCCCGGGGCAAACTCCCGGACCGCGGAGTACAGGTCGTCGACGCCGTGGAGGGGCTCGACGACGATTCCCTCCACCCGCAGGTCATCGCCCCAGACCTTCTCCACCAGTTCGGCGTCGTGCTTGCCCTCCACCCAGATGCGGCTGGCCCGGGCGGTGCGGGCGCGCTGGTTGGCGACGCGGACCGAGCCGGACGCCGTCCGGGCCGGACCTGCCTTGGCCGCCGCCGCAGCCGCGGGCACAACTTCCACCGGCTCGCCCTCGAGCAGGAAGCCGAAGCCCAGTTCGAAGGATTTCTTTTTCCCGCGCCGGTCTTCCAGCACCATCAGGTGCAGTCCGCCGGATTTCTCCACGCGCACCACCGCACCAACCCAGCCCGAGGCAACGTCCTCAAGGACCAGGCCGGGTTCGGCGCCGACTTTGCGCAGGACGGTCCGGGCCGGCGCGGTGATGTCCTGCGGACCCCAGGAAAAGCTGGACACGGAAGTTGCCTCACTTACGGTTCTGATCGGGCGGAAACCGCAGCAGGCCGCGGGTTCCTCAATGCTAGCAACGCTGCCGATCCGTACTAGACTTGGCACTTGAACACTGTGAGTGCTAAACGTCCGGTGCTCTGCCCATAGGTCGCCCACAGATCACCGCGCAGGGCACCACGCAAGTAAGAATGCCGAGCAACCGCCGAGCACACCGCCGATCAACAGGGAGGGAAATCCATGAGTGAGCCACGCCGACTCGAGGTCCTCCGCGCCATTGTTGAGGACTACGTCCATTCGCGGGAGCCCGTGGGATCCAAGGCACTTGTGGAACGGCATCACCTGGGTGTTTCCTCGGCCACCATCCGCAATGACATGGCCGCCCTTGAGGAAGAGGGGCTGATCACCGCCCCGCACACGTCCGCCGGGCGCATCCCCACCGACAAGGGCTACCGCCTGTTCGTCGACCGGATTTCCGACGTCAAGCCGCTCTCCGCTCCCGAACGCCGCGCCATCCAGTCGCTGCTGGAAGAAGCCGACGACCTCGACGATGTGATGGACCGTACCGTCAGGCTGCTGTCGCAGCTGACCAACCAGGTGGCCGTGGTGCAGTACCCGCATCTGGGCAATGCCAAGGTCCGGCACATTGAATTTGTCCTGCTGGCTCCGGCGCAGGTGCTGGTAGTGCTCATCTCGACCACGGGGCGGGTGGAGCAGCGCGTCATTACCGTTCCGCAGCCGGTGACGGAGCCGGACCTGGGCGACCTGCGCCAGCACTTCCTGTCCGCGTTGGCAGGCACGCCGCTGAGCAGCATCACGAGCCAGCTGGCCAATGCCCTTGCCACGGTGCCGGCCGAACGCAGGCGCGTGGGCAACTCCCTGGGGCACTGCCTGGAGCAGCTGGCCGGCATCAACCGCGAGGACCGCATGGTGATGGCAGGGACAGCCAACCTGGCCCGCTCCACTGTAGACTTCCCGCTGACTATCGGTCCCGTGCTCGAAGCGCTCGAGGAGCAAGTGGTGATGCTGCGGCTGCTGTCGGAGATGGAACAGGATGCCCGCGGCGTTGCCGTCCGGATCGGCCGGGAGAATCCGTACGGCGGATTGTCGGAAGCCTCGGTGGTGGCTACGGGATACGGTCCCGACGCCACCGCGAAGGTCGGCATTCTCGGTCCCACGCGGATGGACTATCCCACCACCATGGCAGCGGTGCGAGCCGTGGCCAGGTACCTGTCCCGAATACTGAACAACTAACGCGGTCCCCAGCAGTTACGGACCCGCCTGCCGGGGAACCGGCGGGAACCCAACCTCCGTCTTCAAAGTTTGAAGGCACGCAATACAGGAAAGCGATGTGCACGAGTGAGCGATCACTACCAGGTTCTGGGTGTCGGACGAGACGCCACCGGTGAAGAAATCAAGAAGGCGTACCGGAAGCTAGCCCGCAAGCTGCACCCGGACGTCAACAATGCTCCGGGCGCCTCGGACGAGTTCAAAGCCGTATCGCACGCCTACGAGGTTCTTTCCGATCCGGAAAAACGGCGGATCTACGACACCACGGGCAACGAGAACGGCAACGACAACGGCTTCGGAGGCGGCGGTTTCGGCGCCCAGGGGTTCGGTTTCCAGGACATCTTCGACACCTTCTTCGGCGGCGGCGCCCCGGGCGGAGGACGCGGACCGGCCTCACGCAGCCGCCGCGGACAGGACGCCCTGATCAACGTCCGGATCGACCTCAAGGATGCCGTCTTCGGCACCAACAAGAAGATCGACGTCGACACTGCAGTCGTCTGCCCCACCTGCGACGGTTCCTGCTGCCAGCCCGGCACGTCTCCGCGCACCTGCGACATCTGCCACGGCACCGGTCAGGTCCAGCGGGCGGTCCGCTCGATCCTGGGCCAGGTCATGACCTCGGCACCCTGCGGCACCTGCAACGGCTTCGGCACCGTCATCCCCGACCCCTGCCACGAGTGCTCCGGCGAGGGCCGCGTCCGCAACCGGCGTACCCTGACCATCAAGATCCCGGCCGGCGTCGCCACCGGTACCCGGATCCAGCTCGGCGGGCAGGGTGAAGCCGGGATGGCCGGCGGTCCCGCCGGCGATCTCTACGTGGAGATCCGCGTCAACAATGACCCGACGTTCCTCCGTGACGGCGACGACCTGCACGCCACACTCACCATCCCCATGACTGCCGCAGCGCTGGGAACCACCGTTGCACTGGAGACCTTCGACGGCGAACGCGAAATCACCGTCAAGCCCGGCACGCAGTCCGGCGAGGTGTCCGTCCTCAACGACCTGGGCGTCACGCACCTTCGCGGCCACGGCCGCGGCGATCTCCGGGTGCACCTGCATGTGGAGACCCCGCAGAAGCTGGACTCAGAGCAGGAGGAACTGCTCCGCCGCCTCGCCAAGCTGCGCGGCGAGGAATACAGCGAGGGAAAGCTCAACAGTTCAGGCAACGGCGTTTTCGCCAAGCTGCGGGACCGTCTGGGCAACCTCTGAGATGACCAACCCGATTTTCTTCGGTGACCCGGCGCAGGTGGCGGCGGCCGGGCCCGGAGACATCTTCCGTCTCGAAGGCCCGGAAGCTCGGCACGCTGTATCTGTGAAGCGCCTCGGAGCCGGTGAAAGCGTGGACGTGGTCGACGGCGCCGGCCGCCGGCTCACCGGCACGGTAACGGAAACCGGTGCGTCGCTTCTGGAACTGCGGGTGTCAGGTGTCATCGACGAACCGGTCGAGCCCGAACGGTTCTTCCTGGTCCAGGCGCTGGCCAAGGGGGACCGGGACGAGCAGGCAGTGGAAGCTGCGACCGAGCTGGGTGTGGACACGGTGATCCCGTGGCAATCCGACCGCAGCATTGTCCGGTGGCGCGCCGAGAAGGCGGTTAAGGGACAGGCCAAATGGCAGGCCCTGACCTTTGCCGCTGCCAAGCAGTCCCGCCGTTCCCGCATCCCTGCGGTGGAGCCCGCGCTGGACAGCCGTGCCCTGCCGGCCAGGCTGGCGGAACTTGACCTCGTCCTTGTCCTCCATGAGGAGGCCGACGTGCCGCTGGCGGATGCGGTGCGTGACCTTGGCAGGCGCGGTCCGGACGAGGCCTCCGCCTCCATAGCGGTAGTCGTGGGTCCGGAAGGCGGCATCAGCCCCGCCGAGCTGGAAGCGCTGCGCGGGGCCGGAGCGGTCGCCGTCCGGCTCGGACCGCATGTGCTGCGTTCCTCCACTGCAGGTCCGGCAGCGCTGGCCGTGCTGAATTCGCTGCTCGGCCGCTGGTAGGAAGCCTGCCGGGCTAGCCCTCCGGATCCTCCCGGGACGCAGAGACCGTAATGCGCTTGGAATCCCCGGCGGTTTCCTGCCCGCTGTAGAAGACCCGGAGGCTGTATTCGCCCGGGGCGAGGGAAGCTGTGAAGCTGAATTCGCCCGTCTTGCCGGGCGCCTTGTCCAGTTGCACGCTGCCGGAAGCCGCAGCCCCGGCCGACGGCCTGCCGTCCACTATGGGTTCGGCCCGCCAGAGCAGTTCAACCGTCTGCGCCACCGCAGTCCCGCTGACCTCGACCTCGGTGCCCCGGATCTGGGATTCCTGCGGATCAATCACCCAGATCGGTGCCACCAGCGCGGGATCCCTGTGCAGCGGCTCCTCCAGGGTCACATGGCCGAACGCGCGGTACCCCTCCTTGCCGTCCACCAGGATCGCCACACTGCTTTCCTGCCCTACGGTGGTCAACCCCGCGTTGGCTGCTGCTGCCGTGGCGGTGTAGACCAGCTGCTGCACTGCACGGTGGGCCATGCCCGAGTCGAGGGAGCCCTTGAACGCGTCCGAGGAGATGTCCACGGTAATGACGTTCTTGCTGGAAATGGATGCGGTGACGCTGTCCGCCGCGTGCCAGGGAGTGAAGTAGTCCTGGTCCAGCGGTTGGGCCGCCGTCATGGCCTGGACTGCCTCGCCGATGGGATCACCGGTGTTGTCCGAGGAGAGGAACTCACGGTAAAGACTGACCGTCGAGTCGTTCCGTCCCAGCCAGTACACCGGCATGAGCGTTCCGGCGGAACTGGCCTCCGCCGGCGGGGAGACCGTCATCGGAGCAGCAGCGGAGGCCCCTGAGCCGTCGAAGGACGACGGCATCGTGATGGTGGGATTCTCGGCTAAGACGCCGCATCCACCCAGCCCCAGCGCAGCCGCGGCCAACAGGGAACCGGCCAGGAAATACCGCTGGCGAAGCCCTCGGAGACAGGACGTTGCGTCGTTGGATCCGGCGTCCATCTATCCTCCTCTGGGGTAACTCGAAAACGTACGTCTTCAACCTTTGCACATGCTTTGGGGCCTTCCCGTGCCGTGGACGGGCCAGCGCCCGGACTGAAACACGATTGAGACATCACCGTTGCGGGGCCGAGACAAAAACCCGATGCCGGTCGGTTCGCCGGGGAGCACATCAAGTAAGATTTAGGTAGCGTGCGGTGCGCGGCGCGTCGTCCGGGACCCGCGGAAATAATCGTCTGTACCAGGGCGTTTACTTTGCCGGGACGGATGGCCGGACCGGCCGTCACCACCGTAAAAAGTTCGAAGAACTTTAAAACCAGACTCTATAAGGGGCGATGAAAGGCCTGAAAGGGCCGTCTATATGACCGAATCTTCAACGGAAATCGGCACCATTCGGCTGGACAACCAGACAATAGTCTTTGACTCGACGGAACACATGGTCCAGTCTTTGGGTGCCAATGACGAGGCGCTCAGGATCATTGAGACGGCAAATCCCGAGGTAAGCCTGATGGTGCGCGGCAACGAACTGTCCGTGTCCGGCCCCGCGGCAGAGGTGGAACAGACCGTACGCCTGGTCAACGAAGTCCGTGTACTGGCCCGCCACCAGACCCGCGTCACGCCGCAGGTTCTCGAACAGCTGATCAGCATGCTCAAGGACCAGAGCACCCACCGCCCGGCCGATGTCCTGACGCAGAACATCCTCTCCACCCGGGGAAAGACCATTCGGCCCAAGACCCTGAACCAAAAGAACTACGTGGATGCGATTGACCGCAACACGGTGGTTTTCGGCATCGGTCCTGCGGGCACCGGCAAGACGTACCTGGCGATGGCCAAGGCAGTGCAGGCCCTGCAGCAAAAAGAGGTCAACCGGATCATCCTCACCCGTCCGGCAGTGGAAGCGGGGGAGCGGCTCGGCTTCCTTCCGGGGACGCTGAGCGACAAGATCGACCCGTACCTGCGGCCGCTCTACGACGCCCTGCACGACATGATGGACCCCGAATCGATTCCCCGCCTGATGGCGGCCGGCACCATCGAGGTGGCGCCCCTGGCCTACATGCGCGGCCGGACTCTCAATGACGCGTTCATCATCCTCGATGAAGCCCAGAACACCACGCCCGAGCAGATGAAGATGTTCCTTACCCGTCTCGGCTTCGGCTCGAAGATGGTCGTCACCGGCGACGTTACCCAAGTGGACCTGCCCGGCGGCACCGCCTCCGGCCTGCGGATTGTCCACGACATCCTGGGCGGCATCGACGACGTCGCATTCTCGGAACTGCAGGCAGTGGACGTTGTCCGGCACCGCCTGGTCAGTGACATTGTCACGGCCTACAGCGAATGGGACGAGGTCCGGCGCTCCGGCGCAGCCCGCGCCGAGGGCGGCCGGTCCAACGGCAGCGGCCATGCCAACGCCGGACGCAACCGGGAGGCCCGCGCATGAGCATCGAAGTGAACAACGAATCCAGTGCACCGGCTGTCGATGAAGAGGAACTCGCCCGGCTGGGCAGGTACCTCCTGGACAGCCTGTACGTCCATCCGGAGGCAGACCTGTCCATCATCCTCGTGGATGAGGACGCCATAGAAAAGCTGCACATCGAATGGATGGATCTGCCGGGTCCCACAGATGTGCTGTCCTTCCCGATGGATGAACTGCGCCCCGGAACCGCCGGCCGGATCACCCCCGCCGGGGTCCTTGGCGACATTGTGCTGTGCCCGCAGGTGGCGGCCCTGCAGGCCGCCGACGCCGGCCACAGCACCGGTGAGGAGCTGCTGCTCCTGACCACCCACGGCGTCCTCCACCTGCTGGGCTACGACCACGCCGAGCCGGAAGAGGAGAAGGAGATGTTCGGTCTCCAGCGCCGCCTCCTTTCCGCTTACCTGGGTAAACAGGCACCCAAGGAGACCCGAAGTTGAGTATTGGTGTCCTCGTCGTCATGGCCATGGCTTTCATGGTCCTGGCGGGCCTGCTCACCGCCGCGGAGTCGGCCTACGGCTACCTGCCCCGGCAGGACGCCGAAGCGCTGCTCCACGGCAAGGCAGGAGCCCCGCTGCGCCGCATCCTGGCGCACCCGGTGGCACACATGCACGCGCTGCGGTTCTGGCGCGTGTGGTTCGAAATGGCCATGGCGGTGTCCGTGGCGACGCTCTTCCAGCTGCTGCTGGATAATATCTGGCTGGCGGGACTGCTTGCCACGGTGACCATGGCTGCCGTCGGTTTTGTCCTCGTGGGCGTCTCTCCGCGGCAGATCGGGCGCAAGCACGTCACGGCCGTCGTTGTGCTCACGGCCGGACTGGTCCGCGTGCTGCGGACCGTCCTGGGGCCGATCCCCGGATGGCTCGTCCGCCTCGGCACCGCCGTCGCCCCCGGCACCCAGGGGCCCGATGCCGCGTTCTTCACGGAAGAGGAATTCCGCGAGCTGCTGGACCGCGCGTCCGACGCGGACATGATCGAGGATACCGAGGCGGAACTGATCCACTCCGTCTTCGAACTCGGCGACACCAAAGTCCGGTCCGTCATGGTCCCGCGCACGGACATGGTCTGCATCGAAGCCGGCAGCACCCTGCGCCAGGCCATGTCCCTGTTCCTGCGCTCGGGCTATTCCCGCGTCCCGGTGATCGAGGACAGCGCCGACCACCTGGTGGGCATCCTCTACCTGAAGGACGTCGCCGCGCAGATGCACAGTGACCCGGAGCGCGCCTCGGTGCAGAAGGTCGAAGATTACGCCCGAAGCGTCCGCTACGTTCCCGAGTCCAAGGCCGTAAGCGAACTGCTGCAGGAACTGCAGCGTGAATCAACGCACGTGGCGATCGTGATCGACGAATACGGCGGAACGGCGGGATTGGTTACGCTGGAGGACCTGATCGAAGAAATCGTCGGGGAAATCGTGGACGAGTACGACTCGGAGCGCCCCGACATCGAAGGCCTCGGCAACGGCCGCTACCGGGTCAGCTCCAAGACCGGGATCGACGACCTTGGTGAGTTGTTCGGCGTCGAACTGGAGGATGATGAAGTGGACACGGTGGGCGGCCTCCTGGCCAAGGCCCTGGGCCGCGTCCCGATTGTCGGCAGCGAGGTAGTGGTCGAAGGCATCGCCCTGCACGCCGAACGGCTGGAGGGCCGGCGCAACCGCGTTTCGCATGTGCTGGCCTGGAACACCGAAAACGAAGAAATCAGCGATGAGGGCAGAAACCCTGCTCCGCGCACCCGCTCTACAGAATTGGTACCCCGTAATGACTGAACCGCAGTTCCGCGCAGGATTCGTTTCCCTGGTGGGCCGGCCCAACGCCGGAAAGTCCACCCTGACCAATGCGCTGGTCGGTTCCAAGGTGGCCATCACTTCCGCCAAGCCGCAGACCACCCGGCACACCATCCGCGGCATCGTCCACCGCGAGGACTCCCAGGTGATCCTCGTGGACACCCCGGGCCTGCACCGGCCGCGGACCCTGCTGGGCAAGCGGCTGAACGAGCTGGTGGCGGATACTTTGGCCGAGGTTGACGCCGTTGGTTTCTGCCTGCCCGCCAACGAGGCAGTGGGCCCCGGCGACCGCTACATCGCTGCGCAGCTGGCGGCCCTGAAGCGGACACCCGTGATTGCCCTGGTTACCAAGACGGATCTGGTGGACCGCGCCGCGCTGGCCAAGCAGCTGATGTCCGTCACCGCACTGGGCAATGAAGTGCTGGGCGAGGCAGGATGGGCCGACGTCGTGCCCGTTTCGGCAGCTGACGGCTTCCAGGTCGATACCGTGGCGAAGGTCCTGGCGGGGCACATGCCCGCGTCCCCGCCCCTGTACCCGGACGGCGAACTGACCGACGAGCCCGAAGCCGTGATGGTGGCCGAACTGGTCCGCGAAGCAGCCCTTGAAGGCGTCCGCGACGAGCTGCCGCACTCCCTTGCCGTGGTAGTGGACGAGATTGTGCCGCGCGAGGGACGCAGCGAAGACAACCAGCTGCTGGATGTCCGGGTCAACCTCTACGTGGAGCGTTCTTCGCAGAAGGCCATTATTATCGGCCGCGGCGGGTCCCGGCTGCGCGACGTCGGAACCACTGCGCGACGCGGCATCGAGGCGTTGCTGGGCACTAAGGTGTACCTTGACCTGCACGTTAAAATCGCCAAGGACTGGCAGCGGGATCCCAAGCAGCTGGTGAAGCTCGGTTTCTAGTCCGGAGCGGCCGGCTCCCGTATCCACAGGAGCTGGCCGTACACTTTGAAGCATTCGTTTGAGCACATTGATTCATGAAGGGGACCGGCTATGTCATCTCGCCGTGCCGCAACGGGCGGCGGCCCCTTGGGAAAACCGACTGCAGGTAAGGGTTCAGCGGAACCGGGCGGGAGGCACCTCTCGAGCGGAGCCGCCGCAGGCCATCCGCTGCTGAAAGGCATCGCCGCGGCGCTGGCCCTGGTTCTGGTCGGCGGGGTGGTCTTCGGTGCCGTCCAGCTGCTGAGGCTGAGGGGCAACTTCGATACCCAGCCCCTGAACCTCGGGTCGAACGACACCCAGGTGGAGCAGGTGGACGCCAACACCGATCCCATGCAGATCCTGGTGCTCGGTACCGACCAGCGGGACGGGCAGGACTCGAACAACTCCGACGTAATGATGCTGGTGAACCTCACGGCGGACCGCTCGAACGTCACCGTGGTCAGTTTCCCCCGGGACCTCCTGGTCCCGCTGCCGGAATGCGAGGATCCCGCGTCCGGCGCGGTGTATGACGCCATGGACCTGGGCCAGCTGAACGGTGCCCTGGGCAACGGCGGACCCGGCTGCACCGTTGCTGCTATCAACGAGGTCACCGGCCTGTCGATCGACCACTTCATGATGGCCGACTTCGATGCGGTGAAGGAACTGTCGAACACCCTCGGCGGCGTGGAAGTCTGCGTCAACCAGCCCGTTGACGACCCGCTCTCCGGCCTGAACCTGCCGGCCGGAGTGAGCAGCGTCCAGGGCGAGCAGGCCCTCGCCTTCCTCCGGACCCGGCACGGGTTCGGCAATGGCGGCGACGAAGGCCGCATCCGCGCCCAGCAAAGCTTCCTGGCCTCCATGGTGCGGAAGGTCAAGGAGGAGGGAACGCTGAACAACCTGCCCAAGCTCTATTCGATTGCGGAAACCGTCACGAAGAACCTCACCGTGGACGAAGAGCTTGCGAACATCCCCGACCTGGTCTCCCTGGCAACCCGCCTCAAAGACGTTGACCTCGGGAACGTTGCCTTCGTGACGGCTCCCGTAGTGCCGTACGAATACGACACCAACCGGCTGGTCCTCGACGAAGCCAAGGCCCAGCCGCTCTTCGATGCACTGGTCTCCGACCAGGGCATCAGTGCGGGCGAAACCCCGTCCCCGGCGGCCACTGATACGGCTGAAGCGGGCACCCCCGCGACGGCGGAACCTGCCGCGCCGGCCGTGGACCCCGCTGCGGTTCCGGTGACGCTCGTCAACGCTTCGGGCACCGCCGGCCGCGACGCCGCGGTCCTTGGGTACCTCACTTCCAAGGGGTTCACCCAGGCACTTGCCGGCGGCGCAGCCGAGTCCGAGAGCCCGGCCACCCAGATCTTCTACGGCTACGGATATGAAGAGATGGCCCTGGAAGTGGCCCGGACACTGAACATTCCGGGCGTGCAGGTGGTACTCAGCACCGCCTACACCGGAGTGTCGGTGGAGATCGGCGCGGACTTCGCCAGCGGCTCCACCATGGGGGACCTGGGCGATCTGGGTGACCTGGACGGGCAAACCGCGGCCCAGGTTACGTGCCAGACGGCGTTTGGGAACTAGCCGTTCGGCAAACGGGATCGGCTGCATGTTAGTCTGGTCACGTGCACGCAGAGATCCTCCTCCTTAGCTGCCGCGGCGAGGCCACACAAGCACCTGCTTAGGCCGCCCCTCGCTGCGGAGTCTGTGTTGCCCGGCCACTCTTTCTGATGATCGACTAGAAAAGGCCAAACCAACACCATGCGTAACGCACAGCAGTCTTCGGGCATGCCGATCTCCAAGTACGTCCCTTTCCACGAACAGATTGCCGTGGACCTGCCGGACCGGACCTGGCCGGACAAGGTCCTCACCAAGGCACCGCGCTGGTGCGCCGTGGACCTGCGGGACGGAAACCAGGCGCTGATCGATCCCATGACGCCCGAACGCAAGCACAAGATGTTCGACCTGCTGGTGAAGATGGGCTTCAAGGAGATCGAAGTCGGTTTCCCCTCCGCCTCCCAGCTGGACTTTGACTTTGTCCGCCAGCTCATCGAGGGGGACCGGATCCCCGATGACGTCACCATCCAGGTGCTCACCCAGTCCCGGGAACACCTGATTGAGCGCACCTACGAATCCCTCGAGGGCGCAGACCGGGCGATTGTCCACCTCTACAACTCGACCTCGGTGCTGCAGCGCCGCGTTGTGTTCAACACGGACCGCGACGGCATTGTCGATATTGCCCTCTCGGGTGCGCGCCTGTGCAAAAAGTACGAGGAGCAGCTGCGCGGCGTCGACGTCACCTACGAGTACTCGCCCGAGTCCTACACCGGCACGGAGCTGGATTTCGCCCTGCGGATCTCCGACGCCGTCGGGGAAGTGCTGGAGGCATCTCCCGACCGGCAGATGATCCTGAACCTGCCGGCGACGGTGGAAATGACCACGCCGAATGTCTACGCAGACTCCATCGAGTGGATGCACCGGAACATTGCCAACCGTGAATCGGTGATCCTGTCACTGCACCCGCACAATGACCGGGGCACCGGTGTCGCAGCGGCGGAACTGGGCTACCTCGCCGGCGCGGACCGGATCGAAGGCTGCCTCTTCGGCAACGGCGAACGCACCGGCAACGTGGACCTGGTGACGCTGGGCATGAACCTGTTCAGCCACGGCATTGACCCCCAGATCGACTTCTCCGACATGGACGAGATCCGCCGCACCGTCGAATACTGCAACCAGCTCCCCGTGCCCGAACGGTCTCCGTACGGCGGAGACCTGGTCTTCACCGCCTTCTCCGGCTCCCACCAGGACGCTATTAAGAAGGGCTTCGAAGCCATGGAGAAGGAAGCCGCCGCCGCCGGCAGGACGGTGGGCGAGCTGCAGTGGGGCGTGCCCTACCTGCCGATCGATCCGAAGGACATCGGCCGCAGCTACGAAGCCGTGATCCGGGTGAATTCCCAGTCCGGCAAGGGCGGCGTGGCCTACCTGCTCAAGAACGAGCACAACCTGGACCTGCCGCGCCGCGCGCAGATCGAATTCTCCGGTGTGATCCAGCGCCGCACGGACACCGCCGGCGGCGAGATCACCGGAGCCGAGCTCTGGAAGGTGTTCCAGGACGAGTACCTGCCGAACACACCGGAGTCCGACGGCGCCGCCTGGGGACATTACGAGCTCACTTCGGTGAACGCGGACACGGCTGCCGACGGCCGCTTCAACCTCACCGCCGCCCTGAGCACGGACGGGATAGTGAAGCGGCGGATGGCCAGCGGAACCGGTCCCATCGCGGCGCTGCTGGAAATCCTGGGCCAGGACGGAATCGACGTCCGGCTGCTCGACTACACCGAACACGCCTTGTCCGCCAGCGGCAACGCGCACGCTGCGGCGTACGTTGAGCTGGCCGTGGGGGAGCGGGTGCTGTGGGGTGTCGGGATCGATCCCAACACGACCATGTCCGCGTTGAAGGCAGTCATCTCGGCCGTGAACCGGGCCATCCGGGACCAGTCCTAGGCCGCCCGGAGGCACGCCGGGCGGAAGCGGTCCGCCGGGCGTGCCCGGGCATGGGAAAATAGGTTCCGTGGCCAAATCCTTTGCATCCCGCACCTATCGGGATGACGCGGTTGTCCTGCGCACCCACAAGCTGGGCGAAGCGGACCGCATCCTCGTCCTCCTCACCCGCGAGCACGGGCAGGTGCGTGCCGTGGCCAAAGGCGTTCGGCGGACCTCCAGCAAGTTCGGTGCCCGGCTGGAACCCTTCATGGTCGCCGAACTGCTGCTCTCGCACGGCCGGAACCTGGACATTGTGACCCAGGCCCAGACCAAGGGCGCCTACGGGCACGGCATCGCAGCCGATTACGCCCGCTACACGGCGGCGGCCGCCATTGCCGAAACCGCGGAGCGGCTGACCGACATTGACGGCGAATCCGCGAAGGCCCACTACCAGCTGGTGATCGGCGCCTTTGCGGCACTCAGCCGCGGCTCCCACGCCCCGGAACTGATCCTGGATTCCTATCTGCTGCGCGCCCTGTCCACCGCCGGGTGGGCACCGAGTTTTACCGACTGTGCCCGCTGCGGGGCCGCAGGCCCGCACACCGCCTTCTCCGCCCCGCTGGGCGGCGCTGTTTGTCCCGCCTGCCGCCCGCCGGGCTCGGCGTCGCCGTCCCCGGAAACAATGGTGCTGCTGGGGGCGCTGCTCACCGGCGACTGGCCCACTGCCGACGCCTCCGGCCCGCAGCCGCGCCATGAATCCGCCGGCCTGGTGGCCGGATATCTTCAGTGGCACCTGGAACGGGTGCTGCGGTCCCTTCAACATGTGGAGCGTGTCTGACCTTGCGTTCAAAATCTTCCGCCGCCAAACCGGCAGGACCCGCGAGCCGGCCTGCGCCCCACCCCTCCGGTGCGGTCCCGCCGCAGGTTCCGGCCGAACTGGTGCCCGCCCATGTGGCGATCGTGATGGACGGCAACGGCCGCTGGGCGAACCAGCGCGGCCTGCCCCGGACCGAGGGGCACCGCGCCGGCGAGGCCGCGCTGCTGGACGTCATGGCAGGCGCCATCGAGATGGGTATCCGCCACGTTTCCGTGTATGCGTTCTCCACCGAGAACTGGAAGCGGTCCCCGGAGGAGGTCCGCTTCCTGATGGGCTTCAGCCGGGATGTGCTGCGCCGGCAGCGGGACCAGCTCAGCGAGTGGGGAGTACGGATCCGCTGGTCGGGGCGCCGCCCGCGGCTGTGGCAAAGCGTGGTGCGGGAACTGGAGATCGCCGAAGAGGAAACCCGCAGCAACACCGTGTGCACCTTGAACATGTGCGTGAACTACGGGGGCCGGGCCGAGATCGCCGACGCCGTTGCCGCCATTGCCGCCGACGTCCAGAAAGGCAAGCTGCGGCCGGGATCCATTTCCGAGAAGACCATCCAGAAGTACCTCGACGAACCCGACCTGCCCGACGTCGACCTGTTCCTGCGCACCTCGGGAGAGCAGCGGTTCTCCAACTTCATGCTCTGGCAGTCCGCGTACGCCGAGATGGTCTTTATGGATACGCTCTGGCCGGACGTGGACCGGCGGACCCTGTGGGAAGCCGTGGAGATCTACGCCCGCCGGGACCGCAGGTACGGCGGTGCGGTCGACAAGGCGGCCGGGGGCACGGACGCCGGCGAAGCGGACGGCCAGGCTGCTGCTCCTGCCGCTGACAAGGCCGGAGCTAGCGCGGGAGCATAAAGGCCCTGGACCACCGCAGGATTCCCTCGTAGACCCGGGTGCGGACCGGCAGCGCGGACAGCAGGGTGTCGTGCAGGGCGCCGTCGAACCGGTACACGGTGATTTCCGGACCAAGCAGGACGCCGCGCTGAACCATCAGGTTCACGTCCAGCACGCTGTCGGTCCGCAGCATCAGCGGATTCCACGCAGGGGCGATGGTGGAGGCCGCGGAGGCCAGCAGCAGCACCGGCACCCGGATGTCCAGGCCCCGGGCAACCTGCGCGTGGCCCGCGAGCACAGCCCTGAGCCAGCCGGCACGGACCGGGAAGCTGAACGGCGGCCGCCAGAGCGGATCCACGTCCCACTCTCCGTCCATAGCCGAACTGATGCTCCGGAAGTAGAAACCGAACTCCGGGATTTTCAGCCGTGTCCGGGGCCGGCGGCGGGCGACCGGTTCCAGCAGGCCGTTGGTGGCGAAGCGCAGCATGGAACTGCCGCTGAGCTCCAGCCAGGGACTGTTCAGGATCAGTGCCTGCAGGCGCCCGGGGAAACGGTCCGCCCAGAGCGCGGCGACCAGCCCGCCGGTTGAGTGCGCCATCAGCGTGGTGCGCATGCCGGCACCGCAGCGGGCCTGGAGGTCCGCTTCCATTGCCTCGAGCGCTGCCTCGATATCGGCGTCGTACTCCGCCAGGTCGCCCACATAGCCCTCCGACTGGCCCGGGCGCAGGCTTCTGCCGTACTTGCGCAGGTCAAGGGCATAGAAGGCCACACCTTGGGCGGCCCAGAACCGCGCCAGATCCGTCTGGAAGAAATAGTCACTCCATCCGTGCAGGTACAGGACGGCATCCACTTTGCCCTCGACCGGGACGGACGGAACCGCCGGGCAGTGCGAGACCAGGGTGGCAACCACCGGGCCTTCATCGTCTTCCCCCAGCTCGAGGGTCAGGCTGCGGAACCCGTCGCCGAGAACGTCAGGTTTCCAGGCGGGGTGTTCACGGCGCATGCAACTGACATTAGCCGACAGGCCGCCGGTTTGCGGTTGGGGTTTGGAACGCGGTGCCGGTTCTGGAATCTTTGACGTATGCGCATCTATCCCACCTTCTTCCGGCTCGTTTTCTCCGGCATGGATCCCGAACTGGCCCACCGGATCGGTTTTGTCCTGATCCGCGCGGCCGCCCGCACCCCGGCCGGTCCGGTACTGCGCCGCCTGATGCGCCCTGCCCCGGTACTGCGGACCGAGGCGCTGGGCCTGACGTTTCCCTCCCCGTTCGGGCTGGCGGCGGGATTCGATAAGGAAGGCTCGGGCATTGTTGCCCTCTGCAACCTGGGCTTTGGACACGTGGAGGTGGGTACCGTGACCGCTTCCGCCCAGCCGGGCAATCCGAAGCCGCGGCTGTTCCGCCTGGTCGAGGACCGGGCGGTGATCAACCGGATGGGTTTCAACAACGACGGCGCCGCCGCGGTGGCCCCCCGCCTGGACAAAGCCCGGAAGGGACTGGCAAAAGCCTTCGGGACGCCGCCCCCCGTCATCGGCATCAATATCGGCAAGACCAAGACCGTCGAGCTCACGGACGCCGTTGAGGACTACCTCGCCAGTGCCCGGGCCCTCGCCCCGCACGCGGACTACCTCGCCGTAAACGTCAGCTCACCCAACACGCCCGGGCTGCGGCTGCTGCAGGACATTTCCACGCTGCGCCCGCTGCTGGCCCAGGTGGGCAGCGCCGCGGACCAGGTCGCCGGCCGGCACGTCCCGCTGCTGGTCAAGATCGCCCCGGACCTGAGCGACGCGGACATTGACGACGTCGCCGAGCTCGCCCTGGCCCTGAAGCTGGACGGCGTGATCGCCACCAACACCACCGTCACCCGGGAAAACCTGGTCACGGACCCGGAGCGCGTCATTGCCTGCGGCGTCGGCGGGCTCAGCGGTGCACCGCTGAAGAAACGGTCCCTCGAGGTCCTGCGGCGGCTCCGCACCGCATTGGGGCAGGACGGCCCGGCCATCATTTCCGTCGGGGGAGTGGAAACGGCTGCCGATGTGCAGGAGCGACTCGACGCCGGTGCGGTCCTGGTGCAGGGGTACACCGCGTTCCTGTATGAGGGTCCTTTCTGGGCGGCACGGATCAACCGGGGCCTGGCCCGGTCCCGGCGTTAAAGCAATGAAAGGGCCGCCCGCGGGCGGCCCTTTCATTTTCGTACGGAAGTTGTCCTGGAAAACCTAGGAAGGGTACTGGCCGCGGGTGACCTGCGGCTTGGGCAGGCGGAAACGCCGCAGCTGCAGGGACCGGGAAACCCCATACCAGACATCACCGGGATTGGGTCCGCCGAACTTGGCCGTCAAGCGCTTCCGGATCTGCCGGCGCAGCATAAAGCTGTCCGCAATGACCAAAAGGATGAGTACCCAGAACGCAGCCATCACAATCAGCTGGACATCGACGCTCTGGATGAAGCTGAACAGGACGAACACCAGCGCAGCGATCATGATGAATTCGCCGAGGTTCCAGCGGGCATCGACAATGTCGCGGACAAACCGGCGGTTGGGGCCCTTGTCCCGAAGGGGAAGGTAACGCTCCTCGCCGGTGTCCAGCGCGCGGCGGGTCTTCAGCCGCTCCTCCCGGAGTGCCTCGCGGTTGGCAGCCTTGGCCGCCTTCCGGTCATCAGGCACCAGCGGCCGCCGGCGGGCGGCTACCTGGTCCTTGCGGCGGGGCGTCGGGGCTCCCTTGCCCACCCGTACGTTGGCTGCCTGGTCAGCGGCAGCTGCCTGGTCCACAGTTTCCTGCGCGGTGGGCGCTTCTTTCTTTCGTCCGAACACATCCCAAGGATACCGTGAAAGATTGTAGGGTTTTGGCTATGACTTCCAACCCCACTCCAGACGCAAATCCCTCATCCGCGGACGTCCACGAAGACGCCCTCCGTGCCAGCGTGGCCGCGGATTTCCCGCGGACCGTCGAGCAGCTCAAGTCCCTGGTGAGCATTCCGGGCATCGCGTGGGACTCCTTTGATCCCGAGCACCTCAACCGCAGTGCCGCCGCCGTCGCCGAGTTGGTCCGCGAAGCCGGCATCGAAGACGTCCAGGTGCTGCGCGTTGACAACGACGGCACGCCCGGCGGCCCCGCCGTCGTCGCCCGCCGTCCCGCCCGGGCCGGCGCGCCCACCGTCCTGCTGTACGCCCACCACGATGTCCAGCCGCCCGGGGACCCGGACCTCTGGGAGTCCGACCCGTTCACCGCCGAAGAGCGCAACGGACGGCTCTACGGCCGCGGCGCTGCTGATGACAAGGCCGGCATCATGGCGCATATCGGTGCGCTGCGTGCCCTGGAAGATGTCCTGGGGGAGGAGTCCGGCGTCGGCGTCACCCTGTTCATCGAAGGTGAGGAAGAAGCCGGATCCCCGACCTTCCGCACCTTCCTGGAGACCTACCAGGACCTGCTGCGCGCCGACGTCATTGTGGTGGCCGATTCGGGCAACTGGAAGGTAGGCGTACCGGCGCTCACCACGAGCCTGCGCGGGCTGGTGGACGGCACGGTCGAGGTCCAGGTGCTGGACCATGCCGTGCACTCGGGGATGTTCGGCGGTCCGGTGCTGGACGCGCCCACCCTGCTGGCCCGGTTGATTGCGACCTTCCATGACGACGCCGGTGACGTCGCCATCGCCGGACTCGTGTCCGGCGACGACGCCGCGGTGGACTACCCCGAGGCGGACTTCCGTGCCGATTCGTCGCTGCTCGACGGCGTCCGGCTCGCCGGAACGGGCTCCATTGCCTCCCGGCTGTGGACCAAGCCCGCCCTGTCGATCATCGGCATAGATGTGCCGACCGTGGCGATGTCCTCCAACACCATCCAGCCGAAGGCCCGCGCGAAGTTCAGCCTGCGCCTGGCCCCCGGGCAGAGCCCGGAGGAAGCCATGGCAGCCGTCGACGCGCACGTCCAGGCCCACGCTCCCTTCGGCGCCAAGGTCACCTTCACGCCGGGGGAGCAGGGCAACGCCTTCGCAACCGACACCAGCGCCAGCGCCGCACGCACCGCGCTGTGGGCCCTGGAGCGGGCGTGGGGGGTGCAGCCGGTGGAATCGGGCATGGGCGGATCCATCCCGTTCATTTCGGACCTCGTCGAATTGTTCCCGGAGGCGCAGATCCTGATCACCGGCGTCGAAGATCCGGATTCGCGCGCCCACAGCGCCAACGAGTCGCTGGACCTGGGCGACTTCCGGAACGCGATCCTGGCCGAAGCGCTGCTCCTTGCCCGCCTTGGTGCCGTAGCCGGCTAGGAAACAGGACAAAAGCAGGTGCCGGGCGGGAATTCTTTTAGGCCCGGCACCTGTTAGATCGTTGGGGGTCAGCAGACGTACCATTGAGACACTGGTCCGGCCCGCGGCAGGCGATTCAAGGCGTGCACGCGGAAAGACCAGCTGAGGAAAGAGAGAAACTATGAGCGTTTCCACCAGCGAAAACAAGACCGCCGCAGCAGAGGCCGAGCTGCCCGTACACGAAGTACTGCTGTCGGATGTAGCCGCACAGAAGGTCCGCAGCCTGCTGGAGCAGGAAGGCCGCACCGACCTCCGTCTCCGTGTGGCAGTCCAGCCCGGAGGCTGCTCGGGACTCATCTACCAGCTCTACTTCGACGAACGCGTCCTCGACGGCGACGCCGTCCGTGACTTCGACGGCGTCGAGGTCATCGTGGACAAGATGAGCGTTCCCTACCTGTCCGGCGCGTCGATCGACTTCGAGGACACCATCTCGAAGCAGGGGTTCACCATCGACAACCCCAATGCCGGCGGCTCATGCGCCTGTGGAGATTCCTTCCACTAGGAGCCAAGGCTGCGACGGCCCGTAACAGGAGCATTAAACGCCCGGCGCGGCGGTGATCTGTCACTGGATCGCCGCGCGTACGGGTAAGCTCTACACGTAGTAGTAAAACTAATGTCCGTAACCGGGAACTTTTTTGTCCCCGTGCGGACAGCACTTGCACGCAACAAGAGGAAGGGCCGTCTGTGAGTTCGCAGGACCGAACCAGCAGCCGACGCGCCAGGATCTTAAAGATCTCAGCCGTAACGTCGGCCGGCGCGTTGTTTTTATCGGGGTGTTCATCGGAGGCTCAAACGGGCTGGTTGCCGACGGACCGCGACACCACTAACCACACCGGCCGGATCATTGACCTTTGGGTCAACTCGTGGATCGCTGCCTTGGCTGTTGGTATCCTCACCTGGGCTTTGATCCTGTGGTGCATGGTTGCCTACCGCCGTCGCAAGAACGAGACCGGGTACCCGCGCCAGCTCAGCTACAACCTGCCGCTGGAGATTTTCTACACGGCCGTGCCGCTGTTCATGGTTCTGGTGTTGTTCTACTTCACCAACCAGGACATCAAGGCGATCAATGCAACCAGCGATGACCCGGACCGGGTCATTATTGATGTGCGCGCCAAGCAGTGGTCCTGGGACTTCAACTATGTCAACGAAGACAAGTACTACCAGGGCGTTCAGGTCAACCTTGACGGCCAGGAAGTCGACCAGGATGAGTTCCCCACGCTGGTGCTCCCCGTCGACAAGACCATCGAGCTGCAGCTGAACACCCGCGACGTCCAGCACTCCTTCTGGGTGCCTGCATTCCTGCAGAAGATGGACGTCTACCCCGGCCGCACCAACGTCATTACCCTCGAAACCGGCAAGACCGGCACCTTCGACGGTAAGTGCGCCGAGCTTTGCGGTGAGTACCACTCCGAAATGCTCTTCAACGTCGAGGTTGTCACCGAAGAGGCCTACAACGACTACGTAGAGACCCTGCCCAGCGGGCAGGTCGACGGGGACTACGACCGCCAGTACAACTCAGAATCTAGCGAAGTTAGGAAGTAGGTGACGTCATGACTACTCTCGAATACACTTCGGAAGATTCCGGCACCAGGGTTGCGCCTCGCGTAGTACCCGTCTCCAAGGGACGAATCGTTGTCAGCTGGATCACGTCCACTGACCACAAGACCATCGGGTACATGTACCTGATCGCCTCGTTTATCTTCTTCTGCCTCGCCGGCGTGATGGCCCTGGTCATCCGCGCGGAGCTGTTTGAGCCCGGTATGCAGATCCTGCAGACCAAGGACCAGTACAACCAGCTCTTCACGATGCACGGCACCGTGATGCTCCTGATGTTCGCCACCCCGCTGTTCTCCGGCTTCGCGAACGTCATCATGCCCCTGCAGATCGGCGCACCGGATGTCGCGTTCCCGCGGCTGAACGCCCTGGCGTTCTGGTTCTTCCTCTTCGGCAGCACCATTGCCGTTGCCGGCTTCATTACGCCGCAGGGCGCTGCGTCCTTCGGCTGGTTTGCGTACACCCCGCTCTCCAGCACCACTTTCTCTCCGGGCGTGGGCGGAGACCTCTGGGTCTTCGGCCTGGCACTGTCCGGCTTCGGCACCATCCTTGGTGCCGTCAACTTCATCACCACCATCATCTGCATGCGTGCCCCGGGCATGACCATGTGGCGGATGCCGATCTTCACCTGGAACACCCTCGTGACGGCCATCCTGGTCCTGATGGCGTTCCCGCCCCTGGCCGCTGCACTGTTCGCCCTCGGCGCCGACCGGCGCTTCGGAGCTCACATCTTCGATCCGGAACGCGGCGGCGCCATCCTGTGGCAGCACCTGTTCTGGTTCTTCGGCCACCCCGAGGTCTACATCATCGCGCTGCCGTTCTTCGGCATCGTGTCCGAGATCTTCCCGGTCTTCAGCCGCAAGCCGATCTTCGGCTACAAGGGCCTGGTCTACGCAACCATCGCCATCGCCGCACTGTCGGTGACGGTCTGGGCGCACCACATGTACGTGACCGGCGCAGTCATGCTGCCGTTCTTCGCCTTCATGACGATGTTGATCGCGGTGCCTACTGGCGTGAAGTTCTTCAACTGGATCGGCACGATGTGGCGGGGGTCCATTACCTTCGAGACCCCCATGCTCTGGAGCATCGGCTTCCTCATTACGTTCCTCTTCGGCGGCCTGACCGGCATCATCCTGTCCTCCCCGCCGCTGGACTTCCACGTCTCGGATACGTACTTCGTGGTGGCGCACTTCCACTACGTCATCTTCGGCACCGTGGTGTTTGCAATGTTCGCGGGCTTCTACTTCTGGTGGCCCAAGTGGACCGGCAAGATGCTCAACGAACGCCTGGGCAAGATCCACTTCTGGCTCCTGTTCATCGGCTTCCACGGCACCTTCCTCATCCAGCACTGGCTGGGTGTCCTGGGTATGCCGCGCCGCTACGCCGATTACCTGGTGGAAGACAACTTCACCGCGATGAACCAGTTCTCCACCATCGCGTCCTTCGTCCTGGGTGCCTCGATGATCCCGTTCTTCTGGAACGTGTACATCACCTGGCGCCACGGCAAGAAGGTTGAAGTGGATGACCCCTGGGGCTTCGGTGGCTCGCTCGAGTGGGCAACTTCCTGCCCGCCGCCGCGCCACAACTTCACCTCGCTGCCCCGGATCCGTTCCGAGCGTCCGGCACTGGACCTGCACCACCCCGAGCTGCAGCAGCACGTCACTGACGATTCCGCCGCTGCCAAGGTATTCGGCCCCGGCGACCGGAAGGAAAAAGTCTAATGAAGGTTGAGACTAAGCTCTTCGCTTACATGACGCCGTTCTTCATCGTCGTCGGTGTTGTCTACGGCTACATGGTGGATTGGATGGAGCCCGTCGGTTATCTGGCGCTCTTCCTCACCGGCGGCATGTCCGGCATGATCGCCTACTACATCGGCTTCACCGGCAAGCGCGTCGGCCCCCGGCCCGAGGACCGCCTGGACGCCGAGATCCACGAAGGATCCGGCGAGCAGGGCTTCTTCAGCCCGTGGAGCTGGTGGCCGCTGCTGCTGGGTGCCTCTGCCGCTATCGGCTTCCTGGGCATGGCAGTAGGCTGGTGGATCCTTTACATCGGCGCCGGCCTGGCCGTTGTCGCACTGGTTGGCTGGGTATTCGAATACAGCCGCGGAAACCACGCCCACTAGGGACCGCATAACAGCATAAAAAAGGAAGGACCCGCAGGAGACTGCGGGTCCTTCCTTTTTGCCTTGGCCCGCCGCGGCAGGACAAGGAGCGCGGCAGGGGAGGGGCGGTGCGGGATGCCGGTATCCTTAGACGGCAGCAGTATTTCCCAGCCGGAGGGGCGGAATAGAAACATGCACGTTACGGGTCCGTTCATTCGCTCGGGATACCGCGGGTGAGCAATCACCGGCTGCGCCTGATAACCGAGGGCATCGATCCCGGCACGGGCGTCGCCAAGCACTTACAGCTCCAAGGCATCCTCCGCCGCTTCGTGGAAACCCATGCCGGGGCAGGGGAAATCATCCCTTCGGAGCGTGAGCTCTCCGAACACTTCTCCGTAGCCCGCATGACCATCCGCCAGGCCGTGGATGCCCTGGTGGCGGACGGCGTGCTTGAGCGCGTCGTCGGGCTGGGGACCTTCGTGGCACGGACGAAGATGGACCTGCAGGTCCAGCTGACCTCGTACTCCGAGGAAATGCACCGCCGCGGCATGGTCCCTGACGCACACGTCCTGAGTTTCGAGCAGATCGGCGCCTCGCAGCTGGTGGCGCGTGAACTCCAGATCGAGCCGGGCCAGCCCGTCGTGCGGTTCCGGCGGCAGCTGCTGGCGGACGGCGAACCGATGAGCGTCGATGAGAACTTTATCCCCGCACACTACGTGCCGGGGATTCTCGAGGAAGAGCCGCCGACGTCGCTCTACAACGTGCTGAGCGAACGGTACGGGCTGGTGATGGAGTGGGGCGAGGACACCATTGAGGCAACGGCCGCCTCGGCCTCCATCGCCCGCCTGCTCAACGTTGAGCTCGGAGCACCGGTGCTGAAGATCCAGCGCCACGCCTATGTCTCGCGGGCGATGGTCGACTATTCGGTGTCCTACTACCGGGCGGACCGTTACAAGCTCTGGGTGCCGTTGCAGCGGCCCGGAGTCCGCACCCCACGCTCTTACCACCCACGCCGGCGCCCGCACGCCTGAGCGCCGCCCAGGGGGGCTCGCAGCCCCCGCCAAGACCCCACAGCAGGAAGAGGAACACCACGATGGTCACCATTCGGATGTACAAGCGCGACGAGGCGGGGGTGCTCCACTTCCGTGAGGCGCTCTATGACGAGGACGAAGGGCAGCTGATGCTTTCCTCCGGACCCGTGGGCTACGAAGGCTCGGCCAAGGTCCAGGAGGTGGCACCGGAAGCCGCGGAGGGCCTGCTGCACGCCTTTGCCGTCACCTCGGAGGAAGAGGGGTACGCGGAGATTGATCCGGCGGACCAGCACTGGGTCATCGTCCAGTACGCGCTCAAGACCGCCGAAGGCACCGAGCGGGACCGCTACCTCGAGCACAAGGCCACCCAGGCCATTTCCTCGTACTTCCTGTGGCGGGGACTGGGGGAGGTGGACCACACGGAATTCGCACCGCGGAAGCTGAATATCTATTGCCTGGTCCCGGACGTGAACAAGGCAGTTGCAGGCCTGAAGGTAGTGCTGCGGGATCCGCTGCTCGACTTCACCAAGCTCACCATCGGAGCGGCGCCCGTGGCGGATCTCTCCGCACTGAAGCAGCGGTACCCGCTTCCGGCCAAGCGGCCCTTCACACTGGCCTAACCGCGTTATCCGCCCGCCGGCGCATTGCCGAGGGACAAACAAAAGAAGAGGGCCCGACCGGATGATCCGGTCGGGCCCTCTTCTGCACTGCCTTGCGGTTAGTGCTGTTCGATCGATGCCTGGTCGTCAGCCTTGGCTGCAACCTCGGACGGCGATTCGTGGTGATGCGCGTTCTCCAGTTCGGACGGCGTCACCGGAGCAACGCGGTCCTCGAAGAAGAAGCGGGACAGCTTCGCGCGCCGCTTCTCCTTCCGGGAGACCTTGCCGTTGGCGTCCGGCTGGGCCGGGAGTGCCTTGTAGGAGTCAAAGTCCACCAGGCGGTAGCGCTTGTACTCGTCGAGCGGCTCATGCACCTCGATGTACTCACCGTGCGGGAGACGGACGATACGTCCGCTCTCAACACCGTGAAGGACAATCTCGCGGTCCTTGCGCTGCAGCGCCAGGGCGATGCGGCGGGCAATGATGAAGCCCAGGATCGGACCGACGAAGAACAGGACGCGGAGCCAGTACGTCACATCGTTCAGCGACACGTGGAAGTGCGTGGCGATGAGGTCGGAGCTGGCAGCAGCCCACATGACGCAGTAGAACGTGATGCCTGCAACGCCGACGGCGGTGCGGTACGGCGCGTTGCGCGGGCGGTCCAGCAGGTTGTGGACCCGCTTGTCCTTGGTCAGCCAGGCTTCGATCCACGGCCATGCGAAGAGCAGGGTGAAGACGAGGCCTGCCGGGCCCAGGGCCGGGAGCAGCACGTTCAGCGACAGGGTGTTATCGCCCCAAGGGAACGGGATGACCCATTCCAGCGGGAACGCCCCGATGAATCCGGGCATCAGGCGCAGGGCGCCGTCGACCCAACCGATGTACCAGTCGGGCTGGGTACCGGCGGACACGGGGGAGGGATCGTAGGGACCGTAGTTCCAGATCGGGTTGATGGTGAAGAAGCCCGCGATGATCGCAATCACGCCGAAGACGATGAAGAAGAAGCCGCCGGCCTTCGCTGCGTAGACCGGGCCGACCGGGTAGCCGACAACGTTGTTGTTGGTCCGGCCGGGGCCGCGGAACTGCGTGTGCTTGTGGATAACCACCATGAACAGGTGGATGGCAATCATCAGCAGGATCAGCGCCGGAACCAGGAGGATGTGCAGCATGTAAAGGCGGCCGATAATCGCGGTTCCGGGGAATTCACCTCCGAAGAGGAAGAAGCTGATGTAGGTGCCTACCACCGGGACCGACTTGATGACGCCGTCGATGATGCGCAGGCCGTTGCCGGAGAGCAGGTCATCGGGGAGGGAGTAGCCGGTGAAGCCCGCAGCCAGGGACAGGATCAGCAGGACGCCGCCCACCACCCAGTTGAGTTCGCGGGGCTTGCGGAAAGCACCGGTGAAGAACACGCGGAGCATGTGCACCGAGACGGCTGCTACGAAGAGCAGGGCCGACCAGTGGTGTACCTGGCGCATGAAGAGGCCGCCGCGGACATCGAAGGAGATGTTCAGGGAGGACTCGTAGGCCACGGACATTTCGACGCCGCGCAGCGGTACGTAGCTGCCTTCGTAATGCGTTTCCGCCATGGACGGATCGAAGAAGAACGTCAGGAACGTTCCGGTCAGCAGCAGGATGACGAAGCAGTACAGCGCAACTTCGCCGAACATGAACGACCAGTGGTCGGGGAAGACCTTGCGGCCGAGCCCCTTGACTATGCCGGAACCGTTGACGCGGGAGTCAACAAAGTTGGTGACCCGTCCCAGACGGGTCTTGGCCTCGTAAGGCGTGGCAGAGGGAACACTCATGATCAGCCACGCTCCCAGTAGCTCGGTCCGACAGGTTCTTCGAAGTCACGCTGGGCGACCAGGTAGCCCTCGCTGTCGACCTCGATCGGCAGCTGCGGCAGTGCGTGCCCGGCCGGTCCGAAGATGACTTTGCATTCCTGCGTGACATCGAAGGTCGACTGGTGGCACGGGCACAGCAGGTGGTGCGTCTGCTGCTCGTAAAGGGCAACCGGGCATCCAACGTGCGTGCAGATCTTGGAGTAGGCGACAATGCCGTCCACTGCCCAGTCTTCGCGTCCGGGGGAGGGATTCAGGTCCTCGGGGTTCAGGCGCATCAGCAGGACAACTGCCTTGGCCTTTTCCTCAAGCTTGTGCTCGGGCAGATCGTTCAGACCGTCCGGGATGACGTGGAACGCAGAGCCCAGTGTGACATCCGAAGCCTTGATGGGCGTGCCGCTGGGGTCGCGCACCAGGCGGGTTCCCTCTTTCCACATGGTGTGGCGAAGGGTGTTGCCCGGAAGCGGGCCGAGGTCCCGGAAGACGGCGATGGCCGGCAGCGGTGCCAGGACCATGGCGCCGAGGAGAGTGTTGCGGATCAGGGGACGGCGCTTGATGCCCGTTTCCTCGATGATGTCCCCAACCATCTTCTCCGCGACCACGCGGTCCTCTTCAGGACGGATCTCGTGACGGTCTTCGGTGATCTCGTGGTCCGGCATAAGCGTCTTTGCCCAGTGGACAATGCCGACGCCGATTCCGAGCATCGCGAACGCGGTGCCGAGTCCCAGGAGGATGTTCTGCAGCCGCAGTTCAGCGATGCTGGCATCATCCAGGTGGATGCTGAAGTACCCGATGAAAAATACGATGGTGCCGATGATCGACACGATGAACAGGCTCGCCACCTGCCGCTCTGCCCGCTTTTCGGCGCGGGGATTTGTGTCGGCTAGACGAGGGCGGTGTGGGGGAAGTCCCGGATTCTGGAACTTCTCCTCATCTCCCTGGCCAGCCGTAGCGACGGTGCCCGAGGTGTTCGGACTGCCGTGACTATGGTCGCCCATGATCCCCCTCATCCTTCTCTGAAAACTGCATTTATAGACCTATATGTAACTGTGATGTCACCCGTGGAGGTGAGCGCGGCTGTGGTTAGGAAGACCGGGAGGTCAACCAGATGGTGAAAGCGATGATGATTCCCAGACCAGCGGTCCAGATGAACAGACCCTCGGAGACCGGACCGAGCGAGCCCAGCTGGGCTCCACCGGGGGAGCCGCTGGATTCGATGTCCTTGAGGAACGTGATGATGTCCTGCTTGTCCTCGGGAGTGATGTTGGTGTCGCTGAAGACAGGCATGTTCTGCGGGCCGGTGACCATGGCCTCGTAGATGTGCTTTTCGCTGACGCCGTCCAGGCTCGGAGCGAACTTGCCCCGGGTCAGTGCACCGCCGGCAGCTGCTGCGTTGTGGCACATGGCGCAGTTCACGCGGAAGAGCTCACCGCCGTTGGCGGCTGCCTCTTCGTCTGTGGTGTCCGGCTCAAGGTATTCCGAGTCCGGAACCGAAGGTCCGGCACCGAGGCTGGAAACGTAGGCAGCCAGGTCAGCGGTCTGGTCTTCGTCAAACTGGACCGGCTTCTGCTGGGCCTGCGGGCCCTGCATGGCCATCGGCATGCGGCCGGTGCCGACCTGGAAGTCGACCGATGCTGCGCCGACGCCTACCAGCGAAGGACCGTTTTCGGTGCCCGTGGCTTCAATGCCGTGGCACGTTGCACAGTTGGCGACGAAGAGCTTCTCGCCCTCGCTGACGTCTTCGGCAGTGTACGTGGTGGTAGCCGCCTGGGCCTGGTTGGCTCCGTTGGCTACGGCATAGAGACCACCCGTAACGAGGAGTCCCAGCAGCAGCAGCGCGACTGCTGCGAGGGGATGACGCCGCCTTTGCGATAGTGCCTTCACTTCGTAGTTCCTAACTTATGTGGTCTTTGGGAAACTTGTGCCACTTTGAAGTATTTCGTGGGGTGCGATCCTCAAGCAGTGTTACTTGAGGAAGTAAATGATGACGAACAGGGCAATCCAGACCACATCAACGAAGTGCCAGTAGTACGAGGTTACGATCGCCGAAGTTGCTTCGAAGTGTCCGAAGCGCTTGGCGGCGTAGGCACGGCCGATGATGAAGAGGAACGCGATCAGGCCGCCGGTCACGTGCAGGCCGTGGAAACCGGTGGTGAGGTAGAACGCGGAACCGTAGGAGTTCGACGAGAGGGAGACGCCTTCAGAGACGAGCATGGCGTATTCGTAGGCCTGTACGGAGACGAAGATGGCTCCGAGTACGAAGGTCAGCAGGAACCACTCAGTCATGCCCCAACGGGAGAACTTCAGGAGCCCTCCGGTGCGGCGTGCCTGGAGTCGTTCTGCGGCGAAGACGCCGAACTGGCAGGTGAAGGAGCTGGAAACAAGGATCACCGTGTTCACGAAAGCGAACGGAACGTTCAGCTTCTCGGTCTCCATGGCCCACAGTTCGCTCGAGACCGAGCGGAGAGTGAAATACATGGCGAAGAGGGCAGCAAAGAACATCAGTTCGCTGGAGAGCCACACCACGGTTCCTACGGAAACCATATTGGGGCGGTTCAGCGTGGGGTGAGCCGGGGTACTGGGGGCATGGGTCGCTGTTGTCACATAGACATTATGGCGGTAAAACTGCCCAGTTCTCCAACAGATCAGGGCCGACGGCGCGTCCAAAGTCGGCCACGGCGCCCCGGATCCCTGTATTGGCGCGGAAATAGGCCTCGCAGAAAGAAATCAGCTTTTTCTACGAAACGTAGATAACCTAGGGTGTGTGACTACGATTCCGAGTTCCGGTGACACCTGGCCGAGCCTGATTAATGCCCTCATTGGAGGCGAAAACCTCTCCACCGAGCAGACCCGATGGGCGATGGCCACCATCATGGCGGGCAACGCCACGGACTCGCAGATTGCGGGGTTCCTCGTGGCGCTGCGGGCCAAGGGCGAAACCGTCGATGAGCTCACCGGGCTGGTCGAGGCCATGGTTGCCAGCGCCCGGCCCATTAACATCCCGGGGGAGACCCTCGACATCGTGGGCACCGGCGGGGACCGCCACAACACCGTGAACATCTCCTCCATGGCTGCACTCGTGTGTGCCGGTGCGGGCGCGAAGGTGGTCAAGCACGGAAACCGTGCTGCGTCGTCGGCCTCCGGATCCGCGGATGTCATTGAAGCGTTGGGGGTCCGGCTGGATCTGTCCGTGGAGCGGGTGGCGCAGGCTGCTGTTGAAGCCGGCATCACGTTTTGCTTTGCCCAGGTCTTCCACCCGTCCATGCGCTTCGCCGCCGTGCCCCGCCGCGAGATGGGGGTGGCCACGGCCTTCAACTTCATGGGGCCGCTGACGAATCCGTCCAACCCCAGCGCCTCGGCCATTGGTGTCGCAGACGCCCGGCTGGCACCGCTGATGGCCGGCGTGCTCGCAAGGCGCGGTGTGCGCGCCCTGGTGTTCCGCGGCGACGACGGGCTCGACGAGATGACCACCACCGGCGTCTCTACCGTCTGGGAAGTCCGTAACGGGGCCGTAGAGGAGTCCGTAGTGGATCCCTTGGATCTCGGGATCAGCCGGGCCACGCTGGAGGATCTGCGGGGCGGTGACGCCGCCGCGAATGCGGCAGTGGTGCGCAGCGTACTGGCGGGGGACAAGGGACCGGTGCGGGACGCCGTCGTACTGAACGCGGCAGCGGCACTGGTGGCCCTGGACAGCGAGGCGGACGGCCCGCTGATCGACCGGCTGTCCCGCGGCCTGGTCCGTGCCTGCGAGTCGATTGACAGCGGCGCGGCCCAGGCAGCGCTGGACCGCTGGGTGGCCGTTACGCAGTAAGCTCCGGCGGTCAGGCCGCCGGGGTTTGCTAGCTGTCGAAGCCCAGCGAGAACGCCGCGTCCAGGTCATGCTGCGAGTAGGCGCGGAACGCGATCTGCGTGGTGGTTCCGAGCACGCCGTCGACCTTGGACAGGCGGTTGGCAATCGCATCGGCGAGGTCCTCGTGGCGCTGCACCCGTGCGATGGCAATCAGGTCGCATTCGCCGGTCACTGAGTAGACCTCGCTGATGCCGTCGATCTCGGAGATTTCCTCGGCGCATTCCGGGATCCTGGCGGAGTCGGTCTGGATGAGTACGAAAGCGGTGATCATGGAGGGCCTTCCCTGCGGGTCTTCTAGCGCGGTGGCTTGTAAATGCGGTGGCGTCTAAATGCGGTGGCGTCTAAATGCGGTGGGGTTTTAATGCGGTTGCGTCGAGTGGTGCTCTCTTTGAGCCTAGTGGATGGAACGGCGCCGGCGGCGGGAAATCACTGTCCACACCGCGCGCTGGCCGAGCAGGAACACCCCGAGCACTGCGAGGGTGACTACTTGGAAGCTGACGGCGGTGCCGCCGCCGGCCAGCGCACGGATACCCAGGCCGGCGGCTACGGTTCCGAGCCAGATGACGACGCCGTCGGGCCATAGCCGTGCCGGACGCCGCCAGGCGCGCATGGCCGCCCAGGAGAGCAGGCAGGCCAGCAGGAACGGCAGCGCGGTGGTGAGGATGCCGAGCATGGCCAAGCCGTGTTCGTGGCTTTGCCGGCCGAGTGCGGCGAAAACGACGATGAGGACGAGGTCCGAAGCGAGAACCCAGGGCCAGGTCCGGACGGCCGTTGCGGATCGAACGGTCGTGTCTGTCATGCGGAGTCCTCCCGGGCGGGATGGGTGGAGCGTTTGTCGCGGACGTAGGGGCCGAGGAGCTCCCGGACGCGCTCCTCGACTGTCTCCCGGGCGGTCCCGGATTCGAGCAGCCGGGTGGACGAGTGCACGATGGCGTTGATGAGTTCGGCAGTGACCTGCGGCTCCGGCACCCCAAGAAGCGTGAGCGTGTCCATCAGCGGGGTCAGCAGCTGGCGGTGCATCATGGCACTTTGGTTGTTCAGTTCCTCGCCGGGGGCGACGGCGGCCAGCGCATTGCCGACGGCGTGTTCACCCTCTGCGACGAGCGCGATGTTGGTCAGGACGTACGCCAGGATGCGGTCTGCGGGATCCGGTTCCGCATCCATGGCCTCGCGCACCCGGCGGGTCCAGCGCGGAAACACATCCAGCACCAGGGCGTGCAGCAGGTCCTGGCGGGACTTGTAATACTGGTAGGCACTCGGACGGGCGAGGCCCGCCAGCGCGGCCACTTCGGCCATGCTGGGGGCCTCGCCCGTGCGGGCCAGGAGGGTGCGTGCCGCATCAAGCAGCGCCCGCTGCTGTGCCGCCCGGTGTTCGGCCACCGTGGGGGCAGTAATTCGGGGCACTTATGCCCTCCTGTTCGTGCTCTGGCTAGCTTGAGAGGCGACCATCCACCATCTCGACGACGCGGTCGCAATGGTGCAGGACGTCGTGATCGTGCGTCACCATAACTGTAGCAACGCCGCGCTCATGGGTTTCCCGGGCGAGCAGGGCAACCACGTCCTGGCTGCGGGCGCGGTCCAGTGCTGCAGTGGGCTCATCCACAAGCAGCAGCGAGGGCCGGTTTACCAGCGAGCGGGCAATGCCGACGCGCTGGCGCTCACCGCCGGACAGCTGGTCCGGACGGCTCCGGGCCTTGTGGTCCATGCCCACTGCCGCCAGGAGCTCCAGCGGATCGAGCGTGTCCCGGCTTCCGGCAAGCTTCTGCATCAGGCGCAGCTGTTCCACCGAATTCAGTGCCGGAATCAGGTTCCCGGACTGGAACACGAAGCCGATCTCCTGCAGGCGGAACCGGGCCCGGGCCGCCTTGCCCAAGGTGCCCAGATCCACACCGTTGACCCGGACCGTTCCGGAATCGGGGGTGGTGAGGGCCCCGGCCACGGCCAGCAGGCTGGATTTTCCGGCGCCGGACGGGCCGACGATGGCGACCATCTCACCGGGCCGGACGGTCAGCGACACGTTATCCAGGGCCTGCACCGTGCTGTCACCGTCGCCCAGGGCGAGGTTTGCGGACTCGATCAGCAGTCCGCCGGTACGCGTGCCGGGGGTGCGTTCTTCAGTGGCGGTGCTCATCTCTGTCCTCCAAGGGCTGCAAGGGGATCTACGCGGGAAATCCGGACGATGGCCAGGGCGGCGCCCACCAGGCCCAGGACGATCGTCAGGACCGTGGCCGTCACGATGGGAGTGGCCTCAAGCGCGAAAGGCATGGCCGTACCGCTCAGTCCGGCCCCCATGGCGAGGCCGGCGAGAATGCCGACGACGGTGGAGGTCACCAGGATGATGGCCGCCTGGAGCAGTCCGTCACGCAGCAGGTAGCCGGTGGAGGCGCCTACGGCGCGCAGCACCGCAAGTTCATGCTTCCGCTGGATGGTCCAGACCGTGAAGAACGCTCCGACCACGAGGGCGCAGATGGCGTACAGGAAGATCTGGATCATTTCCAGGGTCATGGTTTCGGCGGAGTAGCCGGGGGAGGCGTTGAAGGACTCCGCCAGGGTCGAGGTGACCGTTCGGGCGGCTTCATCGCCGGCGGCGTAATCGATGTCCGCACCGTCGGCTGCCTTCAGGGCAACCGTGCTGGCGGTGTCGAAGTCGACGCGGGACATGGTGTCAGTGGTCGGCGTTCCGGGGGCACTCTGTCCGCTGGCCAGGTACTGCCAGGTGTCCAGCGGGAGGTAGGCGAGGTCAACGTGTCCGAAAGTCTCCTGGCCGTCGGTGTAGCCCACTACGGTCAGCTCGACGCCGATCCGCTCCAGGGTGACGACGTCGCCGATGTGCAGGCCTTCTTCGGCTGCGGTGGCGGACACCACGATCTCGTTCGGGGCGGCCATGCTGCGGCCCTCGCCGACGGTCGGGGCCAGGAAGGAACCGGGCTCGATCCCGAACAAGGCCAGGTCAACCTGGGTGCCGTTGCCGGTGGTGCCATTCATCATGGCGGTGCCCATCAGTGCGGACTCTTCCACGCCGGGCTGCTCGGCCCAGACGGCGGCCTGGTGCTCGTCCACCACGCTGCGGGAAAAGGCATTGTCGGTCTTGGTGCCCTCGTTGAAGGCGAAGGCGGTGGCTGGCATGGCTTTCAGGCCGGACACGCCGTCGTTGACGAGTCCGGAGGACAAGCCGGATAGAAGGACCATAAGAACGGCGATGAGGGCGACGACGCCACCCATCAGTCCGAACCTGGCCCGGGCAAAACGCAACTCTCGAAGCGCTAGGAACATCGGAACCCCTTGGTGGATTGCTGGAAATGTTGCCAACACCGTGTTGGGAACATACCAACATCATGTCAGAAAAAGACCGGCTGGGTGAAATGCGCGCACTGGAGCTTCCCGGCCCGGGCCGGGCAAAGACAGGGGAGTGGCCTGGGCGCAGCCCGTCTGCTGCGTAGGTTCCGTGCCGGCGCACGGCTTCGCGGCGGGTGCAGGGGGACGACGTCGGCTGCAGGCCGTATCGGGCTGATCAGCCAGCCGGCACTGATGGTGCCGGCACTGTTCGTGCGTGTGATGGTTCTGCCGACCGTGCCGGACCGGCATCCCGCGGGCGTGGGGCGGGGCGGTGTGGGCGGTGCGGTCGGTGGCAGGGGCGGTTCCAGTTCCTGGTTGCCGATCCCCGCGGGGGCGCCGGCCCAGGTCTTACTGCGGCCGGGCGCACTGCGCCGGGCGAGCCGCCGGCGCCGGGAGGTAGTCCTCACCGGCGCCAACGGTTCCGCCGAAGGGCGGTTGGGTTGGTTAGGACCAGATGTCGTCGCCGCGCAGCGTGGCGTCGGCGCCGCCGTCGGTGTAGATGGTCTGCCCCGTGGTGTGGGTGTTCTCTTCGGAGGTCAGCCAGACCAGGAGGCGGGCAATAACTTCCGGTTCCGAGTGGCCGTTCAGCGGCATGGGCACGTTGGCGTCCACCATGGCCCGGCCTTCAGGGGTGGACAGCAGGTCTCGCGTCATCGCGGAGAGCACGGTGCCCGGTGCAACCGCGTTCAGCGGAATCCCGGCGCCGGCAAAGGCGGGGGTGATGCTCTCGCGGCGGACCCAGCGGCTCAGTGCCCGCTTGCTGGACGGGTAGTTCAGGTAGCCGGTCTGGGGGCCGTTGTCGGCAAGCGCCTGGCCGATCCGCAGGGCTTCCTCCTCGTTGCCGGCGAGCATGGCGTCGACAAGTTCGGGGGAGTTGGGCTGCAGGCTCGCCATGGAGCTGACGACGGCGGCGCGCGGGGCACTGCTCTTCGCCAGGGTCGGGGCCAGTTCGGTCAGGAAATCCGTGACGCCGAAGAAGTTCACGGCAACGGTGATGGGTGCCGGGGCGGAAATGCCGGCGCACGCGATGACTGCGTCGACGTTCCCGCCGGCAAGTTCCACGGCCTTCGCGACGGCGGCGGAGCGGCCCTCGGGCTTGCTCAGGTCCGCTTCGACGTCGGCGTTGCGCAGGTCGACGCCGATGACGGTGTTGCCGCGCTCCTTCAGGATGGCGGCGGTTGCTGCTCCGATGCCGGAGGCGGATCCGGTCACAATGTAGGTTCTAGTCATGTTTACAGTGTAGACCTGTCAGCCTCGTCCCGGCGTTTCAATGCAGCAGTTCCTGCCAGTCCGGCGGCACCCGGTCAGCTGGCCCGGGAACAGACTGGCTGTTCGGGTGGTGGGCCGGCGGGGCGAGCTCCGGCCCCACGAAGACCGAGGACTCCGCGTAGTTCCAGAACCAGTCCTCCCCGGGTTCGAAGCTGCGGATCACGGGATGCCCGGACTGCTGTTCGTGAAGGGTGGCGTGCTGCCCGGGGGAGCTGTCGCAGCAGCCGATGTGCCCGCATTCGGCACACCGGCGCAGGTGGTACCACCACCCCTGCTGCTCGGCGCATTCCACACAGCCCGGGCCGCTGGGCGGAACTGAAACGTTGATACCGGGGATCGGGTCCATGACGGACCTCCTTTGACGTACGGGCTGATCATCAGTACCGGCCGGCATACGGGAATGCCGTCCCCACCACGTTAGCCACCCGGCCGTCCCCGTCAACAGGTGCCGGGCACAACAGGTCCCGGGTCCGGGGTCCGGACTAGGCCAGCCAGGCGGTGGTGTCGGGCGGCAGCAGGCCGCCCTCGAGTGCGCCGCTGCTGAGCAGCACGGACCCTTCCGGCAGTTCGATGGCCGCACCGCCGAAGTTGGTGATGCTCTGCCACCCGCCGGGCCGTTGGAAGTGCAGCACGGTAGCCGCGCTCCGGACCCAGAGCAGTTCCTCCGGACCCTGCTGCTTTCCGCGCAGCTCCAAGGCACGGCGGTAGAAATGCAGGGTCGAGTCCCCGTCCTGCTCCTGGGCGGAGACGGCAGCCCGCGCGAAGTCGCCGGGCTGGGGCAGATGGGCGGAGCCGGTGCCGAAGCCGAAGGACGGGCCGTCCGCGGTCCAGGGCAGGGGTACCCGGCACCCGTCACGGCCCTTGTCCACACCCGCGTTGCGGTGGAACGTTGGATCCTGCCGGCCTGCGTCCGGGATGTCCGCCACTTCGTGCAGGCCCAGTTCCTCCCCTTGGTACAGGTAAGCCGAACCCGGCAGCGCGAGCATCAGCAGCGTGGCGGCCCGCGCCCGGCGCAGGCCCAGCTCACGGTCCAGCGCCGGTTCGGTGCCGCCCGAGAAGACCCACGCTTTTCCGTCCTGTCCTTTTTTACTCCCTGCCGGAGCGGGCGGCAGGCCGTACCGCGTGGCGTGCCGGACGACGTCGTGGTTGGACAGCACCCAGGTGGAGGAGGCGCCGGTGGCAGCGGCCTGGTCCAGGTTGGCGGTGATGACCTCCCGGAACCGGGCGGCATCGAAGTCCGCCTGGAGCAGGTCGAAGTTGAACGCCTGGCCCAGGCCTTCGGGACTGGCGTACCGCCCGCGGCGCGAGGCATGCACCCAGGCCTCGGCAACCGCCGTGCGCGGAGGATCGTACTCGTTGAACAGCTTCCGCCACTCGGCATAGATTTGGTGGACCTCGTCACGGTCCCAGAACGGGTGGCCGCCGTCGACACCGTCACCTTCCGGCGTCAGCTCGGCGCTGGCTGCCAGGGGCTCGGTAAGGTCCTTCGCCAGTGCGTGGGCCACATCGATCCGGAAGCCGTCCACGCCGCGGTCGGACCAGAAGCGCAGGGTGGTGAGGAACTCCGCGCGCACCTCGGGGTTCTCCCAGTTGAAATCGGGCTGTTCCGGGGCGAACAGGTGCAGGTACCACTGCCCGTCCGGCACCTGCTCCCAGGCGCTGCCGCCGAAGACAGACTGCCAGTCCGAGGGCGGCAGGCTTCCGCCGGGTCCTGTTCCGTCCCGGAAGATGTACCGGTTGCGGGCCGGGGAGCCCTTGGGGGACGCCAGCGCTTCCTGGAACCAGGCGTGGCGGTTGGAGGAGTGGTTCGGGACGATGTCCACGATCAGTTTGATGCCGGCGGAGTGCAGTGCCGCGGCAAGGTCATCGAAGTCGTCCAGGCCGCCCAGGCGCGGATCGACGGCGCGGTAGTCGTCGACGTCGTACCCGCCGTCCGCGAGCGCCGAGGGGTAGAACGGGCTCAGCCAGACGGCGTCGACCCCCAGTTGCGCAAGGTACGGAACCTTGGCCGTGATGCCGGGCAGGTCACCGAGGCCGTCTGCGTTCGAATCCGAGAAGCTGCGCGGATAGATCTGGTAGACGGCGGCCTGCCGCCACCAGTGCGGATCCTTCATCGGGTCGGCGTGGAACGGCTGTGCGGAAGCGGTCAAGGCGGTCCTTCGGGTATGCGGCGTTTATGCGTTCCCTGGACTCTACCAACGGGTGTGGCACAGCTGACATCTCAGGGGGCGGCGGCCCGGCGTTCGAGCACCTCCCGTTCGCGGCGGTTCCGGGCCAGGGCTGCGGCAGCGGAAAATTCGGCCCGGGCCTCGTCCGTCCGGCCGAGCCTTGCCAGCAGCTCGGCCCGCACACTGGGCAACAGATGGGATCCCCGCAGTGCACCTTCGGCCGCCAGGCGGTCCACGATGGCCAAGGCAGCTTCCGGGCCTGTCGCCATGGACACTGCCACCGCCCGGTTCAGTTCAACCACGGGACCGGGGGAGAGCCGGCCCAGTGCTTCGTAGAGCAGCACGATGCGGGGCCAGTCCGTGAGCTCGGGCCGTGCGGCCGTGGCGTGGCACTGCGCGATAGCGGCCTGCAGGGCATAGCTCCCGCGTGCGCGGCCGAGTTCCTCCGACAGCCCGTCGGCACGGGCAAGGCCAGCGACGCCGCGGTGGATCTGCGCCCGGTCCCAGCGGGTGCGGTCCTGGTCCGCCAGCAGGACGGGCGCACCGCCGGGACCGGTGCGGGCGGCGAAGCGGGAGGCGGAGAATTCCATCAGGGCCACCAGCGCCTGTGCTTCCGGTACCCGGGGGACCAGCCCGGCGAGGACCCTTCCGATCCGCAGCGCTTCGTTCGCCAGGTCCGGCCGGGTCCAGTTCTCGCCGCTGGTCGCCGCGTACCCTTCGGTGAACATCAGGTAGATGACATGCAGCACCCCGCGCAGCCGCGGCGTCCACTCATTGGGCTCCGGCGGTTCAAAGGGAACCCTGGCCGCCGCCAGGGTCTTCCGGGCCCGGACAATGCGCTGCTGCACTGTGGCTGCGGGGACCAGGAACAGCCGGGCAATTTCATCGGTGCGCAGCGACCCCACCACCCGCAGGGTCAAGGCAATCTGTGCCTCCGTGGAGAGCACCGGATGGCAGGCCGTGAACAGCAGCCGAAGCACATCATCGGGCAGCGGGTCCCACTCCGGGGCTGCCTCGTCCTGCGCCCGGCGTGCCAGCATCTCGTAGCGGTCCTGAAGCCGCTCGGCCCGCCGCCACCTGTCGATGGCCCGGCGTTTGGCCACCGTACTGATCCAGGCACCGGGGTTGCGGGGAATGCCGGTTCCGCTCCATGTGACCAGGGCCTCGGCGACGGCGTCCTGCGCGGCGTCCTCGGCAAGGCCGACGTCGCCGGTCACCCGGGCCAGGGCAGCCACAATCCGGGCGCCTTCGATGCGCCACAGGGCATCGAGGCGTCCCCGGACTGCTGCCGCGGAATCCACGGCTATCTGTTCTCCGCGTTCAGGTTCTCCTCTTCCTGACGCCACAGCTCTTCCTTCCGGATGTATTCGTTGTCCGCAAAGTCGGCGAAATCGTCAGCTTCATTCACGCGCCGGACCTCGAGTTTGGACCCGGGACCAAGCGGCGCACGGCTGGCCCACTCCGCGGCCTCCTCACGGGAGCCCACCTGCACAATCCAAAATCCGTTGAAGAGTTCGTGGGTTTCACCGTAGGGGCCGTCGGTGACCAGCGGCGGATCCTCGGAGAAATCCACCACCAACCCGCTGCCCTCGGAGACGTCCGCCAGGCCTTCGCCTCCGATCATCACTCCGGCATTGATCATCGACTCGTTGTAGGCACCCATCTGGTTGATGATCTGCTCAAACGGGATGGCCTTGGACGCCTGCAGCGCCTCGTCGGTGGCCCGCATGATGAACATGTACTTCATGGCACTCTCCTTGCTGCTTGTTTTATGGAAGGTGCTGATGCGCCTCCTACTATGACGTCGAACGGGCAGGATGGATATCGACAGCAGAGAAGAATTTTCCTGGCGCCGGAGTGCGGGGCCGCCTCAGTGCCAGCAGCCGTTCAGCCGACGGCGGTGATGCCGCGTGTCTGGTTGCGTCCCGGCCTTTCGGCCAGCCGGACCGGGTCCTACAGTGTGGTGCATGGCTGGGATTAGGGTGCGCCTCCTGGGGCCGCCGTCGATCGAGTGCCCAGCCGGTGACGGGAGGCAGCCCCGTGGCCGGAAGGGTTGGGGGCTGCTCACCTATCTGCTGCTGCACCGCATTCCCACTCCGCGCGGCCAGCTGGCCGCGATGCTGTTTCCCGATGCCGGGGATCCGCTCGGGGCGCTGCGCTGGCACCTGTCGGATCTGCGCCGCGTGCTGGGCCCGGGCTCGGTGCTGCAGGGCGACCCGCTGATCCTGCGGCTGCCGCCGTCGTCGTCCTGCGACGCCGATACCGCCGCACCTTGGTCAGCGGACACCGGGTCCGCCGAACTCCTTGAGCGGCTGGAGTTCGCTGACTGCCCCGGCTTCGATACCTGGCTGACCGTGGAACGCCACCGGCTGCGGCACTTCGTTGAAACAGCGGCCTACGAAAAGGGGTTGGCTGCCCTCGCCGACGGCGATACCGGCAGTGCCGTGCAGTTCGCCGGGCAGGCCGTTCGCCTGGACCCGCTGAACGGTGACTTCCATGCCCAGCTTGTCCGCGCCCTCCTGGCCGGCGGGGACCGCAGCGGAGCCCGGGACCAGGCCGCCCGGTGCACCCGCCTTTTTGCCGAACACCTTGGCCTGGGCATGCCCGCTGAAGTCCAGCAGGCCCTGGCCGCCCCGGATGTCAGGATCAGTGCCCTGCCGGCCACCGCCGTCGCTGTCAGGTCCTATCTGGAAGCGGCCGCGTCCTGCCTCGCCGCCGGTGCCGCCACGCCCGCGTTGGCGCACCTGCGGGTGGCCGGCGGCCTGGCCGAACGGACCCGGAACCGCCAGCTGCAGGCCGAGGCACTTCTGGCCCTGGCGGGAGCCCTGATCCACGGTGCCGGCGGCCGCGGCGCCGAGGTCGCCGACCTGATGCACCGCGTGGTGTCCCTCTCCGGGCCGGACGGCAGCCCTGCCGTGCAGGCTGCCGCCTACCGGGAACTGGGATTCCTCGCCGTGCAGCGCGGCTTCCCGGCGAGCGGGATTCGCTGGCTGGCCCGGGCGTTGGCGTTGGCGTCGGCGGCCGGACTGGCGGACGAAACGGCCAGGGTGTTGGGCGTCCGCGGAATGCTGGCCACCGATACCGCTGACTATCCCGCAGCCGCCGAAGCGCTGGCCACATCGACGGGCCTGAGCACCGACGGCGGCAACCTCCGGCAGGCAGCGTTCGCCCGTGCCATGCTGGGCCGGCTATACCTGCTGACCGGGCAGCACCGCACCGCCGCTGAGGAACTCGACGCGTCCCTGATGCTCCTCGCGAGTGAGCACTGGACCGCGTTCCGACCGCTGGTGGAGGCCCTGAGAAGCGAGGCATATCTGCTTTCCGGCGCTTCGGCGGAAGCGGCGGAGCTGGCCGACCACGCGGTCGCGCTGGCCGAGGCATTCGGGGACCGCTGTTATCTGGACTCGGCGTTCCAGGCCAAGGCCCGGGTCCTGCTGGCTGCCGGCGACCGGGCTGCTGCGGGAGAGTGGATCCGCCGCGGGCTGCGCCCCGACCCCTGGTACCGCTGGTTCCGGGGACGGAACCTGGAATTCGCCTGCACGGTTGCGCTGCATTCGGATCCCCCGCTGGCACTCGTGTACGCACGGGAGCTCAGCGAGTTGTCCAGCCGCTACGGGCACGACGAGCTCACCGTCCGGGCCTATTCCTTCCGGGCGGCGCTGGGGGACTCGGCCGTGGAAACGGCTATTCCGCTGCTGGCCGCCCGCATCACCAATCCCCGGCTGCGGGCTGACCTTGCCGGCCTTGCACACGGCACCGCACACGCCGGGATCGGACACTGACGGGGTCAGGCAGCACAAGGGGCGCAATGCAAGCCCCTCAAACGCAAGGACGTGAGGATCATGACGGACACACAAACCAGCCCCGACCGGGAACTGAAGGCGAAGCTCCGGGCGGTATGGGCGCTCGGGAACTATCCGGCCGTGGCCAGCGAGATCATTCCCGGCCTGGGACCGGTGCTGGTGGAGGCCTGCGGTGTTACGGACCGGGATGAGGTCTTGGACATTGCGGCGGGTACGGGCAACGCAGCAATTCCGGCGGCGGAGACCGGCGCCGCCGTGACAGCCTCGGACCTGACACCGGAACTCCTCGAATCGGGCAAACGGATAGCGCAGTCCCGGGGTGCGTACCTGAACTGGGTGGTGGCCGACGCCGAATCGCTTCCGTTCGCGGACGGCTCCTTCGACGCGGTGATCTCCTGCGTCGGAGTGATGTTCGCTCCGCACCACGGGCCGGCGGCGTCGGAAATGGTGCGTGTGTGCCGGCCCGGCGGAAGGATCGGGCTGATCAACTGGACCCCGGAAGGATTCATCGGGCGCATGTTCGCCGCCATGAAGCCGTACGCGCCGCCTCCGCCTCCCGGAGCGGAGCCGCCGCCGTTGTGGGGAAACCCCGAGCATGTGGAGTCTCTCCTGGCGGGCAAGGTGCGGAATTTCACCGCCGAACGCCGGACCCTTCGTGTTGACCGGTTCGCGACGCCGGAGGAATTCCTGGGCTTTTTCAAAGCGAACTACGGTCCCACCATCGCCGTGTACAAATCGCTCGGGGACAGCCCGGACCGCGCTGCAGCACTGGATCAGGAACTGCTGGAACTGGCGAGCCGGTTCAGCGCCGGCACGGGCAACACGGCCATGGACTGGGAGTACTTGCTGGTCACGGCGCGGCGCGCCTAGGGGAGTGGCCCAGGAGAGTAGGCCCAGGCGAGTGGGCCGGGCCCGGCCCGGTCAGTTCGGCTCCGCGCAGGAAGTCCCGCCGCGCACAGCGTCCCACTGAGTGAGGCGTATGTGACTGGAGGGTTCATTTTCTCCCCATGCGTCACAAACCTCGGGATCCTGTGGGAATCAGCCGCACCTTGTGTACAGCTGATGCTGCCTGCGGGCGATCCAGACAGCATCAGCTGTACACAAGCGGAACGGACCGGCGTCCGTCGTGAGGCATGGATGCTGCCGGAGAGTCGGCCCGGGAATCCGGAATTCGGTCAGCCGCTTGTCTATCAAGGCGCCGGTTTGTGGGTGTAGGACGGTTTCCGTGCGAGCCTGGCCCTCCGGGCCGGGGAACCCGCCCCGGGGGACCCCCTTCTCAACGCTAGTTGACATAATGTAGATTATCGGCGTTATTGACGGGGTGCCGGAAGTGGCGTAAACCACAGATATTCCCCAATCGTCCATCCGGCCCCGATTACCCGCTAATCCCCCGTTTTCGCCGCATTTTCCGGAAATTACCAGCGTCCGTCGTTTTCCGCGCCGGCTCCGGTGCCGTGGATGCTGTCCCGTACTGAAAGGCCGCCTACGGCTGGGGGCCCCAAAACGGCTGACCAGGTCCGACGGTTTCCGTCCCCTTGGCGCCCGATGCGCTGCCGCGTACTCAGTTGACATAACGTCCCCCGGGAACCCGGTCGGGTGATCTGCGCGGCTTTACATAACCGCCGCTCGGCTCCTGCCCTGCCCGGGAAACCGCGTGACCTGGTCGCGCGCCTTTCAGCCGGCGCCAGCCGCGCAAGGCGTAGCTTCCCGGGTTGACATAATGCCCCGATCAGCTGCTCGGCCGGGACTGCGCGGATTGACATAACCGGCTGCTCAACGCTGCCCTGCCGTGCCCTGCAGAGTGACCTGGCCCCGGCCGGCCCGGGCATGAAAGCGGGAATACAAAGTTCCGACGGGACGTTGATCACTTTCCTGCCGTATTTCGTCATCCGTGGCCCGCCACGCCTGTACGGTTTGGTGCAGCGACTTTCGTTGCCCTATATGATCTACGCTTCACCCCCCCACAATCAGGAGATAAGCACAAGAAAATGGCTACCGATTACGATGCCCCGCGCGTCAAGGAAGAAGACCAGCACACAGACTCCCTCGAGGGTCTGAAAGCTCAGCAGCGTGGCGGAGCGATGACAGCAGTCATCGATGTCGAAGAGTCAGACGCCATTGACGGTTTTGACCTTCCGGGTGCGGATCTTTCCGGCGAGGAACTGCTCATCAAGGTGGTTCCCCCGCAGGCAGACGAGTTCACCTGCATGTCCTGCTTCCTCGTACGCCACCGTTCGCAGATTGCCCGCGAAAAAAACGGCGAGGCCTACTGCGTGGACTGCGAGGGCTAGTCACTCCCCGAGCCGCCCAGCCGGGTTCCGCCAGACGGCGGACCCGGCTGTTTGTCTTTAACGGCCGGACCCGCGCCGTAGACTCTGCGCATGCCTACTTCCCTTCCCCCGTCCGCCCTGCCGCTTACCCCTGCGGACCGGGCACTCGTGGACCTGGCCCGGTGCACCATTGACGCTGCCACCGACGCCGGGCCCGACGAAGACGGCATCCACACCATGGGCGCGGCGGTCCGCACGGCCGACGGCGGCATGCACGCGGGTGTGAACCTCTATCACTTCACCGGCGGTCCCTGCGCCGAACTTGTTGCCCTGGGCGCGGCACGGGCGGCCGGAGCCGCCGAGCCCACCTGCATTGTCGCCGTCGGCAACCATGGCCGCGGTGTCCAAAGCCCGTGCGGCCGGGACCGGCAGATCCTTGCCGACTACTACCCCGGGATCCGCGTGATCCTGCCGACGCCGGAGGGCCCGGTCAGCATTTCCGCGGGAGACCTGCTGCCACTGGGATTCGTCCCGCCTGCGACATAACCGCCGGATGCGGGCCGCTCCCCTGCTGCGTGCCTGGACGCAGGCCGACGCTCCGTCCCTCCATGCGGCGTTCGCCGCCGATCCTGGGATCGAGCACCAGCTGGGCTGCCGGCTCGACGACGTCGGACAGGCCGCCCGGTATCTCCAGACCGCCCTGGCCGATTCTCCGCAGCGGCGAAGCTTCGCGGTCGACATGGGCGGCACGGCCGTAGGGAACATCGGAATCAGTGCCATCGACATGCGGCACCAGACCGCCTGGGTCTCCTATTGGCTCGCTCCGTCCGCGCGGGGACATTCCCTGGCCTCCCGCGGCGTCGCGGCCGCAGCAGCCTGGGCCCTCGGCGACGGCGGCCTTTTCCGCCTCGAGCTGGGACACCGGACCAACAACCCCGCATCGTGCCGGGTGGCGCTGAACGCCGGATTCCGGCCGGAGGGTATCGAACGGTCGAAACTGCGCTACGGCAAGGACCGCTTCGACGTGGAAACCCATGCGCGGCTTGCCTCCGATCCGGTGCCCGGCATCAGTGCGCTGCCGCTTCAATCCCCCGGCCCCTCCACGTCCTGAACCACTTCATTGCGGCGCAGGAACCACGGCCGGAACGGCGGGTCGAACCGCGCGAACCGCGGACCACCCAGAGGGGAGAACCCTTCGGCAGATACTGCAGCCAGCAGGGTGTGGAGATGGCTTTGGTAGTTGGCTTCGCTCCAACGGCCGGAAAACGCCGCAGCAGCCGCCGTCTGACCCGGCACCGAAACAATGCTGACGGCCGGATCCTCAGGTACCGGGGCGGCGGCAGCGGTCAGCTCCGCGGGCAGGACGAAAGCCACGCAGAAGGCACCCGGAATCGGGCTTGGCTCCAGCAGGACCGGAGCGGTCATTGCCAGGGCCTGCCCGTCGGTACCGGACGGCGCCTGTTCCGGCGGGAGCAGGAACGAGTTCCTCCCGCTGATGTACGCGTAGAGGTGCCGGAAGCCGGCATTGCCCGCCACCTGGAAGCCTGCGTTCACGGTGACCTGGGCCACGAGGTGCGCGGGGTAATGGCGCAACTCGAAACCCGGATACCGCCCCAGGACGCTGTACGTCTGCTGCTCGGTCATGGTGCCCACGACGTTACGCCGCCCTGGCTGCGCGCGAACACCGTAGCGGCCACTAGGATGAAGCGGTGCCCACAGATTCCACCGCCCTGCTGCGCGACCTGGTCCTGCCGATGCTTGAGCAGGAGCTCGTGCCGATAGTCCAACTGGGGCACCCCGCCCTCCGCCGTGAGGCGCTGCCCTTCGACGGCGAACTGGACGCCGCCGAACTGGACGCTCTCGTTGCGCTCATGCGCCGGGTCATGCATGCCGCCCCCGGCGTGGGACTGGCTGCACCCCAACTGGGTATTCCGCTCCAGATCGCGGTGCTGGAAGACACCTTCGACGCCGGTGCCGAAGCCTCCGCCCTCCGGGAGCGGGTTCCCCTGCCGTTCTTCACCATCATCAATCCCCGGTACGAAGCCGACGGAGACGAGACCGCCGCGTTCTTCGAAGGCTGCCTGTCCTTCGAGGGCTACCAAGGCGTGGTCCGCCGGCCCCGTTCCGTGGTGCTGGACTACACCGACCTGCAGTCCCGGCAGCGCATGGAGCGCTTCAGCGGCTGGCAGGCGCGGATAGTCCAGCATGAAACGGACCATCTCTTCGGAACCGTGTACGTGGACAAGATGCTTCCCCGGTCCCTGTGCAGCAACGCCGAATACGCCCGCCGCTGGGCCGCACCGGGTATCGGCGAGGCCCAGCGGATACTGGGTTTCTAGGCTAGGCAGGTTCTAGGCTAGGCAGGTTCTAGGCACGCGCAGGCTCCGGCGTGCGGGCCTGCTCCGGGGCCGGGTTCTGCGGCGTCGGCAGCCAGCGGGCCCACCATGCGAGCAGATGCTCGAAGCGGCGCCGCCGGTGCCACGGCGTGCCGCTGCGTGAAAGCTCGTGGTTTTCGCCCGGGAAGAGCAGCAGCTCGGTAGGCACCGACCGCAGCTTTAAGGCGGTGTAATACCGCTGGGCCTGCTCCACCGGACAGCGCAGGTCCTCTTCGGAATGGACCACGAACGTGGGGGTGCGGACGGAGTCCACGCACGCCATCGGGCTCTGCGCCTGCACGGCGGCCGGATCCGTGCCGGTGTAGCCGGCGCTGAAGAACCAGCCGATGTCCGCGGAGCCGACAAAGGACAGGGGATCCAGGAAGCCGCGTTCCACCACGGCGGCAGTGAACCGGTGGTCGTGCGCGATGGTCCATGCCGTGAGATAGCCGCCGTAGGATCCGCCCATGATACCCAGCCGGCTTCCGTCCAGTTCCGGATGCGCGGCCAGCGCACCGTCCACGAACGCCAGCACGTCGGCCAGGTCCAGGGTGCCCATGGCTTCCTTGATGCTTCGGCCGTGCGCCTGCCCGTAGCCGGCTGACCCGCGGGGGTTGCACATCAGCACCGCGTAACCGGCGTTGGTGTAGACCTGTGTCTCGTCGAAATAGCCCCAGCCGTACTGGGCGAACGGACCGCCGTGGATGTTCAGCAGCACCGGGTGCGGGCCGGGCCCCTCGGGCAGCGCCAGCCAGCCGTGCACGGGATAGCCGCCCCCGGAGGGATGGGTTTCCTCCACCGGCAGCGCCACTGCGGTTTCCCGGCGCAGCGCGTCGGAGAAGTCCGTGATGGGGCGGAGGCCGCCGGCGTCGACGACGGCGAGGTCGCCGGCCGTCCGCGGGTCGGTGTAGCCGACCACCACTGTGCCGCCCGCGGACCCGGCCGTTTCCACGACCCGGGGCCCCGCCACCAGGACTTCCACGCGTCCGCGCGGATCCACGGCCAGGAGTTCACCTGCCCCGCGCGTCCGGCGAAAGACCAGCACCTCGGCGCCGTGGTGCGGCACCACGGTACCCTCTGCGAGGTCAGCGCTCTCCGGATCCGTCAGTCGGCGCACTGCCGTTGGATCCGCTGCCGGGGCCGCATACAGTGCGGTGTTCCGGGCGACGAAATCGGTGCCGGTGACGGAAACCTCCTGGCCCAGATAGAACAGCCAGTGCCCGTTGGTGCTCTCCACCGGGTCCGAAACCGTCAGCGGGTTGCCGGCGTCGTGATTGGTAAGCCGGGTGAGGCCGGTGCCGTCGGGGAGAATGCTGAAGACATCGGACACCAGGGACGCATCCAGATCCGGGGAGGACGTGAACAGGATCCGGCCGCCGTCCGCCGTGAACACCGGCTGCAGATGGTCTGCTGCGTCGGAAGTCAGCTGGACGGCCTCGGGCAGGCCCTTTCCGGACTCGGCGCCGTCCTTGGCCCGGCCCCGCGGCTCGATGTGCGGTTCGGCGTCGAGGTCCGGCAAGACCAAGTGGAAGATCTGCACCGGCTTGTCGCCGGTGTAGCCCACCCCGTTCATCCGGTATTTGAAGGTGGTGATGAGCCGGGGATCCTCAGCGGCGGAACCCACGCCGTCCGTGGTTCCGTACCGGCCTTCCTCCGGTACGCGGGCGGAAAACACCACGCTGCGGCCGTCCGGCGAGAAATTGAACCAGGACACGCCCAGCAATGCGTCAGTCAGCCGGACGGGCTCCCCGCTGCCGGCACCGAGGATGAACAGCTGGGCCGGCTCCCCCGGTGCTGCACGCAGGAACCCGAGGCTGGAACCGTCGGGACTGTACTTCGGCGACGTGTCCCGGAAACCGCGGGTGAGCCGGCGCGGCCGGCCTCCCTGCGTCAGGGGAACCCGCCACAGCTGCCCGGTATAGGCATCGGCGGTGAAGTCCGGCCGGGTCACTGAGACCACGCAGTGCAGGGCATCGGGATGGACGGCCGGAGCGGACAGGGAATTCAGGAGAGGCAGGTCACATGGTTTCACGCTCCGAAGCCTAATGTCCGCGGCCGCCGGGGCCAACCGCCGCCTTAGGATGGACTCATGCCTTCCCTGCCGCTGCTGGTCTGTCCCGTCTGTGGCAGCAGCCTCGAACCCGATTCGGGCAACCGTTCCCTCAGCTGCGCTGCCGGCCATCGATATGATGCGGCCAAGCAGGGCTACTTCAATCTCCTCACAGGCGGCGGCACCAAGTTCCAGGCCGACACTGCCGCCATGGTGCAGGCCCGCACGGACTTCCTCGCGGCCGGGCACTACCAACCCATGGCGGCCGAGCTGGCACGCCTCGTATCGGCAGCAGCACCTCACGCAGGAGCGGTTCTCGACGCCGGCGCCGGCACGGGCTACTACCTCGCCGAGGTGCTTCGGCCGCTTCCCGGGGCCGCCGCGGTGGCACTGGACATTTCCAAGTACGCGCTGCGCCGTGCGGCCCGTGCGCTGCCGGGAAGCTACGCACTGGTGTGGGACGTCTGGCGGCGGCTACCGCTGCGGGATGCCTCCGTGGATGTGGTCCTGAACGTCTTCGCGCCAAGGAACCCGTCCGAATTCCGCCGTGTCCTGGCTCCCGGCGGCATCCTGGCAGTGGTGACTCCGCAGCCTGGGCACCTGCAGGAAATCAGGGCAGGCGCGGCGATGCTGGGTATCGCCGCCGAAAAGGAAGAACGGGTCAGCGCGTCCCTGTCGCCCGGTTTCTCTCCCGTGCAGACCGCACAGTGCACGTACTCCATGCAACTGGGCAAAGCGGACGTTCGAAACGCCGTGATGATGGGTCCTTCCGCCCGGCACCTGGAGCAGTCTGCCCTTGAACAGACCCTGGCCGGCCTGCCCGACCCCGTCGAGGTGACTGCGTCCTTCACCCTGCAGATCTTCCGCGCGGACTGAGCGCGGACGCACAAAACGTTATCCTTCCGCCGCCCGTAGCCCTAGGTCTGCGGCACGGTCTCGGGCAGAATGTACTAAACGCCCGGTAACCGACGCCGCGCGCTACCGGCGCCAAAGGCGGGGGAACAACCAGGACAAGCGGAACTGTCCGGAAGATAAGGGGAAAAACGGATGCAGGATGTCTTCGAATGGATGCTCAGCTACGGCTGGGCCCTCTGGTTGGTGCTTTTCCTCGGATTCGCCGCCGTGGAGGCCCTTACCCTGGACCTGTTCTTCGGCATGCTCGCCGCGGGCGCCCTGGCCGCTATGCTGGCGTCGTTCTTCGCCGCCCCGCTCTTCCTGCAGGTGGTGGTGTTCGCGGTGGTCTCCGTACTCATGATCGGCGTAGTCCGCCCGGTCGCCCTGAAGCACCTGCAGAAGGGCGACAAGGACCAGTTGTCCAATATCGACCGGATAATAGGCGCGCCTGCGCTGACGCTGGAATCCGTGACGGGTTCCTCCGGAACGGTGAAAATCGGCGGCGACACGTGGACTGCCCGCAGCGTTGACGGATCCCCGCTTCCCGCGGGCGTCGAGGTCAGCGTCGCACGCATCGAGGGTGCCACCGCCCTGGTCCAGGCTGCGGGAACGGAAACAACAGCGGCATCCTGAACAACCGGCGGCAAAGCCGCCAAACCGAATGCGGGCATTTCCGGAAGGGATCCCGCTGAACCAAACCGCGCGAGCCGGCCCGGCACCCGCGGAACGCAAGGGGGAACATGAGTGGAACAGCAGTCCTAGTAATTCTCGCCGTCCTGGTGATCTTTGTACTGGTCATCCTGGTCAAGGCGGTCAAGATCGTCCCGCAGGCCCGGGCAGGCGTGGTGGAACGGCTTGGCAAGTACCAGCGCACATTGAATCCCGGCCTGACCATCCTGGTTCCTTTTGTGGACCGGATGCTGCCCCTGCTGGACCTGCGTGAGCAGGTAGTGTCTTTCCCTCCGCAGCAGGTCATCACCGAGGACTCCCTCGTGGTCTCCATCGATACCGTGGTCTACTTCCAGGTCACCGACGCCCGGGCAGCCACCTATGAGATCGCGAACTACATCCAGGCAGTGGAACAGCTGACCACCACCACGCTCCGCAACGTGGTGGGCGGCCTCAACCTGGAAGAGGCGCTGACCTCCCGTGACCAGATCAACGGCCAGCTGCGCGGCGTCCTGGACGACGCCACCGGCCGCTGGGGCATCCGGGTCTCCCGGGTGGAGCTCAAGGCCATTGAACCGCCCCTGTCGATCCAGGATTCCATGGAGAAGCAGATGCGGGCCGAGCGGGAACGGCGCGCAACCATCCTGACGGCCGAAGGCACCAAGCAGTCGCAGATCCTCACCGCCGAAGGCCGCCGGCAGGCCGCCATCCTCGCTGCCGAGGGTGACGCCAAAGCCGCGATCCTCCGGGCCGACGGCGAGGCCCAGGCCATCGCCAAGGTCTTCGATGCCATCCACAAGGGCAATCCGGACCAGAAGCTCCTGGCCTACCAGTACCTGCAGACCCTGCCGAAGCTGGCCGAAGGCACGTCCAACAAACTGTGGATCATTCCCAGCGAGCTCGGCGAAGCCCTCAAGGGTGTCGGCAGCGCACTGGGCGACTTCGTGCCGGACGCGGCCATGCACTCATCCAACGGGAGCACCCCGGCCCAGGCCGCCGGCCCTGCAGCCGGAGCCTAGCCCCTCCGCTCCCCCTGTTAGCCGAATCCCGTTCGGTGCCGGTATAATCGGTTGTTTGCCGGACAATAGCTGCGGCACCGAACGGGACCGCCGACGGGAACAGCTGCGGCGTCGTCGGCGTTGTATTGGCTGTGACGGCCAGCCTTAGGCACCCTGCCGGTCCGCCTCCGGGCGGCAGGCGGGTACGGCACCGGCATAACAAGGGATCCGCCAGCGGATCCAGCGGATTGAAGAGGGAGAAAAGATGAGCGATCGTAGCCTGCGGGGTATGCGCCTGGGCGCGCAGAGCATGGAGACTGAATCCGGTGTGGAGCCGGCTCCCCGCCAGCGGGTGGAATACCGCTGTGAGGACGGCGAGCGTGTTTTCGTAACTTTCGCTGCCGAAGCGGACGTTCCTCCGGTCTGGATCTCCAAGACCGGCAAGGAAGCGCTTCTGGTGGACGGCGAGAAGCCGGACACCAGCAACGACAAGCCGGTGCGGACGCACTGGGACATGCTGCTGGAACGACGCAGCATCGAGGAACTTGAAACGATCCTCCAGGACCGCCTGACGATCCTGCGCGAACGCCGCGGAGAGCGCACCAGCGCCTAGATCCCTGCGGTGCCCTGGTCCGGTGAACGGACAAGGGCGCTTAGAGACAAAAAAGCGGGGCGGCTGCCAAACGGCAGCTGCCCCGCTTTTTTCTTTTCGGCTCAGCCGCGTCCGGTGAGCTTCCGCCAGCGGGCGGTCAGACCCCAGCGGGTCACATTGGCCATTGCCTCAACGACAATGTTGCCGCTCATCTTGGAGTCACCGAGTTCGCGTTCGACGAAGGTGATCGGCACCTCGGTGATCTTCAGGCCCAGGCGTGCCACGCGGAAGGTCATGTCCACCTGGAAGCCGTAGCCGACGGACTCGACGGCGCCCAGGTCCAGCTGCTCCAGCGTGCCGCGGCGGAAGGCCCGGTAGCCTGCGGTGATGTCCCGGACAGGGATGCCCAGCATGAACCGCGAGTAGGTGCTGCCGGCGCGGGAAAGCAGCTTTCGGTGGAACGGCCAGTTGACCACCGATCCCCCGGTGACCCAGCGGGAACCGATGACGAGGTCGGCGCCCGCCTTGGAGGCTTCAAGCAGGCGGGGCAGCTCCTCCGGGCGGTGCGAACCATCGGCGTCCATTTCGACCAGGATGTCGTAGCCGCGTTCCAGGCCCCATCGGAAGCCGGCAATGTACGCAGCTCCGAGCCCTTCCTTGCCCTTGCGGTGCAGCACATGCACCTTCGGATCGTTGGCAGCGGCTTCGTCGGCGTAGCCGCCGGTGCCGTCCGGGCTGTTATCGTCCGCGATCAGTACATCCGAATCTGGAACTGCGTCCCGCAGCCGCTTCAGTGTGATGGGGAGCGACTCGATCTCGTTGTAAGTGGGGATGATAGTCAGGACACGCACTCAGTAAGCCTTTCAGCGGACGCACGCCGCGTTGTTCGCGGCAGGGACGGGGTTACTCCCCCGGCAGACTATCCAGTATATGGGAGTACGCGGCCCCTCGGGTCAGCGCCTTGCAGCCCGGGACAGCGCAACCGGGCGGATCCAGCCGTCTTCGGGCCAGTACCGGCGAACTGCCGGCCCTGTTTTCTACTGACGGTTGAATCCACCCGGTTGTGTAATGCTGGACCCGGTAACCGTCACCCGCGGAGCAGCTGCTCGGGTGCGCGTAGTACAGGCCATGGCAGTACGGGCCGGCCGAAGGCACCCGAAGCGCAGCCTGGAAACAGCTCCAGGACAGCGCTCGGTATACCTCGAAAGGCCGGACCCGACTACGGTCCTCATAGACTACGTGCTGGCTAGCCCCTGTCAATATGGCCCCTGACTAGGACGTTTCCATGTCCATGCAGGTCAGACGCGGTGTGGAGGAGGCCGAAGCACGCAGGTTGTTTCGCTGTTCAGGCAAGATCCGGAGCGCGGTACAGTTCTTTGCCGTTGTGGACCGTCTGCAGGCAGCGCGGCTCGTCTCCGTTGTCCAGCGCGGGCAGCAGGGGCGTGCCGGCGCGCGGATCCGTGCTCCACGCGGATACGTTCGCATCCGGCGTCTGGACCATCAGTTCCTGCACTTCCCAGAGCGCAAAGGACGCCGGTGCTCCGGCGGCCAGCTGGCCCCGCATGAAATTGCTCTCCCCTGCCGCACGCCAACCGGCACGGGTATGGCCGATAAACGCCGCCCTCGCCGAGACCCGCTCCTTCGGGTTGGAATGGGACACAGCGGCGCGCACACCGGACCAGGGATCCAGCGGCAGGACGGGAGTGTCGGAACCCAGGGCAACGGGCACACCGGCGGAGAGCAGGGAGGCCATCCGGTTCATATTTCCGCGCCTGTCCCCCAGACGCTGTTCATACAGTCCGCCGGGATGGCCCCATGCAGCATCGAACCCGGGCTGCAGGCTGACAGTGACGCCGAAGCGCAGCAGTTCGGCAATGGCGGCGTCATCAGTCAGTTCCGCATGTTCCAGCCGGTGGTGGGCAGCCCGGACGGCTGCTTCCCCGACGGCCTCGGCAGCGAGGCGGAGCCCGGCCAGCGCCGTGTCCATCCCTGCGTCGCCAATGACGTGGAAACCGCCCTGCAGTCCGGCCTTCGTCATGAGCTCCAAGTGCCGCCCGGCCTGTTCCGGAGTCAGGTACATGGTGCCGCTTGTGTCGGGCCGGTCGGCGTAGGGCTCGCGCAGCGCAGCCGTCCGGGCACCGAAGGACCCGTCAATGTTCAGGTCGCCGGCGAGGCCCAGCAGCCGGCCCTCAAAGAAGTCCACCAGTCCGGCTACCTGCGCCTCGCTTTCGGCCAGCTGGCCCCAGTACGGCAGGATCTGCGGCAGCGCCTCGTCGCTGAGGGGACCGTCCAGGCCCAGCAACCGGCGCAGGTCCTCCGGCGGCGCAATGTGCGGGGCGGCCATTTCCGCGACTGCCACCACCCCGCGGGAGGCCGCATGCTTCAGGGCAGCCAGCTGGAAGACGCCGCGCTGGTCCGGATCGGCGTCGCGCGCTACGGTGCGCGCGGCGTCGTGCGCGGCACGGACGACGAAGCCGTTGTCCCAGCCGTCGTACTCCTGCAGCCGGAGTTCGGCCGCCAGCGTGCCGGAGACGGCCGCACAGTGCACATCGGAGCGGGAGAGGTACACGGCGCGGTTGCCGGAGGCTGCGTCGAGCTCGGCCGCGGTGGGCGCGCGCCGTTCCGGCCAGCGCGACTCGTCCCAGTTGGACCCCAGGATCAGGCCCGTGGTCCCCGCCGCATGGTCCCGGACCTTGTCCAGCAAATCGTCGAGGGAGGTGCATCCGCTCAGATCCAGCGTCACCAGGGACATGCCCAGCTCGGTGGTGTGGACGTGGGAATCCACGAATCCGGGCGCCACCAATGCGCCCTGCAGGTCCACTACGTCCATCTTGCTGTCCTGGATGGAGGTGGCGGCCTGTTCCGACCCCACCCAGGCGACGGTATCGCCGTCGACCAGCATTGCGGTGGCAAAGGGATCGCCGGCGCTGTAGACCGAACCGTTGCGGTAGAGCGTCAGGGTGCGGGCGCTCGGGATGGGACTGCCGTTCAAGGACTCACCTGTTTTCTGTAGGGCGATGGAGGGTGGCGGCGGTTCAGTCGCCGACGTTGGAGTAGGCGACGACGCCGCGCCGCACCAGGGAAATGGCGTCCAGGAAGCGGCGGCGCATGCCGGCCGGCAGGTCCGGGACCTTGGCCAGCTGGTCCAGCAGGTCGATCACCTGCTTGGCCCAGCGGACAAAGTCCCCCGCAGCCAGCTCAGTGCCGTTCAGGGCCACCTGCAGGTGCTTGCCCTTGACCCACTTGTACATGGGCCAGACCAGGCCAAGTTCGGGTTCGACGGTCTGCGGCAGCCGGGACGCCTCTTCGAGGTCCGTGAGCTCGGACCACTGGCGGATGACGATGTCCACCGCCGACTCCAGCGAAACACTCGGCATCTTCGGCCGCAGCCCGCGCTCTTCCCGCTTCGCCTGGTAGACCAGGGCGGAGGCCAGGCAGGCCAGCTCGGCGGCGTCGAGGTCGGTGAAGGCGCCCTGCTCCAGCGAGAGGGCCACGAGGAGGTCCTTTTCGCCGTAGATGCGCCGCAGTTTCTGGCCTGCCGGGGTCACGGCGTCGAGGCCGGACTCGTCCGGGGCTACGTAGCCGTACCTGGTCAGCACCTCGCAGACCCGGTCGAAGGTCTTGGCAATGGTGTTGGTGCGGCCCCGGATCTGTCCGACGAGGTTGTCGGTCTCCCGGCGCAGCTTCCACCAGCGCTCGGCCCAGCGGGCGTGGTCTTCGCGTTCGCTGCAGCCGTGGCAGGGATGCGCCCGCATTTTCCGGCGCAGCTCTGCGATTGCCTGCTCCTGCCGCTGGGTGCCCGCCGTGTGCATGGCATTGGCGCGGGCCGACGCCGGCCGCGGCGGCCGGTGGTCGTGCAATGCGTTGCGCAGCGACGAGGACAGATCGCGGCGGTCCTTGGGTGAGCGCGCGTTGAAGGACTTGGGGATGCGGATGTGCGAGACCGGTTCAAGGACGTCATCGATGTCGGCAGCGCTGATGCGCCGGATCTGCTTGTCTTCGGTCAGGATCGCCGGCCGCACCTCGCGGGCGGAGGCATCCACGTCCAGTACGACGGCGTGGCCGGAGTTCCGGCCGGCGGGAAGGAACACGATGTCCCCCGGGCGCAGGTTCTCCAGCGAGGCTGCGGCAGCACTCCGCCGATTCCGTGCCTTCGTCTTTGAAGCGGTGTTTTCCAGGTCGGAGAGCTGCCGGCGCAGGGCCGCGTATTCGTTGAAGTCCCCCAGATGGCAGGTCATTGCCTTTTCGTAGCCGGCGAGTGATTCTTCACGCGAACGGACCTGCTTCGCCAGGCCCACCACGGACCGGTCCGCCTGGAACTGGGCGAAGGAGGACTCGAGGATCCCGCGCGCCCGTTCCCGCCCGAACTGCGCGATGAGGTTGATGCTCATGTTGTAGGTGGGCCGGAAACTGGAGTTCAGCGGGTACGTGCGCCGCGAGGCCAGGCCCGCCACGGCAGCGGGGTCGGTTCCCGGCTGCCAGAGCACCACGGCGTGGCCCTCGACGTCGATTCCGCGGCGTCCTGCCCGTCCGGTCAGCTGGGTGTACTCGCCGGCTGTGATGTCCACGTGCGCTTCGCCGTTGAACTTGTCCAGCTTTTCCAGCACCACCGACCGTGCCGGCATGTTGATGCCCAGCGCCAGCGTTTCGGTGGCGAAAACCGCGCGGACCAGCCCGGCGGCGAACAGGCGTTCCACGACTTCCTTGAAGGTGGGCAGCATGCCGGCGTGGTGGGCGGCGAAACCGCGCACCAGGCCTTCGCGCCACGTCCAGAACCCCAGCACCTCGAGGTCTTCTTCGGGAATGTCCTGGGTGGCTTCGTCCACCACCCGGGCAATCTCCCGGCGCTCGTCTTCGTCCGTCAGCCAAAGCCCCGACTCGACGCACTGGCGTACAGCGCCCTCGCAGCCGTTGCGGGAAAAGATGAAGGTGATGGCGGGCAGCAGGCCGTTGCGGTCCAGCTGGGCGATGACCTGCGGCCGCGATGCCCGCTGGATGCGCGTGATCGGCGGCCCGCCGTGGCCGCCGCCGTGGCCGCCGGGCCTCCCTCCGCGGGAGGAGTCACGGCGTCCGCCGCGGGAGGAACCGCGTGGACCGCCCCAGTGGCCGCGCTGGTTGACGCGGGACTCGGCCCGCGCCAGTTCCATCAGCTCGGGGTTGACCCGGTAGCGTTCCTTGGCGCCGGGCTGCTCATCGGCCGCCTCGTCGAAGGAAACATCGGATTCGAACAGGTCGAAGATGTCGCGGCCAACCATCACGTGCTGCCACAGCGGAACCGGACGGTGCTCTGAAACCACCACGTCGGTGTCGCCGCGGACGGTGTCCAGCCAGGCGCCGAATTCCTCGGCATTGGACACGGTGGCGCTGAGCGAAACCACCCGGACGTCGGAAGGCAGGTGGATGATGACCTCTTCCCAGACCGCCCCGCGGAACCGGTCCGCGAGGTAATGCACCTCGTCCATGACCACGTAGCCCAGGTCGATGAGGGTGTCCGAGTTGGAATAGAGCATGTTCCGCAGCACTTCGGTGGTCATCACCACAACGTCGGCGTCCGGGTTGATGCTGGTGTCTCCGGTCAGCAGGCCCACCCGGTCACTGCCGTAGGCGGCCGCCAGCTCACTGTATTTCTGGTTGCTCAGGGCCTTGATGGGGGTGGTGTAGAAGGCCTTCAGGCCGTTCTGCAGGGCCAGATAGACGGCGAACTCCCCCACCACGGTCTTGCCGGCCCCCGTGGGAGCCGCGACGAGGACGCCGCGCCCGGCTTCGAGGGAGCGGCAGGCTTCCGACTGGAAAGCGTCCAGTTCGAAGCCCAGCGACTGCTCGAAGACCCCCAGCTGCGTCTTGGAATGTTCGGAACGTTGTTTTGCGGCAAGGTACCGCTCCGAAGGAGAAGTCATGAACCAAGCCTATGCGCTGCGCCCGCCGCAGTACGCCAATATCATCGGTGGGCGAACGCGTCCATGGCCTTACAGCTTGTCGATGGGGGTGGCGGTGTCCGCTTCGGCTTCCACTGCTGCTTCCCGCTCGGCCTGCTTCCGGACCCGGCGCCGGTCATTGAGCAGGCAGATGCCCACTGCTACGGCGAACAGCAGCAGCAGCGGCGCGGCGAGGTAGAACATGCTCAGGGCGTCGGCGCCGGGGGCAGCCATGGCGGCGAAAAGGCAGATCAGGAAGACGGTGATCCGCCAGTATTTGATGATGGTCCGCCCGCTCAACAGGCCGGCCAGGTTCAGGCCCACCAGGAATACCGGAATCAGGAAGGCGATGCCGAAGGCCAGGAGCAACCGCAGCACGAAGGCCAGGTAGACCGAAGCCGTAATGACGTTGGACCCGCCCTCGGGCGTGAAGTCGGTAAGCACCCGCACGGCCTGGGGCAGGATCAGCCACGCCAGGACAATACCGCCGATGAACAGCGGAACGGCGGCGGCCAGGAAGCCCAGGGCCGCGCGGCGTTCCTTGCGCTTGAGGCCGGGCGTGATGAACGCCCAGGCCTGGTAGAGCCACACCGGGCTGGAGGCCACAAGCCCCACGAATACCGAGACCTGGACCATCTGGTCGAACGGAGTAGCGACGCCTTCGAAGTTGATGGTGGTGAAACGGCCGCCGCTGTTGCCTGCGTCCAGGAGCGGCCGGGTCAGCGCCTCAAAAACCGGCAGGTAGACGAAGAACCCGCCCACGGTGCCCAGCACCACGGCGATGGCCGATTTGAAGAGCCTGTTGCGGAATTCCCGCAGATGCTCCTTGAGGGCCATCCGCCCTTCGGGGTTGGATTTGCGCCCTTTGTTCAGCGCCACGGCTGCTAGCGGCTGGTTGGCGGGTTACCCGCAGAATCCGGGGACCCGCCCGGGGTGCCGGAGGGCGGAGTCTGTCCGGGGAAGAACGTCTGTTCGGACGCCTTCTGCTGCGGTGCGGGGTGCACTACCTTCCCCTCCACCGGATCGGTGGGCGCCGTGGTCGAAGGACTGTCGTCCTTCATCTGGCGGACTTCGGATTTGAAGATGCGAAGGGACTGCCCCAAGCTCCTTGCCAGCCCCGGAAGCTTCGGAGCGCCGAAGAGCAGAATGGCCAGTACAACAATGACGATGATTTGCCAGCCTTCAAGCCTCATGGCGGTGTCCTTTCGTTGGAGAATATTCTATGTCAGAGTTCCGGGAAATCCCGCCACGCGCGCGGCTGTCCCTTGGCGGTGCGCCGCTCGATGCGGCGCAGGCGCCGGGCCTCCCGGCGGGCCGCCTTGCCGGCGTCGTAGGCCTTCCGTGCTTCGTCCGGATCCGTGAAGATGCCGGCAGGCTCTTCTTCGAGGACGGTGGACGGAACGGTATCCGGAGTGCGTAGGGACAGCTTCGCAGATGCGGCTTCGAATTCCCGGAGAATACCGAGGAACCTCTGGAAGAGCCGGTAGCCGATCAGGGCGTAGAAAGCCGCAGCGCCTGCCGCAAGGGCAAGCCAAATGAGTATCCAGGACCACCAAGGCATATCCCCAGCATAGTGGAGACTGCCTGCCCGGCCGGACCGGAGGCTAGGCAGGCCGGTAGTTCGCGGCGGCCGCCTCCAGCCAGGCCAGGGTGGCGGAACGCAGTTCGTCCGGCGCCGCGACCGCGGCTGCTCCGCCCAGGCGGGCAGTGAAAGCCGGGATCCAGCCGGTATCCGCGGTGCGCAGTTCCACGGCGGTCCGTCCGTCCTCCAGCGGGGCCTGCCGTTCGGCGTCGTAGGCCTCGGCCACCCAGAGGGCGGCGGGGTCCAGGACCATTGTGACCCGGTGATCCAGGGGTCCCGGGGTGAACAGGCTGGCGGGGAATGCGGCCCCCGGCTCCGGGGCGTGGGTCAGCGCCGGGCCGGTGTCCCGCACGCCGTGGATCCGGTCCACCCGGAAATTCCGCGGCGCTTCCGCCCGGTGGCACCACGCTTCCAGGTACCAGGTGTTGTCCACGGAGAAGAGCCGCCTCGGGTCAACGGTGCGGAGAGTGACTTCGTCGCGGCGCGGAACCAGATAGCGCAGTTCAAGCTGGCGCGTGCCGCTGATCGCCTGCTGGAGTTCGGCCAGTACGGTGCCGTCGGATTCGTCGTCCAGGCGGGCCGCGACGGCGGTGCCGACGCCGCCGGCCTCCCCTGCCGCTTCGGTCAGCTTCTCCAGGGCGCTGGCAACCGCGGCGGAGGAACCGATGCCCGGCAGTGCCGACAGTGTGTCCAACCCCACGATCAGGGCCGCGGCTTCGTCCATGCCGAAACGCACCGGCTCGGAGAGGTTCTCGGCGTTCTCGATGTAGATCCGGTCGTCGTCGAAACTGACGTCCATCAGCCCGTTGGGGTAATGCCGCGGGCCGCTCACGAACAGCAGGTTCAGGTCCTTGCCCAGCTGTTCCTTGCTGACACCGAAGGCATCGGCGGTCTCGTTCATGTCCGCGCCCTGGTTCGCCAGGACGTAGGGCACCAGGTCCAGCAGGCGGGTGAGGTGGTCCTGCGCGCCCGACGCCGGACGGCGGGCGGGAGCGGCGGAGGCGGCCAGTTCGAACCCGGGCAGCGGCCGGCGCTGGGTGTCCAGGGCCCGCGCGAGGGCGGTACGGACGGCGTCGGCAAATTCGGCCGGTTCGACGGCGACGGCGGCCGCACCGAGGGCGGCGGTGTCCGCGGCCAGCGCATCCAGGTCGCGGACCCGCAGGTGCAGCCGGTCCCGGCCCGCGTTTCCGGGCTCGATGGATTCTGCCTGCAGCCGCAGGGCCGCACCGGCGCCGGGGTCCACGTCCACTGCTGCCGGCCGCGGCGCGTAGACGTCGTCCAGGGAAGCGAGCGAGGCGTCGATGTCGAAGTCCGCGGGGACGGTGTAGGCGCCGGGCCGCAGCCGTACCGGCCCTTCCATCCGGGAAAGCCGGAAGATCCGTTCCGCACCGCGGTCCAGGTCGTAGCCCACCAGGTACCAGTGGCCGAAGCGGCTGCCCATGCCCCAGGGCTGGACCTGTCGGACGGACTGCTCCGTGCTGCCGACCGGCCGGTAGCCGAAGGTTACCGGGGTGTGGGTGGTGGCGGCACGCCAGATCTCGTCGAAATGCGCGTCATTGGTGCGGATGCTGGGCTGGAGGGGGATGGCCGCGGCGTCGTCGGGAAGTACCCCCCGGGCGTGGAGCTTGCGCAGGGCGCGGGCGGCGGCGGAGCCCAGCGATGCCTGGTCCCACATGCGGGCGGCCAGGGTCAGGACGGCGGATTCCTCGGGCGTGAACCGGACACCCGGAAGCCGGTATGCGTCCTGCCGGATGCGGTAGCGCTGCGTGGTGTTGTCCTCGAACATGGTCTCTTCGCTGTAGGACTCCACCGGGATGCCCTGCTCACGGAGGAAGGCCTTATCCCGGTCAAAGAGCTTTTCCCGGGCATCTGCCGTGGAGGCTTCGGAATACAGTTCAATCTCTTCGAACAACTCGTGCTTGGTGAAGCCCCTGCGCGTGGACAGCAGCGCAATGACCAGATTCAGCAGGCGTTCGGTTCTCTTGGCGGACACGGGAGCTAATCTACCTTCCTTCCGGGCCGGGACATGCGAAAGGGCGGAACCGCCGTCGCAGGTGACAGCGGTTCCGCCCTTGGCAGGAGGGACGGATCAGCGGACGCCGAGCAGGTCCACTACGAAGATCAGCGACTCGCCCGGAGCCACGGCGGATCCGGCGCCCCGGTCCCCGTAGGCCATCGAGGAAGGGATCTCGAGCCGGCGGCGACCGCCGACCTTCATGCCCAGCAGGCCCTGGTCCCAGCCCTGGATAACCTGGCCCACGCCCACACGGAAGTCCAGGGGTGTACCCCGGTTCCAGGACGCGTCGAATTCCTCGCCGGTGGAGAAGGCGACGCCCACGTAGTGGGTGGAAACCGTGTCTCCGGCCTTTACTTCCCGGCCGTCGCCGACCACGAGGTCCTCGATAACGAGATCCGTGGGGGCATCGTGGGCCGGGAAATCGATTTCCGGCTTCTGGCGGTCGTATTCACGCTTTCCGAATGACATTGGTGCTCCTTATGTCTGGTGGGTCAGGAGTTAAGGCTACTTGACTTCCTTGATGTCTACGACGAAGACCAGCGGACCCGAGGGGCTGCTGCCGCCGGCAGGATCACCGTAGGCCAGCTCGGACGGCAGGACCAAGAGGACCTTGGAGCCGGCCTTCTGACCGGCCAGGCCGTAGGTCCAGCCCGGAATCACGTTCGCCAGGGGGAACTCGGCAGGTTCGCCGCGCTCGTAGCTGGAGTCGAACGTCTCGCCGTCCCGCAGGCCGACACCGAGGTAATCGGCTACCACGGTCCCGGTGGATTCGAGCACCGGACCGTCGCCTTCTTCCAGGACCTTCACTACCAGGCGCTCCGGTTCCTCGGCGCCTTCCGGGATGGTGATGGACGGGGTGCCGTCTTCGGCGAAGGAAACCTCGGGAAGCTTCCCTTCGTCTTCAAGGGCCGTGACGTCTTCGCTGCTCATCAGCAGGGTGCCGTCGGTGTTCCGGGCAGCAGCTTCGTCCGGGCTCAACGTCGGGACCGTGTCCATCGCATCAGTGATGGTGAAGACGAGGAAATTCGCTTCGGTTCCGGCTTCTTCATTGGCCGGAATGTAATACGCGAAATCCGAGCCCACGGGAGCGCCGAGCAGTGCGTCATACATCTGCGAATTGCCGGACTTCAGGCTCTCGTCCACGGCGATGCCTTCTGCGTTTTCGCCGCTGTAGGTTTCCTGGCCGACCGTGCCGTCTTCCGGGTTGACGATCGCGAGGCGGATCATGGCCGTCTGGCCCTCGGCTACTTTGTCGCCGTCACCGTCGTTGACCCGGGTCAGGGTGGGCTCGTCGGCGCTCAGCGGCTTATCGAAGTCGACGCTCGGGACGGAGGTTTCTTCCTCGCCGCGCTCGATCTTCACGGAGGACAACGGCCCGCTGCTCTTGGCTTCATCGCCGCCGGAGCAGGCGGTGAGGAACAGCAGGAAGGGCAGGAGGATTGCTAGTACTTTACGCACAGTACTTCTTTCAGTGGTGGACAGTGAGCAGGGCGGCCTTACCGTAGTTGCCGGTACGCCGGGCAGGGAGACGCCGCGCGGCCGCAATACGCCCCAGACTAGCCGGTCCAGCTGGATGAAGCCTAGGTAAGGTTCCGGGGCAGCGCCGGCGGACGGCGGCGAAGAGGGATCAGAGAGTGGACAGCAGCGCCTCGACCCGTTCATCGACGGACGCGAAAGGGTCCTTGCACAGCACCGTCTGCTGGGCACGGTCATTAAGCTTGAGGTGCACCCAGTCCACCGTGAAGTCGCGGTTCGCATTCTTGGCACGGCGGACGAAGTCGCCGCGCAGCTTGGCGCGGGTGGTCTGCGGCGGCTGGTCCACGGCTTCCTTGATGTCGCTGTCCTCCACCACTCGGGCCGTTTCGCCGCGGGACTGCAGCAGGTAGAACAATCCGCGGCGCCGGGAGATGTCGTGGTAGGTCAGGTCGACCTGGGCCAGGCGCGGGGAAGACATCTCGAGTCCGTGCCGCTCTGCCACCCGGGTCACCAGTTTTTTCTTGATGGCCCAGTCGATTTCCGTATCGATCCCGGAGTGGTCGCCGGATTCGATGGCGTCCAGCGTGCGTGTCCACAGATCGATGATCCGTCCGACATGCCGGTTGTGCTCACCGTTGGCTGCGACGAAGTCCTGGACGCGCTGCAGGTAGATGCGCTGCAGGTCCAGCGGCGACATCGTGGAGCCGTTGGCCAGTTTCAGCGGCTGCCGGCCGGAGAGGTCATGGGAGGTTTCCCGGATGCTGCGGATCGGGTTCTCCAGGCGGAGGTCCCGCATCAGGACGCCGGCCTCGATCATCCGCAGCATCAGGTCGACAGACCCGGCCTTGAGGAGCATGGTCGTCTCGGACATGTTCGAATCTCCGGCTATCACGTGCAGCCGGCGGTAGTGCTCGGCGTCGGCATGCGGCTCATCCCGGGTGTTGATGATGGGCCGGGACCGGGTGGTCGCAGAGGAGACGCCTTCCCAGATGTGGTCCGCCCGCTGGGAAAACGCGAAGAGGGAACCGGACTGGGTCTTGAGCACCTTGCCGGCACCGACCAGCAGTTGGCGGGTGACCAGGAACGGAATGAGGACGTCCGCCAGCCGGGAAAATTCGAGGCGGCGCGGAATGAGGTAGTTTTCGTGGCTGCCGTAGGAGTTTCCGGCGGAGTCGGTGTTGTTCTTGAAGAGGTAGACGTTGCCGTTGAAGCCTTCGGCTTTGAGCCGGTCCTCCGCCTCCTCCACCAGGTCTTCCAGGATCAGCTCGCCGGCGCGGTCATGGGCCACCAGCTGTGCCAGGTCGTCGCACTCCGCGGTGGCGTACTCCGGGTGCGAGCCGACGTCGAGGTAGAGGCGTGAGCCGTTGGTCAGGAAGACATTTGATGAGCGGCCCCAGCTGACGACCTTGCGGAAGAGGTAGCGGGCCACTTCCTCGGGGGAAAGGGGACGCGAATCGGGCCCGGAATAGGCAATGCCGAATTCCGTTTCGACTCCATAGATCCTGCGGTCCATCAGTCTCCTTCCGCGCTGGCCAGCAAACGGTCCAGCTCAACGGTGTTTATCCTGCGGAACGCCCTGACGGTGCCGCGGGTGGAAAGCGGGTTCCGGTCCAGGACGGCGACCTCCAGCAGTCCGGCGCCCAGCGGTTCGGGTGCCTGCCCGTTGCCCGAACCGTTGGCTGCGCGGGTGGCGGAAAGCGCCTGAACCGCCGTCCGGATGGCGGAGCCGAAATCGGCGTCCTGGTTCCAGGACCGGCTGAGGGCTTCGTTGACGATCTCCGCCTGCCCGCCCATCACCGTGTAATTGCTTTCATCCGCGATGGAGCCGTCGAAGTTCAAGCGGTACAGGCGGTCCGAATACGGATCCTCCCCTACCTCTGCGACGGCCAGCTCCACCTCGAACGGTTTTCCCTCGGTGGTGAAAACCGAGCCGAGGCTCTGCGCGTAGACACTGGCCAGCCCGCGCGCGGAGACGTCGTCGCGGGAATAGGAGTAGCCGCGCACATCCGCGAACCGGATGCCGGCCTGGCGCAGGGACTCGAATTCGTTGTACTTGCCGACGGCGGCGAAGCCGATCCGGTCATAGATCTCGCTGAGCTTATGGAGGGACGGTGAAGGGTTCTCCGCCACCAGGGCAATGCCTTCCCTGCAGGTCAGGACCACTACCGAGCGTCCCCGGGCAATGCCTTTGCGGGCGAAGTCCGCCCGGTCCTTCATCAGTTGTTCGGGCGAGACGTAGAACTGCTGGGTCACGGCTACGCCTCCAGTCCGGCAGCGGTGCGCCTTGCGATGAGGTCACGGGAGAGTTCCTGCAGTTCCCGTTCGGGGATCTCCCGGTTGCCGGCACTGTTGACGACATAGACCACCGGCCACAGACGCCGGACCATGTCCGGGCCGCCGGTGGCCGAGTCGTCGTCGGCCGCGTCGTAGAGGGACTCCACGGCCACCCGGACCGCATCCTCCTCGTCGAGGTTCGGCTGCCAGAGTTTTTTCAGGGCGCCGCGTGCGAACACGGACCCGGACCCGACGCTGTGGTGCTCGTATTCCTCATACCGGCCTCCGGTGACGTCGTAGGAAAAGAGCCGGCCGGTCCGCCGCTGGGTGTCGAACCCGGCAAAAAGCGGGACAACGGCCAGTCCCTGCAGCGCCAGCGCAAGGTTGGAGCGCACCATGGCCGCGAGCCGGTTGGACTTGCCGTCCAGGCTCATAGGCGTTCCCTCGATCTTCTCGTAGTGCTCCAGTTCCACCTGGAACAGCCGGATCATGTCAAGGGCGAGCCCTGCCGTACCGGCGATCCCGAGCACGGAGTAGTTGTCCGCCGGGAAGACCTTCTTGATGTGCCGGCTGGCGATCATGTTGCCCATCGTGGCCCGCCGGTCCCCTGCCATCAGGACTCCCCCTGCGTAGGTGAGGGAAACGATGGTGGTGGCCTGCGGGGCGAGCTCCCCCGCGGAACCGTGCGACGCCGGTCCCAGGGATCGGGAGGACGGCAGCAGTTCGGGGCGGTGAAGGGCGAGATGGTCGGTAAAGGAAGAGGACGGGGCTTGATGGATGGAGGCGGCGGGGTCCCGGGGGGCCATCCGTTACTGACCGCCCTTTTGGATGAAGCCGCGGACGAACTCTTCGGCGTTGCTCTCCAGCACGCCGTCGATCTCGTCCAGCAGGTCGTCCACGCCTTCAGTCTCGGTGGAAGCTTCCGCTTCGGCTGCAGGGGGCGGGACGGCCTCGGTTTCTTCTTCTTCGACGGGATGCGTTCCGGTGTTTTTGCGGTCCTGGGTTGCCATGATGCCTAGCCCTTTCTTGCCCGGGGGATGAATCCTAGTCCTATGGTGCCACGGCGGCGTCGGAACCGGTCAGGAGTCTGGTGACAAAATCCTCCGCATCGGCTGATGCGTTGAAGAGTTCCTCGGTCAGGGCCCTGGTGCCGCGCAGCGGCTCGCGGGTGGGGATCCGCTGGAGCCGCCGCCGGGAGGGCAGTTCGAAGATGATCGAATCCCAGCTTGCTCCGATCACTTCCTTGGGGAAACGGGTGAGGCAGTTCCCGCGGAAGTAGGCACGGGTGTCGTCCGGCGGGGAGGTGACGGCACGGGCAATCTCCTCGTCGGTAAGCACCCGTTCCATCTGGCCCCGGGCCGCCAGCCGGTAGTACAGCCCCTTCTCCGGGCGCATATCCGAGTACTGCAGATCCACCAGGTGCAGCCGGGCGTCCGACCAGGCCAACCCGTCGCGCTCGCGGTAGGCCTGCAGCAGCTTCAGCTTCGCCACCCAGTCCACGGAAGCGGCTGCCTCCAGCGGGTCGCGCTTCAGGGTGCCCAGCAAAGCGGACCAGCGGGCGAGTATGTCTTCGGTGTCTGCGTCCGTTCCTCCGCCGGCGCGGGAGTGTGCCGCTGCTGCTTCGAAGTAGATCTCCTGCAGGTCCAGGCCGGTCACCATCCTGCCGTCCGTCAGTTCCACCAGCTGTTCCAGCGACGGGTCGTGGCTGATGGCCTGCAGTGCGCCCACCGGGTCCCGCAGCTCGACGGCGGGGGCGCTGCCGGCTTCGATCATCGACAGGACAAGCGAGGTGGTGCCGATCTTCAGCAGGGCGGATACCTCGCTGAGGTTCGCGTCCCCGATGATGACGTGCAGGCGCCGGTACTTTTCCGCTACGGCGTGCGGCTCGTCCCGGGTATTGATGATCGGGCGGCGGATGGTGGTTTCCAGCCCCACTTCCGTTTCGAAGAAGTCCGCCCGCTGGCTCAGCTGGAATCCCTGGCGCTGGTTGTTGGTGCCGATGCCCACCCGGCCGGAACCGGCGATGACCTGGCGGGAAACGAAGAACGGCACCAGTCCGCTCACGAGGGCTCCGAAAGGAACGCTGCGGGGAACAAGGTAGTTTTCATGCGACCCGTAGGAGGCGCCCTTGTTGTCGGTGTTGTTCTTGTACAGGTTGACGGGTGCGAATCCCGGCATCCTGGCGATATGCCGCATGGCGGACAGCACCACGGCGTCCCCGGCCTTGTCCCACAGCACGGCGTCGCGGGGCCGGGTGACTTCGGGCGAGGAGTACTCCGGGTGGGCGTGGTCCACGTACAGCCGCGCCCCGTTGCCCAGGACCATGTTCATCAGCACCGGGTTGTCCTGCGTCTGTTCTCCATATAGTGCTGCGGGTCCGCCGCCCTCCATGGCGATCTGTTCGGCGTCCAGCACCGGCGGTTCGTCGGTCAGCTGGGTGGGATCCGCAGCGGCACGGGGCACCGCGAATCCGCGCGCATCGTTCAGCGGCGCCTCGTCGGTGTAGTCCCAGCGGGTGCCCGACAGGTTGCCCGTCCCGGTCCGCAGCGTGGCCGCGTACGCGTTGACGATCTGGCTGGACAGGACGGTGGCGTTGGCGGTCGGCAGGGACGGAGCGAGCACGCCGTACTCGGTTTCCGTCCCCATGACACGGCGGACGGTCACAGATACTGTCCCGGGTTGGCCGCCGTTTCGATGGTCCGGCCCGGTTCCTGGCCGGCCTTGCCCTGGACGATGGTGCGGATGTAGGTGATCCGTTCGCCCTTCTTCCCCGAAATCCGTGCCCAGTCATCAGGGTTGGTGGTGTTGGGCATGTCCTCATGCTCGCGGAATTCGTCCACGACGGCGCGCATCAGGTGTTCGATGCGCAGGCCGCGCTGGTGCAGCTGCAGCAGGTCCTTGATGGCGTACTTCTTGGCCCGGTCCACCACGTTCTGGATGACGGCACCGGAGTTGAAATCCTTGAAGTAGAGCATCTCGGTGTCCCCGTTGGCGTAGGTGACCTCCAGGTATTCGTTGGCCTTGTCCTCGGCGTACATCTTCTCCACCGTGCGCCGGACCATGTCACTGACCGTTTCCACCGGATCGTAGCCGTGCTCGGCAAGGTCGTCGCGGTGCAGCGGCAGGTCCGGGGTCAGGTACTTCGCGAAGATCTCCGCCGCGCCTTCGGCATCGGGGCGCTGGATCTTGATCTTCACGTCCAGGCGGCCGGGCCGCAGGATGGCCGGATCGATCATGTCCTCCCGGTTGGAGGCGCCGATGACAATCACGTTTTCCAGCTTCTCGACGCCGTCGATTTCGCTGAGCAGCTGCGGAACAATGGTGGTTTCGACGTCGGAGGACACCCCGGTGCCGCGGGTGCGGAACAGCGAATCCATTTCGTCGAAGAACACCACCACGGGGCTGCCGTCGGAGGCCTTCTCCCGGGCGCGGCCGAAGATCAGGCGGATGTGGCGTTCGGTCTCCCCCACGTACTTGTCCAGCAGTTCGGGTCCCTTGATGTTCAGGAAGTAGCTGCGGGCACCAAGCGTACCGGTCTGCTCCATCACCCGTGCCGCGAGGGCGTGTGCCACGGCCTTGGCAATGAGCGTCTTGCCGCAGCCGGGAGGGCCGTAGAGCAGGATGCCTTTGGGCGGCTTCAAGCCGTGTTCGCGGTAGAGATCGGGATGCATGAACGGCAGTTCGACGGCGTCGCGGATCTGCTCGATCTGCGGTCCGAGGCCGCCGATGTCGGCGTAGGAGATGTCCGGGACCTCTTCGAGGACCAGGTTCTCCACTTCGCTGCGCGGGATCTTTTCCAATGCGTAGCCGATGCGGGTGTCCACGGTGAGGGCATCCCCCACCCGGACCTTTTCCCGGCTCAGGGGCCCGTTCAGGCGCACCACGCGCTCGTCGTCGGCCCGGCCGATCACCAGCACCCGGTCCGGTTCCAGGAGTTCCTTGACCGTAAAGAGTTCCCCGGCGCGTTCGAAGCCGAGGGCGGCAATGACGGTAAGGGATTCGTTCAGCAGCACCTCCTGGCCCGGGACGATCTGGCCCAGGTCCAGGAGGGGCGAAACGGCAACCCGGAGTTTGCGGCCCGACTGGATGATGTCCAGGCTTTCCTGGACTGCCGCGATGGTCGTCACGCCGGGTTCGGCTTCGCGGCGCTGGTTCACGCCGATGACGGTGCCGAAGCTGAAGGGTGTTGCTCCCTCGTTTTCGAGGGCATCCTTCAACCGGATGATTTCGGCTTTCGCGGTCTCCAGCATGGTCACGAGCCGGGCGTTGTTGTGGGTAAGGGCAGCGAGCTGCCGGTCCAGATTCCGGAGTTTGTCCCGAAGGACATTCAATTGGCGTGCTTCGGTGCCTGCTACAGCCGCTGCGGACACCGGGCGGGATTCCCCGGTCCCGGGTCCGACGTTTTCGGGTTCAGCCATCATACCGACCGCCTTCACGTAGCTCTGGGTCTGTTCAATGACAGTAACCCAGCGCTGCTGAAGATACACGGGGTCCGGCGTCTTGTGTTTAGCCGGTTACCCCCGTTATGGGGTGTCGGTCTCCTGCTGGAACTTTTCGGCGTTTTCGAGGGCTCCGCGCTGCACGGTGGAGCTGGCATCCTTGGCCGCACGGCGCAGCTTATGGGCGGAAACTTCCCGCTCCCCCACGGCCGCGGGGGTCCAGGCGTTGAGGTCCTCTTCGCTGAAGTTGGTTTTCGAAGCGCGGCGCTTGGCCACGAGCCCGGTGGCACCTTCTGCGAGCCGGCGCGCGGTGAGCAGGAAGCCGGTGTGGGCCACCATGCGGTGGTCCGGGCGTACGGCCAGGCCCTCGAGGTGCCAGCCGCGGACCATGGATTCCCAGCCGTCCGGCTCGGTGAAGCGGCCGTCTGCCCGGATGGCTTCCGCGGTGCGGGAGAGCTGGGTGACGGTGGCGACGTAGGAGATCCACACGCCGCCCGGGGCGAGCACGGTGGCTACGGCGTCGGTGCATTCCCAGGGAGCGAGCATGTCCAGGACCACGCGGTCCACGCTGCCGGGCTCTTCGGTTTTCACGACTTCGTCCTGGAAATCCCCGAGGGTGATGTCCCAGGCCGGATGCGGCCCGCCGAAGAAGGTTTCCACGTTTCCGCGGGCGATCTGCGCGAATTCCTCGCGCCGTTCAAAGGAGTGCAGGGTGCCGTGGTCACCGACTGCACGCAGCAGCGAGATGCTCAGGGCGCCGGAGCCGACGCCGGCTTCCACTACGCGGGCGCCGGGGTAGATGTCCGCCATGGTGACAATCTGGGCGGCGTCCTTGGGATAGACGACGGCGGCGCCGCGCGGCATGGACAGGACGAAGTCCGAGAGCAGCGGACGCAGGATCTGGTACTGGTGTCCGGCGGTGTTGGACACCACGGACCCTTCGGGCAGTCCGATGACGGTGTCGTGCTGCAGGTAACCGCGGTGTGTGTGGAAGGCGCCGCCCTCGGTGAGGGTGATGGTGTTGCGGCGGCCCTTCTCATCGGTGAGCTGGACCCGTTCCCCGGGGCGGAGCGGTCCCCTGCGGATCTCGGCACCGTGGGGTGCAGCAGCGGCGGCCTGCGCCTGGTTATCGGAGTTCATGGTATTCCTTTGGTTCTCTTGCTGGATTATGGGTGCCGGCGTGCTTGTGCCGGCAGGTAAAAGCTGGAGGTGTCAGCGCCGCGGGGCGGGCTTGCCGGTGACGGCGGCGACGACGGCGGATTGGCGCAGCAGGCCGGTAACCGTTCCGTCCCGGTCAATGACCGCGTATTCGCTGCCCTGCAGTTTGGCCAGGTACTGGACGAGTTCCTGTCCGGCCGCGGCTTCGGGAACATAGGCGCCGGCAGCCAGCGGGCGGGCGACGGCGCTCACCGGCACCTGGGCGGCCTGTTCGTGGGGAACCGAGGCAAGGGCGCCGCGGTCCACAACGGCTTCCGGCTGGCCGGTTGCGGCAGTGAGCACCACGGCGGCGTCCGGATACTCGCGGGCCAGCCGGAGTGCCTCGCCGACGGGTGCCCCGCCGGGCAGGGACACGGCCGGTTCCATCAGTGCACCGGCACTGACCTGCGGGAGCCGCAGGCGCACCCGCGCGTTGGAGATGGCAGAACCTGCCCCCATCCAGAGGAAGCCGCACAGCAGGGCGGCCAGCAGGACAAGGCTCAGTGAGGGCGTCTCTCCCCGGAGGTAGGGCGGAACGAAAACGGCGGCGAGGAGCAGGACCGAGATGATGCGTCCGGCCCAGCCGGCTGCGACCGTGCCGCGTTCCTGCGATCCGGTGATCTTCCAGACCGCGCTTTCCACAATGCGTCCGCCGTCCAGGGGCAGCCCGGGCAGGACGTTGAAAACGCCTATCAGCACATTGGCGGACACGAAGATGAAGGTGACCAGCGCAGCCACGCTGCCTTCGGAAAGGAGCTGCAGGACCCCGAATCCGGCTGCCGCCAGCAGGAAATTGGCTGCCGGGCCCGCCAGGGCGACGAGCAGGGAGCGTCCCGGGGTGGAGCGCAGGTCCCCGAACTGGGTGTGCCCGCCCCACAGCGTGAGGACGATCTTGGAGGTGGGCCAGTGGTAGGCGCGGGCGGTCAAGGCGTGCGCGGCCTCGTGCGCCAGGATCGAGAGCAGCAGCAGGACCGCGTACCCCAGGGCCACGGCAAAGGCACCGGCCCCAAGGCTCGGGAAAGCGTCCCGCACCTGCGGTCCGAACACTGCCACGATGAACGCGGCAATGAGGAACCACGAATACGCCAGGGTTACCGGTACTCCGGCAATGCTGCCCAGCGGGATACCTTCCCGGCGTTCCGTTCCGGCGGGCCCGTTGCTGCTCACCTAGCGGACTCCAGGACGGAACCGGGAAGCAGCTCGCGCAGCTGGTCTATTCCGCGGCCGGCCAGGGACTGCCATTCGTGCTCAAAGGCACCCGGCGGCAACGGAACGAAGTTCGGGACCGTCAGGGTCACCAGGCCGGCCGCCTGTGCGGACGTTGCCCCGGGCAGGGAGTCCTCGACGGCGACCACGCCGGCCTTGTCCAGGCCTGGAAGGGAGCGCGCGAGCGTGTCGAAGGCCAGCTGATACGGCTCGGGATCCGGTTTGCCGCGGCTGACCATGTCACCGGTCACCACGACGTCGAACGTCCCGGCGGGAAGCGCGCGGATGATTTCCTGCGCGAGCACCGGCTCCGACATGGTGACCAGGGCGCAGGGAATACCCGCGGCCTGCAGCTCGGCCAGCAGCTCGCGGGCGCCGGGGCGCCAGGGCACCTCGCGGCGGACCTGTGCCGCAACCTGTCCGATCAGCCGGTCGATGATTTCGCGGTTTTCCAAGGGGACACCTGCTCGTTGCAGCATTCCGGCGCTGACCGCCAGGGCCTGGCCGACCATCGCCTCGGCCTGGGCGTCCGTCCAATCAACGTTGAAATCCGAGGTCAGTTCCTTTTCGGCGGCGATCCAATACGGCTCGGTATCCACGAGCGTGCCGTCCATATCCCAGAAAACTGCCTGCAGTGCTGCGTCGGCGTGGCTGTGGGAAGAATCGGAAAGGAGGGGCATGCCCTAAGTCTACGGGGCGGCGGAAGCCGGTGTTTCTTTTGCTCTACGCGAAGCGCCGTTGCCCGGTCCTGACATGCGGGGCGGACGGGGCATAGTGTGAAGTGGTGAGCAATACCGAAGGCTTTGAAGCCACAGGCCTCCAGGACTTTTTTGGCGACGGGACGTCCTCCGAACGCGTCACGGTGATGCTGGCCGCGTTCGAAGGTTGGAACGATGCAGGTGAAGCAGCCTCCGATGCCCTGAAATTCCTGAGCCGGCACTGGGACAGCGAAAAAATAGCCAGTATCGACGCGGATGAGTACTACGACTTCCAGTTCACCAGACCGTCGCTGAAACGGACGGCTTCGGGCGGGCATCGGATCAAGTGGCCGACGACGCGGATCTCCCGTGCCGAGGTGCCGGACAGCAACCTGGACATCATCTTCGTTACCGGCGTCGAACCCTCTTACAAGTGGCGGGCCTACACCGCCGAGCTCATCGCCCTGGCCAAGGAACTGGACGTGGACTGCATTGTCCTGGCCGGTGCCCTGCTCGCCGATGTTCCGCATTCCCGGCCCATCCCGGTGAGCGCTTCCTGCGAGGAACCGGACCTGCAGGAAAGCCTGAGCCTGGAACCTTCCACCTACGAGGGGCCCATCGGCATTGTGGGCGTGGTGTCCGAAATGGCCGGCCTGGCGGACATCCCCTCCATCTCGCTCTGGGCGGCCGTACCGCACTATGTGGGGCAGGCACCCTCACCCAAGGCGCAGCTGGCGTTGCTCAACCGGATCGAGGAGCTGCTGCAGGCGCCCCTGGACACGCATCTGCTGACCGAAGAGGCCGAAGCCTGGGAACGCGGCGTGGACGAGCTCGCAACCGAGGACCCGGAAGTTGCGGCGTACGTCCGCCAGCTTGAAGAGGCCAAGGACACGGCGGAACTCCCCGAAGCCAGCGGCGAATCGATTGCGCGTGAATTCGAGCGGTACCTGAAGCGCCGACGCCGGGACTGAGCAGCGCCGAACCGCGGTTCGGCGTTCCGCCTAGAGCTGGAGTCCGAGCAGGGCATTCAGCGAGGCGCAGACGAGTTCGGCGCCCGCCTGGCTTCCCGCCGTTTCGCTGCGGACTGCGGCAGCGGCCCAGGCGTCGACGGCCTGCAACGCGGCCGGAGCATCCAGGTCATCAGCCAGCGCGGCGCGGATCTGCTCCAGGAGCGCGGCGGCGTCGTCGGCATTGGTGAACTGCAGGGCCTTCCGCCACGCCACCAGGCGTTCCTCGGCGCCGCGCAGCTGGTCGGAGGTCCAGAACCAATCCGTGCGGTAGTGGTGGGAGAGCAGCACCAGGCGGATGGCGGCCGGCTCCACTCCCTCGGCACGCAGCCGGGAAACCAGGACCAGGTTGCCCAGGGACTTGCTCATTTTCTGCCCGTCCAGCCCCACCATGCCGGCATGGGCGTAGTGCGAGGCCAGCGGTGTGCCCTCGCAGGCAAAGGCGTGTCCGGCACTCATTTCGTGGTGCGGGAAGACCAGGTCCGAGCCGCCGGCCTGCACAGTGAACGGACGGGGCAGGAAACGCTGGGCGATGACGGAGCACTCAATGTGCCAGCCCGGACGTCCGGTACCGAGCCGGCCGCCGTCCCAGGACGGTTCGCCGGTACGGGCCATGCGCCACAGCAGCGGGTCCAGGGCGTTCCGCTTGCCGGGACGCTCCGGGTCTCCCCCGCGCTCTGCGAAGACCGGAAGCATCTGTTCCCGGGTCAGGTGCGAAACCTGTCCCAGCCACCAGGCATCCGGATCGCCTTCGGCCAGGCGGGAAGCGGCCTCCACGTCGAAGTACAGGTCGCCGTCGGGCTCTGCGCCGCTGCCGGAAACCCGGTAGGCCAGGCCGCGGTCCATCAGGTCCTCCACCACCGGCACGATCCACTCCACTGCCTCTACGGCACCGATGTAGTGGTCCGGCGCCAGGACGTTCAAGGCCTCCATGTCGTCACGGAAAAGCTGCGTCTGTTCCTGTGCGAGCTCCCGCCAGTCCGCACCGGTGGCGGTGGCGCGCTCGAGCAGCGGATCATCGACGTCGGTGATGTTCTGGACGTACCGGACGGTGTGCCCGGCGTCGCGCCACTGGCGGTTGAGCAGGTCGAACGCCACGTAGGTGGAGGCGTGGCCCATGTGCGTGGCGTCGTACGGAGTGATTCCGCAGACGTACATGCTCGCTTCGCCGCCGGGACGCACGGTCACCCGGGCCTGTGCGGCCGTGTCATAAAGCCGGACGTCGTCCGACTTTCCGGGCAGGGAGGGCAGGGAGGAAGATTTCCAGGCAATCACCCCTCCACTCTAACGGGCACGGCTAGGCGGTAAGGACGCCGAAGCCCAGCAGGAGGTAGATGCAGATGCCGAGAAGGATGCGGTACCAGACAAAGAGGCGGTAGCTGCGGGTGGAGACGTAACGCAGGAACCAGCCGATGATGATGAAGCCCACAACGAAGGCGACCACCGTAGCGGCGCCGGTCTGCAGGGCGGTGTAGGGCATGGGCTCGTCCAGCGACTTGACCAGCTGGAACAGCCCGCTGCCGAACACTGCGGGAATGGCCAGCAGGAAGGCATACCGGGCGGCGGCCTCGCGGGTGTAGCCCATGAGCAGCCCCGCGGTAATGGTGCCGCCTGACCGGGAAACGCCGGGAATCAGCGCCAGGGCCTGGGCGAAGCCGTAGAGGATGCCGTGCCGATAGGTGAGCTGGTCCAGTTTGCGCTCCTGGCGGCCGACCGTATCAGCCACCGCCAGGATGATGCCGAAGACAATCAGCATGGTGGCGACGATCCAGAGACTGCGGAAGGTGCTTTCGATCTGGTCCTGGAAGAGCAGGCCCAGGACCACGATGGGGATGGTGCCGATGATGATCAGCCAGCCCATGCGGGCATCCGGATCATTGCGCGGTACCCGGCCGAACAGGGAGCCGAACCAGGACTTGATGATCCGGACAATGTCCTTCCAGAAATACACCGCGACGGCGGTTTCCGTGCCGAGCTGGGTAATGGCGGTAAAGGCCGCTCCCGGGTCCTGGGCTCCGGGCAGCAACTCCCCCACTATGCGCAGGTGAGCGCTGGAGGAGATGGGGAGGAACTCTGTCAGGCCCTGGATCAGGCCAAGGAAGATCGCTTCAAACCAATTCACACCTAAGACTCTAATTGACTCCTGCGACGCAGCCGTTCACCACCGCTACCGGTTGGCTGAACGTCCCAGCGGGTTGCCGTTGTCCTGGTCTCCGACGCTCGGATCCTCCAGGATTTCGTCCACCTCGTCCGCGGTGTCGTAGTCGTCCTCGTCCTCATCGTCTTCGTAGATCTCCAGCGGCGTCACTTCGCCGTAGGCGTCGTAAAGCACTTCCTCATAGACTTCGAAGGCATCGGCGATGGCCAGGTACGCGCTTTCGACCACTGGATCCTTGTCACCGCGTCGTGCGGCCGCGGCCGCGAGGTGTTCCTCGAACGCAGCGACAAGGGACTGGAGCGCGATGCGCGGATCTATGCTCATGACCTAGACGTTATCGGTAAAGTAGGGAAAATTGGAGGGAAATGCGCGAACAAATTCTTGCACCTGATGTCTCCCGCCGGCGCGAAAACTCCCGGGACTACGAGTACCTGGTGGTGTCGGTTGACCCGAACGAATCGCTGCCCGATGCTCGGCGCCGCCTCGTCGAGCACGCAGAATACGGCAAGTGGGAACTGCACCGCAGCCGCATCTACAGCGGCGGCGGACGGCGGTTCTGGCTGCGCCGAAGAGTCCTGCGCGTCCAGCGGACCACCTAGCCTCCGACCTTCCCTGCTCCACGGGGACCTACTCCACCGGGCCCTGCTCCACGGGGCCCTGCTCCACCGGGCCCTGCTCCACCGGGCCCTGCTCCACCGGGCCCTGCTCCACCGGGCCCTGCTCCACGGGGCCCTACTCCACGGGGCCTAGGACGGCGTTGGCCACGCCGGCATGCACGGAGTCCTCGCTCGAGGGGTGGAACATTCCGGCGAGGACGTCGCGGTAGAGCCGTTCCAGCTCGGAACCCCGGAAATAGCTGCGCCCTCCCGCTACCCGGACAGCGGTTTCCACGACGCCGCGCGCCGTTTCGGTGGTCCGGTACTTCAGGCCGGAAAGCAGCGGGAACCAGTAGCTGCCGTGGTCCGTCCCCTCCTCCAGATCCCGCGCCACAGCCCCGAGCTGCAGATGGACGCCGTCCATCCGGAGCGCGGCGTCGGCAATCTTCCAACGGGTAGCGGGGTCCGCCGACGCCGGAGCGCCGTCGCGCCCGGCACGGCCGGAGGCGGCCTCGACGGCCAACTCCACGGCGCGGTCTCCGATGCCCGTATAGACGGCGGACAGCAGGGTCTCAAACAAGGCGAAAATTCCGAAGACAAAGGCATCGCGGTGCGGACCCACCGGCGTCGAACGGACCATCCGTGCTGCCGGCACCACTGCGTTGTCCAGACGGGTGGTGCAGGACTGGCTGGCCCGCATGCCCATGGTGTCCCAGTCATCCGCGATGGTGATGCCCCCGGTTCCGCGGTCGGCAAACCCGAAGACCAGCCGCGGCTCCTCCGGGTCCGACGCATCCTTTCCGAAGATTCCCAGCCGGGTCCAGGCCGGGGACAGGCTGGTGAAGATCTTGGTGCCGGTGAAGGCGTAGCCGCCGTCGCCCGTCGGACGGGCCGCGGTGTGCGAATCGAAGAGTACGGCGGGGTTCCCCGGCTCGGACACGCCGAAGGCAAACAGCTCGCCCGCCGCCGCCTCGCGGAGCACGAAGTCCAGCGAGTGGTCTCCCGCCAGTGCGAGCAGGTGCGCCACGCCGCACCAGACCAGGTGCATGTTCACTGCCAACGCCGTCGCCGGCGCGGCGGATGCCAGGAGCCGCTGGCAGGAGACGACGTCGGGAATCCCCAATCCGGCCCCGCCCTCATCCGTTGGGGTGAACAGGGCGAGGTAGCCCGCGGCGCGCAGGTCCCCCAGGTCCTCGGTGAAGAAGCTGTTGGTTTCGTCATAGCCTGCGGCACGGGAGCGCACGCGCTCCAGTAGTTCCGGGGTGAGGATATCGGCGGGGGCCGGCAAGGGGTTCTCCTTCGAAAGGCCGGGCAGGGATCAGTAGTCGGTCAGCAGCCGCGACAGGACCCGGGTGCCGAACTTCAGGGAGTCCACCGGAACCCGTTCATCGACGCCGTGGAACATGCCGGTGAAGTCCAGGTCCTCCGGCAGGCGCAGCGGGGCGAAGCCGTACCCGGTGATGCCCAGCCGGCTGAGGGACTTGTTGTCGGTGCCGCCCGAAAGCGTGTAGGGCAGCACCGGAGCCCCGGGATCCTCTGCCTGCAGGGCGGAGATCATCGAGTCGACCAGGTTTCCCTTGAACGGCACTTCGAGGGACACGTCCTGGTGCTCGTAGCTGATGTCGATGCCTTCGCCGGCCAGTTCCCGGATGGTGGCCAGCACCTGTTCCTCCTGCCCGGGCAGGGTCCGGGCATCGATCAGGGCCTCGGCGGTGCCGGGGATGACGTTGTGCTTGTACCCGGCCTTCAACACGGTCGGGTTGGAGGTGTTCTGCAGGGTGGCACCCACAAACCGGGCAACGGTCCCCAGTTCGGCGAGGATCCGGTCCGGGTTCTCCGGATCGAACTCGACGCCGGTCAGTTCGGTGACGCCGTCCAGGAAGGCACGGGTGGTGTCCGTCAGTTCGATGGGCCAGGGGTGGCTGCCGATATTGGCGACGGCGCGGGCCAGCCGGGTGACGGCATTGTCGGTGTTGATCTGGGAGCCGTGCCCGGCACGGCCGTGGGCGACCAGCCGCAGCCAGGAGATGCCCTTTTCCGCTGTCTGCAGCAGATACGTCCGCTTCCCGCCGATGGTGGCCGAGAATCCGCCCACCTCTGAGATGGCCTCGGTGGCGCCGTCAAACAGTTCCGGACGGTGTTCCACGGCCCAGCGTGCGCCGTAGTCGCCGCCGGCTTCTTCGTCGGCGAAGAACGCGAAAACAATGTCCCGCCGCGGACGTGTTCCGGTGCGGGACATGGAACGCATCACGGACAGGATCATGGCATCCATGTCCTTCATGTCCACGGCCCCCCGCCCCCAGATCAGGCCGTCCCGTTCCTCGCCGCTGAACGGGTCCACGGTCCAGTCCGCTTTCTGCGCCGGAACCACGTCAAGGTGGCCGTGCACCACGAGGGCGGGCAGGGAGGAGTCGGTGCCCTCCATCCGCGTGACCACGGAGGCGCGTCCGGGGGCAGACTCGAAGAGATCGGCGGACAAGCCGGCTTCTTCGATCAGCCCGGCGGTGTACTCGGCGGCGGCGCGCTCCCCCGGCCCCGAATTGTCGCCGAAGTTGGAGGTGTCGAAACGGATGAGCTCCTGGCAGATCCGGGCCACCTCGTCTTCGGCGCGGGGCTGCTCGGCACGGACGTCTGTAGGCATGGGGCTTCTCCTTCGATGAACTGTGCAGCCAGCTTAGCCAGAGCAGCGGGAGGATGGGCCGTATTGCGCCTTCGCGGGACACCAATCTGCCTCCGGCTTGGGCCGATTCGTGGTTCGCGCCTAAACCGTGTTAGAGTTTTTCCCGTTGCTTCCACAGCTTTTGAACAACTGAAGAGCCTGTGGAAATCACCCAAGCGCGGGTGGCGGAATGGCAGACGCGCTAGCTTGAGGTGCTAGTCCTCTAACGAGGGTGGGGGTTCAAGTCCCCCTCCGCGCACAGCGAAGTCCTCCTGGAATCTACGGATTCCAGGAGGACTTTTTTGTTTGTCCGGAACCAATCCGTGTGATCTTTGACTCACATCACCCGCCGCCTTCGGTACCCTCGCACCATGGACGGCAGCGGAGTCTTTAATCTCCTGCTCGTGGCTTTTTTCATTCTGCTGGGCGGAATCTTCGCCGGTGCGGAGATGGCACTGGTGTCGCTCCGCGAGAGCCAGATCAGCGCCATCGAGCGGACCGGGAAGCAGGGCAGGCGCACAGCACTCCTGGCCCGCAACCCCAACCTGTTCCTGTCCGCAATCCAGATCGGCGTGACCCTCTCCGGTTTTTTCTCGGCTGCGTACGGCGCCTCGGCGCTGGCACCGGCGGTTGTGCCCTTGCTGCGTCAGTGGGGGCTGCCGCAGCCGACGGCGGAGGCAACAGCGTTCATCCTGCTGACCCTCGTTGTGGCCTACCTTTCCCTGGTGTTCTCGGAACTGGTGCCCAAGCGGCTGGCCATGCAGAATGCCGTCCTCTACGCGCGGTTCCTCTCCCCCGCCCTGAACCTGTTTGCCGTGCTGATGCGCCCCGCCATCCGGCTGCTTTCCTTTTCGACTGACACCGTGGTGCGCCTGCTGGGCGGAAATCCGAACGTCAAGACCGTGCCGGTGAGCAGCCAGGAACTGTGGGACATGGTGGCGGCGAGTCCGATGCTTGCCGAGGACAGCCGCCGGATTCTTTCGGACGTCTTCGGAGCGGGCACCAGGCTGGTGCAGGAGGTGATGCGGCCCAGGACCGAAGTGGTGTTTGTCCGGGCAGACCTTCCGCTGGAGGAAGCAAGGAACCGGGTGCGGCACCAGCCCTATTCCCGGTACCCGGTTACCGGCGCATCGGTGGATGACATCCTGGGGTTCATCCACGTCCGGGACCTGATGCCGGACCCGGACGTGACGGGCACGGATGACCGCACCGTAGCCGACATCCTCCGTCCCGTCCTGTTCCTGCCGGGGACCGCAGCAGTCCTGCCGTCCCTGGGCAGGATGCGCCGGGAGAACAGCCACATCGCAATAGTGGCGGATGAATACGGCGGCACTGACGGCATTGTCACGCTCGAAGACCTCGTGGAGGAACTGGTCGGGGAAATCTACGACGAGTACGACACAGGCCGGGACCCCGAGGACCGTTACCGCAGGGAAAAGGGACAGCTGGTGGTGGACGGTGCACTCATCCTGCAGGAGTTCGAACGGCTGACAGGCGTCGGCCTGCCTGAGGGCCAGTATGAAACGGTGGCCGGGTACATCCTGGAGCAGCTGGGCCGGATGGCCCGGCCCGGTGACACGGTGCAGGGCCCGGACTGCAGGCTCGAGGTACTCGGCGTGCGGGGACGGCGGATCGGCGCGGTCCGGGTAATTCCCGCGGCACCCGGGTAAACCCTCACCGCAGCCCATTGCCTAAAGACGGCGCCACCGCGCAGAATACCGACCAACGCGGCATCCCTGAACGTCCGGAAGGACAGCCATGGCTGACATCAAGGCGGAAACCGTCCAGCCCGAACTCAAGCGGGTCATGGGCACCAAACTGTTGCTGCTCTTTATTGTCGGCGACATCCTGGGCACCGGTGTCTATGCCCTGACCGGACAGGTGGCCGGCGAAATCGGCGGTGCGGCCTGGGCTCCGATCCTGCTCGCTTTCGCAGTGGCGACGATTACTGCCTTGTCCTACCTGGAACTGGTGACAAAGTATCCGCAGGCCGCCGGTGCAGCCCTGTACACGCATAAGGCCTTCGGTGTGCATTTCCTGACCTTCCTCGTGACCTTCGGGGTGCTTTGCTCCGGGATTACTTCCGCGTCAACGGCGTCGAAATTCCTTGCCGAGAATTTCATTGTGGGATTTCAGCTGGAGTGGGGGCAGACCGGGGTCACGGCGATCGCTGTCACCTTCATGCTGCTGCTGGCGGTGGTCAACCTGCGGGGTGCCGCGGAAAGCGTGAAGTTCAACATCGTCCTGACGGCCATTGAGCTGACCGGGCTCCTGATCGTGATTGTCATCGGGTTCTGGGCCATGACCCAGGGCAACGCGGACTTCTCCCGGGTGGTCGTGTTTGAAACCGAAACCGGCAAGAGCGTGTTCCTGGCCCTGACCGGAGCCACCGCCCTGGCCTTCTTCTCCATGGTCGGTTTTGAAGACTCGGTGAACATGGCGGAAGAGACCCGCGACCCGGCACGGATCTTCCCGAAGGTCATGCTGACCGGCTTGACCATCACGGTCTCCGTCTATCTCCTGGTGTCCATCGCGGCCGTGGCCGTGGTGCCGGTGGGCCAGCTGTCCGAATCCGCCACCCCGCTGCTGGAAGTGGTGCGTGCCGGTGCCCCCAACCTCCCCGTGGACACCATCTATCCGTTCCTCTCCATCTTTGCCGTGGCCAATACCGCCCTGATCAACATGCTGATGGCCAGCCGCCTGCTCTACGGCATGGCGAAGCAGGACGTCCTGCCCCGCGCACTGTCCGCCGTCCTGCCCGGACGCCGCACTCCGTGGGCATCCATTGTCTTCACGACGGCCATCGCAGCCGGCCTGATCATCGTGGTCACCAACTTCATGGGCCGGGAAACGGTGACCGCGCTGGGCGGAACCACCGCGCTCCTGCTGCTGGCCGTCTTCACGGTGGTGAACATCGCCTGCATCGTCCTGCGCCGCACGCCGGTGGACCGGCCGCACTTCCGCTCCCCCGGCATCATGCCCTTCATCGGTGCCATAACCTGCGCCTTCCTGCTTGGCCCCTGGGCGCAGGACGCCATCGAGTACCGGATTGCCGGGTTGCTGCTGCTGCTCGGACTGGCTCTTTGGGTGCTCACCTGGATCTGGAACCGGGCGGTCAAGGCGCGTAAAACCCGTTTCAGCGACCCCACGCAGCTGAGTTGAGCGAGCCAGCGATGAAGCAGGCAGGAAGAAGGAAGCCATGAGCGTCGTCGTCGGATATGTCCCCACACCGGAGGGGGAAACAGCACTGCGTGCTGCGCTCCGTGCGGCCCGGGACCTGGCCACCGCACTCGTGGTGGTCAATGTGGAGAGCACGCGCAAGCCGCGGCCGGAACATACCCCGGACTACCTGCAGACGTTGACCGGCGTCCTGGAGGGCAGCGGGGTTCCGCACGTCCTGCTTCACCCCATGGGGGATTTTGATGCCTCCGAGGAAATCCTGAAGGCTGCCCAGGAGCACGGGGCCCGGCTGGTGGTGCTGGGGATCCGGCACCGGACGCCGGTGGGCAAGCTTTTCCTGGGCAGCACTTCCCAGCGTGTGCTGCTGGAGGCTGCCTGCCCGGTCCTGGCGGTCAAAGCGGGCCAGGCATGAGGCCCGGCTAGCCCCGGAGCTCGCCCAGAATCGCTTCGATCCCGGTGAAGGTCTCCACGAAGGACGTGGACAGGGGCGACAGGCCCAGCCGGATGCCGTCCGGATTGCGGTAGTCCGGAATGATCCCCTGCTCCCAGAGCGCGGCGGTCACCGCTTTGAACTTCGGATGGTCGACGGTGATGTGGCTGCCGCGGCGCTCCGGATCGCGCGGCGAGGCCAGCACGACGCCGCGCGGCACCAGCAGCGCGTCCACAGCTGTGACGGCGTATTCGGTAAGCGCCTGCGACTTCGCACGGACGGCATCCATGCCGGCCTCCCGGATCAGGGCAATCATGTCCTGCATGGCGAGCATGCCCAGGATGGGAGGGGTGCCCGAGACCAGGCGGCGGATGCCCTCGGCCGGAACATAGCCCTGCGCCATGCCGAACGGGTCACTGGAGCCCAGCCAGCCCTGAATGGGCTGGGAGAAGTCCGCCTGATGGCGGGCGGCCACGTAGGCCCAGGCCAGCGCACCCGGCCCGCCGTTGAGGTACTTGTAGCTGCAGCCGACGGCGTAGTCGGCGCCCTCGGCGTCCAGCTCGGCGGGAACGGCGCCTGCCGAATGGCACAGGTCCCACAGGACCAGGCCGCCGGCGTCGTGCACAATCTCGTTGATTGCCGCTGAATCGGCAAGGTAGCCGGAGCGGTAGGCCACGTGGCTGAAGACGGCCAGCGCCGTCTGCGGCCCGACGGCGTCCGCCACCGCCTCGGCGCTCACTCCGCCGGCGTAGTCGGCCGACACCCAGCGCAGGGTCAGCCCGCATTCCCGGGCCACGCCTTCCAGGACGTACCGGTCCGTGGGGAAATTGTCGGCATCGAGCAGGATCTCGGACCGGCCGGGGCGGGCGGCAACGGCGGCGCGGGCCAGTTTGTAGAGCAGCACAGTGGTGGAATCCGCCACGATGCACTGGCCGGGGGCGGCACCGAGCGCCACCTCGCCGAGTGCGTCGCCGATCCGGCCGGGCAGCTCGAGCCACTGCTCGTCCCAGCCGCGGATCAACCGTCCGCCCCACTGGCGGGAGACGAAATCCTGCAGGTTTTCGGCGGTGGCGCGGAGCGGGCGGCCCAGCGAATTCCCGTCCAGGTACGCCCCGACTCCCTCTGCCGGCAGGAACCGGTCCCGGTAGCCCGCGAGGGGATCGGCGGCGTCGAGTTCCTTGGCGGCAACCAGCAGGCCGGCAGCATCAATCATGAGGGAACCTTAGCATCAGGCACATCCAAGCCCGTCCGCTTCCGGGCGTTGCCGGAGGCGGACGGGCTATGTCTGAGGTGTGCTCAGGCCCGGGTTGCGGCGCCGAACCCGTTGGGCCCCGCGCCGTTCGGATCCAGTGGAGATACCGAACCGGAGAAGTGCCGGCGCTGCGAACGCGGATTCCACCCCGTGAAGGTGGAGCCTGCCCAGCCGTCGGGCGTCTGGTCATCCGAGATGGCTACGGCAACGGTGGCCGGCAGGAACACCGGAGCCTCGAAGTCGATGCTCCACTGGAACGGGCCCTCGTGCGTCTGCACGGTGTCCGCGACGACCCGTGAGGCCAGGTACATGCCGTGGGCCAGGGACTGCTTCATGCCCAGTGCCTTCGCCGACAGGCGGCTCAGGTGGATGGGGTTGAAGTCGCCGGAGACCCGGGCGTAGTTGCGGCCGGCGTCGGCACCCAGGCGCCACAGCGCCGTCGGGAGCGGGGGAACGAATTCCGCGCGCGCCGCAGACTTGTCCGGGCGGTCGAACTTCGGCAGGAAGACGCCCTTGGCCAGATAGGTGGAACGGCCCCGCCAAACTGTTTCCGCGTTGCCGCCGGCCTCAACAGTGACCTCCGCGACGAGTTCCACCTGGGTGCCGGCACGGTGCCCGGCGAGGTTCTCCGCCCACGCCGTCACCGTCAGCGCTTCGCCATAGTGGATGGGCCGTAGATGCTGCACCTCGTTGCGCAGGTGCACCATGCCCAGCAGGGGCAGCGGGAAGTCCTCGCGCGCCATCAGGCTCATGGCCACCGGGAACGCGAAGGTGTGCACGTATCCGGTGGGCAGGTAGTCGCTGGCGCTGTGCTGGACCAGGCGCTGGAAATCGGTGAGCCGGGCCAGGTCCACGGACGCTCCGCGGACCACGTGCCGGTCCGACGTCAGCGTGCCCGCGGCCTTGGACGGCGACAGGCGCGACTTCGCCGCGCTGCCCACCGCCCCGGCATAAAGCCGCCCGAGCGTGGGGATCTCGCTCAGCTGGGTATCGCTCATGCGCCCACCATGTTCTGCCCGCAGACCCGTACGACCTGGCCGTTGACGCCGGCCGCGGAGTCGGAGGCGAGGAAGGAAATGGTTTCGGCCACATCCACGGGCAGGCCGCCCTGCTGCAGGCTGGACAGCCGGCGGGCCACCTGCCGGGTGAGGGCGGGAATGGCAGCGGTCATGTCGGTTTCAATGAAGCCCGGCGCGACGGCGTTGATCGAGCCGCCGCGCGGTGCCAGCAGCGGTGCGGTGGCGCGGACCATGCCGATGACGCCGCCCTTGGAAGCTGCGTAGTTGGTCTGGCCGCGGTTGCCGGCAATACCGCTGGTGGAAGCCAGCGAAACAATGCGGCCTTCCGGACTGAAGCCTCCGGAGGCCAGGAAGGTTTCGTTCATCCGCAGCTGCGAGGCAATGTTGACGGCAATGACCGAACCCCAGCGGGCTTCGTCCATGTTGGCCAGCAGCTTGTCGCGCGTGATGCCGGCGTTGTGGATCACAATGTCCAGGTGCCCGTAGCGTTCGACGGCGTGGGCCAGGATGCGGTCCGCGGCGTCTTCGCGGGTGATATCGACCTGGAGCGCGGTGCCGGAGATTTCGTTGGCCACCTTCGCCAGCTGTTCTCCGGCGGCAGGCACGTCCACGACGATCACGGATGCACCGTCGCGGTGCAGCACGCGGGCGATGGCCGCACCGATGCCGCGGGCGGCACCCGTGACCACGGCGACCTTGCCGGCGAGGGGCGCGTTCCAGTCCGCCGGAAGTTCACCGGCGTCGGAACCGACGGTGATGAACTGACCGCTGACGTAGGCGCTCTTGCCCGAGAGCAGGAACCGCAGTGCGGCCGCCACCGAGGGCGCGGTCGCCTGCACACCGTTGGCCAGCACGATGCCGTTGGCCGTCGCCCCGCCGCGCAGTTCGTGCGCAATGGAGCGCAGCGTGCCGTCGACACCTTGGCGTGCCGCTGCGGCTGCCGGGTCCTGGGCTTCCGCAGCGGGCCGGGAAACCGTGATGACCCGTCCGCCGGGAGCGAGGTCCCGCAGGGCCGCACCGGCAGCCAGGGTCGGTTCGCCCAGGTCCGTCGGCGCCGCGGCGTCGTCGAGCACGATCAGGATGGCGCCGAGCTTTTCCTTGGGCGTGGCGTGCCGGCGGACGTCCTGGTCCCAGCCAAGGAGCAGCTTGGAGAGGTCATCGGCGGCAGCGCTCTTGCCGAGCACGAGGACCGGGCCCGGCACCAGGGGCTTGGCCGGGTCGAAACGCCGCAGGATGGCCGGCCGGGGCAGGCCGAGCTTCTTGGACAGTTCCTTGGTGAAACCGCTGTTCACGAGGTTCAGGTAGGTGTCACTCATGGTTAGCGTGCCTCGAGGATCGCGACGAGGCCCTGGCCGCCGGCAGCGCAGATGGAGATCAGGCCGCGGCCCGAACCCTTTTCGTGCAGCATCTTGGCCAGCGAGGCGACAATGCGTCCGCCGGTGGCGGCGAACGGGTGGCCGGCGGCCAGCGAGGAACCGTTGACGTTGAGCTTGCTGCGGTCAATGCTGCCCAGCGGGGCGTCCAGGCCGAGCCGGGTCCGGCAGAATTCCTCGTCCTCCCAGGCGGCCAGGGTGGAGAGGACGGTTCCGGCGAAGGCCTCGTGGATTTCGAAGAAATCGAAGTCATCGAAGGTCAGGTTGTGGCGGGCCAGCAGGCGGGGAACGGCGAAGGCCGGGGCCATCAGCAGCCCGTCCTTGCCGTGTACGAAGTCGACGGCTCCGGCTTCGGCATCCACGATATTCGCCAGCATCGGCAGGTCATGTTCGCGGGCGTAGTCCTCGGAGCCCAGCAGCACCACGGAGGCGCCGTCGGTCAGCGGGGTGGAGTTGCCGGCGGTCATGGTGGCGTCATCGCCCAGGGACTTGCCGAAGGCGGGCTTGAGCTTGGCAAGCTTTTCCATGGTGGTGTCGGGGCGCAGGTTCGCGTCCTTTGCCAGGCCGCGGTACGGGGTCACGAGGTCGTCGAAGAAACCGCGGTCGTAGGCGGCGGCCATGTTGCGGTGGCTGTTGTAGGCCAGCTCATCCTGGGCCTCGCGGGTGATCTTCCACTGGGCGGTGGTCAGGGCCTGGTGCTCGCCCATGGACAGTCCGGTGCGCGGTTCGCCGGTGGACGGCGCGTTCGGGGACAGGTCCTTGGGACGGATCTTTGCGACCGCAGCCAGTTTCTGCTTGGTGGTCCGGGCGCGGGAGAGATCCAGCAGTGCACGGCGGAGGCCTTCGCTGACGGCGATGGGCGCGTCCGAGGCGGAGTCGACGCCGCCGGCAATGGCGGATTCCAGCTGTCCCAGCTTGATCTTGTTGGCCAGGCTGACCACTGTCTCAAGGCCCGTGGCGCAGGCCTGCTGCACGTCATAGGCGGGGGTTTCCGGCGACAGTGCCGAGCCCAGGACCGCTTCGCGGGTCAGGTTGAAGTCGCGTGAGTGCTTGAGGACGGCTCCGCCGGCTACTTCGCCGATCCGCTCGCCCTGCAGGCCGAAGCGGGCAATCAGCCCGTCGAGGGCCGCGGTGAGCATGTCCTGGTTGGAGCTGTAGGTGTACTTGCCGCCCGAGCGGGCGAAGGGAATGCGGTTTCCGCCGATCACAACCGCCTTGCGCACCGAAGACCCGGCGCCGTTGTTCGTGGGTGTAGCTCGTGCGGATTCAGGCTGTGCAGCCATTCGTCGTTCTCCTTGGGAGTGCATGGGGGTTGGTGTGACGCCAGTTACTGTAACCCAGCGTACCTGATACGCTCAGTATCGTGAACAACGTACTGGAAGATCCTTCCGCGCCGACCCCGGCCGCGGACGGCCGTGCCCTCCGCTGGGAAGCGCACCGGGCCGAGCGCCGTCGTACCCTCATCAAGACGGCCCGCCGGGCCGTGCATACCCTGGGCTGCGCGGCGTCGATGGAAGAGATCGCCGCCGCTTCCGGGACATCGAAGTCCGTGTTCTACCGCTACTTCGGGGACAAGGCCGGACTGCAGAAGGCAATGGGCGAAATGGCGGTGGCCCGGATGCAGGAAAAGATCCTGGATGCAGGCCGTACCGCCCCCTCCGCCAGGTCGGGCCTGCGCGCCATGGTCTCCGCCTACCTGCAGATGGCCGAAACCTCCCCCAACGTCTACCTGTTCGTGACCGGCCAGCTGGCCGACGGCGGGCCGGGACAGATCGACAGCACCCTCTCCTCCTTCTTCGAAACCATCACCGCAATGATGGACTCGGCCATGCGCCACTATCTGGCGGGCCGGGAGGTTCCGCCCGAGGCCAGCGCTACCGCGCAGTACTGGCCCACGGCGGCACTCGGGATGATCCGGGCAGCCGGTGAGCGCTGGATTGCCGCTCCCCCCGGCCCCGGGAAGCCGACCGAAGAACAAATGACCGACCAGCTGACCGCCTGGCTCTTTGACGGCATCGGCTACGACCGGGGGCATCCGCTCCCGACCCCTCCAGTTACTCCCTCCACCCACGAGAAGGAAACGCAATGACGCAAACACTTTCCCCCACCGAACGGCAGCTTCCGGCCAGCGCCACGATCAGCGACAACGATGCCGCCGTAGTGGACGTCGAGGCACTTGGCCGGGTCCTGCTCGGCAAATGGGCCGAGAAGCGGCTCGCGGCCCGCAAGATCGCAGGCATGGAAGCCATGCATACGCCCGCGGGGCTGACGTACACCGAGCACCGTGAGCGGGTCATGGACCAGCTGAAGATCCTGGTGGAGAGCAAGTCCGTCCACGGCGCATTCCCCAAGTACGTGGGCGGCGAAGACAGCCACGGCGCAAACGTCGCGGGCTTTACCGAACTCGTGGTGGCCGATCCGTCCCTGCAGATCAAGGCCGGCGTCCAGTGGGGTCTCTTCGGTTCCGCCGTGATGCACCTGGGCAACCGGGAGCACCACGAAAAGTGGCTGCCCGGCATCATGAGCCTGGAGATTCCGGGCTGCTTCGCGATGACGGAAACCGGCCACGGTTCCGACGTTGCCAGCATCGCCACCACCGCGGAGTACGACGCCGCCTCCGAAGAATTCATCATCAACACCCCCTTCCGTGCCGCCTGGAAGGACTACATCGGCAACGGCGCCGTCAACGGCAAAGCCGCCGTCGTCTTCGCCCACCTCATCACCCAGGGCGTGGACCACGGAGTGCACGCGTTCTATGTGGAGCTTCGCGACGACAACGGTTTCCTGCCCGGCATCGGCGGCGAGGATGACGGCATCAAGGGCGGGCTGAACGGCATCGACAACGGCCGGCTGCACTTCTCCAATGTGCGCATCCCCCGCACCAACCTGCTGAACAAGTACGGCGACGTCGCCGCGGACGGCACCTACACTTCGGACATCAGCAGCCCCGGACGCCGCTTCTTCACCATGATCGGCACCCTGGTGCAGGGCCGCGTTTCGCTCGACGGTGCAGCCGTCAACGCGAGCAAGCTGGCGCTGAAGACGGCCATCCAGTACGGCACCGAGCGCCGCCAGTTCAACGGTGCTTCCGACATCAAGGAAGAGGTGCTGATGGACTACCAGCAGCACCAGCGCCGCCTGCTCCCCCTGCTGGCCACCACGTTCGCTGCCACGTTCGCCCACGAGGAACTGCTGCATAAGTTCGACGACGTCTTCTCCGGTGCACATGACACGGACGCAGACCGCCAGGACCTGGAAACCCTTGCCGCGGGCCTGAAGTCCCTCTCCACCTGGCACGCCCTGGACACGCTGCAGGAATGCCGGGAAGCCACCGGCGGCGCCGGGTTCCTGGCCGAGAACCGGTTCACGTCCCTGCGCGCGGACCTGGATATCTATGCCACCTTCGAGGGTGACAACACGGTGCTGCTGCAGTTGGTTGCCAAGCGACTGCTGGCCGATTACGCCAAGGAATTCGCCGGTGCGGACTTCGGCGTGCTTGCCCGCTACGTGGTGGGACAGGCCACGGACGTGACCCTGCACCGCACGGGCCTGCGCAGGATTGCCCAGTCCTTCCGTGACTCCGGCTCGGAGAAGAAATCCGCCATTGCGCTGCGCGATCCGCGCACCCAGCATGACCTGCTGGCAGACCGCGTGGGCACCATGGTGGCGGAGGTTGCCACCGCACTTAAGGAAGCCCGCGGGCTGCCGAAGGACAAGGGCGCGGCGGTGTTCAACGAGAACCAGCACGCCCTGATCGAAGCCGCGCGTGCGCACGCAGAACTGCTCCAGTGGGAGGCCTTCACACGGGGGCTGGAACGGATCGAGGATGCCGGCACCCGGCAGGTCATGACCTGGGTCCGCGACCTGTTCGGGCTGCGCCTGATTGAAAAGAACGTGGGCTGGTACCTCATGAACGGGCGCCTGTCCGCACAGCGTGCCCGCACCCTGGGCCCGTACATCAACCGCCTGCTGGCCAAGATCCGCCCGCATGCCCTGGACCTGGTCGATTCGTTCGGTTACGGCCAGGAGCACCTGCGGGCTCGGATTGCTTCGGGCGCTGAGAAGGTCCGCCAGGACGAAGCCATGGAGTACCAGCGCCTGCTGCGTGCCAGCGGCGCCGCGCCGGTGGACGAAAAGGTCCTGATTGCCCGCCGGAAGGCCGAGCAGAAGAAGTCCGGCCGGAAGTAGCCTCCCCGGGTCCCGGGTCCCGGGTCTCCCGGGTCCCCGGGCAGGACGGGCAGGCGAAAGCCGAAGGGCGCCGTCGCACACTGTGCGAGGGCGCCCTTTGGGCGTTCGGATCCCCCGCCCGGCCTAGGCCAGGACGGAGCGGTACACCGCGAGGGTCTCCTCCGCGATGGACTCCCAGGAGAACTGCTCGGTCGCCCGGATGCGGCCCGCCTCGCCCATCCGCCGGGCCAGCTCCGTATCCGTGACCACTTCGGTCAGCGCAGCAGCGAAGTCCCGCACGAATTTCTCCGGGTCCAGCGGCGTGCCGGTCCCGTCGGTGACCTGCTCGATGGGCACCAGCAGCCCGGTGACGCCGGTATCGACGACTTCGGGGATACCCCCGGTGGCGCTGGCGACGACGGCGGTCCCGCAGGCCATGGCCTCGAGGTTCACGATGCCCAGCGGCTCGTAGACCGACGGGCAGGCGAACACGGTGGCGATGGAGAGGACCTTGATCAGCTCGGCGCGCGGCAGCATGCGCTCAATCACCACGACGCCGGTGCGGGTGCGCCGCAGTTCCTCGATCAGCACGGCGGTTTCCGCAGCCAGTTCAGGCGTGTCGGCTGCGCCGAGACACAGCACCAGCTGGACCTCCGGCGGCAGCATTGCCGCCGCGCGCAGCAGGTAGGGCACACCCTTCTGGCGCGTGTTGCGGCCAACGAAGACCACGCTGGGACGGTCCGGATCAATGTCGAGGGCACGGACGCCGTCGGGGTCGATATCCGGCTGCCACTGCTGCACATCGATGCCGTTGTGGACTACCCGAACCCGGTCCGGGTCCACATCGGGGTAGCTGCGCAGGATGTCCTGGCGCATGCCCTCGGAGACGGCGATGATGGCGGCGGCTGCCTCGTAGGCGGTTTTCTCCACCCAGGAGGAGACGGCGTATCCCCCGCCGAGCTGCTCGGCCTTCCATGGCCGCAGCGGCTCCAGGCTGTGGGCGCTGAGCACGTGCGGAACGCCGTGCAGCAGCGATCCCAGGTGGCCGGCCATATTGGCATACCAGGTATGTGAATGGACCAGGTCCGCTCCGGCCAGTCCGCCCAGGATTTCAAGGTCTGTCCCGAGGGTCTGCACGGCAGGATTCGCGGACTGGAGTTCCGCCGGCACCTCATAACTCTTTACTTTGGCTCCGTGGAAATCTTCGGGGCGCGGGGCCCCGAAACAATGCACATGGAGATCTACTTCTCCGGCCAGGACCCGGCTGAGCTCGGCAACGTGAACGCCTGCTCCTCCGTAGATTTCCGGCGGGAATTCCTTCGACACAATATCTACTCGCACTAAACCAACGTAGTGCACCGGGCAACCAGTGATCTAGTCTGAAGTCAGTAGACTTATTTTCGGAAGAGGTTCATGACAATGGCGCCAAAGAAGGTCCTGGCAGTAGTTCTCGCAGGCGGCGAGGGTAAACGGCTAATGCCGCTCACAGCAGATCGGGCTAAACCGGCGGTTCCCTTTGCCGGACGTTACCGCCTCATCGACTTCGCACTTTCAAACCTGGTGAACTCCGGGTACCTGCAGATCGTGGTCCTGACCCAGTACAAATCCCACAGCCTGGATCGGCATATTTCTGAAACCTGGCGGCTTTCCACCCAGCTGCAGAATTATGTAGCCTCCGTGCCCGCACAGCAGCGGGTGGGCAAGAGCTGGTTCCTGGGCAGCGCGAACGCCATCTACCAGTCCATGAACCTGATTGAGGATGCCCAGCCGGACATCGTCGTCGTCATCGGTGCGGACCACGTGTACCGCATGGACTTCTCCCAGATGGTCGAGGCGCACATTGCTTCCGGCGCGTCGGTCAGCGTTGCCGCCGTGCGGCAGCCGCTGCACCTGGCGGATCAGTTCGGCGTGATCGAAACCGATTCCGAGAACCCGGAGCGCATCGCTGCGTTCGTGGAAAAGCCGGAGACCACCCCCGGACTTCCGGATGATCCGGGCAGCTTCCTGGCCTCCATGGGCAATTACGTGTTCAACACCGATGCCCTGGTCTCGGCGCTGCAGTGGGACGAGGAGCGCCTGGTCACCAAGCACGACATGGGCGGGGACATCATTCCCTACTTCGTGGAACGCGGCGATGCTGCCGTTTACGACTTCACCCGGAACATCATTCCCGGTGCCACCGGCAGCGACCACCAGTACTGGCGTGACGTGGGCACCCTGGATTCCTACTACGACGCGAACATGGACCTGATTTCGCCGCTGCCGGCGTTCAACCTGTACAACCTGAAGTGGCCCATCTACACGCGGCAGAGCATCTCCCCGCCCGCCAAGTTCGTCCGCAGCGCCTCCGACCAGGCCGGAACCGCCGTCGACTCGATCGTGTCCGACGGCACCGTGATCTCCGGCGGCACAGTGACGGGGTCCGTGCTGGCGCAGGACGTCTACGTGGCCTCCAACGCCGAGGTGACCGACTCGGTGCTGATGGACAAGGTGCATGTGGGTGAGGGCGCGGTGGTCCGAAGGGCCATCATCGACAAGAACGTGCGCATCCCCGCCGGTGCCACCGTGGGAGTGGACCGGGAACTGGACCTCAGCCGCGGGTTCACCGTGACCGAGTCCGGCCTCACCGTGCTCAGCAAGGGACAGCGCGTCCCGGAGAACTAAACGGTCAGGGGCGGGGTGCCGGGTGTGAGATATCCCGGTGCCCCCGCCCCCGATACGGGTGCCTGCGGTCTTCTCCGGTATCCTCGGAAGGCGCACACGGTGCGCCTGCACTGTGGATCCTCCGGTGCCGATGAGCGTAAAGGCCCCCATGAGTACCCCTGAACTAAGCCCGGAAGAAATCCAGACAGCCCTGAAGGTCCTGGCTTCCATCCATGTCCTGGAGGAAGAAAACCCCGACTACGTCGCGGTCCGGCGGGCCACCGCCAAGATGTTCAAATCCGTGAAGAAGCACCGGAAGAACGAAAAGCGCACCGCCGTCGCCGAGGCGGACCGCGCCGTTGTCGCCCTCACGGCCACCGGCGCCGCTGACCGGATTGATGATGAAACCCGCGGTGCGCAGCTCACCACCGCGGCGCACGGACCGTCCGCCGGCACGCTGCTCAAGCCGCGCAACTGCTACATCTGCAAGCAGCCCTATACCGTAGTGGATGCCTTCTACCACCAGCTCTGCCCCGAGTGCGCGGGCTTCAGCCACACCAAGCGGGACGCCCGCACCGACCTGACCGGCAGGCGGGCACTGCTGACCGGCGGCCGCGCGAAGATCGGCATGTATATCGCCCTGCGGCTCCTGCGCGACGGTGCGCACACCACCATCACCACCCGCTTCCCGAAGGACGCTGCACGCCGTTTTGCCGCGATGGAAGACTCCGCGGACTGGCTGCACCGGCTGCGCATTGTCGGCATCGACCTGCGTGACCCGGCCCAGGTCATCTCGCTTGCCGAGTCCGTGGCGGAGGCCGGTCCCCTGGACATCCTGATCAACAATGCCGCCCAGACCGTCCGGCGGTCCTCCAACGCCTACCGCCCGCTGACCGACGCCGAACTGGCACCGCTGCCGGACGGTCCCATGCCCGAGCTGGTCACCTTCGGGCACACCTACGACGCGCATCCCACGGCGCTGGCCGGGTCAGTCGCCGCTCATCCGGTGCTGGCAGCCGACGCCGTCACGGCCCTGGCGCTCACCGCCGGCTCTTCGTCGCTGGCGCGGATGGAGGCCGGAACGGCAATCGACGCCGGCGGGCTGGTCCCGGACACGGCGCCGATCAACAGCTGGACGCAGGTGGTGGACCAGGTGGACCCGCTGGAAATGCTGGAGGTGCAGCTGTGCAACGTCACGGCGCCGTTCCTGCTCGTCAACCGGCTCCGCCCCGCGATGGCGGCGTCTCCGGCACGGCGGAAGTACATCGTGAACGTCTCAGCCATGGAAGGGCAGTTCTCCCGCCGTTACAAGGGACCCGGCCATCCGCACACCAACATGGCCAAGGCGTCCCTGAACATGCTCACGCGCACCAGTGCCGAGGAAATGCTGGAAACGGACGGGATCCTCATGACGGCCGTGGACACCGGCTGGATCACCGACGAGCGTCCCCACCCCACCAAGGTGCGCCTGGCGGAGGAAGGCTTCCACGCGCCGCTGGACCTGGTCGACGGCGCGGCCCGCGTCTACGACCCGATCGTGATGGGCGAAAACGGCGAAGACCAGTACGGGGTCTTCCTCAAGGACTACAAGCCCTCCCCCTGGTAGGCCTTCGGCACCGGCCCCGGCCGACGACGGCGGGCGGACAGCCGCTGCACCGCCTTGCCGATCTCGGAGACCACCAGGACGGTCGCCCCGACGGCGAAGCAGAGGAACCACTGCGCTGAGGTCAGCGGCACCGTGTCGAAGATGCCCGCGAAGATGCTCAGCTGCACCACCAGGATCTGCAGTACAACCACAGCGACGAGGGAAACCCAGATGGCGCGGTTGGTGAAGGTCCGCAGCGTGAAGACGCTGCCGGTTTCGGAGCGGACGTTCAACAGGTTGAACACCTGGTAGAACACGAAGGTGGTGAAGGCCATGGTCGTGGCGAAGTTGGTACTGCCGGCGCTTTCGGGGAACCACCGCGGAGCATTGACCAGGACGGTGCAGGTACCCACCGCCATCACGATGCCGAGCATTGTCAGCACGGCGATCCGCCGGCCCGTAAGCAGGGGCTCGGTGGCCGGCCGGGGCGGCTTTTTCATCACGTCCGGGTCGGTCCGGTCCACACCGAGGGCCAGGGCGGGCGGACCGTCCATGATGATGTTCACCCACAGGATCTGCAGTGCGGTGAAGGGTGCCCCGCCGGCGAAGCCGAAGGTTGCCGCCGCGAGGAAGATCAGCACGAAGCCCCACGCGGTGGTCAGCTGGAACCGGACGAATTTCAGGATGTTGTCGTAGATGCCGCGGCCTTCTTCGACGGCCGCCACGATGGTGGCGAAGTTGTCGTCGGTGAGGATCATCTTGGCCGCACCCTTGGACACGTCGGTGCCGGTGATACCCATGGCAATCCCGATGTCGGCGCGTTTCAGCGCCGGAGCGTCATTCACGCCGTCGCCGGTCATGGCCACGATGTAGCCGTCCGCCTGGAGCGCCTCCACAATCCGGATCTTGTGTTCGGGGGAAACCCGGGCCAGCACCCCCAGCTGCGGCGCCTGCCGCCGCAGCTCTGCATCATCCATGGCGTCAAGCGCCGTGCCCGCAGCGGCCCTGCCCTCGATCCCGAGGTCCCTGGCAATCGCCGAAGCCGTGACCAGATGGTCCCCGGTGATCATGTGCACGTCGATCCCGGCGGCCCGCGCCCGGGCAATGGCTTCGGCTGCCTCCTGCCGCGGCGGATCCAGGATCCCGACGACGGCGTACAGCACCAGGTTGGCGGCCTCGGCAAACAGCGCATCCGGGCTGGACGGCAGCGGTGCATCCAGTACCCGCCCGGCTACCGCCATGGTCCGCAGGCCGGCGTTGGCCAGGGACTCCACGTCGCGGGAGATGCGCGCGCGTTCCTCGGGGTCCAGCGGGACCAGGCCGTCCGGGGTCTGCAGGAACGCTGTCCGGTCCAGGACCACGCCGGGCGCCCCCTTGACGTTGCAGTGCACGGCGGCCGCGGCGTCGTCGGAGCGGTTGAACGTGGCCATGAACTTGTAGTCGGAGTCGAACGGAACTTCGGCGATGCGCCGGTGGGTGGCACGGGCGCCGGCGACGTCGATCCCGCCCTTTTCCGCCAGGACCACGAGGGAGCCCTCGGTCGGGTCTCCGGTCAGCCTGCCGTCCTCGACCGAGGCGTCATTGCACAGCGCCATGGCCATAAACGCCTCCGGCGGCAAGGGGGCGGACTGCCCGTCGGGGCTGAGGATCTTTCCGTCCGTGGAATAGCCGTTTCCGGTCACCCGGAACCGGCGGCCCTCGGGCGAATACAACCGCCGCACCGTCATTTCGTTGAGGGTGAGCGTGCCGGTCTTGTCCGTGCAGATCTGCGACGTGCTGCCGAGGGTCTCCACGGCTGCCAGCTGCTTGATGATCGCCCCGCGTGCGGCAAGCCGGGAGGCACCCATGGCGAGGGTGAAGGCCACGACGGCGGTCAGCCCCTCGGGAATGGTGGCCACGGCCAGTGAAACGGCGGTCAGGAACAGGTCTTCCCAGCTGTCCCCGCGCAGCAGCCCCAGCACGAACACGAGGGCAACGACGGCGAAGGCGATGTAGGTGAGGACCCGTGCCAGCTGGTCGATGCTGCGCTGCAGGGTGGTCTTTTCCTCCGCGGTACTGCCCAGCAAATGCGCGATGGTGCCGATCTGGGTTTCCATGCCCGTCCCCGTAACCAGCAGCACGCCGCGCCCTCGGGTCACATCCGTGTCCATAAACAGCAGGTTGGTGCGGTCCGCGACGGGCAGCTGCGGATCCGACAGCGGGGCGACCATCTTGTTGGTGGGCTTGGACTCGCCGGTGAGGGCCGCCTCGGCCACCTGCAGGCGCACGGCCTCCAGCAGCCGTCCGTCCGCGGGCACGCTGTCCCCCGCCTCAAGGAGCACGACGTCGCCGGGCACCAGCTCCGTCCGTTCCGCCGTTACCGCGTTGCCGGACCGCAGCACCCGGCAGCTGTCGACCGACGCGTTGCGCAGGGCTTCCAGGCTGTTCTCGGCCCGTTGCTCCTGCACATAGTTCAGGGTGGTGTTGAGGATGATGACCAGCAGGATCACCACCGGGGTTTCCCACTCGCGGGAGACCACGGCACTGACCACCGCGGCGATGATCAGGACGATGGTCAGCCGGTCCGAGAGCAGGGCCAGGACCTTCCGCCACACCGGTACTTTTTTGCCCTCGGCGAGCTGGTTCGGCCCGTAACGGGCCAGCCGGTCCCGGACTTCGCCGGCGTCGAGCCCGGTCTCCGGGTCGGTTCCCAGCGCCGCTGCCACCTCTTCTGCGGGGAACAACCACGGGGATTGGATCTGCTGCTGCATGGAAACGCCTGGGACGCTTCCACTGTTGCCTTGCGAACTCATGGGCGCTTCCCGGTTCCTTGAGGATGGTGCCCCAATGGTAGCAACGCAGGCCTTGGCAGCAGTATGCCAACGGCGGGCGGCCCGGGCCGGGAAGGCGGAAAGCTGGAGCGCTTTGGATAACGGCAGCGTCTGCGGCAGGGTGTAAACGTGCCAGATTCCTCCGCAGCCTCCACCGCCGCATCCTCCCCCGTGCCGCCCTCCCGGCGTGCCCGCCTGCAACGCACCGTCCCCGGGCTGCTGACCGCTGCGGCCGCCGTCGCCGCCTCCTTCCTGGTGCATCTGCTCCTGCCGGCGGTGCCTGTCCTGACGGCAGCAGTCGTACTGGGCCTGCTGGCGGCGAACCTCCCCGGTACCGCGGACCGGGCCGTCGGCTCCTGGAAGCCCGGACTGGCCCTGGCCGCGCGCAAATTCCTGCGCCTCGGAATCGTGCTGCTGGGGCTGAAGGTCTCGCTGGTCGATATCGCGGGACTGGGCTGGACAGCACTGCTGCTGATCGTGGCGCTGGTGCTGGCGGCGTTCGCGGGGACTTACGTCATCTGCCGGTTGTTCCGCCTTCCGGGTGATGAACCGGTGCTGATCGCTGCAGGGTTCTCCATCTGCGGTGTTTCCGCCATCGGGGCAATGGCCGCAGTCCGCAGGACCCGCACCGAAGAAACGGTGGTACCGGTCGCCCTGGTAACACTCTGCGGCACGCTGGCCATTGCAGCGCTGCCGCTTGCCGGCAGGGTGTTGCACCTGCCGCCGGAAGTTTTCGGCTCCTGGGCCGGGGCGTCCGTGCACGACGTCGGACAGGTAGTCGCCACGGCGCAGACCGCAGGAACCGCGGCGCTGGCGGCGGCCGTCGTCGTGAAGCTGGCGCGGGTGGTGCTGCTGGCCCCGATGACCGCAGCCGCCGGGCTGCTGGCCCGCCGCGCAGAGGCGCAGCTTCCGGTGCAGGGCAAGCGCCCTCCGCTGGTCCCCTTGTTTGTCCTGGGGTTCCTCGCGCTGATCCTGGTCCGCACCTGGGGCGTGCTGCCCGGGGCGGCGCTGGAAGCCGCCGCCGTCCTGCAGGAACTGCTGTTTGCCGCGGCGTTGTTTGCACTGGGGGCCGGTGTCCGGGTGAAGGCGCTGTTCGCCTCCGGTTTCCGCGCGGCGGCAGCGGCGTTGACCTCGTGGGCCCTGATATCCGGGCTGGGCCTAGCCGTGGCGGTGCTGCTGGCCGGATAGTGGGACCGGGGTTCCGCCAGGGCAGAACCAGTCCCGCCACCCAACTCCCCCGCCAGCCAACTAGGACTCGTGAGCCATGTCCGGAGAAGGCGTTGCGCAACACACCGTCGGCGGCGTCCAACGGCGTCATGCCGCGTCGTCGCGATCCCGCCGGCGGCCCGCGGACTTACCGGCTGCTGCCGGCCTGGTGCTCTGTGCGTTGATCCTGTGGTCCCTGCTGACCAACGTGGTTGACCCGCACTACGGCATTTCGCGGTACCGCACCGGATGGGCCCTTCTGGCCGCGGCGTCCGTGCCGGTGCTGATGGCGGGGCTGTATTGGCTGCTGCGAAAAGCGGCGCCGCTGGCTGAGCGGCACCGCGCCTTGACGTACCTGCCGTGGGCAGCGGTGTGGGTCCTGCTGCTGATCCTGCAGCTGCGGGTGGCCTACGCCGTTCGGCTGCCCCCGGACTGGGACGCGCATGCAATCGCCGATGCCGCCGCCGGACTGGCAGGCAAAACCGCTGACTCCGTCACCCCCTATTTCGAGACCAACCCGAACAACCTGCTCCTGGTGCTGCTGGTGGCGGCGTACTACGAGTTCGCGCTCTCGCTCGGCTACCAGGACCTGGGAATGATCACGGCGTTCCTCAACGGGCTGGTGCTCTTCACCGGGACGGTGCTGACCTATTGCGCGGTACGCATGCTGGGCGGCCGGACAGCCGCCGCCGTTTCGCTGGTGCCGACAACTGTCTTTCTGGTTCTCTCACCGTGGGCGGGAGTGCTCTACTCGGACACGGCGGGCGTGCTGTTCACCGTCCTGATCCTCTGCCTGCTGCTTGCTTCCCGCCGTTCGGCCCGGCTTGCCGTCCGCGTGCCGCTGTGGATCCTTGCGGGTGCGGTGGCCGCAGTGGGCTACGGAATCAAACCCACCGTGCTGATCTGCGTGGTGGCTGCCGGCATCACGGCGGTATGCCTGCTCGCATCCCGGAAGACCCCCGGAGTCCTGATTCTGGCGGTTGTGGTTGTTGGGGGGAGCTTCTTCATCGGCAACCGGCTGATCGCGGCCTTCGAACAACAAACCCCGGTCATTGCGTTCGATATCGAGGACAATCCCCGCGCGATGAACCCCGGCCATTTCCTGAAGGTCGGAGCAGGCACTACGCAGGGACCCCACGGCCCCTACTACGGCACGTACAACGAGGATGATTACCAGAGCACGGTTGCCCTCACCGGCGAAGAGGAGAAATTCCGGCAAGGGGTGCAAACGTACGCGGAGCGGGTGTCCAGCATGGGACCGGGCGGCTACGTTGTCTTCCTTCACCACAAGCTGGCGTGGTTCACCGGAGACGGTTCCTTCTTCTCCTGGGGCGAAGGAGTGCTGACCGGGGAAGATTTCCTTTCGTCCCGCCCGGCAGACCAAGGCATCCAGGACCTGTTCGGCAATACCCGTCCGAACTTCCACTGGCTGCTCTCCCTCTGGCAGGGAACCTGGTTCGCGGTCCTTGCCCTCGTGGCCGTGCCGTTGTTCCTGCGGACGCCCCGCCTCCTGCGCCCGGAGCTTTCGGCAATGCGGATTGCACTGCTCGGATTGCTCCTGTTCCTCTTGCTCTTCGAGGCCCGCGCACGGTTCCTCTATCTCTACGCGCCGTATTTCATAGTGCTGGCCTCGTTGTCCTTCACTGCAGTAATGGAACGACTGCAGGCAGCAGCGGTTCGGAGCCGCGTGCGGAGCCGGCCACGTCATGCGGCACTGCCGGGGGCTGCAGAAGTGATTGAATGAACAAGTGCCTAACCAGAACCTGAGCCGTGACGAAGCCGCTTTGCGATCCCGCCTGCTGTCCGTGACCTCCTATGACGTCCAGCTGGACCTGGGCAATGCCCGGGACCAGGACGCCGCAGGCTTCCGGTCGCGAAGCACCATAACCTTCGGCTGTTCAGAGCCCGGTGCCGGGACGTTCCTGGACTTCATCCACGGCGGTGTATCCTCGGTGGTCCTGAACGGCGTCGAGCTGGACCTGGCGGACGTTGTGGACGAATCCCGGATCCACCTGCCCGGCCTGCAGGAGCAAAACACCGTCACCGTGGACGGCACGGCGCTCTACAGCCGCAGCGGCGAGGGCCTGCACCGCTTCCGCGACCCGGCGGACGGGCAGACCTACCTCTACACGCAGTACGAGCCCGCCGACGCGCGGCGCGTGTTTGCCGACTTTGAGCAGCCGGACCTGAAGGCATCCTTCAGTTTCACCGTAACGGCACCGACCGGCTGGGAAGTGGCCTCCAACGGCGTCGAAACGCAGCGGACACCGCTGGGTGACGGCACCTTGAGCCGGTGGGAGTTCGCCCCCACCCAGCGCATCTCCACCTACATCACCACAGTCCTCGCCGGGCCGTACCACCGCGCCGATGGCGAGTGGTCCGTCCGGCTCGACGACGGCACCGATCTGCACGTTCCGCTGGCTGCGTACTGCCGTTCCTCCCTGGCCGGGTATTTCGACCCGGAAAACATCTTCGCGGTCACTAAGCGGGGACTGGACTACTTCCACCGCCTCTTTGCCTTCCCCTATCCCTTCGGGAAGTACGATTCCGCCTTTGTTCCCGAGTACAACCTCGGCGCCATGGAGAATCCCGGCCTGGTGACCTTCACGGAGGCCTATGTGTTCCGGTCCCGGGCTACGGAGGCGCAGTACGAGGCGCGGGCAAACACCATCCTGCATGAGATGGCGCATATGTGGTTCGGCGACCTGGTGACCATGAAATGGTGGGACGACCTGTGGCTCAAGGAGTCCTTCGCGGACTACATGGGCGCCCTGGCCGTGGACCGCGCCACCGACTTCACCAACTCGTGGGTCAGCTTCGCGAACCGGCGCAAGGCGTGGGCCTACGTCCAGGACCAGCTGCCCACCACGCACCCCATCGTGGCGGACATTCCCGATCTGGAGGCAGCGAAGCAGAACTTCGACGGCATCACGTATGCCAAGGGTGCCTCGGTGCTCAAGCAGCTGGTGGCCTACGTCGGGTTCGATACCTTTATTGAAGCCGCCCGCGGGTACTTCCGGGCCCACGCCTTCGGCAACACCACACTCGCGGATCTCCTCGGCGCCCTGGAAGCGGCGTCCGGCAGGGATATGGCGCTGTGGTCCAGCCGGTGGCTCCAGACCGCTGGCGTTCCGGTCCTGGTTCCGGAGACCGAAACCGACGACGCCGGTGCCTACACTTCCGTGGTCATCCGGCAGAATGCTCCGGATCCGGTCAGCGGCGAACAGGTCCCCCGGCCGCACCGGCTCCGCGTCGGCCTGTACGATTTCGACGCCGCCGGCGCGCTGGTCCGCACCGACAGCGTGGAACTGGACGTCGCCGGTGCACGGACGGAGGTACCCGAACTGCTCGGCAGGCAGCGTCCGGCGCTTCTGCTGCTCAATGACGAGGACCTTACCTACGCCAAGATCCGCTTCGACGACGCGTCGCTGGGCACCCTGCTGGAGTCCCTGCACCGGCTCAGCGATCCCCTGGCCCGGGCCATCACGCTCTCAGCTCTGTGGAACAGCGTCCGTGACGGTGTCCTCAGCGCCAAGGACTACGTACGGCTGGTCCAGCGGGTGGCGCCGCAGGAAAGCGGTGCCGGCGTCCTGCAGGTACTGCTGGACAACGCCCTCAGTGCCATCGAGTACTACGCACCGACGTCGCGGCGGGACGGATTGCGTGAGGAGTTCTACGCGCATATTGCCGAGCAGTTGAAGTCGGCGGCACCTGGCAGCGACCGGCAGATCATCTGGGCCCGGGCCGCCGCCGGCGCCGGACGGCGCAGCAGCACCTACAACCAGCTCCTGCGCGGACTGCTGGACGGCAGCGCCGGCGTCGAAGGCCTGGCAGTGGATTCCGATCTTCGCTGGCGCCTCTGGGTTGCACTTGCGGCCACAGATTCCGCGAGCCGCGCGGAACTGGATGCGGAGCTGGAACGGGATACCACGGCGTCGGGCCGGGTGGGCCACACCACCGCTGCGGCTGCCTTCCCGGATCCGGAGGTAAAGGCCGCGGCATGGCAGGCAGCAGTGCACTCCGACACTCTCTCCAATGAACTGCTCTCGGCGACAATCACCGGGTTCGGCCTGGGCAGCCACGAGCTGCTCGACGGATACATAGAGGACTATTTCGCCTCCCTTACCGGGGTCTGGTCCGCGCGCAGCATCGAGCTGGCTTCACGCGTGGTCGGCGGGCTCTACCCGGGGCACCAGGACGCAGCAGCGGGCATGGTGCCGGCCGACCATCCGGTGGTGCAGAAATCGGTCGAATGGCTGGAGCTCCATCCCCACGCGCCGGGCGCGCTGCGCAGGATCATTATCGAGCAGCAGGACCAGCTGCTTCGGTCCCTGCGCGTCCAGGCGGCCGGACTGTAGGCCCGGGTCAGGCCAGCTGCGGCTTGGCGACGGTGAGGAGGATGGCCGAGTCCTCCAGGGCCTCGACGGAGTGCCGTGCCTGCGGAACAATCAGCAGGTCTCCCGCGGAGCCGTCCCAGCTGTTTCCCTCGGCAGCGAGGGCAACCCGGCCCTTGAGGACGTAGACCGTAGCCTCGCCCGGATTCTCATGCTCGTCCATAACAAACCCGGCCCGGAGGGCGATCACGGTCTGCCGCAGCACGTGCTCGTGTCCGCCGTAGACGGTGGAGGCGCTGCGTCCGCTGGCCGCCTGCCGTGAGGATTCCATGTGTTGGCGGGCGAGGGCGGTCAGCGACTTTTTCTCCATCTCCGCAGTCTAGGCCTACGGACCGCCGCCGGGGTAGTTCGACGGCCCGCAGGCCCGCGGGTTAGGGAACGCGGCTCAGCCACTCCGGGGTGTCGAACTTTTCGGCGACCTTCTGCTCCGCGAGGGCAAGCTCCTCTTCGGAGATCGATGCCTCCACGGCGCCGTAACGCGCGGCGAAGGTGTCCATCATGGTTGCAATGATGTCTTCGCGGGAAAGCCCGGTCTGCCGCTTAAGCGGGTCCACGCGCTTTTTGGCGCTGGTAGTGCCCTTGTCGGAGAGCTTTTCCTTGCCGATGCGCAGCACCTCCACCATCTTGTCCGCGTCGATGTTGTAGGACATGGTGACGTGGTGCAGCATTCCGCCGCTGCTGAAGCGCTTCTGCGCGGCACCGCCGATCTTGCCCTGGTCGGTGGCAATGTCGTTCAGCGGAACGTACCAGGCGGAGATTCCGAGCTTCTTCAGGGATTCCATCACCCAGCCGTCCAGGAAGGGGTAGGAATCCGCGAAGCTGAGTCCGTCCACCAGGGACTGGGGAACGTAGAGGGAGTAGGTGATGGCGTTGCCGTGCTCCATGAACATGGCACCCCCGCCGGTGATGCGCCGGACAACGGTGACGCCGTGCCGGTCCGCACCTTCCGGATCCACCTCGTTCTTCAGGGACTGGAAGCTGCCGATCACCACTGAGGGCGACTCCCATTCCCAGAACCGGAGCGTGGGGTTGCGCTTACCGGCGCCCACTTCCTCCGCCAGGACCTCGTCCATGGCTACATGCATGTGGGTGGACAGCGGGGTGGGCGGGATGATCTCCCACTGGTGGTCGCCCCAGCCGGTGGCCTTGCCCAGGGCGCGGCGCACGGTGGTGGCCACGGCTTCGGGCGAGAAGCCGAAGAGGACCGCATCCGGGGACAACCGGGAGCGGACGGCTACGGCAATATCACCGAACGTCGTCTCGGCAGGCAGCCCCTCGAGGGCGGCATTGATATCCCCGAGTGCTTCATCAGGTTCCAGGAAGAAGTCGCCGCCAAGGGACACATCGGCCAGCCTGCCGTCACGGACTTCCAGGTCCACTACAACAAGTTTTCCGCCGGGCACTTTGTATTCCCCGTGCCGGCGCCCCTTGTTATCCGTGCTTGCCATCAAGACTCCTTAGCTCCGAACCGCTCTGCCGGGACCGCACGGCCCCCTGTTACAGGGAAAGGCCCGCCGGGCTGATGCCGGCGGACCTTTCTCTAAGTACTGCTGTATTTCCGTTACTGGCTACTTCTTTGCGCCGAAGCCCTTGAAGCGGGCGTTGAAGCGCTCCACGCGGCCGGCGGAGTCCATGATGCGCTGCTTGCCCGTGTAGAACGGGTGCGATGCAGAGGAGATTTCCACCTCGATGAGCGGGTAGGTGTTTCCGTCTTCCCACTCGATCGTCTTGGAGGAGGTGGCGGTGGAGGCCGTCAGGAAAGCGGTGTCGGACGCGAGGTCACGGAAGACAACCGGAGCATACTTGGGGTGGATATCAGACTTCACAGTTTTACCTTCTTTTGGTGCCTGGATTTTGCCAGGCACAGTGTGGTTGAAAGCTTTATCGGCCGTACATTCGGCCAGCAACCCATACTAGCGCATTTCACGGGCCGGCAGGAAACCCTTCGACCCTCGGTTCAGGAGAGCGGGCGGGTGCCCCACTGGGCGTTGACCGCGGTGATCGTCGAGGTGATGCCCTGGTTCAGTCCGGTGATCTCAATCTTCAGGGGCCGGTAAAAATCATCCAGGCAGAGTGAAAACGATCCGGCCGGAAGCACCGCGGATGAGCCGTCCGGAGGTCCGGTTTCGTTTCCTCGCTGCTGCGCATCCCCGGTGTCTAAATCCCCGGTGTCCAAATCCCCTGTGTCCAAATCCCCTGTGTCGAAGCTGCCGCTGATCTGCGTGCAGGGCTCCCCGTCGAGCACTGCCCCGTACCGGACGGCGACCTCTTCCGCCGGCGCGAGCAGTGCGGCTACTTTCTCCGGCCGGACGGTCAGCTCGGCGGCGTCGGCAAGGATCGCCGCATAGGCCTCTTCAGCCGTGCCGTCCCGGTCCGCGGAGATGTCCTGGTTCTCCTTATGCAGCACCCGCTGCCCCTCGCGGATGGTGATGGAGAGGTCCGTATCCGTGTCCTGCAGGGTCATGGCAAAGTCAGGCCCGCTGGCGAACCGGACACTGTATGTGCCCGCCGGGAGCCAGCTGGTGTCGGTCCGAAGGGTCTGGACGCCGCCTCCGCCCGCGGCCATGGCGGCAGAGACGCAGGCCCCGGCTTCCGCGCCGGACGCCGGCTCCGGATCCCGGCGGAGGAGCCACTGGCAGGCATCCTGGACCGGCTGCGGCATGCCTGCCTGACTGCCGGTGACACCCACCCGTGTCGGCGGAGCGGTGGTTGCGGGAACGGGCGCCGGCGGCTGGGTGGGATGGGCGGTGCGGGACGGCTCGGCAGCACCACCACGTCCGGTGGCCGACGGTGCCGCCGAAGCGGGTGCGTCCCGTTCCTGCAGCTGTCCGGCTGTGGGGCCGCAGGCCGAAACGGTCAGCAGTAATCCGGCGCACAGCGCCAGGACCTTGCCTGGCCGGGTGCTTGCACGGGATTCCATGGCAGCTCCGCTGTTGTCCTCGAAGGGTGGATGACTGCGCACAGTCTGGCACCTGAGGGGCTGCAGGGTAAGGGCAGCAGGCCGCCCGGCGGCCTTAGGGCCGACACTCCCAGAAGGCGACGGCGCTGGCGGCGGCCACATTCAACGAATCGACGCCCCCGCTCATCGGGATGCGCACGGCCAGGTCGACGCCGGCGAGGGTCGTCTCGGCCAATCCGTCGCCTTCCGTGCCAAGGACCAGGGCCAGGCGCTCGTCGCGGCGGGCGCTCAGTTCATCCAGGGTCAGGGAATCCTCCCGCAGTGCCAGGGCAGCAGTCACAAAGCCGGCTTCGCGGAGCTGTCCAAGTTGACCGGGCCAGTCCGTCAGCCGCACCCACGGAACCTGGAAGACGGCACCCATGCTCACGCGGATGGCCCGGCGGTACAGCGGATCGGCGCAACGGGGCGTCACCAGCACGGCGTCCACCTGCAGGGCGGCTGCGGATCGGAAGATCGCACCGATGTTGGTGTGGTCGACAATGTCTTCCAGCACCGCAATCCTGCGGGCCGTACCCAGCAGGCCGGGCAGGTCCAGGGGCGCCGGGCGTTCCATGGCCGCGAGGGCACCGCGGTGCAGGTGGAACCCGGTGATCTGTTCCAGGACCTCGGGCGTACCTACGTAGGCGGGCACATCCGGAAACCGGGCCAGGATGTCCGCCAGGTCCGGAAGCCATTTCTCGGCCAGGAAAAAGGACCGCGGGCGGTGTCCGGCGTCGACCGCACGGCGCAGGACCTTGGAGGATTCGGCGATGTACATGCCTTCCTCCGGTTCCCGCCGCTTCCGGAGGGAGGTGTCCGTGAGGGAGGTGTAGTCGTAGACGCGGGGATCGTCGGCGGACAGCAAATACTGGAGGTTCACCCGGAAACTGCTCCTAGCCGCGCCGGGCAGTGGCCGAGTAGCGGCCGCCTTCGCGGCGCAGATCCAGCGGCAGGTCAAAGGCGGTGCTCAGGTGTTCCTCGGTGAACACCTCGTCGATGGGACCGGACGCCACCACGCCGCCTTCGCGGAGCAGCAGGGCGTGGGTGAAGCCGGTCGGGACCTCTTCCAGGTGATGGGTGACCAGCACCATGGCGGGTGCTTCCTCGTCCCGGGCCAGTTCGCCGAGCCGGAACAGCAGGTCCTCGCGGCCGGCGAGGTCCAGGCCGGCGGCCGGCTCGTCCAGCAGCAGCAGTTCCGGATCCGTCATCAGGGCGCGGGCAATCTGAACGCGCTTGCGCTCCCCTTCGCTGAGGGAGGAGAAGCGGCGGTTCATGAAGGTGGACATGCCCCACTCGTGCAGGAGGCGGAAGGCGCGCCGTTCGTCGAGCTTTTCGTACTTCTCGCGCCAGCGCCCGGTCATCCCGTAGGACGCGGTGAGCACCACGTTGAGGACTGTTTCGTCTTCGGGGATCTGCCCGGCCAATGCCGCGGAGGCGAGGCCGATACGCGGGCGGAGTTCAAAGACGTCCACCGCGCCGAGGACTTCCTCGAGGATTCCCGCTACGCCGCGGGTTGGGTGCATCCGACCGCTGGCAATCTGCAGCAGCGTGGTCTTTCCGGCACCGTTGGGGCCCATGATGACCCAGCGTTCCCCCTCCTTGACCTGCCAGTTGACGCCGTCCAACAGGTTTTTGCCGCTGCGGACAACGCTTACGCCGGCAAATTCAAGAACATCACTCATAGCACTAGACATTAGGCTAAAGAAAGGGGCATTGGCGAAACGATGCGCGCCGGCGGCCATGCAGACGCGGCCGGGATCCCCGTAGCAAACACGTACCCACCCGTTGGACCGATCAGAACGGAAACCATGCCGAACTCCCCCGAATACAGTGTCGTCAGCTACGGGCGGGACCTGTCCGACGCCTATCTGGGGGCGGTGCAGAGTGCCGTCTCGGGCTTGGGGGCGCGGATCCTGGAACTGGAGAACGCTGCGGGGAACGGTTACACCGTGTCCAAGCTTTACGTGGGCTACGACGGCGGCCTCCCCCGGCTGCGGCGCGCCGTCGAAGCAGCCGCGGCAGCCGTGCCGGCAAGACCGGGCGGTGAGCACAGCGCCGTGGTGCCGCCGTCGCTCCTCGAGGACGCCCGGAAGCTGCTGGTGCTTGACGTGGACTCGACCCTGATCAAACAGGAAGTCATTGAACTGCTGGCGGCGCACGCAGGACGGGAAGCGGAGGTGGCCGCGGTGACCGAGGCCGCCATGCGCGGGGAACTGGATTTTGCTGCGAGCCTGCACGCCCGGGTGAAAACGCTTGCCGGGCTGCCGGCGTCCGTCATCGACGAAGTGGGTGCCCGGATTGAGCTTTCCGACGGCGCGGAACTGCTGGTGAAGGAGTTCCTTGCGGCCGGGCACGGGGTTGCCGTGGTGTCGGGTGGTTTCACCCAGGTGCTTGATCCGCTGGCCGACCGCCTGCGGCTCAGCTTCCGCAGGGCGAACCTGCTGGAAATCGAGGACGGGGTGCTAACCGGCGCCGTGTCGGGGGAAGTCGTGGACCGTGCGGTCAAGGCCCGCTCCCTGGCTGAGTGGGCTCGGGAGCTGGGTGTGGCACCCGGGCACACCATTGCGGTGGGCGACGGCGCCAATGACCTGGACATGCTCGCGGCGGCCGCACTGGGCGTGGCGTTTAACGCCAAACCGGCAGTGCAGGCCGCCGCGGATGCCGTGCTGAACCTGCCCCAACTGGACGCGGTTCAGCACTTCGTGAAGCTCTAGGCGGGTCCGCCTGCCGCTCCGGCGGCCAGGTAGTCCGCACCGCCCACGTATTCGGTGTGCCCGGACGGAACGTCGGCCATGGCCATGCGGGCTACTTCGGCGCCGAACTCCTGCACGGAGTAAAGCCTTCCGGCTTCCTCGCGGCGGGCTTCGATGGCGCCCGGGTTGGCCCGGTCCAGCAGGGTTGCCGTCACGGTGCCTTCGATCATGTCCCCGGAGACCACCACCAGGCTGATGCCCTTCTCTTCCAGCTGCGGGAGCATGCTGCGCAGCGCGTCCTCGCCGGCGCGCTTGCTGAGGGCAACGGCTTCGTATTCGGGCATGGTCGGTACCGAGCGAATGAAGTGCGCCTGGTGGCTGGTGACGAAGACCACCCGCGAACCGGCGGGCATCACTTCGAGCGCGGCGGTGAGCATGTTGACCTGCGCGTCGCGGTTGAGCTTCAGCGCGTAGTCCTCTTCCACGCCGGTTTCCATGCCGCCGGAGGCATTGAGCACCAGGATGTCGAGGCCGCCGAAGTTTTCCTGCGCGGCGGCCACCAGGGCAGCTGTCCCCTCGGGCGCGGTGAGGTCCGCGCCAACGGCGACTGCGCGTCCGCCGGCTTCCTCAATGGCGGCGACCACCTTGTTGGCACGCGGTGCCTTTTGGCGGTAGTTGACGACGACGCCGGCACCCTCGGCTGCCAGGAACCGGGCCACTTCGGCTCCGATTCCGCGCGATGATCCGGTGACTATCGCGGCTTTGCCCTCCAGCAGACCCATGTGAACTCCTCTTTGTAGAAAGTATCTAAGCGTTCAGCTCTTTGAACCCATCCTGCCAGCCGGCGGGCCGGCTGGCAGTTGAGGAAACCTCCAATGATTCCGGAGCCCCGCGTTGGGCCGTGCTAGTGCCCCATGCCCAGGCCGCCGTCGACCGGGATGACTGCACCGGAAATGTAGCCTGCCTCGTCGCCGGCAATCCAGCGCACCACGTTGGCAACTTCCTCCGGCTCGGCGAACCGGCCGGCGGGGATGGAGGACAGGTAGTTCTTCTGCGTGTCCTCGGGCAGGGCGCGGGTCATGTCGGTGTTGATGAACCCCGGAGCCACGACATTTGCCGTGATGTTGCGGGAACCCAGTTCGCGGGTGAGGGAACGGGCAATGCCGATCAGCCCGGATTTGGAGGCGGCGTAGTTGATCTGCCCGGGCGATCCGTACAGTCCGACCACCGAGGAGATCAGCACCACCCGGCCCTTCTTCATCCGGAGCATGCCCTTGGAGGCACGCTTAACCACACGGAAGGCGCCGGTGAGGTTGGTGTCGATGACGTCGGAGAAATCCTCTTCACTCATCCGCAGCAGCAGCGTGTCCCGGGTGATCCCGGCATTGGCTACGAGGACTTCGACCGGCCCGTGAGCGGCCTCCACCTCGGTAAATGCGGCGTCGACCGATGCCATATCCGTCACATCAGCCTTGACGCCCAGCATCCCATCGGGAACCTCGCCGCTGCGGTATGTGATGGCCACGCGGTCACCTGCGGCCAGGAACGACTTGGCGATTGCCAGCCCGATTCCGCGGTTTCCTCCGGTCACCAGGACGCTGCGGCCGGATGAGTTCTCTGTCGTGTTCTGCACGGATGTTCCTTCTTTCAGCCAGCGATTGGGGGTTTCCTCGATCCTACGTGCGACGGATTCAACTTCTGCAACGCCGCCGCTAGTGAGAGAATGAACGAACCTGTTTGGAGGGTGAGGAAGACTACCGATGGCTACTGATGGCTAGGGACACAAACCGCCGGGACAGCGTCCCCAGAATCACTGACGCGCCCAGCCCGCACACGGACGAAATGCGCGCCCGCATGATCAAGTACAGCGTGTCCATGGGTATCCGTGTGGTCTGCCTGTTCCTGATGTTCTTCGTGCACGGCTGGTTGTTGTGGGTGGTGATTGCCGGAGCGGTGGTGCTCCCCTACTTCGCGGTCGTCATCGCCAACGGAGGCTCGGATACCCGGCTTATGACCGGCTCTGATGCGATGATAGAGCGTCCGCCGGCCACTGCGCTGGACGCTCCGCGGGCGGCCGAAGAACCCGGTGAAAGCCCCGAAACCACTGTGTTGTCGGGCGAAATCGTAGACAATGACGACAACATCAATGACGACGAAGACAAGGCCTGATCCCCCAGCATGAACCTCCTCGATTCCCTCTCCGGCACCCCGGACGCCGGCGCCGGGACCCCGGTGTGCTCCCGGAAGGCGTGCCGGCTCAACGCGAGCTGGCAGCTGCTGTGGAACAACCCCCGCATCCATACCCCGGAACGCCGCAAGGCCTGGCTTGCCTGCGATGAGCACCGGGACTGGCTGGAGGATTACCTGCGCACCCGCGGCCTCTGGAAGGAAACCCTCCCGCTGGACGGCAGCACTGAAGGCGGTACGGCGTAGATGTACCGTTTCCTCTTTTCGCCCCGGTGGCTGGGCTGGTTTGTCCTCGTCTGCATCCTTGCGGCCGCCTGTGTGGGGCTGGGCCGGTGGCAGATGGACCGCCGCGAAGCCTCCCTCGCCGACAGCGCCCGGATCGAATCCAATTACGACGCCGCGCCGGTCCCCTATGACGAGGCCAGGAACTACTTCGACACGTACGACGAAGCAGCCGAATGGCTGCCCGTGAAGCTTGAGGGAACGTATGACTCCTCCGAGCAGCGCATCATCCGCAACCGCCCGCTGAAGGGCCGGCCCGGCTACGAGGTCCTGGTACCGCTGAAGCTTGATGACGGCACCAGCGTGGCGGTCAACCGCGGCTGGCTGCCGATCGGCGACGACGAGGCCGGCCGGCCGGACAGCATCCCTGCCGCCCCCGAGGGACGGGTGGGCGTGGTGGCCCGGATTAAGGCAACCGAACCCACCCTGGCCCGCAGCGCCCCTGAAGGCCAGCTTCCCTCCATCGATCTCGGCGCCTTCGCGGAGCAGCTGGACTATCCGCTGCACCAGGGCTCTTACGGGCTCATGGCCAGCGAGGACCCGGGTGCCGCCGTCGCACCCGAAAGCGCACCGCGGCCGGAGGTGGACGAGGGCCTGCACCTTTCGTACGGACTGCAGTGGTACGGGTTCGCGCTGATGATGTTCATCGGGCTGGGGTACGCCGCACGCCAGGAAGCCCTGAACCGCTATTACGACGGCATCGACGATGAAGACGAGGAGGACGACGATGAAATAATCGCCGCCCACCCGACTCCGTCCCGGCGTCGTCCGCCGCGCCGCAAAAAGCGCGGGCCCACCGGCGAAGAGGAAGAGGACGCGATCCTGGACGCCCAGGGGTTCTAGCCGCCGCTTCCGCAGGCATCTGCTCCCAGTGACATAAAAGGCGGCCCTGCTCCGATTGGAGCAGGGCCGCCTTTTATGTGCGGGGTGGGCCGGCGGCTAGGCCAGGGTCACCAGGTCGAGGTAGTTCTCGTTCCAGTGGTCCTCGTCGCCGTCCGGCAGGAGCACTACGCGTTCCGGGTTCAACGCCGCAACGGCGCCCTCATCGTGGCTGACCATCACCACGGCGCCGGTGTAGTTGCTCAGGGCGCCCAGGATCTCGGCGCGCGACGCGGGGTCCAGGTTGTTGGTGGGTTCGTCCAGCAGCAGGACGTTGGCGGAGGACGCCACGATGGTGGCCAGCGCCAGTCGGGTTTTCTCGCCGCCGGAAAGGACTCCGGCCTTCTTCTCGACGTCGTCGCCGCTGAACATGAAGGAACCCAGCACGCTGCGGACCTCGGCGTCGTCCATATCGGGTGCGGAGGAACGCATGTTCTCCAGAACGGTCCGGTCCGTATCGAGGGTCTCGTGCTCCTGGGCGTAGTAGCCCACCTTCAGCCCGTGTCCGGCAATGACCTTGCCGGTGTCCGGCTTGTCGACGCCGGCCAGCATGCGCAGCAGGGTGGTCTTGCCGGCGCCGTTGAGGCCCAGGATGACTACCTTTGAACCGCGGTCAATCGCGAGGTCCACGTCGGTGAAGATTTCCAGGGACCCGTAGCTCTTGCTGAGGCCCTCGGCGGTCATGGGCGTCTTGCCGCAGGGTGCCGGATCCGGGAAGCGCAGCGCAGCAACGCGGTCACTGGCGCGGACTGCGTCCAAACCGCCCATCAGGCGGTCCACGCGCTTGAGCATGCTCTGGGCCGCGGAGGCACCGGACGCACGGGCCTTCATCTTGTTTGCCTGGGCCAGCAGGATGCCGGCCTTCTTTTCGGTGTTGGCACGCTCGCGCTTGCGGGCGCGCTCGTCGGTCTCGCGCTGGACCTTGTAGCGCTTCCAGTCCATGTTGTAGATGTCGATGGTGGCGCGGTTGGCGTCCAGGCTGAAGACCTTGTTGACAGTCGCTTCAAGCAGCTCGGTATCGTGGCTGATCACGATCAGGCCGCCGGTGTGGTTCCTGAGGAACTCCCGCAGCCAGGCGATGGAGTCGGCATCGAGGTGGTTGGTGGGCTCATCGAGGAGCATCGTCTCGGCGTCGGAGTACAGGATGCGGGCCAGTTCCACACGGCGGCGCTGGCCGCCGGAGAGGGTCTTCAGGGGCTGGTTCAGCAAGCGGTCCGGCAGCGCCAGGTTGGCACAGATGGAGGCTGCCTCCGACTCTGCCGCGTAGCCGCCGGCCGAGAGGAACTCGGACTCCAGCCGGTCATAGCGGTTCATGGCCTTCTGCGAGATCTTCGGATCATCGCTGGCCATCTCGTCCTGGCACTTCTTCAGCTGCGCGGAAACCTTGTCCAGTCCGCGGGCGGAGAGGATCCGGTCCCGGCCCAGCTGGTCCATGTCCGGCGTGCGCGGATCCTGGGGCAGGTAGCCGATCTCGCCGACGCGCTTCACCGTGCCGGCGGCCGGGAGGGCTTCACCGGCGAGGACCTTGGTGAGGGTGGTCTTGCCGGCGCCGTTGCGGCCGACCAGTCCGATTTTGTCTCCCTTGTCAACACGGAATGAAACCGCTTCCATGAGCAGCCGTGCGCCTGCACGCAGCTCGAGACCAGATACGGAAATCACTCAGTGGACCTTTCGAAGGTTTTTGTATTGCAGATACGCTGCGCGGTGCGCGGGCCTTGAACGGTGGGATTCCACCGAGGCGGGAAGGGTCACAATGACCGGTCATGGGGGCCTGGTTGGCCGTAACAGCCTTTCCAGTCTAGCCGCCGATGCCCATTTGTAGAAAACCTCCAATGGAATCCCGCTCCGGCGCAGCTAATGTTCGAAACGAAATCCGGACCGTTTTTCTTCCCCTACAAGGAAAAGTGCAGCGATGAACAACACATCGGCCAACGCGCCGCGACCCCTCCCCGGCACTGGCACGCACGGCTCCAGGGGCTCCCACGGCACCCCCGGCACTGGCACGCACGGCTCCCCCGGCTACAGGCGCTCCCGGTGGACCTCGGCCGACCTGTCCCTGATCGCTGTCTTCGCCGCCCTCACCGCCGTCTTCTCCATCCTTCCCGGCGTGCCGCTGGGAGCCGGTGTGCCGATCACCCTGCAGACGCTGGCGGTCATGCTGACCGGAATGCTTCTTGGTCCCGGACGCGGAGCAGCGGCAGTGGGCCTCTTCCTGGTAGCGGGCCTGGCCGGCCTGCCGGTCTTCAGCGGATTCCGCGGCGGCCTGGGTGTCCTGGCCGGACCGTCCGCGGGGTACCTGCTGTCCTTCCCGGTGGCGGCCGCCGTCGTCGGCCTGCTTGCCGGCCTGGTGCTGCGCCGCGCCCGGAAGGGGAGGACGGTTCTCTTGTTCGCCGCGGGACTGGCCACGAGCTTCGCAGTGGTGCATCCGGCCGGCATCGCGGGGCTCATGCTCAACGGGCACCTGTCGTTCCCGGCAGCACTGGCAGCGGACATGGCGTTCTGGCCCGGTGACGTGGTCAAGAACCTGCTTGCCGCTGCGGTGGCCGTCAGTGTCTTCAAGGCCTTTCCACGTATGGCTGTTCCGGACCGCGGCGGCCGCTGATGCCCTGCATCCAGCTGCAGGACGTTTCCGTCATTCCACCCGGGGCAGCCGGGGAGGCCGGGGAGTCCGCGGAACCGATACTGCACCTGCTGTCGCTGACGCTGGACACTCCCCGCACCGCCGTCGTCGGCGCCAACGGTTCGGGCAAGTCCACCCTGCTGAAGCTGCTGAACGGGTTGGTGCTGCCGGATACCGGCACGGTCAGCGTGGACGGCCTGGACACTGCCCGGCACGGCGCGGATGTACGGCGGCGGGTCGGGTTCGTTTTCACCGATCCCCTCTCGCAGCTCGTGATGCCCACGGGGCGGGACGACGTCGAACTGTCCCTGCGTGCTTCGGTCCGGAACAGGTCCCAGCGGCGCGCAGCGGCCGAGGCCCGGCTGGTGGCGCTGGGGCTGCTGGAGTTGGCGGACCGAAGCATCTACGACCTTTCCGGCGGTGAACGCCAGTTGATGGCCCTGGCCTCGGTGCTGGCGGTTGAGCCTGCCGTGCTGGTGGCAGACGAACCCAGCACACTGCTGGACCTGAGGAACACCGCCCGGCTGCGGGAAGTCTTTGCCTCCCTGCCGCAGCAGGTCATCTACACCACCCATGACCTGGAGTTCGCCGCGGACGCCGATCGGGTGCTGGTGATGGATGCCGGCGCGGTGGTGTTCGACGGCGGCCCGCGCGAAGGTATTGCGGCGTACCGGGCGCTGGCGCTGGGGGTGCGATGAAGCGTTCCGCTGGCTCCTACGACCTGCTGGGCGCCTACCGCCCCGGCGTTACGCCCGTGCATGCGGCACCGCTGGGCATGAAGGCGGGCGCTCTGGTTCTGCTGTCCGTAGCTGTTTTGGCGGCGCGCTCCCCTGTGGTGCTGGTGGTTGCCGCAGTCCTGGTGCTGGCCGCCTATGCCGGCGCCCGGCTGTTGCGGGAGGCCTGGGTGCCGCTGAAGCTGATGTGGCCGGTCCTGCTGCTGCTGGGGGTTTTCCAGTGGTGGGCGTCCGGTGTGCTGGCAGCGGTCCTGGTGACCGGCAGCATTGCGGTCTGCGTAGTGGCGGCTCGGCTGCTGACACTGACCACTGCACCGCAGGTGCTGCTGGACGGGCTCGTGTCGTTGGCCCGCCCGCTGCAACCGCTCGGTGCGGACCCGGAACGTTTCGGGCTGACCTTGGCGCTGATGCTGCGCAGCATTCCGTTCCTGCTCGGGTCCGCCCGGGATGTCCGTGAATCTGCCATGGCCCGCGGACTGGAGCGCAATCCCCGCGCACTGACTGTTCCCGTGGTGATCCGTGCGGTTGCCTATGCCCGGCAGACCGGTGATGCGCTGGCCGCACGCGGTATCGGGGAAAGCTCCGACACGAAGGTTGACCAAGGCAACCGATAACCTGAGGGCATGAGTTTCAATAACAACGCGCGCCTGGATTCCTCCCGGGTCAGTGACCGGCGCGGCAAGGGTAAGGGCATTGCGGTCGGCGGCGGACTGGGCGGCGGGCTGCTGCTGATCCTGTCCCTGTTCTTCGGGTCGGACGTGATTGACGGCCTCGGCCTGAGCGACGGCTCCGGTGTAGCCGCCGGCCAGGCGCAGTCCGAGAGCATCGACACCTGCTTGAACGGCGAAGACGCCAACGAACGGCTGGACTGCCGCATCCTGGGCACCGCCGAAAGCCTGGACAGCTTCTGGGAACCGTACCTGGACGGTTACGGCCTGACCTACACGGAGCCCGGCGTGGTGCTCTTTACCGACCGGACCACCACCGGCTGCGGCACGGCAACCAGCGCTGTCGGACCGTTCTACTGCCCGGCAGACGAGCAGACCTATTACGACACTGCCTTCTTCTCCGACCTCGTCACCAACTACGGTTCCTCTGGCGGTCCGCTGGCGCAGGAATACGTGGTCGCGCACGAGTTCGGCCACCACATCCAGCAGATCACCGGCTCCAGTGCCGGCCGGAACGCCGATCCGCAGGGTGCGGACTCCGCCTCCGTACGCACCGAGCTGCAGGCCGACTGCTATGCCGGCCTGTGGGCACGGCATGCGGCGGACCAGCCGGCTCCGGGTTCGGACATGCCTTTCCTGGCTCCGTTCACCGAAGCCGATATCAGTGACGCCCTCTCTGCGGCGTCCGCTATCGGTGATGACCGGATCCAGGCTTCGGCCACCGGTCAGGTGAACCCGGAGAGCTGGACGCACGGTTCCAGCGCGCAGCGCCAGGCCTGGTTCCTGGCCGGCTACAACGACGGCGGCAGCCTGGAAAAGTGCGATACCTTCAGCGCTGCGGACCTGTCCCGCCCGTAGGGTCGGGCCGGATCCCGCCCGTAGGGTCTGGCCGGGCGGCTGTCCCGTTCCTGGGCCTGCCTTCCGGTCGCGTTTCGCCGGGCGGGAAGGCGGCATCAGAATGGTGGCGCTTGTTCCGGCAGAGAGTACTGCAGCACGTCATCCTGTAGCACCGAGTCCGTCTGTGGCACTTGCCTGAAATCTGTACCCGGACCCGGACCCGGCACCGCGTCCGGCGGTCCGAGTTCCAGAAAGGGGTCGGTCCGATAAACCCTCCCGGTCGGGGACGTCCATTGGATGACTCCGGGCGCGGGTTGGCACGCCTTCCAATAACCCAGGGTCTTGAACCGGTGGTGTCGACGGCACAGGTGTTCCAAGTTCCCATGGTCTGTAGGCCCGCCCTGTGCCCAGTCGATGGTGTGGTCAACGTCCGAATTCGCTGTACTGACCCGACAGCCGGGGAATCTGCAGGTTCCGTCCCTGGCCCGAAGCCAACGCCGGAGCCCGGCCGGGACCTTTCGGCGTCGTCCCACCCCGAGGATTTCTCCGGTGTGCGGGTCCTGCGCCAGTCCGGTCCACCCGACGGCGTTCCTAGCCAACCTACGGGCGGCTTCAGCGCTGATGGGCCCGTAACCGTGCAGTTCGGCCGGCTGGTCGTCCGCACCAAAGAGGGTTTCGGCGTTGATCAGGACCATGATTTCCGTCTTCGGGATTACCCCCTCATCCGGTCCGTTCTCTGAACCGGGCTTCCCCTTCACTGCGCCCTCAAATCCGAGCCCGTCCCCGCACTCTGTGGATGCGTCAGTGTCGTCGCCGGTTTGCCTCACGCTGCTGTTGTTCGAAGCCCCTCCCCGGGTTCCCGCCGCGGCGAAGAGTCCACGGCTGCTGCCCATCAGCAACTGGGCGAGGATGTCGGCACGGAGCTGGTCTGCTGTCCGGGAATCCCCAGCGGACTGCTCGCCCCGGGCTGCAGTACTGAGTGCCGTGTAGATCTGCTGGGCTTCAGCCGCACGCAGGTGCGCGGAAAGGCAGGACATACCGTCCTCTTCCCGGTCCAGAGTGACCTTGCGCTGTTCGAACGCGGTCAGGTGTCGCTCGCTTATGGTCTCCGGAAACTTCCCTTCCCGCAGACGCCGTGCCTTGCAGGAGAACCGGGCCCGCGTCTGTCCGGACGCAGCCGCCAGCAGGTCCGCCTCGAATTCCGGGAGCTGATCCGGTGGAACGTTCAGGCACTGGTCCAGTACGACCTGTACGTGCTGGTAACTCAGCTGTCCTTCTTCCAAGGCGGTCAGGGTGGCCGTGTGGGTGCTGCACAGCCTGTCCGCTTCGAACATCATCCGCTGGGCGGTGACCTGCGGGATATTCAGGATGGCGGCGCATTCGGAAGCCGCAAGGCTGAACGCCATCCCGGGCTCGAGCCGCCCCGACGCGGCACGAAAGTCCTCCCGGAAGATCTCTTCCATGCGGTTGATCAGGCGGGCTTGCAGTGCCTGCACCCAGGACATCAAATGGGCCATCCGGGACAGGGCTTCGCCGACTGTCTGTTCGTCAAAGGCTTCCAGGTTCTGCAGTGCCAGTGTCCCGGTGAAGCCGTCCGGATATTCGGCGTCAGGACTTCCGACCTGAGCGGCACCATCAGCGTCTGGCTCGGCGTCCAGTTCCGCCCGATACACCGCCAGGGTGCAGGCAGCACGGGGCGCATCCGCTTCACCCGCCATGCCTTCCGGCTGGGGGCATTCACTGCCTGGTTCTTCGGTTGTCCGTTCGGTGTTCCCGAGGTGATCCATACCTCAGGATTTCATCCCGCACTGACATTCCAGGCCCGAAAACTGGCCCAAACAGGCCTGATCCGAAGACCGGAAATACCCGTCTTTCGAACGCAACTACCTACCCCGGACACGCCGGTTCCGTTGACTGTTTCCGGACCATCGACTCGGGCACAAGGGCCGACGCCGACCGAACCTGCCCCTCAGCTCAGGCTTCCAGCAGCCCAACAGCGGACGCTGGAACGGCCCCGGCCAGCCAGACTCCTGAATCCGATCGATAGAAAGATACCCCCTGGGCCACGGCGACCCCGGTATCCACCGTCAGGATCACGGGATCGGCGTCCTTGCGCAGTCCCACCTGACGCGCCTGCTCCACGGAGTCCGACAGATGGACGTACTGCCGCCGCATGGGCAGAATTCCGGCTGCACGGATCTGCGGCACAGCAGCAGGCGAAGTCCCATGGAACAACACCGCCGGCGGTGAACCTGGCTCCCCTGCCGGCTCCACCGGTACGGAATGCCCGTGCACTGCGCGTATCCGCCCGTCGCTCATCTGGTGCCGTTTTTTCTCCGCAGCTTCCAGCACCTCGTGAAGTTCCTTCTCATCAACGGATGTCCACTCCGGTCCCAGCCGGTGCAGCGCAGCGAGCACGTCAGAAACCGGCGCCCAACCCTCCGGATCCAGCTCCAGCGAATACTCTTCCGGAGCATGACGCAGCGCATGGGATAACACCCGGCTGATCACTGTCCGGCTTGGTGGCTTAGCCATCGGTTCCACTTTCCTCAGCTCCAGTCGAACTCAACGAAGTCACGCACGGCAGCCAAAAGCCACTCCTCCATCGAGGGGTATTCATCCTGAACGTGGCGTATCGGCTTTCCGTCGGTCGACCACACGTCCCAGTCGTCGATCACCACAACGCTGCTGCCGGTCCAGCACGCAACGTCATCGTTGTCCGTCCTGCGGGCAAAGGGAACGATTCCCCATCCCGGGAAAACCTGCTCAATGTGCCGTGCCCGCCTCACCTGCGTTTCCCCGCGCAGCAGGTGCCACGGATCCAGATCAACCACCCCGCACTCGATCATGTGGGCGTAAAGCGCCGGCAAAGACTGCTCCGGCATCCTAGGTTGCCGGCTGCCCGACGTTCACTTCGGTGAAATCGCGGCAAAGCATCCACCGGCTGTCCTGGAGCCGCCAGGATTCCATCAGCAGGGCCCGCCCGGTCACTTCGCTGCCCGAACGGTAGGTCATCTCGTAGAACACCACAGCCTCGTCCCGGCCGCGGGGCGTGACTGTCCGGAAGTCCGCGTGCACGGTACTCCCCCGCAGGGCGGACACTGTGCCGCCAAACCCCTCGCGCGCCGTCGCCGCATCAAACGGCTCCGTGGCGGTTGCGTCCTGCCCCAGCCAGCCGTGGTACTCCGGCGACAGGAAGGTTTCGATTGGAGCGCTGTCGCCCGTGGCCATGGCTTCGTTCCACGCTGCCAGATACTGGTCATGAAAATGTGTGCTGTTCCCCATGGCGCACACGCTAGCACGCAGGCAGGGCCGCTTCCCCGCATTGGGGAAGCGGCCCTGCCTGTTCGACTAGCTAGCTGCCGAACCTTTAGATGTTGAAGCCGAGGGCGCGCATCTGGTCGCGGCCGTCGTCGGTGATCTTGTCAGGTCCCCACGGCGGCATCCATACCCAGTTCAGGCGCCACTCATCAACGACGCCGTCCAGGGCCTGGGCGGTCTGCTCTTCAAGCACATCGGTCAGCGGGCAGGCCGCCGTCGTCAGCGTCATGTCGATCAGCAGTGCGCCGTCCTCGGCGTACTTCAGGCCGTAGAGCAGGCCAAGGTCAACGACATTCACCCCGAGCTCGGGGTCAATGACGTCCTTGAGGGCCTCTTCGACGTCCTCAAGGGACGTGGAGGCCAGATCGGAGTCGCTCATATTTGCTCCTTCAGCTGTCTTTACTACGCGCCGGCTGCGGCGTTGGCGCCGGTGAAGCGGTCGTAGCCTTCTTCTTCGAGGCGGTCGGCAAGTTCGGGCCCGCCCTGCTCGGCGATGTGGCCGTCGACGAAGACGTGCACATAGTCGGGCTTGATGTAACGAAGGATACGCGTGTAGTGCGTAATGAGCAGCGTGCCCATGCCGCCCTTGGAGTGCTCGCGGTTAACGCCTTCGGAAACGATCTTCAGGGCGTCGACGTCGAGGCCGGAGTCGGTCTCGTCCAGGATGGCGATCTTCGGGTGGAAGAGTTCCATCTGGAGGATCTCGACGCGCTTCTTCTCGCCGCCGGAGAAGCCTTCATTGACGTTGCGCTGGGCGAAGTCGGCATCGATGCGAAGGTCGGCCATGGCCGCCTTGACGTCCTTGGTCCAGTGGCGCAGGGAGGGGGCTTCGCCGTCGAGCGCGGTCTTGGCGGTACGCAGGAAGTTGGTCATGGTGACGCCGGGAACCTCTACCGGGTACTGCATGGCCAGGAAGAGACCGGCGCGGGCACGCTCGTCAACGCTCATGGCCAGGACGTCTTCGCCGTCGAGCGTGATGGAGCCGCTGTCCACGCTGTAGCGCGGGTGACCGGCAATGGTGGAGGCCAGGGTGGACTTGCCGGAGCCGTTGGGGCCCATGATGGCGTGCGTCTCACCGGTTTTGATGGTCAGGCTGACACCCTTCAGGATCGGCTTGCGGCCCTGTTCGGTCTCAATGCTGACGTGAAGATCCTTGATCTCAAGAGTAGACATGCGAGTTGGCTTTCTCCTTTGCACCCGCGGGTGCGTTACTAAGCTTTGGGGATGGAAGGCGAGAGGGTCCGGGTGCCGGGATGATCCGGCACCCGGACTAGGGTCTCAGTAGGCTCCGGAGGCTTCGAGCTCGCGCTCGACGGCGTCGGTGAGACGCTCTTCCAGGGCAGGTACCTTGATCTGCTGGATGATCTCGGTGAGGAAGCCCCGAACCACCAGGCGGCGGGCGGTGTCCTCGGGGATGCCGCGTGCCATCAGGTAGAACAGGTGCTCGTCGTCGAACCGGCCGGTGGCGCTGGCGTGGCCGGCACCCTCGATCAGTCCGGTTTCGATCTCCAGGTTCGGTACGGAGTCGGCGCGGCCGCCGTCGGTCAGCAGCAGGTTGCGGTTGACTTCGTACGTGTCGGTGCCTTCTGCTTCCTTGCGGATCAGGACGTCGCCAACCCACACGGTGTGCGCGTCGCGGCCCTGCAGGGCGCCCTTGTACATGACGCGGGACTTGCAGTTCGCCACTGCGTGGTCCACGAACAGGCGCTGCTCAAGGTGCTGGCCGGCGTCGGCGTAGTACAGGCCGAACATTTCCACGTCGCCGCCGGTGGCGGTGAACTTGGAAGACGGGGTGACGCGCACCAGGTCGCCGCCAAGGCTGACGACGACGTGCTTGAACTTCGCGTCGCGGCCGATCTTCGCGTACTGCGCGGAGGCGTGCACGGCGTCGTCGTCCCAGTCCTGGACGGAGACGACGGTCAGTTCCGCACCGTCGCCGACCACGATTTCGACGTTCTGGGACAGCACTGCCGAACCCTTGTGGTCCAGGACCACAACGCCCTTGGAGAACTTCTCCGCGGTGATGACGATGTGCTGGGCGGCCGGATCCTTGCTGACACCGTTGATGGTCAGCGTGACGCTGCCTTCAACTACGGTCTCGGCGGGAATGGTTACGGCAGTGGCCTCGCGGAAGTCTTCCCACGCGGCGGCGGCAACCCGGTCTTCGGGGATGCCGGCCGAGCCGATGCGGGCGTCGGTGCGGGCAATGCTCTCGACCAGCACGCCGTCGGGGGCGACGACTGCCAGCTCGGGAGCTGTTCCGTCGAGGTCCGCGGTATGCAGTCCGCGCAGGCGCTTGAGCGGGGTGAACCGCCAGTCTTCTTCGCGGCCGGTCATTTTGCCGAAGTCAGCCCGGTGGAACGAGGTGGTACGGCCGGCGCGCGAGCTGTCCGGGATGCCCTCTCCGCCACCGTGGCTGTGGGACTTGCTGCTGTCGCCGCCCAGCGGTGAGGAGGCCTCGTTCAGCGGGGAGAGGTTTTCGCCCTCCTCGGTGAAGCCGTCAATGCGCACACGGCTGGTTTCCTTGGGGGAACCAACCTTCGCCTTGACCTCCTCCACTACATTGCTGACCTTTTCGGTCACGGTTTCGACGACGTCGTTAAGCTTCGACATTAACCGACGGCTCCTTCCATCTGGAGTTCGATGAGGCGGTTGAGTTCAAGGGCGTATTCCATCGGCAGTTCACGCGCGATCGGCTCGATAAAGCCACGCACGATCATTGCCATTGCCTCGTCCTCGGGAAGGCCGCGGGACATGAGGTAGAACAGCTGCTCCTCGCTGACGCGGGAGACAGTGGCTTCGTGGCCCATGGTGACGTCATCTTCGCGGATGTCCACGTACGGGTACGTGTCCGAGCGGGAGATGGTGTCCACCAGCAGGGCGTCGCAGCGCACGGTGTTGGCCGAGTGCGTGGCGCCTTCGCGGACCTGGACCAGGCCGCGGTAGGCGGCGCGGCCGCCGCCGCGGGCCACGGACTTGGAAATGATGGAGCTCTTGGTGTTCGGGGCAATGTGGACCATCTTGGATCCGGTGTCCTGGTGCTGGCCCTCGCCGGCAAAGGCGATGGACAGGGTCTCACCCTTGGCGTGCTCGCCGACCAGGTAGACAGCCGGGTACTTCATGGTGACCTTGGAGCCGATGTTGCCGTCAATCCACTCCATGGTCGCGCCCTCGTGTGCAATGGCGCGCTTGGTCACCAGGTTGTACACGTTGTTGGACCAGTTCTGGATGGTCGTGTAGCGGACGCGGGCGCCCTTCTTCACGATGATTTCGACGACGGCGCTGTGCAGCGAGTCCGAGGTGTAGATCGGTGCGGTGCAGCCCTCGATGTAGTGGACGTAGGAATCCTCGTCCGCAATGATCAGGGTGCGCTCGAACTGGCCCATGTTCTCCGTGTTGATACGGAAGTAGGCCTGCAGCGGGATCTCCACGTGGACGCCCTTGGGGACGTACACGAAGGAACCGCCGGACCACACGGCAGTGTTCAGCGAGCCGAACTTGTTGTCACCGACGGGAATGACGGTGCCGAAGTACTCCTGGAACATTTCCGGGTGTTCCTTCAGCGCGGTGTCGGTGTCCAGGAAGATGACGCCCTGGCGTTCCAGGTCCTCGCGGAGCTGGTGGTAGACAACCTCGGACTCGTACTGCGCTGCGACGCCGGAAACCAGGCGGCCGCGCTCAGCCTCGGGGATCCCGAGCTTCTCGTACGTGTTGCGGATGTCCTCGGGGAGGTCTTCCCAGGTGTTGGCCTGCTTCTCCGTGGAACGGACGAAGTACTTGATGTTGTCGAAGTCGATGCCGGAGAGGTCTGCGCCCCAGGTCGGCATCGGCTTGCGCTCAAAGTACTTCAGGCCCTTGAGGCGAAGGTCCAGCATCCACTGCGGCTCGTTCTTCTTAGCCGAAATGTCGCGGACGACTTCCTCACTCAGGCCGCGGCGGGCGGTTGCACCGGCGACGTCCGAGTCTGCCCATCCGTACTCGTATGTACCGATGCCCTCGAGTTCGGGGTTCTTCTCCAGGATGTCTGAAATCACAGACTCCGGCACCATGGAAGGTGCCGTTGGCTTCTGGGTTACTTGATCCGTCATCACGGCCTTTCTTGCTGATGAATGGATGTGGACTGGTTGGTCTCGGCGTGCAGTGGAACCTGCGGCGCGGATCGGGTCCGACCCACGGGAATGTGGGTCGTACAAACATGGCCGCCGCGGGAGAGCGTGGACAGTCGGCGGACGTCCACCTCCAGCAGGCGGGCAAAAACTTCGGTCTCCTTGTCACAGAAGACGGGGTAGGCCGTGGCGAGTCCCTGGATGGGGCAGTGCGCCTGGCACAGCTGGATACTCAGCAGCGTGCTCTTTTTCGCCGTGGCGCCGATCATGGTGGTCGACGCGACGAAACCGTCCTTCGTCAGTTCGGCGGCCAGCGCTTCGGCGCGGTCGGCGAGTTCGGGACCGGCGGCGTCGACGACGGGGCGGTAGCGATCCTCCATCCGGCCGAACCGTTCCGCGGCAAACGCCTCGATTGCCTGGGGGCCAAGGGCTGCACCAAGCTGGCGCAGCGCCTCGGTGGCGATGTCGAGGTAATCGTTGCCCAGGTGGGCCTGTCCCTGCGGGCTCAATACGTACCGCCGGGCCGGCCTTCCTGCACCGGAAGAGGAATTACGGACAAGCTTGACCTGGATCAGGCCCTTCCCCGAGAGGGCGTCAAGATGGCGGCGCACGGCGGCGGGCGTGAAGCCCAGCCGTTCCCCGAGCTCCGCGGCACTGACCGGGCCGTGCTCCAGAACCGCACCCAGCACTTTGTCCCGGGTGCGCTCCTCCGCTTCGCGGGCAGCGCTCGGCACGGCCGCCGCCTTAGTCTCAGAGTTGCTCACAGAATACACAACACAAGCATGACCTAATCTGTTCCCCGATTCCACTAAGGCAAGGCTTGCCATCGCCAAGGTCCATCGCGCGTGATGCCTGTGCCGGGGTCCTGTACTACCTAACGTAGAATATGCAGGTGCCTATCGATGAACCCTGCCTGACCATTAAAGGTCTGATCAAGGACTGCGGCCCGGTTGCTGGTCTCGACGGCAAAATGATCCGTGTGCTGGCCGGCGTCGACTTCAGTGCCCGCCGCGGATCCGTCACTGCCCTCCTTGGTGCCAACGGAGCGGGGAAGACCACCACGCTTGAATGCGCCCAGGGCCTGCAGTCCATTGACGGCGGGGAAATCCGCCTGCTCGGACAGGATCCTTACCGAGCGGATGCCCGCCTCCGGAGCCGCGTAGGCGTGATGCTCCAGGAAGGCGGACTCCCGCCGTCGGCCCGTCCCGTAGCCCTGCTTGAGCATGTGGCCCGCATGTACGAGGCACCCCGGCCGGTCGCCGAGCTGGTGGACCGCCTGGGTATCCGCAGCTTCGCCAACACCGGCATCCGGCGCCTCTCCGGCGGGCAGAAGCAGCGACTGGCCATGGCCGCGGCGCTGATCGGCCGCCCCGAGGTCCTTTTCCTGGACGAACCCAGCGCCGGCCTGGATCCCCAGTCCCGCCAGATCGTGTTCGACCTGATCTCCGAGCTGCGCGACGAGGGACTCGGCATCATCCTCACCACCCACCTGATGGACGACGCGCAGAAGCTGGCCGACTACGTCTACATCATCGACGCCGGCAAGACCGTCGCCTCGGGCACCGTAGCCGAACTCACCTCCGCCACCGGCTCCCCCGCCGAGCAGCGGTTGCTGACGTTCGACGCTGAACCCGGGCTCGACGTCGTCACCCTCGCCTCAGGACGGCTGCACCATCTGGAGGTGCAGGAGGCCGCACCCGGGCACTACGCCGTCCGCGGGGCGCTGACGCCCCACGACCTGGCCGCATTGGCCGCGTGGTGGGCGGAACGGAACATCCTGCCTTCTTCAGTACACATGGCTTCGCGTACCCTCGAGGACGTTTTCCTCGACCTGTCCGGAAGGACCATCCGTTGAGTGCTCCCGCATCGTTGCCGGCGCGCATCCTGAACCAGGGCCGGTATGAGGCCCTGACGATGCTGCGCAACGGCGAACAGCTGATCCTCGCCGTGGTCCTGCCGCTGCTGGCCATGGTGGCCCTGGTGGTCACTCCCCTGCTGGACGGCTACGGGACCAGCCGGATCAACATGGCTGCCCCGGGCATCTTTGCGCTCTGCGCCATGTCCACCGCATTTACCGGGCAGGGCATCGCCACCGGCTTTGACCGCCGGTACGGCGTGCTCCGCTACCTGTCCACCACTCCCCTGGGCCGCACCGGCCTGATTGCCGGGAAGGTCATTGCGGTCCTGGCCGTCCTGGCCATCCAGGCGGTACTGGTCTCCGTAGCGGCGCTGCTGTTCGGCTGGCAGCCGGAGCTGAGCGGGTTGCTGCCGGCCGCCGTGCAGCTGGTGCTCGGCGCGGTGGCGTTCACTGCCCTCGGCCTCCTGGTCGCCGGCACCGTACGGCCTGAGGCCACCTTGGCCATAACCAACCTGCTGTGGATCCTGCTGGCTGCCGCCGGCGGTATCATCATCCCGGTAGGCAACCTGCCCGATGTACTGCAGCCGTTTATCGAGGTCCTCCCCTCTGCGGCCCTTGGTGACGCACTGCGCTCGGCCCTGATCGACTCGCAGTTCAACATTTCCGCCACGCTGATCCTTCTGGCGTGGACAATACTGGGCGGCCTGGGTGCTGTCCGCTGGTTCAAATGGAGTTAGAAACCGTGTCATCAACCTCGGCCGGTGTCCCCGCCCGGCAGTCCAACAGCCAGCTGCCGGTGGCCGGACGCCTTATCCGCAACCTTGCCGTGGCCTCACTGGTGGCCAACATCGTAATCGTGGTGACCGGCGGTGCCGTGCGCCTGACGGCGTCCGGGCTCGGCTGTCCGGAATGGCCGCTGTGCACGGCCGATTCCCTCGTTACGACCCCCGAGATGGGGCTGCACGGCGTCATCGAGTTCGGCAATCGGCTACTCACTTTCGTGCTGACGGCCATTGCCTTTGCGATGGTCTTCTCCGTGTGGCGCCTGCGGTCCGAACGCCGTGATCTCTGGTGGCTTTCCATTGCCCTGCTGGCCGGCGTCCCGGCGCAGGCCGTCATCGGCGGGATCACCGTCCTGACGGACCTCAACCCGTGGGTTGTGGGCCTGCACTTCCTTGCCTCCACCATCATGATCACCGTGGCCGTGGTCATGGTGAACCGCTCAAGGCTTTCCGCGATGGACCTCCAGGCACGCCATGCTCCGCTGGCGGATAAAAACCTCCGCCCCGTACTGGGTGCCATCGGCGTCCTGTCCGCGCTGACCGTGGTGCTGGGCGTTGTAGTAACCGGTTCCGGCCCGCACGCCGGCGACCACGGAGCTGCGCGTAACGGCCTGAACCCGGACCTGATCACCCGCATCCACGTGGTGCCCGTCTACCTGCTGGTCTTTGCGCTGGCCGTGGCCCTGTACCTGGTGGTCCGCAGGGCGACCGATGCCCGGGTGCGCCGGGCCGTGATGGTGCTGGGCGTCGTCGTACTGGCACAGGCAGCCATCGGCTACGTGCAGCACTTCCTGCACCTGCCCATCGCACTGGTGGCCCTGCACATGTTCGGCGCCTGCCTGCTGACGGCCGCAGCCGCCCAGGCCGTCTATATCGGCTTCAACAAGCAGGTTCCCGGCGGGGCCGCGATTGCGGTCCAGCAGGCCCGGCGGGCGCGGAAGACCCGGACCGTTCGCAGGTAACGGGCGCACTTTCCGAAGAAGGGCCGGACTCCTGACGGGGTCCGGCCCTTCTTCTGTCTCCGGGCCTGGCCGGGACCGGCATGCACGGGGCCTGGTCGTCTGCCGGCCCGGACCCTGCCCCGCCCCACCCCGACACTGGATCGGCTGAGCAGATAACGGGGCTATGCCGGGTTCTGAAGGCCGTTATCTGCTCTTTCGACGCTTCACAACGAGGTTCCGGCTGGCATAACCGCTTCCGCAGCAACAGCACACTAGGTGGTGGGAATACCCGCTCGGAACTGCACTGGCCGGGGCTGCTGCATTCAAAGGGCAGTGGATCGGCACGTCCTAACGGAGGATGCGGCACGTTCTGGGTGAACACACGCACGGACCGGCACGGGAGAGGCACGGGGTGCTGTAACGGGCGCGGAGGACGTTCCGGGTTAGGCGGCTTTAATACTCCCTGCGAGCTCTGCGAGCAGGGAGTTTCGTTGCCGCCGTTCCGGAACGCCCGAAGCGCACGGCGCCCGAAGCGCACGGCGCCCGAAGCGCACGGCGCCCGAAGCGCGCGGCGCCCGGAGCGCGTTCTGCCCCCGGAACGCCCCGGCGAACCCTGGAAACAGAGAAGCCCGGACACAACAATGGCCGGACCCCTAAGGGGATCCGGCCACCGTAAAGCGGAAAGGCTAGACCAGCGCGCCGCCCACGAACGGATCCACGGCCAGGGCCAGGAAGAGGATCGTGAGGTAGCTGATGGACAGGTGGAAGACCTTCATGGCGGACTTGTCATTGAGCTCTTCGCGCTGCGCACGGGAATGCAGCTTGTGGGCCTCGGCCACGAACCAGCCGCCGGAGAGCAGGGCGGCAACGGTGTAGACCCAGCCGGCACCGCCCACGGGAACCAGCAGCAGCGAGCAGGCGACGGTGGCGTAGGCGTACAGCACCACCTGGACGGAGACGAGCTTGGCGCCCGCAACCGCGCCGAGCATCGGCACGCTGGCGTTGCGGTAGTCCTCGCCGTACTTCATGGACAGCGGCCAGTAGTGCGGCGGCGTCCACAGGAAGATGATCATGAACAGGATGATGGCCGGCCATTCCACCTTGTCGGTGACGGCAGCCCACGCGATGAGTACGGGCATGCAGCCCGCGGCGCCGCCCCAGACAATGTTCTGGGTGGTGCGGCGCTTGAGGATCAGCGTGTAGAAGACCACGTACAGGAGGATTGCTCCGAGGCCCAGAAGGCCGGTGAGCGGGTTGGCCCCGAACCAGAGCAGGGCAATGGCGACTATGCCCAGCACCCACGCAAAGACCATGGCCTCCCGCGGGGACACCTCGCCGGTGACCAGCGGACGGTTCTTTGTCCGCTTCATCAGCTTGTCCATGTCGCGGTCGATATAGCAGTTGAAGGCACCGGCGCTTCCTGCTGCCAGTGCGCCGCCGATCATGGTGACCAGGATCAGGCCCAGGGACGGAAGTCCCTGCTCGGCGAAGATCATGGTGGGCAGGGTGGTCACGAGCAGGAGTTCGATGACACGCGGTTTGGTGAGCGCCACGTATGCCCGGACCTTGCGGCCCGCCGTCATCTTCCCCGTGTGGACCGGGGACTCGGCATGCTGGGTAGTCACGAAGCGATCACTTTATCCAATCTGGAACGAAAAAGTCCGTCCTCATCATAACCTCTATCGGCTGTAGAAATCGAAGCATGGAATACGCATGCGCCTGCACACGTGCAGGAATCGGAACAGCGCCGGCCCGAAGGCCGGGATCATGCCGCAGGGGCGGGCAGGAAGCAGCCTTAGACGATAAGGTTGGAACGGACCTTTCCCGCGGCTAATTACGCTGCGGCACGGGAAAAGCAACAAACAGCATTAAGCAGTATCCGCGGCCTCGGCTGCGGAACGCGGAACAAGTTATGCCGTGAACGCGGTATCGATTTGCGTCTGCCGTTGGTTGTAGTGGTAAAGGAACCGGACGCACCCCGTTCACGGGGGCTTCCGGGCATGTCCGGCGCTGTACGGCGCCGGTTGTCTGTAGAGAGAGGGGCCCGGTAAACGTGCCACATATGGAAGAGCAAGAACTGATCTGGACCGAGACAGACCGCAAGGCAGTGGACACCGTCCGCGTCCTGGCTGCCGACGCCGTGGAGAAGGTCGGCAACGGCCATCCCGGCACGGCCATGAGCCTGGCTCCGGCCGCCTACCTTCTGTTCCAGAAGGTCATGCGCCATGACCCGTCCGATCCGCAGTGGATTGGCCGCGACCGCTTCGTCCTCTCCCCCGGGCACACCTCCCTCACGCTCTACATCGAGCTCTTCCTTTCCGGCTACGGCCTGGAACTCGAGGACCTGCAGTCCCTGCGCACCTGGGGTTCCAAGACCCCCGGCCACCCGGAATACCGCCACACCGACGGCGTGGAAATCACCACCGGCCCGCTGGGCCAGGGCCTGGCGTCCTCGGTTGGCTTCGCGTTCGCCCAGCGCCGCCTGCGCGGCCTGCTCGACGCCGACGCCGCCGAAGGGACCAGCCCGTTCGACCACACCATCTGGGTCATTGCGTCCGACGGCGACCTGCAGGAAGGCGTTACGGCCGAGGCCTCCTCACTGGCCGGGCACCAGGAACTGGGCAACCTCGTAGTCCTGTACGACGAGAACCACATCTCCATCGAAGATGACACCGACATTGCCTTCACCGAAGACGTGCTCAAGCGCTACGAAGCCTACGGCTGGCACACCCAGCGGGTGGACTGGACCAAGACGGGCGAATACGTCGAGGACGTTCACGAGCTCTACAACGCCCTGATGGCAGCCAAGGCCGAAACGGGCCGGCCGTCCATCATCTCCCTGCGCACCATCATCGGCTGGCCCGCGCCGAACAAGCAGAACACCGGCAAGATCCACGGTTCCGCACTGGGCGCCGATGAAGTGGCCGCGCTGAAGGAAACCCTGGGCTTCGACCCGGCCAAGAACTTCGACGTTGACCCCGAGGTCCTCGAGCACGCCCGCCAGGCAGTCGCCCGCGGCGCCGAGGCGCACGAGAAGTGGAACGAAGGTTTCAACGCCTGGGAGGAAGCCAACAACGAAGGCTCCGCACTGCTGGCCCGCCTGGAAAAGGGCGAGCTGCCGGAGGGCTGGGAGGCATCACTGCCCGTCTTCGAGGCCGGCAAGGACATGTCCACCCGCGCGGCTTCGGGCAAGGTCCTCTCCGCCATCGGCCCGGCACTGCCGGAACTGTGGGGCGGCTCCGCCGACCTCGCCGAGTCCAACAACACCACCATTGAAGGCTCCCCCTCCTTCATCCCCGCGGGGAAGCAGACCAACGCCTGGTCCGGCAACCCCTACGGCCGGGTGCTGCACTTCGGCATCCGCGAGCACGCCGCGGCATCGATCGTCAACGGCATCACGATGCACAGCAACACGCGCGCCTTCTCCGGTACGTTCCTGATCTTCAGCGACTACCAGCGTCCGGCCATCCGCCTCGGCGCACTGATGGGCGTGCCTGCCATCTACGTCTGGACCCACGATTCCATTGGCCTGGGCGAAGACGGTCCCACCCACCAGCCGGTGGAGCAGCTCGCTTCCCTGCGCGCAATCCCGGGGCTCGACGTCGTCCGTCCGGGCGACGCCAACGAGGTGGCCGTCGCGTGGCGAACCATCCTGGAGAACACCGAGAACCCGGCCGGCATTGTGCTGACGCGCCAGAACATCCCGACCTATGCGCGGGGCGCCGGCGCTGCCACCGCGACCGAGTTCGGCTCCGCCGAAGGTGCCGCCCGCGGCGGGTACGTGCTTGCCGAAGCCGTCCGCGACGGCAGCGTCGTAACGCCGGACGTCATCCTGGTCGGCACCGGTTCCGAGGTCCAGCTGGCTGTTGAAGCCCGCGAAGCACTCGCTGCCGAAGGCGTAGCCGCCCGCGTGGTATCGATGCCGAGCATCGAGTGGTTCAACAAGCAGGACAAGGAATACCGCGAGTCGGTACTGCCCAAGGACATCCGTGCCCGGGTTTCCGTCGAGGCGGGAATTGCCCTCGGCTGGCGTGAAATCGTCGGCGACGCGGGCCGCAGCGTCTCCCTGGAGCACTTCGGTGCCTCCGCCGACTACAAGACGCTGTTCCGCGAATTCGGCATCACTGCCGACGCCGTGGCCCAGGCTGCCCGGGACTCCCTCGACGCTGTCGGCGGCACCGGATCCGCCCCCGACGGCACAACCGGTGCCGCTTCCGGAGCACAGTCCACCGAGACCGGCGACCAGCAGTAATCCCCTTAGTTAAGGAGCATCAAACAATGACTTCCACTCCCACCGCCCGGCTTTCCGAAGCCGGAGTCTCCATCTGGCTCGACGACCTCTCCCGTGAACGGATTGTTTCCGGTTCCCTGAAGAAGCTCATCGATGAGCGCAACGTGGTCGGCGTGACCACGAACCCGAGCATCTTCGCTGCCGCACTGGCCAACGGCGAGTCCTACGCCGCCCAGGTGCAGCAGCTCTCGCGGTCGGGCGCCGACGTCGACAAGTCCGTCTTCGAGATCACCACCGACGACGTCATCCAGGCCTGCGATGTCTTCGCCCCCGTAGCCGAGGCCACGCACGGCGTTGACGGCCGGGTGTCCATTGAGGTTGATCCGCGCCTGTCACGCGACACGCAGGGCACCATCAATGAGGCGAAGGAACTCTTCGACAAGGTTGGCCGCTACAACGTGCTGATCAAGATCCCCGCCACCCAGGAAGGCCTGCCGGCAATCACCGCCACGCTGGCCGCGGGCATCAGCGTCAATGTGACCCTGATCTTCTCCCTCGAGCGCTACCGCGAGGTCATCAACGCCTACATGCTCGGCATTGAGCAGGCGAAGGAAAACGGGCACGACCTCTCCACCATCCACTCGGTGGCGTCCTTCTTCGTCTCACGCGTCGACGCGGAAATCGACAAGCGCCTGGACGGCATCGGCACCGACGAGGCCAAGGGCCTGAAGGGCAAGGCCGGCCTGGCCAACGCCCGCCTGGCCTACCAGGTCTTCGAAGAGCAGTTCGCCAGCGAACGCTGGCAGGTGCTGGCCGCGGCCGGTGCCAACGCCCAGCGCCCGCTGTGGGCCTCCACCGGCGTGAAGGATCCGGCCCTGCCGGACACCCTGTACGTCACCGGCCTCGTGGCGCCGAACTCGGTGAACACCATGCCGGAAAAGACGCTGGAAGCCACTGCGGACCACGGCGAAGTCACCGGTGACACCATCACCGGCACGTACGCCGAGTCCAATGCCGTCCTGGACCAGCTGGACGGCCTTGGCATCTCCTACAACGACGTTGTGGAGCAGCTGGAGACCGAAGGCCTGGATAAGTTCGTGGTCAGCTGGGGCGAACTCCTCCAGACCGTTCAGACCGCACTGGATACCGCGAAAGAGGCATAGGAAAAAATGACCACACTGTCCTTTGAAGCAGCCGGGGCGGCCAGCGTTGCCGTCGATGCCAAGGTGCCCGAACTCGTGGGGGATGAAGTTGCCTCCCGCCTCGTGGCCCAGGATCCCACCCTTTGGGGACCCGATGCCGAAGCCGAGGCGTCCATCCGCCTGGGCTGGCTCAACCCCGGAGAAAGCTCCCGGCCGCTCGTGGGACAGATTGCGGCGCTGAGGGAAGAGCTCGCCGCCGAGTCAGTGACCCGCGTGGTCCTGGCCGGCATGGGCGGCTCTTCCCTGGCACCCGAGGTCATTACCCGCACTGCGGGCGTGGACCTGACAGTCCTGGATTCCACCGACCCGGACGTCGTTGCGGCCGCCCTTGGAGACCGGCTGGCCGAAACCGTCATTGTCGTGAGCTCGAAATCGGGTTCCACGGTGGAGACGGATTCGCAGCGCCGGGTTTTCGAACAGGCCTTCACCGACGCCGGTATCGACGCCAGGTCCCGCATAGTGGTTGTCACCGACCCGGGGTCGCCGTTGGACGCGGCGGCCCGCGAGGCCGGTTACCGCGCCGTGTTCAACGCCGACCCCAACGTCGGCGGACGCTACTCCGCCCTGACGGCCTTTGGCCTGGTGCCTTCGGGCCTGGCTGGAGCCGACATTGAAACCCTGCTGGACGACGCCGAGATGACAGCGGAAATCCTGCGGGACGACGCGCCGGACAACATCGGCCTGGAACTCGGCGCAGCACTCGGCGGAACCGACCCGCTGCGCAACAAGATCGTCATTGTGGACGAAGGCTCCGGACTGGCCGGCTTCCCCGACTGGGCAGAGCAGCTGATCGCGGAATCCACCGGCAAGCTCGGCACGGGCCTGCTGCCCGTCGTCGTCGAACCCGGCGCCCCGGAGATGGTTTCCGGTGCCGGCGACGTGCTTACCGTACGGATTGTCCCCGTCGATTCCGAGGTGCTCCCCGAAGGAGACCAGGTAGTGGTTTCCGGCAGCCTGGGCAGCTCCATGATGCTCTGGGAATTCGCGACCGCGGTGGCCGGACGCCTGTTGAACATCAATCCGTTTGACCAGCCGGATGTCGAAGCTGCGAAGAAGGCGGCACGCGGCCTGCTTGACGCTACCCCGGAGCCCACGGAACCGTCCTTCATTGACGGGTCCGTCGAGGTGCGCGGGCCGGCTGACCTCCTCGGCACGGCGCACACCCTGCGGGGCGCGCTGGCGGCCCTGCTCCGGCACCTCGGCACGGACGGCTACCTCAGCGTCCAGGCCTACCTCGACCGTTTCCGGCAGGCAGAACTGGAGCAGATCCGTCCGGAGCTTGCTGCAGCCACCGGCCGTCCCGTGACCTTCGGCTGGGGTCCGCGCTTCCTGCACTCCACCGGCCAGTTCCACAAGGGCGGCCCGGCGCAGGGAGTTTACCTGCAGATCACCGGTAAGCCGGCACAGGACATCGGCATCCCGGACCGGCCCTTCACCTTCGGCGAACTCATCAGCGCGCAGGCTGCCGGTGACGCGCAGGTCCTCGCGGACCAGGGCCGCCCGGTACTGCGGCTGCACCTGTTGAACCGCGACGAAGGGGTCCGTGAAATCGAAAACGTCGTGCGGGCCCTCGCCGCAGAAGCAGGCAGTAAGTAAATGCCCGCCAAGGAAAAGACCAGGAAGGGCAACCCGCTCCGGGATCCACGGGACCGCCGGCTGAGCCGGATCGCCGGTCCGTCCTCCCTGGTGATCTTTGGCGTCACCGGAGACCTGGCCCGGAAGAAGCTCATTCCGGCGGTCTACGATCTCGCCAACCGCGGCCTGCTTCCGCCCAGCTTCTCGCTGGTGGGCTTCGGCCGCCGGCCGTGGAGCCACGAGGAGTTCGCCGCCCAGGTGAAGGAAGCGGTGCAGGCGCATGCCCGGACCGATTTCAATGAGGGCGTGTGGAAGCAGCTGGCTGAGGGTATCCGGTTTGTCGAAGGCGGATTCGACAGCGACGAAGCCTTCGAGGAACTCAAAGCGACCCTCGAGGACCTGGACGAACGACGCGGAACCCGCGGGAACCACGCGTTCTACCTTTCCGTGCCGCCCAAGTCCTTTGAACAGGTCTGCCAGCAGCTTTCCGAACACGGCCTGGCCAAGACCTCCGAGGGCAAGTGGCGGCGGGTGGTCATTGAAAAGCCGTTCGGCCACGACCTCGCCTCTGCCCGGGAACTCAACAACGTGGTGGAATCGGTGTTCCCCGCCGATTCGGTCTTCCGCATCGACCACTACCTCGGCAAGGAGACGGTCCAGAACATCCTGGCGCTGCGTTTCGCGAACCAGCTGTTCGAACCGATCTGGAACGCCAACTACGTGGACCACGTGCAGATCACCATGGCCGAGGACATCGGCATCGGCGGTCGGGCGGGTTATTACGACGGCGTGGGCGCCGCCCGTGACGTGATCCAAAACCACCTGCTGCAGCTTTTGGCGCTGACCGCTATGGAGGAACCCATTTCCTTCAATGCGGACCACCTCCGCGCGGAAAAGGAGAAGGTCCTGGCCGCCGTCCGGCTGCCGGAGGACCTCTCCCGCAGTTCCGCCCGCGGCCAGTACACAGGCGGCTGGCAGGGCGGTGAGAAGGTCACCGGTTTCCTGGAGGAGGAAGGGTTCAACCCGGATTCCAAGACCGAGACCTTCGCCGCGATCCGGCTCGATATCAATACCCGCCGATGGGCCGGAGCACCGTTCTACCTGCGGGCCGGTAAACGGCTGGGCCGGCGCGTCACCGAGATCGCCGTCGTCTTCAAGCGCGCCCCCAATCTGCTGTTCCGCGAACACAACGGTGACGACTTCGGCCAGAACGCCGTCGTCATCCGTGTCCAGCCGGACGAAGGTGCCACCATCCGCTTCGGCTCCAAGGTACCGGGCACACAGATGGAGGTCCGCGACGTTTCCATGGACTTCGGCTACGGGCACTCCTTCACCGAGTCCAGCCCCGAGGCCTATGAACGGCTGATCCTGGACGTGCTGTTGGGTGAGCCTCCGCTCTTCCCCCGGCACCAGGAAGTCGAGCTGTCCTGGAAGATCGTGGATCCGTTCGAAGAATACTGGGCGTCGCTCGACACCCAGCCGGAGCCTTACGCGCCCGGTAGCTGGGGGCCGGACTCCGCCAACGAGCTGCTCGCCCAAGACGGAAGGACCTGGAGAAGGCCGTGATAGTAGAACTGCCGGACACCACCACCTCCAAGGTGTCCAAGGAAATCGTAGCCATGCGCGAAAAAGGCGGCGTGGTCACCCTCGGCCGCGTGCTGACCCTGGTGGTGGATACCCAGCCGGACTTCGTAGAGGAGGCCATCGCCGCCGCCAACGAGGCCAGCAGGGAACACCCGTGCCGCATCATCGTGCTGGCCGAGGGCAGCCCGGACGAGAAAACCCGCCTTGACGCTCAGATCCGGGTGGGCGGCGACGCCGGCGCCTCGGAAGTGATTGTGCTGTCCGGGTACGGCGAACTTACGGGGGAAAGCGAATCCCTGGTGTCCGCCCTGCTGCTGCCGGACGCGCCCATAGTGGTCTGGTGGCCGCACGGAGTTCCTTCCGATCCGGCGCAGACTCCGCTGGGCTGCATTGCCCACCGCCGGATTACCGATGCCGCCACGGAGGATGATCCGAAGAAGGCGCTGTTGGGCCTGGCGGACAGCTACGCTGCCGGGGATACCGACCTGAGCTGGACCCGGTTGACGAATTGGCGCGTCCAGCTCGCCGCTGTCCTGGACGGTGGCGGAGCGGCCCAGGTCCGGTCCGTCGTCGTCGAGGGCGCCTCGGACTCGGCCAGCACCTTCCTGCTGGCCGCCTGGCTGAAAAAGGCATTGAAAGTACCGCTGGAGATCATCGAAGGGGAAGCCGGAACCGGCATCCACAGGGTAGTGTTTAGCCGCGGCGACGGAGACGTGGAACTGGCCCGGCCGGACCAGGTCACCGCGCATCTGACCCAGCCGGGGCAGCCGGAGCAGCAGATTGCGCTGCCGCGCCGCACCCTGCGCGACTGCCTGGCGGAGGAACTGCGTCGGCTGGATCCGGACGAGGTGTTCGGAGAAGTACTTACCGAGGGGCTGGCTGCGTGCCTGTCCAAGGAAGGGGCGGACGCATGAAGCACTCCCCCAAAGGCGTCAGCATCCACCCGGATCCCCAGGCGCTCGTCTCCACAACGGCAGCGCGGCTGATCACCAAGCTCGTGGACGTCCAGAGCCGACGCGGGGAGGCCACCGTGGTGCTCACGGGCGGAACCGTGGGTATCGCGACGCTGGAGGCTGTGACGGCCAATCCGGCGCGCACAGCGGTGGACTGGACGAAGGTCAACTTCTGGTGGGGCGATGAACGGTTCCTGCCGGCCGGCGATCCGGAGCTGAACTCACTGCAGGCGCGGCAGGCGATGCTGGATCCGCTTGGCGTCCCGGCCGGCCGCATCCACGCGGTCGCTTCCGCCAATGAGGCGGAGACGGTGGAAGACGCCGCAGCCGACTATGCCCGGCAGCTGGCCGACGCCGCCGCCGCCGAACACCTGGCAACCGGGTTCGAACCTGTGGACCCGCGGCTCCCCCGCTTTGACGTCCTGCTGCTCGGGGTAGGGCCGGACGCGCATATTGCGTCCCTCTTCCCCGAAACCCCGGGCGTTCGGACCGTCGGCGCCACCACCGTAGCCGTGCGGGATGCTCCCAAGCCGCCGCCGGAGCGGATCTCGCTCACGCTGGAGAGCATCAACACGGCGTTCGAGGTGTGGCTGGGTGTCGCCGGCAATGACAAGGCCGGCGCCGTGGGCCTGGCTCTCGCCGGCGCGGGGGAAATCCAGGTCCCGGCCGCGGGTGCCCACGGCCGCACCAAGACCCGGTGGCTGATTGACCAGGCAGCGGCATCGCAGCTGTCCCAGCGGCTCTTCGACTCCGAAGACCGCGACGCCGGCGACGAGGACTAGGCCCGACCCGCTTAAAAGGAATGGCCCCCGGACTCATCCGGGGGCCATTCCTTTTAAGCTATTGCTGCGCTGCTGCCTACGCTTCGCCGGCGAAGCGCTGGATCAGCCCGAGGGCCACGATGACCAAGCCCCAGGAGAGCGCCAGCGCCACCGTGAAGCGGTTCAAGTTCTTTTCGGCAACACCGGAGGATCCGAGGCTGCTGGTCATGCCGCCGCCGAACATATCCGACATGCCGCCGCCGCGGCCCTTGTGGAGCAGGATGAGCAGCGTCAGCAGCAGGCTCGTGATCGCAAGGAGCACCAGCAGGACGATCTTCAGAATTTCCACTTACGGCCTTTCGGGTGACTCATGGATTGGAGACGCCGCTGCGGCGCCCTTCAGCTGCAGTTCAGTCAGTCACCAGATGTTGTTCGAACCTGACAATATTAGCAAATTCGCCTACATCCAAACTGGCGCCGCCTACCAGCACGCCGTCCACGTCCCGCTCCCCCAGAATGCTTGCTGCATTGGCCGCCTTCACCGAGCCGCCGTAGAGCAGGCGGGTCTTGGCAGCAACGGCATCGTCGTACAGGTCCGCGATTTCGGCACGGATAGCGGCACACATTTCCTGGGCGTCCTCGGGGCCGGCAACTTCACCGGTACCGATGGCCCAGATGGGCTCGTAGGCAATGACAAGGCGTGACACCTGCCCGGCATCCAGTCCCGCGAGGTCCCTGCGGACCTGCTCCAGGGTGTGGATCACGTGATCCCCGGCCTGCCGGACTTCGAGACCTTCGCCAACGCAGAGGATGGGCACGAGGTTGTGGCGGTAGGCAGCCTTGAGCTTTTCGTTCAGCAGCTCGTCGCTCTCGCCGTGGACGGACCGGCGTTCGCTGTGCCCCACGAGGACGTAGCTGCAGCCGAGCTTGGCGAGGAACTGGCCGGAGATGTCACCGGTGTACGCGCCGGAATCGTTGGGCGACAGGTCCTGCGCGCCGTATTCCACCTTCAGCTTGTCGCCCGCTACCAGCGTCTGCGTGCTGCGCAGGTCGGTGAACGGAGGGAACACCACAACTTCCACGCGGCCGTAATCATGCCGTGCGTCGCTCAGCGTCCACGCCAGCTTCTGCAAAAGGGTGATGCCCTGGACGTGGTCCATGTTCATCTTCCAGTTGCCGGCGATCAGGGGTGTGCGGTCGAACTTGCCGTTCGTGGAGGTGGTCATGGTTACTCCGGTTTCTTACTCGCGGTGCGCCGGCGCTGAGGCCGGGCGGGATGGGACATGCGGGTGCGGGCCCGCTGGAACAGCGGACCCGCACCGTGGGTTTTACTTGTCGAGGACGGTAAGGCCCGGAAGGGCCTTGCCTTCGAGGTATTCGAGGCTGGCGCCGCCGCCGGTGGAGATGTGCCCGAAGTCGGCTTCCGAGAAGCCCAGCTTGCGGACGGCCGCTGCTGAATCGCCGCCGCCGACGACGCTGAAGCCGCTGGAGTCCTTCAAAGCCTGGGCAACGGCACGGGTGCCGTTGGCGAAGGCTTCGAACTCGAACACGCCCATCGGGCCGTTCCAGAAGATGGTCTTGCCGTGGCGGATCCGCTCGGCGAAGGCGGCAGCCGAGTCGGGGCCGATATCCAGGCCGATGCCGGAAGCGCCGAAGCGGCTGTCCTCCATGCCCTCGGCCGGAACGGTGTCGACGTCGGCGTCCGCAGCGAACTTATCCGCCACCACAATGTCGGTGGGCAGCACAAACTCGCAGCCCACCTCCTTGGCCCGGCTCAGGTAACCCTTCACGTTTTCGATCTGGTCTGCCTCGAGCAGTGACGCGCCGACCTTGTGGCCCTGTGCTGCCAGGAAGGTAAAGACCATGCCGCCGCCCACCAGCAGATAATCGGCCCGGTCCATCAGGTTCTCGATCACTGCCAGCTTGTCGGACACCTTGGAACCGCCCAGAACCACCACATAGGGCTTCTCCGGGTTCTCGGTGAGGCGCTTGAGGACCTCGACCTCGGTGTGCACCAACCCTCCTTCGTAGGCGGGCAGCACCTCGGCAACGTCGTAAACACTGGCGTGCCTGCGGTGCACGGCACCGAAGGCATCATCCACGTAGGCTCCGTTGCCGCCGGTCAGGGCCGCCAGCTCCCCTGCCAGCGCCTGGCGTTCGGCGTCGTCCTTGGAGGTCTCGCGCGGATCGAAGCGGATGTTCTGCAGCACCAGGACGGACCCGGCGGCCAGGGAGGCTGCCAGGCTGCGGGCACTGTCGCCAACCACGTCCTCGGCGAACTCCACCGGGAAGATGGAGAGTTCGTCGAGGCGGTCGACGGCGGGACGCAGCGAGTACTTCTCGTCCGGCTTGCCCTTCGGGCGGCCGAGGTGGGCCATCACAATAACCTTGGCACCGTGCTCCACGAGGGTCTGCAGGGTGGGAATCGACGCCCGGATGCGTCCGTCGTCGGTAACCCGGCCGTCGTCGAGCGGGACGTTCAGGTCGGAGCGGACGAGGACGTACCTGCCGTCAACGCCTTCGCTGATCAGGTCGGGGAGAGTTTTGACAGTCATGTCTACCTTTGCGTACTCGGTTGATTAAAGCTTTGAGCCGACAAGCTTGGTGAGGTCCACCAGACGGCAGGAATAGCCCCACTCGTTGTCGTACCAGCCCACGACCTTCACCTGGTTCCCCATAACGCGGGTCAAGCCGGAGTCGAAGATGCACGAGGCAGGATCGGTGACGATGTCGGAAGAGACAATCGGCTCGTCCGTGTAGCGCAGGATGCCCGCCAGCGGTCCGTTGCCCGCGGTCTTGTAGACATCGTTGATCTGTTCCACCGTGGCCTCCTTGGAAACCGTCACGGTGAGGTCGGTGACCGAACCGGTGGGCACCGGCACGCGCAGCGCGAAGCCGTCCAGCTTGCCGTCGAGGGCCGGCAGGACCAGGCCGATGGCCTTGGCGGCGCCGGTGGTGGTCGGGACGATGTTAAGCGCTGCGGCACGGGCCCGGCGGAGGTCGCGGTGCGGGCCGTCCTGCAGGTTCTGGTCTGCGGTGTAGGCGTGGACGGTGGTCATCAGGCCGCGTTCAATGCCGAACGCCTCATGCAGGACCATGGCCAGCGGGCCGAGGCAGTTGGTGGTGCAGGAGGCGTTGGAGATGATGTTGTGGGACGCCGGGTCGTAGTCGCCGTCGTTGACCCCCATAACAACCGTGAGGTCGGCGCCCTTGCCCGGCGCGGAGATCAGGACCTTCTTGGCGCCGGCGTCGATGTGCTTCCTGGCGTCCTCGGCCTTGGTGAAGAATCCGGTGGACTCAATGACGATGTCCACGCCGAGATCGCGCCAGGGGAGGTTCGAGGGATCCCGCTCGGCCAGTACGCGGATGGTCTTGCCCCCGACAACGATGTTGCCCTCGCTGACTTTGACATCGGCACCCAGGCGTCCGGTGACTGAATCGTACTTGAGGAGGTGGGCGAGGGTCTCGGGGCTGGTGAGGTCATTTACCGCGACGATGTCGAGGTCGGCGTTCTGCTCCAGGGCCGCCCGGAAGTAGTTGCGGCCGATACGCCCGAATCCGTTGATTCCAACACGAGTAGTCACTGTTCTGTCTCCTTGAGTAGGGGTTCAATCGAGAGCTGCGTGACCTCATGGTAAGAAGCCACCGGACTGACTGCGGCCTGACACTTCCGCTTGGGAAACCCTTCCGGCCGCGGCGCCGTGGCCCCGTCCCGCCGGTGCCCGAAAGCACCGGGCGGGACCGGACCTACGGATTTATCTTACGCGTCACAGTCTCCGTAGGGACCGGGGCACCCGCACAAATGTGCGGCAGGGGCTCAAGACTAAGCCGGGACGATCAGGCTCTTGGCGCCGGTGCGGGCGGCGTCGAAGCGCGCGGCGACGTCGGCCCAGTTCACGATGTTCCACCATGCCTTGACGTAGTCGCCCTTAACGTTGGCGTAGTCCAGGTAGTAGGAGTGCTCCCACATGTCGAGCATCAGCAGCGGGATGGTGCCCACCGGGATGTTGCCCTGCTGGTCGTAGAGCTGCTCGATGACCAGGTTCTTGCCCAGCGGTTCGTAGGCCAGGATGGACCAGCCGGAGCCCTGGATGGAGTTGGCCACGGCAGTGAACTGGCCGCGGAAACCGTCGAAGGAACCGAAGAACTCATCGATGGCTGCTGCCAGTTCGCCTTCGGGCTTGTCGCCGCCGTCCGGGGACATGTTGTTCCAGAAGATGCTGTGGTTGGTGTGGCCGCCAAGGTGGAAGGCCAGATCCTTGGAGAGCTTGCCGATGGTGCCGAACTCGCCCTTGTCGCGTGCCTCTGCCATCTGGGCGAGGGCGGTGTTGGCGCCGGCCACGTAGGTGGCGTGGTGCTTGTCGTGGTGCAGCTCCATGATGCGTGCGGAAATATGCGGCTCAAGGGCCGCGTAGTCGTACGGCAGTTCCGGCAGTGTGTATTCGTTCACGAAAATCCTCCGTTGGTGTCGGATCAAAGTTCCGGGCGGAATTCCCGTCCGGAAACTCGTTGTGCCGCCGAAAGGCAGCAGGCTTCCATCCTATGCAATAACGCTATTCGTCCAACATTTCCGGAGTGACGCTCGACTCAGTACCCGGAATGCCCAGTTCCGCTGCCCGCTTGTCAGCCATGGCCAGCAGCCGCCGGATCCGCCCGGCAATGGCGTCCTTGGTCATGGGCGGGTCGGCCAGGTGGCCCAGCTCGTCCAGGCTGGCCTGCTTGTGGGCCACGCGCAGTTCGCCGGCGTAGCGCAGGTGCTCAGGGACGTCCTCGCCGAGGATCTCCAGGGCACGCTCCACCCGGGCGCCGGCCGCGACGGCGGCCTGCGCGGAGCGGCGGAGGTTGGCGTCGTCGAAGTTGGCAAGCCGGTTCGCCGTGGCGCGTACTTCCTTGCGCATCCGGCGCTCTTCCCACACCATGAGCGCGTCATGCGCACCCATCCGGGTGAGCAGGGCCGCGATGGTGTCGCCGTCGCGGATTACCACGCGGTCCACACCGCGCACCTCGCGTGCCTTGGCAGCGATGCCGATCCGACGGGCGGATCCAACCAGGGCCAGGGCAGCTTCAGGTCCCGGGCAGGTGACTTCAAGCGAGGAGGAGCGCCCGGGTTCGGTGAGTGAACCGTGGGCAAGGAAGGCGCCCCGCCAGACGGCCTCCGCGTCGGCCGCGGAACCGTTCACGACGACGGAGGGCAGCCCCCGCACCGGACGTCCGCGGGCATCCAGGAGGCCGGTCTGCCGGGCGAGTGATTCGCCGTCCTTGACCACCCGAACCACGTAGCGGTTGCCGCGGCGCAGTCCCCCGCCGGACACCACAATGATGTCGCTGGCGTGGCCGTAGACCTCGGCAATGGCTGCCCGCAGCCGTCGGGCAGTAGACGCGAGGTCTACCTCGGCTTCGATGACTATCCGTCCGGAAATGATGTGCAGGCCGCCGGCAAAACGCAGCATTGCCGACACCTCGGCCTTGCGGACTGAGGATTTCTTCACGTCCAGACGCGACAGTTCCTCTTTTACAGCTGCGGTTAACGCCACAAATACACTCCTAATTCTCCCCAAAAATATCGTGGAAGGCGGTCGCGAGGCGGAGCGGATCATGGATCGGACGCCCCGACGCTGCCCCCACCTTACCGAAGACCGGACGGCCGCCCATTTCTGCTACAGCGTCCTCGAAGGCCGCTTTGTCCGCCACCACCGACGGATCCACCAGCACGGCGTCCACCTTGAACTCCGGTGCGTAGCGGCGGATGACGGCCAAGTGGTCGACGGCGGTCATCCCCGACGTTTCGGTTGTCTCATTGCTGAGGTTCATGGTCAGGCAGCGTTTGGCCGATGTGGCGCACAACGCGTCCCTAAGCTGCGGCAGCATCAGGTGCGGCAGGACCGACGTGTACCAGGAGCCGGGTCCCAGGACCACCCAGTCGGCCAGGTCGATTGCTTCCAGCGCGGCCGGGCACGCCGGCGCGTCGACGGGCAGCAGCCGGACGTCGCTGACGTTGCTGCGGGCACCGGCAGCGGCGAGGCTGGCCTGGCCGCTGATGGTCTCGAACAGGTCTCCGTCGGCGGTGCGCCGAAGGACGTCGCCTTCAATGGTCAGCGGCAGGGTGGACATCGGCAGTACCTGGCCGCGGGCACCCAACAGGGCGCCGGCCCACTGGAGTCCGGCGACGGGATCCCCCAGCAGCTCCCAGAGCGTGACAATCAGCAGGTTGCCGAGGGCATGGTCGTCCAGGGAACCTTCGACACCGGGCTGGGACCGGAAGCGGTGCTGCATGACGTCGCGCCAGGTGCGCCCCCAGTCAGTGTCGTCGCAGAGCGCCGCCAGGGCCATCCGCAGGTCCCCGGGCGGAAGGACGCCCAGTTCCCGGCGGAGGCGGCCGGAGGAGCCGCCGTCGTCCGCCACCGTAACGATGGCCGTGAGGTCGGTGGTGAGCAGGCGGAGGGCCGAGAGGGAGGCGGACAGCCCGTGGCCGCCGCCGAGCGCGACGATCGATCCGCTCCCGCTCCCGCTCTCACGCCCCTTCCCCTCGGGAATCAGGGGCAGGGGTCCGGTGAGGAAGGACATTACTCGCGCCCCAGATCCCGGTGGTGGGAGCTGACCGTTACGTGCGGAAGCTGGGCCAGTCGCTTGGCCAGTTCCTCCGTGACGGCCACGGAGCGGTGCTTGCCGCCGGTGCAGCCGACGGCGATCGTGGCGTAGTGCTTGTTTTCCCGGCGGTAGCCGTCAATGACGGGCTCCAGGGCGTCCACGTAGCGGTCCAGGAACTCCGCGGTGCCCTTGGCCTGCAGGACGTAGTCGCGGACGTCTTCGTCCAGTCCGGTGTGCGGGCGCAGCTGCGGAACCCAGTGCGGGTTGGGGATGAAGCGGACATCGGCGACGTAGTTCGCGTCCACCGGCAGTCCGTATTTGAAACCGAAGCTCATCACGTTCAGGCGCAACACAATCGGGCCGGACTCCGTGAACAGCTCCGTGACGGCGGTGGCCAGTGCGTGGACATTGAGCTTGGAGGTGTCCAGGACGATGTCGGAGGACTCCCTCAGCTCCGTCAGGACCTCGCGTTCGGCGGCGATGCCGTCCAGGATGCTGCCGTCGGCCTGCAGGGGATGCGGGCGGCGTCCCTGTTCAAAGCGCCGGACCAGGGTGGAATCATCGGCGTCGAGGAACAGCAGGCGGTAGGTGACGCCGGCGGCGCGCAGGTTGCGCAGGGCTTCGCGGATGTCCTGGAAGAGTTCCTTGCTGCGGACGTCGACCACCACGGCCAGCTTCGGGATGGACTGGGGCATCCGGGAGACCAGCTCGGTGAGGGTGCCGAGCATCATCGGAGGCAGGTTCTCGACGACGTACCAGCCGTGGTCTTCCAACGCATTGGCGGCGGTACTGCGCCCGGCACCGGACATGCCCGTGACTACGAGCAGCTCCGATTCCTCCGGTTTGACTACGGTCAAGCCGTCCTCTTGCGTCATTACTGTGATCCCATCCTGATTGTCCTGCTTTTCGAAGAACTCCGAACGGTTCGAAGCCGACACGCCGGTTCCCAAGCCTAACTAAGTTTCCAGGATTTCGCCGGTGGCCATATTGACCGCCGGAACTCCCGCCGTTTCCTTGTCCGCCAGGCGGCTGCGCAGGTTGGCGGCCATGGCCGGGCCGATGCCCGGCACCTCCAGGAGTTCCTCCTCGGTCGCGGCACGCAGTTTCTTCACGGAGCCGAAGTGCTTGAGCAGCGCCTGCCGCTTGGACGGTCCCAGTCCGGGCACCTCATCGAGCAGGGACGCAGTCATGGACTTGCCCCGCTTCTGCCGGTGGAAGGTGATGGCGAAGCGGTGCGCCTCGTCCCGGACGCGCTGGAGCAGGAACAAGGCCTCGGAAGCGCGCGGGAGGATCACCGGGAAGTCACTGTCCGGAACCCAGACCTCCTCCAGGCGCTTGGCCAGTCCGACCACCTGCACATCGGTGATGCCCAGATCCGCGAGGGCCTTCGATGCCGCCGCGACCTGGGGCTGGCCGCCGTCCACCACCACCAGGTTCGGCGGGTAGGCGAACTTTGCCTTGGGCGCCGGGGTCAGGGTGTCCGTCAACGGCTGGACATCGCCGTTGCCGCCGCGCTCGTCCGGCAGGTCCACCGGGGCATCCGGATCGGCGGCGGGATCCGCGTTCTCCGCAAGGTAATTGCGGAAACGGCGGGAAATGACGTTGTACATGGAGGACGTGTCGTCCCGGGCGGCGTCGCCGGTGATCGAGAACTTGCGGTAGTCCGATTTCTTCGGCAGGCCGTCTTCGGCCACCACCATGGAGGCCACCACATTGGTGCCCTGTACATGGGAAATGTCGTAGCACTCGATGCGCAGCGGCGGCGAGGGCAGGTCCAGGGCCTCCTGCAGTTCCTGCAGGGCGGCGGAGCGGGTGGTGATGTCCCCGGCCCGGCGGCTCTTGTGCAGCCGCAGGGCATCCGCGGCATTGCGGGCAACGGTTTCCATGAGGGCCTTTTTGTCTCCGCGCATGGGCACCCGGATGTCCACCCGGGCGCCGCGCAGCCCGCCCAGCCACTCGGCCAGCTCCTCCGCGTCCGGCGGCAGCACCGGGACGAGGACCTGCCGTGGAATGCGGTCGGTCGAGTTCGCCTCGCCGTAGACCTGCTGGATCAGGTGCTCCACGAGGTCGGCGGTGTCGTTGTCCTCGACCTTTTCCACCACCCAGCCGCGCTGGCCGCGGATGCGTCCGCCGCGGACATGGAACACCTGGGCCGACGCCTCGAGTTCGTCCTCCTCCAGCGCGAATATGTCCGCGTCCGTGTCTTCGCTGAGGACCACGTTGTTGCGTTCGAAGACTTTCCGCAGGGCCGAGATGTCGTCGCGGAGCCGGGCGGCGGTTTCGTAGTCCAGTTCGGCGACGGCGGCCTGCATCTCCTTCTCGAGGCTGGAGATGAAGCGCTTGCCCTCGCCGGCCATGAAGTCGCAGAGTTCCGAGGCCAGCTCGCGGTGGTCCTCGGGGCTGATCCGTCCGACGCAGGGGGCGGAGCACTTGTCGATGTAGCCGAGCAGGCACGGCCTGCCCGTGCGCTCTGCGCGCTTGAAGACGCCGCTGCTGCAGGTCCGGACGGGGAAGACCCGGAGGAGCGTGTCCAGGGTTTCGCGGATGGCCTTGGCCGGATAGAAGGGCCCGAAGTAGCGGGTGTCCTTGCGCCGGTCCCCGCGCATGACCTGGGCCCGGGGGTACTTCTCCCCCATGGTCACGGCCAGGTAGGGGTAGGACTTGTCGTCCCGGAACATGATGTTGAACCGGGGGTTGAATTCCTTGATCCAGGTGTATTCCAGCTGCAGCGCTTCGAGCTCGGTGCCGACCACCGTCCATTCGACACCGGCCGCGGTATGCACCATGGCCCGGGTCTTGGGCATCAGACCGCGCGGGTTCGCAAAATAGGAGTTCAGGCGGGAGCGGAGGTTCTTCGCCTTGCCCACATAGATAACCCGGCCGTGCTCGTCCCGGAAGCGGTATACGCCCGGTGCCGTGGGGATCTCCCCTGTTTTCGGCCGGTAGGTTGCTGGATCTGCCACCTCTCCATCCTACGTTCGCCTTTCGCCTGCCCCGGACGGCGGCATGGGGTTTCGCGCGGCGCTGAACGGTCCGGCCCGCTTCGGGTGCCGGTACGCGTGTTTACCGGGTACGGCTACCCCTCCGGCCGGTTCCGGTTGTAGCTGTCCGAGCGCTCCTGTCCGCTGAGCTCGGCGATGGCGTCCATGACGCGGTCAGTGGCCTGGCGGCGGGCCGGCAGCGCATGCTCCGGACCGGTCTTCTGGAAGTACAGCGGCTGCCCCACCTTCAGGGCGAAGTGTCCGGGCTTGACCGTTTTCTTGCCGGCGGGCTGCAGTTTGTCGGTGTCGATGAGCCCCACGGGCACCACCGGCGCCCCGGAGGTCAGGGCCAGCCAGCCCACGCCGGTGCGTCCGCGGTAGAGCAGTCCGTCGCGTGAGCGGGTGCCTTCGGGGTAGATTCCGACGCCGCCGCCCTCCTCAAGGATGTCCAGCAGGGTCTTGAGTGCCGCAACACTGGCGGCCTGCTGGTCGCGCTGCACCGGAATGGATCCCACGCCTTCGAAGAAGCTTTTCATCGCAAGCCCCTTGAGGCCGGTCCCGGTGAAGTATTCGGCCTTGGCGAAGAAACCCACGCGGCGCGGCAGCAGGGCCTGGACCAGGACGCTGTCCAGGAAGGACTGGTGGTTGCAGGCGACGATGAACGGGCCGTGGGCGGGAACGTGCTCGAGTCCGGTGATCGTGGGCCGGCACAGACCGGCGACAAGCCCGCGGGTGCTTGCCCGGGTCAGGTTATAGAGAACCATTCAGTGCCGCTCCGTTCTGCGCATAGGCCAGCACAGCATCGGCCAGTTCTTCCGCGGTGTCAACGACGACGGCGGCCCCCGCCGCGTCGAGCTCGCCGTCGGCAGCGAAGCCCCAGGAGACTCCGATGCAGTCGATTCCGTTGGCGGCGGCGCCCTCGACGTCGTGCCGGCGGTCGCCGATCATGACGGCCCGGTCGAAGGTGCCCGCGTGCCGCTCCAGAGCGGCACGGATGATGCCGGCTTTCCCGTTGAGCGCGGCGGCGGCCTGCTCGTCGGCGGGTGAGCCGTGAACGGAAGCAAAGAGGCTGTCCATGCCCTGCACCTCCAGGAGTTCCACCGCCAAGTGCCCGGGTTTCTGGGTGGCCACGGCCACGGTGTGTTCCGTGCGCAGTTTCTCCACCAGTCCGCGGATGCCCGGGTAAGGCCGGCTCTGTGCCATGCCCGCCTCCCGGTAACCCTGCCGGTAGTGGCGGATCACCGCTTCCAGGCGGTCCCGGGGAACGCCGGCAATGTCACGCAGGGACGTCACCAGGGACGGGCCGACCATCCGGAACAGGTCCGCCTCTGACGGCTCCGGCAGCCCGCAGGCGGTGAGGGCGGAACAGATGCCGCCCGTAATGGCACCGGCCGGATCAACCAGCGTTCCATCGAGATCGAACAGCACCAAAAGCCGGGGAGAAGTCACGGGCCTAAGTTTGGCATATCGGGGCGGCCCAAGGGAAAAAGGTATGCCCGGCGGCGCATATCTCCCGGGTGCGTTTTGCCCGCGCGACGGGACCGGGCATGCCGAAGGCCGGCGCCGCCCCCTCGGGCGGCCACCGGCCTTCATTGGACTACGGGTTGAGGATCTCCGCCAGGAACGTCGCGGTGTGGCTGCCTTCCACCTTGGCAACCTTCTCCGGGGTGCCGGAGGCTACCACCTTGCCGCCGCCGGTACCGCCGTCGGGGCCGAGGTCGATAATCCAGTCGGCGCTCTTGATGACGTCCAGGTTGTGCTCGATGGTGATCACGGTGTTGCCCTTGTCCACCAGTCCCTGCAGCACTTCCAGCAGCTTGCGGACGTCTTCGAAGTGCAGGCCCGTGGTGGGCTCGTCGAGGACGTAGATGCTGCGGCCGTTGGACCGCTTCTGCAGTTCGCTGGCGAGCTTCACGCGCTGCGCCTCGCCGCCGGAGAGCGTGGTGGCGGGCTGGCCCAGCCGGACGTAGCCCAGGCCCACGTCCACCAGCGTGTTCAGGTGCCGGGAAATGGGACCGAAGGCGGCGAAGAACTCTGCCGCCTCTTCGATCGGCATGTCCAGCACCTCGGCGATGTTCTTGCCCTTGTAGTGCACCTCCATGGTTTCCCGGTTGAACCGGGCGCCGTGGCACACCTCGCAGGGAACATAGACGTCGGGCAGGAAGTTCATTTCGATTTTCAGCGTGCCGTCGCCGTGGCAGGCCTCGCAGCGGCCGCCCTTGACGTTGAAGGAGAAGCGGCCCGGCAGGTAGCCGCGCACCTTCGCTTCGTTGGTCTCGGCGAAGAGCTTGCGGATGTGGTCCCAGACGCCGGTGTAGGTGGCCGGGTTGGACCGCGGGGTCCGTCCGATCGGGCTCTGGTCCACGTGGATGACCTTGTCCAGCTGCTCCAGGCCCTCCACGCGGGTGTGCCGCCCGGCCACGTGCTTGGCACCGTTGAGCTTGTTCGCCATGGTCCTGTAGAGGATGTCGTTGATCAGCGTGGACTTGCCGGACCCGCTGACGCCCGTCACGGCGGTGAAGACGCCCAGCGGAACATCTACGTTCAGGTTCTGCAGGTTGTTTTCCCGCGCTCCGACGATCTTCAGCTGGCGGGACTTGTCCACCTTGCGCCGCTTCGCCGGGATTTCGATCTTCTTCCGGCCGGACAGGTAGGCGCCCGTGATGGAGCGCTCGTTGGTGAGCAGCTCGGCCAACGGTCCGGAGTGCACCACCTCGCCGCCGCGCTCTCCGGCGCCGGGGCCGACGTCGACAATCCAGTCCGCTTCCTGGATGGTGTCTTCGTCGTGTTCCACCACGATCAGGGTGTTGCCCAGGCTGCGCAGCCGGATCAGGGTGTCGATCAGGCGCCGGTTGTCCTTCTGGTGGAGGCCGATGGACGGCTCATCCAGGACGTACAGCACGCCCACAAGCCCCGAACCGATCTGCGTGGCCAGGCGGATGCGCTGGGCCTCGCCGCCGGACAGCGTGGCTGCCGGGCGGTTCAGGCTCAGGTATTCGAGGCCGACGTCGAGCAGGAAGGTCAGGCGGGCCTGGATTTCCTTCAGCACCTGGTTGGCGATCTGTGCTTCGCGCCCGGTGAGGACCAGGGTGTTGAGGAAGTCCGCGGCTTCACGCAGCGGCAGGGCGCTGATCTCGGCAATGTTGCGGCCGTTGATCAGCACGGACAGGGACGCCGGGTTCAGGCGCGCTCCCCCGCACTCGGGGCAGGCGATTTCCCGCATGTACTCCTCGTACCGGTCGCGGGCGTGGTCCGATTCGGTTTCCCCGTGCTTGCGGTGGATGTACTGGATGACGCCTTCGAAGCCGGTGCTGTACTTGCGTTCGCGGCCGAAGCGGTTCCGGTACTGGACCACGACCTTGTGGTCCTTGCCGTGGAGCACTGCCTCGCGTGCCTTGGCCGGCAGCTTCTTCCAGGGGGTGTCCATGGAGAAGCCCATGTCCTTGGCCAGGCCGTCGAGCAGCCGGTTCCAGTACTCGGTGGTGGCGGTGCCCAGGGACCACGGGGCGATGGCGCCCTCGGCCAGGGACTTGGAGGGGTCCGGAATGATCAGGTCCTCATCGACTTCCAGCCGGGAGCCGATGCCGGTGCAGACCGGGCAGGCTCCGAACGGGTTGTTGAAGGAGAAGGACCGCGGTTCGATTTCGTCGATGGCCAGCGGGTGCTCGTTCGGGCAGGCCAGGTTCTCGGAGAAGGTGCGGGTGCGTCCGCTGCTGTCCTCGGGGAGGTCGACGAAGTCCACCACCACCCGGCCGTCGGCCAGGCCGAGTCCGGTTTCCACCGAGTCCGTGAGCCGCTGCCGGATACCGTCCTTGGCCACCAGGCGGTCCACGACCACTTCGATGTTGTGCTTGTACTGCTTGCCAAGCTTCGGCGGATCGGACAGCTGGACCTGCTTGCCGTCCACCCGGGCACGGGAGTAGCCCTTGGCGGCGAGTTCCTTGAACAGGTCGACGAATTCGCCCTTCCGGCCGCGGACCACCGGGGCAAGGATCTGGAAGCGGGTTCCCTCTTCCAGTTCGAGGAGCTGGTCCACGATCTGCTGCGGGGTCTGCCGGCTGACGGGCTCGCCGCAGACGGGGCAGAAGGGGCGGCCCACACGGGCCCAGAGCAGGCGCATGTAGTCGTGGATCTCGGTGATGGTTCCCACCGTGGACCGCGGGTTCTTGCTGGTGGACTTCTGGTCGATCGAGACGGCGGGCGAAAGCCCCTCGATGAAGTCGACGTCGGGCTTGTCCACCTGGCCGAGGAACATGCGCGCGTAGGCGGACAGGGACTCGACGTAGCGCCGCTGTCCCTCCGCGAAGATCGTGTCGAACGCCAGGGAGGATTTGCCCGAGCCGGACAGGCCGGTGAACACGATCATGGCGTCCCGCGGCAGGTCCAGGTCAACGTTGCGGAGGTTGTGCTCGCGCGCACCTTTCACTACCAGGCGGGAAAGGTCATTGGCTTTATGCGGCACGAACGTGGTGTCAGCCGTCGGAAGAGTCGATTTAGGCACGTTTTCCACTGTAGTTCAAACGCCGATTCGAAGAAGTATTCGACCCCCCGGGTTTCGCCGCGGGCGAAGCGGAACCGGTGCGGGGCTCCCTGGCTGCATGGCCTTGGAGCGATCCGAAACCCCGCAAACCGGAGGCTACGTGGCCGTTTAGCCCAGCGCCGCCCGCAGGAGGGACACGGCGTCGTCATCCGAGACGCCGTTGGCCCGCACCGCCGCGGCATAGGCGGCGGCAGCTTCGGCCACCCGGCCGCGGCCGGTGTCGCCGCCCGCCGCGACAACGGTGCCGGCGCGGGACCGCGTGGTGACGACCTGCGCCTGCTCCAGCTCGCGGTAGGCCTTCGCCACCGTGTTGACGGCCAGTCCGAGGTGTCCGGCCAGGGCACGCACCGGTGGAAGCCGGGTTCCGATGGCGAGGCGCCCCTCATTCACGGCGTCCAGGATCTGCAGGCGCAGCTGTTCGTAGGGCGGGACCGAGCTGGAAGCGTCAATCCGGACCCCTGCCAGCACACCGGCGTCGTTGCCGGCGGAGGTCGGTGCGGTTACGGGGGTTGTGTCAGGCGTCATGGTGCAATGCTAGTGCCCGGCCGGATCGGCAGGCGCCGGCATGTCGTCCTCCGCCCCTGCATCCTGTGCCGGCTCGGCGAACTGTGAACGGTAGAGCTCGGTATAGAACCCCTCGGCCTCCAGCAGCGCAGCATGGGTTCCCTGCTCCACGATCTGCCCGTCCCGCACCACCAGGATGATGTCCGCGTCCCGGATGGTGGACAGGCGATGGGCAATCACGAAGCTAGTGCGGTCCTGCCGCAGGGCGTTCATCGCCAGCCGGATGGCGATTTCGGTGCGGGTGTCCACGGAACTGGTGGCCTCGTCCAGCACCAGGATGGACGGGTTTGAAAGCCAGGCCCGGGCGATTGTCAGCAACTGCCGCTGGCCCTGGCTCAGCGCCCCGCCGTCGTACCCGAGCACGGTGTCGTAGCCCTCCGGCAGGGACCGGACGAAGTGATCCACATGGGTGGCCTGCGCCGCCTCAACGATCTGCTCCTCGGTTGCATCGGGTGCGCCGTAGGCCAGGTTCTCCCGCACCGTGCCCTCGAACAGCCAGGCGTCCTGGAGCACCATGCCGATGTGGCCGCGCAGTTCCTCGCGGCGGAGCCGGGCAATGTCGATGCCGTCGATGGTGATGCGGCCCGCGTCCACCTCGTAGAAACGCATCAGCAGGTTGACCAGGGTGGTCTTGCCGGCACCGGTGGGACCCACGATGGCCACGGTCTGCCCGGGCTCCGCGGTGAAGGACAGGTTCCGGATCAACGGCGCATCGGGGCTGTAGCTGAAGGAGACATCCTCGAAGGCCACCCGCCCCCGCACCGCCTTCAGGTGCTCGGGCCGGGAGGGGTCCGGCTGCTGTTCCTTCGCGTCAAGGAGGGCGAACACCCGTTCGGCGGACGCGACGCCGGACTGGAGCATGTTGATCAGCCCGCCAAGCTGTCCCAGCGGCTGGCTGAACTGGCGGCTGTACTGCACAAAGGCCTGCACGCCGCCGATGGACAGCTGCCCGTTGGCGACCTGCAGTCCGCCGACCACCGCCACGGCCACGTAATTCAGGTTCGAGATGAACGTCATGGCCGGCATGATGATGCCCGAGACGAACTGGGCCCGGAAGGCGGAGCGGTACAAGCGGTTGTTGGCGGGGGCGAAGCCTTCGATGATCCGCTCCTGCTGGCCGAAGGCCTTCACCACGTCCTGCCCGGTGAACATTTCCTCGATATAGCCGTTTACCTCGCCGGTGGACTTCCACTGGGTCTTGAACTCTGCCTGCGAGCGCCGGGCAATGAGGACGGTGACCAGTGCAGAGACGGGCACGGTAATCACGGCGATCAGCGCCAGCAGCGGGGAGATGGAAACCATCATTGCCAGCACGCCCACGATGGTCAGGACCGAGGTGATGATCTGGGTCAGGCTCTGGGAGAGGGTCTGGGCCAGGTTGTCGATGTCGTTGGTGACCCGGCTGAGGACGTCTCCCCGCGATTGCTGCTGGAAGTGGGACATGGGCAGCCGGAACAGTTTGCCGTCGACGTCGCGGCGCAGCCGGTACATGGCGTTCTGCACAATGCGGGCGGTCACCCGTGCCTGGAACCAGCCGAACGCGAAGGCGGCCAGGTAGATGCCCAGCACGCCGAGCAGGATCCCTGCCAGTCTGCCGAAGTCCAGTCCCTGCCCCGGGACCACGTCCATTGCCGCGAGCATGTCCGCCAGTTCCCGCTCCCCCGAGTCCCGCAGTGCCTGGACCTGGGCGTCCTTGGACACCCCCGCGGGCAGGCCCTGGCCGATGAAGCCGTCGAAGATGACGTTGGTGGCCTCCCCGAGGATCCGTGGCGCGCTGACGGCGAGCGCCACGGAGACGACGGCGGCAACCAGTACCGCCGCTACCCGTACCCGGTCCGGTGCCATCAGCACCAGGATCCGACGGACACTGGAGGCGAAGTTCTCCGGCTTGGCCGTTGCGGCGGCTCCCGGGCGTCCCCGTACCCCCGGCGTACTCATGCCACTTCCTCCGCGGTGAGCTGCGAAGCAACGATTTCCCGGTAGGTGTCCGAGGATTCCATCAGCTCTGCATGGGTTCCCTGACCTACGATCCGGCCTTCTTCCAGCACCAGGATCTTCGCGGCGTCGGTAATGGTGTTCACCCGCTGTGCCACGACAACTACGGTGGCATCCCGGGTCTGCGGCTTGAGTGCCGCCCGGAGCCGGGCATCCGTGGCGAAGTCGAGGGCGGAGAAGCTGTCGTCAAAGAGGTAGATGGACGGCCGAACCACCAGGGCCCGGGCAATCGCGAGGCGTTGCCGCTGTCCCCCGGAGAAGTTGGCTCCGCCCTGTTCCACCTGGTGGTCCAGTCCTCCCTCGGCTGTCCGCACGAAATCTGCCGCCTGGGCGGTCTCCAGGGCTTCCCAGAGTTCGGCGTCGGTGGCGTCCGGCCGGCCGAAGCGCAGGTTCGAGGCGATGGTTCCGCTGAAGAGGTAGGCCCGCTGGGGAACCAGCCCGATACCGCGGCGCAGCGAGGAGAGGGTGACCCCGGCAATGTCCTGCCCGTCGACGGCGATGCTGCCGGAAGTGGAGTCGAGCAGCCGCGGGACCAGGTTGAGCAGCGTGGTCTTCCCCGCCCCCGTGGAACCGATGATGGCCGTGGTCTCCCCGGGCAGGGCTTCGAAGCTGAGGTTGAACAGCACCGGGTCCTCCGCGCCCGGGTAGCTGTACCCGACGTCGGTAAAGGCGAGCCGCCCGCCGTCGTACGCCAGCGTCCCCGCCCCGGGGGCATCCGCAACGCTGGTCCGGGTATCCAGCACCTCGAAGATCCGTTCGGCGCAGACCGCTGCGCGGGGAAGCATCATGATCATGAACATGGACATCATCACCGCCATCAGGATCTGCATGATGTAGGCAATGAACGCCGTAAGCGCACCGATCTGCATCTGCCCGGCGTCAATCCGGAAGGCACCGAACCACACCACCGCGACCGTGGCGAGGTTGGCGATCAGCATGGCGGCGGGAAACAGCAGGGCCAGCAGCTGGCTCACCCGCAGCTGGGTGGAGGTGAGGTCCCTGTTCGCCCCGGCGAAGCGTTCCTGCTCGGAGTGCTCCCGGATGAACGCGCGGATGACGCTGATCCCCATGATCTGTTCCCGCAGGACCGAGTTGACCCGGTCGATCTGCCGCTGGGCCCGCCGGAACAGGGGAATCAGCCGCTTCAGCACCAGCCCGATCACCAGGAACAATGCCGGCAGGATCAACAGCAGGATGCCGGAGAGCGGTATGTCCTGGTTGAGGGCCAGCAGGACCCCGCCCACTCCCATGATGGGAGCCGAAACCATCATGGTGAAGGTCATCAGCAGGGTCATCTGCACCTGCTGCACGTCATTGGTGGTCCGGGTGATCAGCGACGGCGGCCCGAACAGGCCGACTTCCCGGGAGGAGAAGGTCTCCACGTTGGTAAACAGCGCGGCCCGGATGTTGCGGCCGGCACTCATGGCCACCCGCGACGCCAGATAAGTGGCCGCGACGGAACACAGGACCTGGCCCGCCGTGACGGCAAGCATCCACCCGCCCACCTGCATGATGACGCCCGTATCTCCGGTGACCACGCCGCGGTCAATGATGTCCGCGTTGAGGGTAGGGAGGTACAGCGTGGCGACGGTCTGCAGCAGCTGCAGGAGAACGACGGCGGCCACCGCGCCTTTATAGGGGGCCAGGTTTTCCCGGACCAGCCTCAGAAGCATCCTTGCAACGTACGCCCGTCCGCGAGCGCAGACAATACCCGGGTAAGACTGCTGCCCCCGGGGCCGGGACAGGGCCGGATCGCTAGACTGGCGGGATGGAGGATCTGGAGAACATCACTATCCGCAGCGTGTCCGTCAGCGAGATGGACAACAACGTCTACCTGCTCACCGGTAAAGCATCCGGTGCGCAGGTACTAATCGATGCCGCCGCCGACTTCCCCGCCATCCAGCAGCTGCTGGCCGAGGGTGCGCAGGACGCAGCGGTACCGGCGAAGCTGGAACTGGTCATCACCACGCACAGCCACTGGGACCATGTCCGGGCGCTCGCCGAAACGGTGGCGGCCACCGGTGCCCGGACCGCAGCCGGCACCGCGGACATCCCCGACATTGAGGTGCCCACGCTTGTTCCCCTGGAGCACGGGGACACCGGCACGTTCCCGGACTTCGAGCTGGAGGCCATCTCGCTGCGCGGCCACACGCCCGGGTCCGTGGCGCTGCTCTACCGCGATCCGCACGGTCCGGCCCACCTGTTTACCGGGGATTCCCTCTTCCCCGGCGGGCTGGGCAACACGCAGAAGGACCCGGAACGGTTTGCCCAGCTCTACCAGGACGTATTCGAACGTGTGTTCGATTACCTGCCGGATGACACGGTGGTGCACCCGGGACACGGTGCCGGCACCACGCTGGGCGCCGAGCGTCCGCACCTGCGGGAATGGAAGGAACGCGGCTGGTAGCTGCCGCGTTCCGTACCGCCAGGGCGCGCCGCTAGCCCGCCTTCCGCCCCACCATGAACAGCCGCCGGAACGGGAAAACGGTTCCCCAGGCCTGCCGCGGATAGGCCTGGCGGAGCAGCGCCGCGTATTCGGTTTCGAACGCGGTGAAGTCCTCGGTGGACAAGGCATCGATGACCGGACGCAGGGCGGTGCCGCGCACCCACTCCAGTACCGGGTCCTCACCGGCTAGGGCCTGGGCGTAGCTGGTCTCCCAGACGTCCGCTTCGAATCCGGCCTCGGTGAAGAGGGCCAGGTAGTCCACGGGCTCGTCCACGGCGTCGGCATGCCGCAGCACCCCCTCCAGCTTCGGGGCCCAGGCGGCGCTCGCCGCCAGTTCCCGCATCAGCACATGGGAAGGTGCCGTGAAGTTGCCGGGGACCTGTACGGCCAGCCAGGCGCCGTCGTCGAGCTGCTTGGCCCAGCGGCGCAGCAGCTCCTGGTGACCGGGCACCCACTGCAGTGCGGCGTTGGACACCACCACCTCCGTGCCCGGCTCCGGTTCCCAGTCCTCGATCCGGCCCTGCACGAAGTCCAGGTTCGACGGCGCGCCCTCCAGGGCCCGGGCCGCGGCGACCATCTCCTGCGAGGAATCGACGCCGGTAACCTGCGCCTGCGGCCAACGGGCCGCGAGTGCGGCGGTGAGGACGCCCGTGCCGCAGCCCAGGTCCACCACCCGGGCCGGGGAAGAAGCCGCTACCCGGGCCGTGAGGTCGAAGAACGGGCGGTCGCGGTGCGAGGAGAACTGTGTGTACTTTTCGGGATCCCATTTCATGGCCCCGAGCCTAGCCGCCGCACCCCGCGGAAAACGGGACCGGCACGGCCCCGTTAGTCTGGTATGGACATGAAACTTCTTGAGCAACTTGCCTCCGGCCCGTCCAGCACCCGCACCATCGATCCCGACGAGACCTACACGTCCTTCCTGGAGTGGGTGGAGAGCCGGGGAATGTCGCTGTACCCGGCGCAGGACGAGGCAGTGATGGAGCTGGTGACGGGCAACAACGTCATCCTGGCCACCCCCACCGGGTCCGGCAAATCGATGGTGGCGATTGCTGCGCATTTCCATGCCATGGCGCACGATGAGCGCAGTTACTACACCGCCCCCATCAAGGCCCTGGTGTCGGAGAAGTTCTTTGCCCTGTGCGAGATCTTCGGCGCCGAGAACGTCGGCATGGTCACCGGCGACTCCTCCGTCAACAAGGACGCCCCGATCATCTGCTGCACCGCGGAGATCCTGGCCAACATCGCCCTGCGCGAAGGGGCCGACGCGGACCTGGGCACCGTCATCATGGACGAGTTCCACTTCTACTCGGACCCGCAGCGCGGCTGGGCCTGGCAGGTTCCGCTGCTGGAGCTGCCGCAGGCCCAGTTCCTGCTCATGTCCGCCACCCTGGGCGACATGACCCGGATCGCCAACGAGCTCAGCGAACTCACCAACCGGGACACCGTCACTGTCTCCTCCGTGCAGCGGCCCATCCCCCTGCACTACTACTACGTGGAGACACCGGTCCAGGAATCCCTGGAGGAGCTGCTGGCCACCAAGCAGGTGCCGGTCTACGTAGTGCACTTTTCCCAGATCGAAGCCATTGACCGGGCCCAGGCCCTGATGAGCATCAATGTCTGCACCCGCGAGGAAAAGGACCGGATTGCGGAGCTGATTGCCGGCTTCCGGTTCGCCCCCGGCTTCGGCAAGACCCTGAACCGGCTGGTCCGGCACGGCATCGGCGTGCACCACGCCGGCATGCTGCCCAAGTACCGACGCCTGGTGGAGCAGTTGGCGCAGGCCGGCCTGCTGAAGGTCATCTGCGGCACCGACACCCTGGGGGTCGGCATTAACGTGCCCATCCGCACAGTGCTGATCACCGCCCTGTCCAAGTACGACGGCACGCGCACCCGGCCCCTGAAGGTCCGCGAGTTCCACCAGATCGCCGGGCGCGCCGGGCGGGCCGGCTATGACACGGCGGGCACCGTCGTCGTACAGGCACCGGAACACGTGATCGAGAACGTCAAGGCGATGGCCAAGGCGCAGGCGAAGTTCGGTGATGACCAGAAGAAGCTGCGCCAGGTGGTGAAGAAGAAACCGCAGGCCGGGTTTGTGTCCTGGGGCAAGCCCACCTTCGAAAAGCTGGTGGACGGCACCCCGGAGCCGCTGACCTCCAGCTTCAACATCACCCACTCCATGCTGCTGAACCTGCTGGAGCGTCCGGGTGACCCGTTCACCGCGGCCAAGAAACTGCTCACCAACAACCACGAGACCCGGTCCTCCCAGCTGGCCCTGATGAAGAAGGCCCTGAGCATCTACCGGGAGCTGAAGACCGCCGGCATTGTCGAGGTGCTGCCCGAGCCCGACGCCGACGGCCGCACCGTCCGCCTGAAGGTGCACCTGCAGCCGAACTTCGCCCTCAACCAGCCGCTGTCCCCGTTTGCCATGGCCTCCCTGGAGATTTTGGACCCGGACAGCCCGTCCTACGCCCTGGACGTGGTGTCCGTGATCGAGGCGATCATGGAAAAGCCCCGCCAGGTCCTCTCCGCCCAGGAAAAGAAGGCCCGCGGCGAGGCGATCGCCGCCATGAAGTCCCAGGGCATCGAGTACGACGAGCGGATGGCCCTGCTGGAGGAAGTCACCTATCCGCAGCCGCTGGCGGAGCTGCTGGAACAGTCCTTCGAGGTGTACCGGTCCGGTGCTCCCTGGCTGGGCGAGTTCGAACTCAGTCCCAAGTCGATTGTCCGCGACATGTACGAGCGGGCCATGAGCTTCGGCGAATACGTGCAGTTCTACTCGCTGGCCCGTTCCGAGGGTGTGCTTCTGCGCTACCTCTCGGACACCTACAAGGCCCTGCTGCACACCGTCCCGCCGGAACGGCTGCGCGAAGACCTGGAAGACATCATCGAGTGGCTGGGCGAGCTGGTCCGCCAGACCGATTCCTCGCTGCTGGACGAATGGGAAGAGCTGACCAACGGCATCAACCCCGATGCTTCGAACGAACCGGTCCTTCCGCCGGTGCCGGACCGGCTGACCGCCAACGTGCGGGCCTTCCGGGTCATGGTCCGCAACGAGATGTTCTCCCGGGTGAAGCTCTTTGCCGACGAGGACGACCGCGCCCTGGGCGAGCTCGACGGCGACGCCGGCTGGGACGCCGACCGCTGGGCCGAGGTCCTGGACGCGTACTTCGAGGAACACGAGGACATCGACGACGGGCCCGACGGCCGCGGCCCGAACCTGCTGATCATCAAGGAACTGCCCGGCAAATGGGAAGTCCGGCAGATCTTCAAGGACCCGGCCAACCACTTGGACTGGGGCATCACTGCGGAAGTGGACCTGCCCGCCTCGGATGAAGCCGGCAGCCCCGTCATCAAGGTGATCACCGCCGGCCGCCTGGATTAGGCTGGGCAGCATGCAGATCCGTCCCGCACGTCGAGAAGACGTCCCCGTCATCCTCGAACTGATCCATGACCTTGCCATCTATGAAAAAGAGCCGCACGCGGTAAAAAACACCGTGGCGGCCCTGGAAGCCAACCTCTTCGGCGAGCACCCGGCCATCTTCGCCCACGTGGCGGTGGAGCACGGAGCGATACAGGGCTTTGCCCTCTGGTTCCTGAACTACTCCACCTGGGAGGGCGTGCACGGCATCTACCTCGAGGACCTCTACGTCCGGCCCGAGGCCCGGGCCGGGGGCATCGGCAAGGCGCTGCTGCGCACGCTGGCGGAAACCGCCGTCGAGCGCGGCTACGCCCGGGTCGAATGGTGCGTGCTGAATTGGAATGAACCTTCCATCGGCTTCTACAAATCCCTGGGTGCCGTCCCGCAGGATGACTGGACCACGTTCCGGCTCGCCGGGGACGCACTGGCCAGCTTCGGCACCTCGTCAGAGGCGGCGAAGTGACCGCCGTCCCGCACATCCCTGTCCCCCACTCCGCCTCGCGCACCTACCCGGTGCGCGGCATGAACGTGACGGACCACTGGTTTACCGTGCCGCTGGACCACTCGGCGCCGGACGGCGAAACCATCACGGTCTTTGCCCGCGAATACGTCGACGCCGAACTGCCCGCGGGTGACATCGAAGACCTGCCGTGGCTGCTGTACCTGCAGGGCGGCCCCGGCGGCAAGGGCAACCGGCTGCTGCAGTTCGGCGGCTGGACGAAGGCGGCGTCCAAGCACTTCCGGATCCTGATGCTGGACCAGCGCGGCACCGGGCTTTCCACTCCGGCGGACCGGCAGACCCTGCCGCGCCGCGGAGACGCTGCGGCGCAGGCAGCGTATCTCACCCATTTCCGGGCAGATTCAATTGTGGCCGACGCCGAACTGATCCGGCAGGCCCTCGGCTCAGGGCCGTGGAGCACCTACGGGCAGAGCTACGGCGGCTTCTGCACCCTGACCTACCTCTCCTTCGCCCCCGAGGGACTGCGCGAATGCCTCGTCACCGGCGGGTTGGCCCCCTTGACGGGACCCGCGGACCGGGTCTACGAGGCAACCTTCCGGCGGGTGGCGGCACGCAACGCGGAGTACTTCGGACGCTACCCGGAAGACCGGGAAACCACCACGCGGATTGCCCGGCACCTCGAGTCCGTCCCGGAGTTCCTGCCCACCGGGGAACGGCTGACCGTGCGGCGTTTCCAGATGGCCGGGTCCTATCTGGGCGGCAACACCCGGGTGGACGGGCTGCATTACCTGCTGCAGGAAGCCTTCGTTCCCACCCCGGACGGCGAACGCCTCTCGGACACCTTCCTGGAGGCCGTCCACGGGCTGGTCACCCGTGCCCCGAATCCGCTGTACGCGGTGATGCACGAGTCAATCTACGGCCAGGGCGAAGCCACCAACTGGGCCGCGGAGCGCGTCCTGGAGTCCTTCCCCGAGTTCGAACCCACGGCCACGGAACCGCTCTTCACCGGCGAGATGGTCTACCCGTGGTACTTCGACGAGGACCCGGCGCTCGTCCCGCTTCGCGGCACGGCAGAACTGCTGGCCCGGAAGTCGGACTGGGATCCCCTCTACGACACCGCCCAACTGGCGCGCAACACCGTGCCCGTGGCCGCGGCCGTCTACACGGACGACATTTACGTGGACCGGGAGCTGTCCCTGGAGACGGCCGGTGCCGTGAAGGGTGTGCAGGTCTGGGAAACCGCCGATTTTCACCACGACGGAATTGCGGACGACGGCGAGGCCATCTTCAACCGCCTGCTGGGCATGGTCCGCGGCAAGGACGCGTAGGGTCAAAGGCAAAGGCAGGTCCCCCGGCGTACCGGGGACCTGCCTTCGTTGTCTTGGTGGCCGCTACAGCGGACGGTCAGCGAGTTTCCGGACCCATTCCGGGGTGGGCTTGCCGAGCTTGCGGTCGGTGGTGAGCCGGAGCCGTGCGGCCCGGATCTGCACCCGTTCGCGGTCCCGATCGCGTTCGGCCTTTTCGGCGGGGACCTTAGAGCCTCGTGCCAGCGGCAGTGCTGCTGTTGTCATCGTCAGCCTCCTCCGTTCCGCGTGCGCTCGTGATGTTTTCATTCTGGCTCATATCGCCGGTCGAGTCCACTATCGCCGTCAGCGGGCGTGCCCACGCAATGCTGATGATAGCCGCTTCCTCGGTTCCGGCAAGGTCACTCTGGGCCAGCAGGTCCAGGACGCCCAGTCCCGTCTCCTGCCGGCGGGGATCATCCGACAGGGAGGCCTCGATGGCCCACTGGGCACGGGTCCACCACTCCGAGCGCTGATCCGCCTTCCGGCGCTGCTCCAGTGTCTTCCAGCCGACAAAGAAGGTCAGGGCGCCGGCGAGCAGGACCGCCAGCGGGCCAAGGGCAGCGAGGATTTCCCACCAGGGTGCGCCGCCGAAAGGAACTGACGCAGCCGCCTCCGGCGGCGGGGTGGGTGGCGGAGAGAACATATCCACACCTTAGCCGCCGCCTGTGACACTCCCGGGCATTAGGTGCGGCTACTGGCCGGGTGTCCGGTCACCCGTCCAGAACGCGTAGGCGGACAACGTCAGGCCGTCGGCTATCTCCCCTGCCGCCATGAGGGCCGGGACGCTGTCCACCGGGACCCAGCGGAACCCATCTATTTCACCGTCGCGGGTGAGCGGTTCCGCGGACCGGTCCACGGTGGCCGCGACAACCACTGCATGGCCCTGCAGGAGAGAGCTGTCTGCCCACACGGGCCCCAGTACCCGGAAGCGGGTACCCTGCAGTCCGGTTTCCTCTTCCAGCTCGCGCGCTGCATCGTGGACGGCCAGGTCCGGCCCGGAGTCGGCAGGGCTCCCGAACCCCCTCGGAAACTCGAGGAAACTGCGCCCGGCTGCAGGCCGCCAGTGCTCCACCATGGCAAAGTGGCCGTCGGCCACCGCGACGATGACCACGCCGGGGGTGCCGTGTTCCGCAACAAGCCGGTGCTGCAGCCAGGACCTTCCGTTGCGGGTGACCTCTTCGGTCCACAGTTCAAGGCTTGGCGGTCCGGACCAGGCATACACCAGGCTCTGGCCCGGGCGAGGCTCCGGCATCACCGCGGGACTGCCGGGAAGTGGATATGTGCTCTCATTTTCTTCTTTCGCGTTGCGTGCAGCTCGGCAAACTCCACCAGGGGGACACCCAGGACAACCGTAGCTATGGCTGAACCGACGCCGGCAAGCAGGTTGGAGAAAAAGCCCGCCGTCAAGGTGCCGACGACGGCCGGCAGGAGCGTCAGCGCAATCCTCGTCCACATGGCTTTCCGGTCCTCCCCCAGGCTGACCGCGGCATTCGATCTGGCGACGGCATAGGCAAGTGCGTTGGATGTTTTCTGGCTTGGACGGGTCTGCCAATCGTGGATGGCTGACCGGGCCTGATGCCGCAGGACTGCATAAACCTGCGGCGGCATATCGTGGAGGGTGGCCACCAGGCTCCCCTGGAACTGGATGGTTTCACCTCCGGTCGGGCCCCGCCCGCGGCGCTGCGCCTCCTGCATAACGGTGTCCTCGCGGAACCGGAGCCAGTTGGTCTCATGCTGCTCAGCCATGGCGTCGAAATACGCGCCCATCCACCAGTCCTGCAGAAGCGTCGCGTTGCCTGCCAGCCGGGGCGCGTTTGCGTCAAGGTAGGACAGCGCGGCGGTACGGATCACGGTTTCCGACAGGAAATGCACAGCGGCGTCGGCCTCCGGCTCCGAATCGCGGAGTTCCCGTACGACGGCGGCCCGCCGGGACAACGCTCCCCTCAGGTCGAACGGTTCCCGGGTCCTTTCACGGACACGTATCTGATCTGCGGCTGCTTCGGCAAACCACGCTTCCCAGGCCCGGGCGAGCCGGTCGAATTCTTCCGTGGGCGCCTGGACATGCTGGCCTGCGTCCAGGCCTTCCCAGGCAGCCTGCAGTTCGGCCGCCACCGTCCGCGCCACCTCGGACGCCGGACAGCTGCGAAGCCGGGCGCTGCTCCTGGCGTGGAGGGCGGCCGCCAACGGGCGCGGTGTTTCCCAGAACATCGCCAACGAAGAAAACTCGAACTCCGCCAGGACCGGACTCAACGGATCCGTGCCCAGCAGGAGGAAGCGCAGGCTCTCCTCCAAGGAGGGCTTCCGCGCCACGACGGAGAACGTCTGGTCGAAGGAACCGGTGCGGGCGAGGAGCGTCCGGACGGCATCGGGGCCCCGATCCAGGAAGAAGGCGCCGTCGAGCAGCTGCACATCCAGCAGCAGAATCTCCCGGCTCAGGAGGTCGGCTGCCCGCAGCATGCCCGGGAAAGACACGCGGTTTTCCGGTGCAGCCGCCACGTCCGGGTCGGTAAAGAGTGCCTCGTCGGAGACCAATGAACGGAAAGTGTTCTTTTGCTCCACGGTGTCGAAGTCGAAAACCAGGGTCCGCTTCATTTGGAGCGGTTGTGAGCCACCAGCGTCAACCACGGTGTTGCCCTGCCTCCGGTAGGTTCGTCCGGCGTGCGGTTCCCCCCGGCTCAGTCATCCTGCAACCATAAGCGCGGCCTGGGCGATGACTGAAATTACCGGTCCACGGTCCGGGCCGTACCTGGAGGAACGGCGCCCGCCTAGGCGTGCCCGGCGGCCTGCATCTGCCGCAGTTCCTTCTTCAGGTCCCCCACCTCGTCGCGCAGCCGGGCAGCCAATTCGAACTGCAGCTCGGCTGCAGCAGCATGCATCTGCTCGGTCATGGACGCGATCAGGCTGGTGAGGTCCTCGGCGGGAGCAGCAGCCAGGCCGTCCTTCCGGACCCCCTTGCCCTTGCCCTTCGTCTTCTGCTTGGCAGCCTCCGCCAGGAGGGCCTTGGTGTCGGCATCCTCGCGCGCCAGCTGGTCCGTGATGTCCGCGATCTTCTTGCGCAGCGGCTGCGGGTCCACGCCGTGCTTCTTGTTGTACGCCACCTGGATTTCGCGCCGGCGGTTGGTCTCATCGATGGCCTTGGCCATGGAATCGGTGATCCGGTCCGCATACATGTGCACCTCGCCCGAGACGTTACGGGCGGCACGGCCGATGGTCTGGATCAGCGAGGTGGAGGAACGCAGGAAGCCTTCCTTGTCGGCGTCGAGGATGCTCACCAGCGATACCTCGGGAAGGTCGAGGCCCTCTCGAAGCAGGTTAATGCCGACCAGCACATCGAAGGTGCCCATCCGCAGTTCGCGGAGCAGCTCCACGCGGCGCAGCGTGTCGACGTCGGAGTGCAGGTATTCCACCTTGACCCCGTGCTCCAGCAGATAGCCGGTCAGGTCCTCGGCCATTCGCTTGGTCAGCGTGGTCACCAGGACGCGTTCATCCCGTTCGGTGCGGGTGCGGATTTCACCCAGCAGGTCATCGATCTGGCCCTTGCTCGGCTTGACCACCACCTGCGGATCCACCAGGCCGGTGGGGCGGATGATCTGCTCCACGTAGCCGTCGGACTTGGACAGTTCGTACTTGCCCGGGGTAGCGGACATGTAGACGGTCTGGCCGATCCGTTCCAGGAATTCGTCCCATTTCAGCGGGCGGTTGTCCATGGCCGAGGGCAGCCGGAAGCCGTGGTCCACCAGGGTGCGCTTGCGGGACATGTCGCCTTCGTACATGGCACCGATCTGCGGAATGGTGACGTGGGATTCGTCCACCACCAGCAGGAAGTCGTCCGGGAAATAGTCCAGCAGGCAGTGCGGGGCGGTGCCCGGGCCGCGGCCGTCGATATGCCGCGAGTAGTTCTCGATGCCGTTGCAGAAGCCCATCTGCTGCATCATTTCCAGGTCATAGGTGGTGCGCATCCGCAGCCGCTGGGCTTCCACCAGCTTGTTCTGCGATTCCAGTTCCTTCAGCCGCACCTGCAGCTCGTCCTCGATCTGGCGGATGGCCCGGTGCATCCGGTCCTCGCCGGCCACATAGTGCGACGCCGGGAAGACGTACATCTCCGTCTCTTCGTGGATCACGTCCCCGGTCAGCGGATGCAGGGTGTAGATGTTCTCGATCTCGTCGCCGAAGAACTCGACGCGGATCGCGTTCTCTTCGTACATCGGAATGATTTCCACGGTGTCGCCGCGGACCCGGAAGGTGCCGCGGTGGAAGTCCATGTCATTGCGGACGTACTGCATGGCCACGAAGCGGCGCAGCAGGTCATCGCGGTTCATCTGCTGGCCCCGGCGCAGGGTCACCATTGCCTCGATGTACTCTTCCGGGGTGCCCAGGCCGTAAATGCAGGACACCGTAGCCACCACAATCACGTCACGCCGGGTCAGCAGGGCGTTGGTGGCCGAGTGGCGCAGGCGTTCGACTTCCTCATTGATCGAGGAGTCCTTCTCAATGAACGTATCCGTCTGCGGGACGTAGGCTTCCGGCTGGTAGTAGTCGTAGTAGGAAACGAAGTACTCCACCGCGTTGTTGGGCAGCAGCTCCCGGAACTCGTTGGCCAGCTGGGCGGCCAGCGTCTTGTTCTGCACCATCACCAGCGTGGGCCGCTGCACCTGCTCCACGAGCCAGGCCGCCGTCGCGCTCTTACCGGTACCGGTGGCACCAAGCAGCACTACGTCCTTCTCGCCTGCGTTGATCCGCTCGGCGAGTTCCTTGATGGCGGTCGGCTGGTCACCGGCGGGCTTGTAGTCACTGATGACCTCAAACGGTGCTACGACTCTCTTGATGTCCTGCGCAAGACTCATGCCTATAAAACTACTCCGGTCCGCGGACAGCCGCGGTCCGCTTTGCTAGGGGCTGAACTACCGGCCGGCCCGGCTCCGCGCCTCGTTCAGCGGCACCAGCCGGGTCTCCCAGAGGTCGCGTACGGCGGCCACCAGTTCCTCGGGGGTGCCGGTGTTGTGCAGGACGACGTCGGCCGCCTCCGCCCGCTGTTCGGGAGTGGCCTGCGCGGCGATCCGGGCGCGCGCGGCCTCGGGATCCATCCCCCGGTCCTGCACCATGCGCTGAAGCCGCACGTCCTCGGGCGCCTCCACCACGACGACGAAGTCGAAGTTCCCGGCCTGGCCGGTTTCCACCAGCAGCGGGATGTCCTGGACCAGGATCCCGTCCGGCGGCGCCTCCGCCGCAAGCTGCGCGGCCCGCGCCCGGACCAGCGGATGGACAATGCCGTTCAGCACGGCACGGCGTTCCTCGTCGCCGAAGACCACGGCGGCCAGCGCCGGGCGGTCCAGCGAGCCGTCCGCGGCCAGGACCTGAGGGCCGAAGGCTTCGACGACGGCGGCCAGGCCTTCAGTGCCCGGCGCCACCACTTCACGGGCCAGGGCATCGGCGTCCACCAGCACGGCACCGCGCTGGACGAGGGTCCGGGCGGCCAGGGATTTTCCGGCGGCGATCCCGCCGGTGAGTCCAACCTTGAGCATGCCCCCACCTTACCGCCGTCCCGGGCCGGAACCGCCTACTAGACTGGAAGGGTGAGCGATATCGACGCGGCGGCGGGGCGCTACACCACCATCGCCGGTGAACACCGCGCTGAACTCGAAATCAGACGCTCACGCTTCATCACCGTGCTGCGCCGCACCGAAACCGAGGAGCAGGCGCGCGCCCTGGTGGCGGACCTGCGCCGCGAGTTCCATGACGCCCGGCACCACTGCAGCGCCTTCGTGCTGGGCCCCGGGCGCGAGGTGCAGCGTTCCAACGACGACGGCGAACCCTCCGGCACCGCCGGCATTCCGATGCTGGAAGCGCTCACCAAGCGGGAAACCTTCAACGGAGCGACCGACCTCAGCGACATCACTGCCGTGACCGTCCGCTACTTCGGCGGGATCCTCCTCGGCGCGGGCGGGCTGGTGCGTGCCTACTCCGAGTCCGTCTCCTCGGCCCTCGACACCGCTCCCCTGCTGCGCCGACGGCGGATGCAGCTTTACGGCATTCCGGCCGGACACTCCGCCGCCGGAAGGCTGGAAAACGACCTCCGTACCGCAGGCGTCAGCGTGCTGGGCACGGATTATTCCGCCGCCGGTGCCTCCATCAACGTCGCCCTGCCGGACACCCCCGACGCCCTGGCTGCCTTCCATGCCAGGCTCGCCTCCCTGACCGCCGGAGCCTCCGAACCGGTCCCCCTTGGAACAGAATGGATCGACCGTGACTGACCCCGCACCGGGCCGGACCGATTTCGACTTTTCCCGACTGCGCCGCAGGCCGGACGTCGAAGCTCCCAACCTGCAGGCCTGGGATACCGCCGACACACTTCTGCTCGACACTGCCGCAGCAGATCTTTCCGCAGCAGCGGACCCGGACCAGCCCGGCGTCGTCGTCATCGGCGACTCCTACGGCGCGCTCACGCTCGGAGCCGCGGCCCGGCACGGGCTGCACAGCCTCCGCGTGCACCAGGATCCGCTGAGCGGCGAACAGGCACTGGATGCCAACGCCGCGGACCTGGGGCTGCCGGACGTTTTCAGCCACCATTCCCTCACGGCGCCGCTTGTGAAAGACGCCCGCCTGGTGCTGCTGCGGCTCCCCCGCTCGCTGGCCGCGCTGGAAGAGATCGCTGCGCTGATCGCGGCCTCCGCCGCACCCGATGTCACGGTCTACGCCGGCGGACGGGTCAAGCACATGACTCCGGCCATGAACGAGGTCCTTGCCCGGTACTTCGGCTCCGTGACCGGCGGGCTGGGCCGGCAGAAATCCCGGGTCCTGACGGCCGGCTCGCCCCTTCCGGCCGGACAGCTCCCGGAACCCTCCTTTCCGATGTCGCAGCGGCACGACGTCGGACTGGCGCGGCCGCTGGAACTCTGGGCCTACGGTGCGGCGTTCGGCGGTACCGCGCTGGATCCCGGCACCCGGTTCCTGCTGCCGCACCTGGCCCAGGCGCGCGCTGCCCGGCGCGCCGTGGACCTGGGCTGCGGGACCGGGACCATCGCCGCCTACCTCGCGCTGACCCGGCCTGGCCTCACGGTCCTGGCTACGGACCAGTCAGCCGCTGCCGTGGCCTCGGCCGCACGGACACTGGCGGCCAACGGCGTGGCGGACCGCGCCGTCGTCACCCGGGCCGATGCCCTGGGCCCGCTGCCGGACAGCTCGGAGGAACTGGTGGTGCTGAACCCGCCGTTCCACATCGGTGCCGCGGTGCATGCCGGCATCGCCCTCAAGCTTTTTGCCGATGCCGGACGCGTCCTGCAGCCGGGCGGCGAACTCTGGACGGTTTGGAACAGCCACCTGCTGTACCGGCCCGCCCTAGCCAGGCTGGTGGGTCCCACCAGGGAAGTGGCCCGCAACCCCAAGTTCACGGTCACGGTCAGCACCCGGCGCTAACGCCGCCCCCGCCGTACGGCCCCTCCCGTGGGTCTTTTTTAACCGGAGAGAGCGCTCTCTTGACAGTGGCGCAGATCACTCCTAGCCTGTAACCGACGCGTAGAGAGCGCTCTCTCAGACTCCGCTCCCGGCGCAGGAACCGCTTTTCTTTCTCCCGCTTTCGTCGGATCACGCCACCGAACCACCTGGCACGGTCTACCACCCGGGATCATCAACTGCTTTACCCACACACAAAGGAGTGACCGTGAAGAATTTCCGACATCCCGCGGCGGCGATTGCAGGTGCTGCCGTAGTGGCCCTGCTGGCCGTAGGCTGCGGCGGCGGCGACAGCGAAGCTGCCAGCGAAGACAATCCCCTCGAACTGACCGTCACCACTTTCGGAACCTTCGGGTATGACGATCTGTATGCCGAATACGAGGAAGCCAACCCCGGCATCGACATCAAGGCCAACAACATTGACCGCGGTGCCAATGCACAGACCGATCTCTTCACCAAGCTCGCGGCCGGATCCGGCGTCAGCGACGTGGTGGCCCTCGAAGAGGGCTGGCTTGGCGCCGTCATGGACGTCTCGGACCAGTTCGTGGACCTGAACGAGTACGGCGCGGAAGACATCAAGGACAACTGGGTCGACTGGAAATACAAGCAGGGCACCGACGCCGACGGCCGGGTCATCGGCTACGGCACCGACATCGGACCGCAGGGCCTGTGCTACAACGGCAAGCTGTTCGAAGCGGCCGGCCTGCCCAGCGACCGCGAGGCAGTTGCCGAGCTCTTCGGCGGAGACGACGCCACGTGGGACACCTACTTCGAACTTGGAAAGCAGTACCACGAGAAGACCGGACAGGCCTGGTACGACCAGTCCGGGTTCGTCTGGAACTCCATGGTGAACCAGATGAAGGAGGGCTACTACACCGCCGACGGTGACTTGAACATCGAAGGCAATGACGCCATGAAGGAACAGTTCATGCAGCTCGCTGCCGGAACCCAGGCAGGGCTCTCCGCCAACGAAACCAAGTGGGACTGGGGAACCGGCAAGGCGTTCACTGACGGCTCCTTCGCCACCTTCGTGTGCCCGGGCTGGATGCTGGGCACCATCCAGGAACAGCTCGAATCGGCCGGCGGCGGCGCGGATTCGGGCTGGGACTTCGCCGATGTCTTCCCCGGCGGCGCCTCGAACTGGGGCGGTGCGTTCCTTGCAGTCCCCGAAACCTCCGAACACAAGGAGGAAGCGGCGAAACTCGCAGCCTGGCTCACGGCCCCCGAGCAGCAGGTGAAGCAGTCGGCGGCGGCCAACAACTTCCCCAGCACCCTTGAGGCGCAGGAGCAGCTGGCGGCGGATGCCACTCCGAACCCGATGTTCAACAACGCCCCGACCGGCGCCATCCTGGCTTCACGGGCCGAGGGCGTAGTTGCCCAGTTCAAGGGCCCGGACGATTCAGTAATCCAGGAAAAGGTCTTCGGTGTGGCACTGACCCAGCTTGATGCGGGCAAGGTCGACGGCGAAGGCGCCTGGAATGAAGCAGTTCAACTCCTGAACGAGCTGGTCGTCAAGGACTAGTACCCAGCGGGGCCTCCGGGTATCCGGAGGCCCCCTGATGGACTGTGAGAATCGATATGACCGTAACCATGAAACGGCCCGCGCCAGCCGCGCCGCCGGAGAAAATCAAACCCACGTTCAGGCAGCGGCTCAACATCTGGGACGTCAAAGCCTCCCCCTACCTGTACATATCCCCTTTCTTCCTGCTCTTCGCGCTGGTGGGCCTGTTTCCACTGGTCTACACGTTTTATGTTTCGCTCCACGACTGGCACCTGCTGAAGGGCCAGGGCGAGTTTGTCGGACTGGGCAACTTTGCGGATGTCCTCGCCGACCGCTTTTTCTGGAACTCGCTTTTCAACACGATGAGCATCTTCCTGCTCTCCGCGATTCCCCAGCTAGCCGGCGCACTGCTGATTGCAGCTGTCCTGGACCAGAACATCCGCGCCAAGACCTTCTGGCGCATGAGCGTCCTGCTCCCCTATGTGGTCACCCCGGTTGCCGTGGCCCTGATCTTCACGAACATGTTCAATGAGCAGCACGGCCTTATCAACAGCTTCCTGGGCAACTTCGGCGTCGATCCGATCATGTGGCGCACGGAGACATTCCCCAGCCACGTGGCCATAGCCGCCATGGTCAACTGGCGGTGGACCGGCTACAACGCGCTGATCCTGCTGGCCGCCATGCAGGCCGTGCCCCGCGACATCTACGAATCGGCCGCCATCGACGGTGCGGGTGCTGTCCGGCGCTTCTTCAGCATCACCCTGCCGAGCATCCGCCCCACCATGATCTTCGTAGTCATCACCTCCACCATCGGCGGACTGCAGATCTTCACCGAACCGCGCCTTTTCGATCCGACGTATGCCGGCGGCCCGGAGCGCGAGTTCCAGACCACCGTCCTGTACCTGTGGGAGATGGCCTTCCAACGGCAGGACTTCGGAGAGGCATCTGCCATTGCCTGGCTGCTGTTCCTCATCATCGTTCTTTTCGGAGTCCTTAATCTGGCCTTGTCCAGGCGGATAGCGTCCTCCGACGGCAGGCGGCAGCGCCGCCGGCCGGCAGTGAAAGGGAAGCAAAAGTGAGTATCGTCCAACAAAAGACCGTGCCGCGAACCCAACCGCAGCCGGTGCGCCGCGGTCCGGCGCTGCGGCATCGGCTCCTGGGCAACGGCCTTCGCCCTGGCTACCTGACCTACGGCCTGCTGCTTGCTTTCTTCATCGGGTCCTCCTACCCGCTCTGGTGGTCCGCGGTGGTGGGGAGCCGGTCCAATGAGGCATTGAGCCTCACCTGGCCGCCGCTGCTGCCAGGGGGGAATTTCTGGACCAATGTTGCCGAGGTGTTCGACACGATTCCGTTCTGGACGGCCTTGTGGAACAGCATCCTGATCTCGACCATCATCACCGTTTCCGTGGTGATGTTCTCCACGCTGGCGGGGTACGCCTTTGCGAAGCTGCGGTTCCGCGGGAACAACGGGCTGATGGTCGCAGTAGTGGCAACCATGGCGATTCCGACCCAGCTCGGCATCATCCCCCTCTTCATGGTGATGCGGCATTATGGCTGGACCGGTGAGATCGGTGCGGTAATCATTCCGACACTCGTGACCGCCTTCGGAGTGTTCTTTATGCGCCAGTACCTGGTGGACGTCATCCCGGACGAGCTGATCGAATCCGCGCGGATGGACGGCGCCAACATGATCAAGACCTTCTGGCATGTGGCCCTGCCCGCCGCGCGGCCGGCGATGGCCATCCTCAGCCTGTTTACGTTCATGTCGGCGTGGACGGACTTCCTGTGGCCGCTGCTGGTACTCGACGCCGGCAATCCCACCCTGCAGACGGCCCTGAGCCAGCTGCAGTCCAACCGGTATACCGACTACTCGGTGGTCCTTACCGGTGCCGTGCTGGCAACCATTCCCCTGCTCATCCTCTTTGCGGTGGCAGGCAAACAACTTATATCCGGAATCATGCAGGGAGCAGTGAAGGGCTAATGACGAACAACGCCACGGAGTGGAAGAATTTCCCGGCCGGCTTTATCTGGGGGTCCGCCACGGCGGCCGCCCAGGTTGAAGGAGCCGCGTGGGAGGACGGGAAGGAAGACTCCGTGTGGGACGCATTCGCCCGCACCCCCGGAAACATCAGGAACTCCGACACCCCGGCAACCGCGGTGGACCATTACCACCGGATGCCCGCCGACGTCGCACTGATGAAGGACCTGGGACTGGGCTCCTACCGGTTCTCCACCAGCTGGGCCCGCGTGCGCCCGGGTGACCGGAACACTAACTCTTTGGGGCTGGATTTCTATTCGCGCCTGGTGGATGAACTCCTGGGCGCCGGGATCCTGCCCTGGCTCACCCTCTACCACTGGGATCTGCCGCAGGCCCTGGAAGAGAAGGGCGGCTGGGCCAACCGGGACACCGCGTACCGCTTTGTTGAGTACGCCAATGATGTCTACTCCGCCCTTGGGGACCGGGTGCAGCATTGGACCACCTTCAACGAACCGTTCTGCTCCTCGCTGCTGGGGTACGGGTCCGGGGTGCATGCACCCGGCCGGCAGGAACCGCGGGCAGCGGTGGCAGCGGTGCACCACCAGCATCTGGCGCATGGACTGGCAGTCAACGAACTGCGGAGCCGTGGTGCGCAGGAGCTCGGGATCACCCTGAACCTCAGCAACTCCATCCCCCGCGATCCCGCTGACCCCGTGGATCTGGAAGCCGCCCGGCTTTTTGACTCCCTGCAGAACCGGATCTTCCTGGACCCCATCCTGCGCGGCGCCTATCCGGAGGATTCACTGAAGGACCTGGAACCGTTCGGCCTGGGCGACGTCATCCACCCGGGTGACCTGGACATCATCTCCGCCCCGATCGACTTCCTCGGCGTCAACCACTACCACGATGACCTCATCAGCGGGCATCCGGATAACAGCGGAACGGACGGCCACTCCGGCGGTTCCGGCCGGGAAGCTGCGTCGCCGTGGATCGGGGCCGAACACATCACCTTCCCGAGCCGCGGCCTGCCCCGCACCGCCATGGACTGGGAGGTCAACCCCGACGGGCTCCGCCGGCTCCTGGTCCGCCTCGGTGAGGAGTACCCGGCGCTGCCGCCGCTGTACATCACCGAAAACGGGGCTGCCTACGACGACGTCGTGAGCGACGACGGAAGCGTGCCGGATGCCGAACGGACCGGCTTCATCATGGACCACATCGCCGCGGTCGGCCGTGCAATTGAGGCGGGAGCAGACGTCCGCGGCTACTTCGTGTGGTCCCTGATGGACAACTTTGAGTGGTCCTGGGGCTACAGCAAGCGTTTCGGCATTGTCCGGGTGGATTACGACACCCAGGAACGCACCGTCAAGGACAGCGGCCTTGCCTACAGCCGGCTGATCGCAGCCAGCCGGGGCGAAGATTCCGGCACCCGTGGGACGGCTGCCGCGTCGATGGTGTGACGTCCCGTAAACTGGGCACCGATCGGGCGTCTCAGCCCTCAGTCGCGTAGGAGAAAACTGTGAGTGCTGAATCCGGCCAGGCGCGCCCCGCACCGACCCTGGAAATGGTGGCCGCCCTGGCCGGCGTTTCCAGGGCCACGGTGTCCCGGGTGGTCAACGGTTCGCCGTCGGTTGACCCGAGCATGGCCGACTCGGTGGAAAAGGCCGTCCGGGCGCTGAACTATGTACCCAACCGCGCCGCCCGGACCCTGGCCAGCCGGCGGACGTATACGGTGACCCTGCTCGTTCCGGAGTCCACCTCCAAGGTCTTTGCGGATCCCTTCTTCGCCAGTGTGGTGGAAGGAATCGCCCGTTACCTAAACACCACCGAATACATGCTCAACATGGTGACCTCCTCGGAATCCAACCCGGAGAAAACCCGCCGCTACCTGCTGGGCGGCAACGTGGACGGCGTGCTCGTGGTTTCACACCACACGGGCGACCATTCCTGGGAGCGGTTGAACGGCCAGCTGCCGGTGGTTTTCGCCGGGCGTCCGCTGGTGGACGCCGGCCAGAGCTACTTCGTGGAAGTGGACAATGAGGAAGGCGCTGCCGCGGCCACGGCCAGGCTCACCGGCGCCGGACGGCGGAGCATTGCCACGATCGCCGGGCCGCAGGACATGCTTGCGGGTGTGGACCGGCTCGCCGGCTGGCGGGCGGAAGTCCGCCGGGCAGGCCTGGATGACGCCCTGGTGGAGACCGGGGACTTTACCGTAGCCTCCGGGGCGGCCGCGATGCGCCGCCTGCTGGACCGCGGCAGGGAGATCGACGCTGTGTTCGCGGCAAACGACCAGATGGCGTCGGGTGCGTATTCGGTGCTGCAGGAACGCGGGCTGCGCATCCCGGAGGATATCGCCGTGGTGGGGTTCGACGACGACTACTACGCCACCAGCCTGAGTCCTGCCCTGACAACCATCCACCACCCGATCACCGCCCTCGGGGCAAAGATGGCGGAGGTGCTGGTGGACCTGATTGAAGGCAGGCCGACCGAACGGGTTAACCGCCTGCCGACATCGCTGGTGGTGCGGGACTCGGCCTAGGCGAGCCTGGGTCAGCCCGCAGAATCCGCCATGGGGAACGCCGGTTCCGGACCCAGCCAGAACAGGAACAGCAAGACAACGAATGCCACGAGGCGGCGTAGGCGCCGACGACGGTGGTGAGCACGGAGGCGGTCATCAGGGCCGCGAACTCGGCACCGGATCCGGCTTTCGCCGTTGTTCCGCCATGATCTCCCCCTGATCCCCCCTGCTCGACATCCAAGAACGGTTCTCCGGCCCTACCCCAGGGTGCCGCCCACCCGTCCGCACCCAGAAACGCCCGTACACGCAAAAAGCGGACCCCCACCGAAGTGGAGGCCCGCTTTAGGCAGTTACACGGTCCGGCTTACCGGACAGCGGAACCAGTGGGAATTAGTTTCCCGTGAGCTTCTCGCGCAGTGCAGCCAGGGCTTCGTCGGAAGCCAGCGTGCCGGCACCCGTCTCGGCAACGGCCGGCTCGGAGGAGTAGCTGGTGGTGCCGGAATCGGTGGATTCCGAAGCAGCAGCGATGTCCTCGGAGTTGTGCTGAGCGACCTGCTTCTTGTGGGCTTCCCAACGTGCCTGGGCGTCAGCGTACTGCTGCTCCCAAGCTGCGCGCTGGGTTTCGTAGCCTTCGAGCCATTCGTTGGACTCGGGGTCGAAGCCCTCCGGGTACTTGTAGTTGCCGGCTTCGTCGTACTCTGCGGCCATGCCGTACAGAGCCGGATCGAACTCGGTGCCCTCGGGATCGACACCCTCGTTGGCCTGCTTGAGGGACAGCGAGATGCGGCGACGCTCGAGATCGATGTCGATGACCTTGACGAACAGTTCGTCACCAACGGAGACAACCTGCTCGGCGAGCTCCACGTGGCGGACAGCCAGTTCGGAGATGTGGACCAGGCCTTCGATGCCGTCTTCGACGCGGACGAACGCACCGAACGGAACCAGCTTGGTGACCTTACCCGGAACAACCTGGCCGAGGGCGTGGGTGCGGGCGAAGGTCTGCCACGGATCTTCCTGCGTAGCCTTCAGCGACAGGGAGACACGCTCGCGGTCAAGGTCAACTTCCAGAACCTCAACGGTGACTTCCTGGCCAACTTCGACAACCTCGGAGGGGTGGTCGATGTGCTTCCAGGACAGCTCGGAAACGTGGACGAGGCCGTCTACGCCGCCAAGGTCCACGAATGCACCGAAGTTGACGATGGAGGAAACAACGCCGGGACGAACCTGGCCCTTTTCCAGCTTGTTGAGGAACGTGGAACGAACCTCGGACTGGGTCTGCTCGAGCCAGGCACGGCGGGACAGAACAACGTTGTTGCGGTTCTTGTCCAGCTCGATGATCTTGGCTTCGATCTGCTGACCGATGTACGGAGCCAGGTCGCGGACGCGACGCATCTCCACGAGGGATGCCGGCAGGAAGCCGCGCAGCCCGATGTCGAGGATAAGACCACCCTTGACAACCTCGATGACGGTACCGGTAACGACGCCGTCTTCTTCCTTGACCTTCTCGATGTCGCCCCAGGCACGCTCGTACTGAGCACGCTTCTTGGAGAGGATCAGACGGCCTTCTTTGTCTTCCTTGGTGAGCACCAGGGCTTCGACCTGATCGCCAACGGAGACAACGTCTCCGGGATCAACGTCGTGCTTGATGGAAAGCTCGCGGGAAGGGATGACACCCTCGGTCTTGTAACCGATGTCGAGCAGGACCTCGTCGCGGTCAACCTTGACAACGGTACCTTCGACGAGATCGCCGTCGTTGAAGTACTTGATCGTTGCGTCAATCGCGGCGAGGAAGTCCTCGGCAGTACCGATGTCGTTGATGGCGACCTGCGGGGTACCGGACTTCTCGTTGGTGGTGATGGTCATGTAGTTGGGACTCCGATGTGGAAGTTGTTTTGTATTCCGGACTGGTTTCCACTAACCGGCGGTTGGGCCGGGTGGCCCCCGCAGGCAAGATACTTGCCCAAGTGAATGCCGAAGGCACGAAAGTGCCGAAGACGAACAGCTTGTTTGCCCGGAGATGGACAGGATTGGTTATAACTTGCGCTATTACGCGCCCGATCAGTCTAGCCGGACCCGCCAACGCAGGTCAAAGGGAACTGCCGGTCCGTGGCTGAAAAATACCCGACTGCCACTCAGGTGATTAGAAATGCGTGCTGCAGTAAGGCGCCGGTCCGGCCGAAAACAGCTCGTCCAGGACGCCCAGGGCCGCTTCCCCGGCCTGCACCGACCCGGCTGCCGCCAGCGTCCGCGCACTCACTGACCCCAGATACAGGGAACCGAGTGCCGCCGCAGTCAGCTGCACCCGCGGCGTGTCCGCTTCTTTTCCGGCTGCGGCCGGACGCACGGTTCCGACGCCGCCGCGTACCTCGAGCACGAAACTCCCCGCTGCCAGCGCCATCGGATCGTCGACGTCGAGCACTACCGTGCCGTCGCCGAAGTATCCTCTGGCAGCAAGTGCGGCCACTGGGTCCAGGATCCGCAGCCACAAGACGTCCTCGACGTGCTTTACCTTGTACCGCCGGCGGTCAGTCAGCATCCACGGCAGCGGATCCTCCACCGGGGCCTCGGAGAAGGACAGCCGGTCCACCAGGTCAATGGATCCGAGGTAGCGCCAGAGTTCGCGGTAGGCCTCGTCGCTGGCCGCCACCAGGTCGGTGACCTTCACTGTGTGCGGCTCGTTCTGCCAGCCCAGCGACTTGTAGGCCGCATAGCCGTCCGGGACGCCGTCTGCGTTGTACCGGAGAACACCGCGCACGGCCAGGTCCGGTTGCGTGTTTTCCCCGCTCCACTCTCCCGCGGCACGCATGGCGTACGCATGCTGCCGACCCAGGGCGCCGAAGGTGCGTTCCAGGTGGGCCCGGAAGATTTCCGGCGCCAGCCCCCGGAGCTTGTCGGCGTCGGCAATCGCGATACTGCCGCGCGGCGGGGCGGCGAATTCGAGGCCGCCGCGGGTGTCCAGTTCGACGCCTGCGGTGGAGGTGGCGGCCCCGAACCCGAAGCGCCCGTAAATGGTTGCTTCCGACGCGGTGAGGGCGGCCAACGCCAGGCCGGAGTCTTTGGCCCGGGTGAGGTCCGCGGTAATCATCCGCCGCAGGATGCCCCGGCGCCGGTGCGTGGGACGGACGGTGACTGCCGTGACCAGGTGCGCGGGCAGCAGTTCGCTTCCCCCGACGTTCAGGTCATTGACCATGGTCCCGTAGGTGGCCACAGGCACGGCCGGATCCCAGGCATACTCCGGCAGGCCGTCGTCGTACACCGCGGTCAGGACGCGGCCGTCCCGCCGGTAGCCGTCCACTTGGGCAGGCAGCCCCTCCGCTTTGGTGCGGTCCTCGTGGAAACCCAGGTTGACGGCATCGAACCACTTGGCGGTCCGCTCGTCGGCTTTGCCCGGGTCCGCGGCGTCGTAGCCGGCAGGGAAGGAAGCGAACCGCAGCCCGTCCGCCGTGCTGTCCGTGCTGTGGTCCGTATCCATGGTTCCCCCTGTGTCTAGGCGGCAGTTTCGGCGGTAGTGCCTAGTGCCCGGCCTCGTGCCAGCTGATCCCCTCGCCGACGGAGACATCCAGCGGAACGGACAGGTCCGCCGCGGAACCCATCTGCTCCCGCACCAGCTTCTCCACCGCGTCCCGCTCCCCGGCGGCGACTTCGAGGACCAGTTCATCGTGGACCTGCAGCAGCATCCGGGATTTCAGCCCCTGCGCCTTCAGCTCGCTGTCCACGCCGAGCATGGCCTTCTTGATGATGTCCGCCGCGGATCCCTGGATGGGGGCATTGAGTGCGGCCCGTTCGGCCATTTCGCGGAGCTGCCGGTTGTCGCTGGACAGGTCCGGCAGGTAACGGCGGCGGCCCTCGATGGTGGAGGTGAAGCCGTCCTTGCGGGCCTGCTCGACGACGCCGCGCAGGTAGTCCCGCACGGCACCGAACCGCTCGAAGTAGTCACGGATCAGGGTCCGGGCCTCGTCCACCGGGATGGCCAGCTGCTTGGACAGGCCGAAGGAGCTCAGGCCGTAGACCAGCCCGTAGGACATCGCCTTGACCTTGGACCGCATGGCGCTGGTGACCTCTTCGGGGGCCACGTTGAACACGTGGGACCCGACGAACCGGTGCAGGTCCTCGCCCGCCTGGAAAGCGGCGATCAGCCCTTCGTCGCCGGAGAGGTGGGCCATGATCCGCATTTCGATCTGCGAGTAGTCCGCGGTGAGCAGCGAATCGTAGCCTTCGCCGACCACGAAGACCTCGCGGATGCGGCGGCCCTCTTCGGAACGGATCGGGATGTTCTGCAGGTTCGGGTTCACTGAGGACAGCCGTCCGGTGGCGGCCACTGTCTGGGCGTAAGTGGTATGGATGCGGCCGTCGTCGGCAACGGACTTCCGCAGGCCCTCGACGGTGGAGCGCAGCTTGGACGCGTCGCGGAAGGCGAGCAGCTGCTCCAGGAACGGATGTCCGGTCTTCACGATCAGGTCCGTCAGCGCATCGGCGTCCGTGGAGTACCCGGTCTTGATCTTCTTGGTCTTCGGCAGGCCGAGTTCGTCGAAGAGGACGGCCTGCAGCTGCTTCGGGGAGCCGAGGTTGATCTCCTTGCCGATGATCCGGAAGGCTTCCTCGCTCGCACGGGTGATGGTGGCGCTGAAATCGTCCAGCAGCCGGTCCAGCTTCTCCGAGGACACCGCAATGCCGGCGAGTTCCATTTCCGCGAGGACCTCGGACAGCGGCAGTTCCAGTCCGCCGAGGAGCTGGTTGGCGCCGCGCTCCACGAGCTGGCCGGCGAAGTGCTCGCTCAGCCGCAGGGCGGCAAACGCCTTGGACACGGCGGGCGTTGCCGCGTCTTCGTCCCCGAGGGACAGTTCCAGCTGGTTGCTGGCGGCGGCCGCGGGCACAATGTTCATCTTCAGGTGGTACTGCGCCAGGTCCGCCAGCTCATAGCTGCGGCGGTCCGGCTGGATCAGGTAGCCGGAGATGGCGGTGTCATCGACCTCGCCGGCCAGGTGGAGGCCGCGGGCAGCCAGTGCCTTGTAAGCCTCCTTGAAATCGTGGACCACCTTGGGCGCGTCAAGGTCCGCCAGCCAGTCCGCCAGCACCTGCTCGGCGGCGCTGTCGAGCTCGGTGAGCGGCACGTAGGCGGCCGATGCGTCCGTCACCAGGGCAATGCCGACGACGTCGCGTGCCCCGGCGGCACCCTCCGTCACCAACTGCACGGCAGTGCGGGCCTGGTTGGCGGCACGGAACCAGCTGTCCAGTTCCCCGGCATCGGTGATGATGCTGTGTTCAGGGGCGGGCACTTCGGCGTGCGCGGCGGCCTCGCCCTCATCTTCCCCGTAGACGTCGAAGAGCCGCTTGCGCAGCGCGTTGAACTGCAGGGCGTCAAAGAGTTCCTCAATGGCCTCCCGGTCCGGCCGCTGGGCGGCCATGGCTTCGAGGTCCACCGGCAGGTCCAGGTCCCGCAGGAGCCGGTTTAGGCGCCGGTTCCGCTTGACGTCCTCGATGTTCTCGCGCAGGGAATCGCCGACCTTGCCCTTGATGGAGTCCAGGTTCTCGAGGATGCCCTCCAGCCCGCCGTAAAGCTTGATCCACTTCGCAGCGGTCTTGGGACCCACACCCGGGACGCCGGGCAGGTTGTCCGCGCTCTCGCCCACCAGGGCAGCGAGGTCTGAGTACTTGTCCGGGGGAACCAGGTATTTTGCTTCCACGGCTGCGGCGTCCATGCGCGGCAGGTCGGAAACACCCTTCTTGGGGTAGAACACCGTGACGTGGTCATCCACCAGCTGGAAGGCATCCCGGTCCCCCGAGACAACCATGACGTCCCAGTTGAGGGCGGACGCCTTCTCGGCCAGCGTCGCAAGGATGTCGTCCGCTTCGTAGCCGTCCATGGACAGTGTGGGAATGCGCATGGCTTCCATGACCTTGATGATCAGGTCGATCTGCCCGTGGAACTCCTCGGGCGTCTTGTTCCGGCCGCCCTTGTATTCGGTGTATTCCTCAGACCGGAACGTAGGTGTGTCCAGGTCGAAGGCCACGGCCACGTGAGTGGGCTTCTCCTCCTTGATCAGGTTGATCAGCATGGAGGTGAAACCGTAGACGGCATTGGTGTGCTGGCCGGTGTCGGTGGAGAAGTTCTCGGCCGGGAGCGCGTAGAAGGCCCGGAACGCCATGGAGTGTCCGTCAATCACCAGCAGCCGGTTGTGTCCCCCGGCGTTCACGGTTCCCAGGGAAACGGGCGCTGCACCCGGGGTGCCCGGGGTTTCGGCGGCGGTACCGCCGTTATCAACGCCGCTTTTGCCGTCGTCTCCCGTGTTGCCGTTAATGTCGCCGTTAATGTTGCTGCTAAGGGGGGTCGTGGCCAGTTTGGTAGATTCACTCACAAATGCAAGCCTAGTTGCCATGAGCGAGATTTTCACGCCGGGCCCTTCCGGCCATCAGGCGGACACCAACCCCCACAAGCAGGAACTTATCGACGCCGGTGTCCCGGAAGAGATGCATGACTGGTTGTCCGCGCACGGCGTGGGCCGGCTGGTGGCGAAGATGGGCATCCGTTTCCTCGAGATGTCGGCGGACCGGCTGGTGGCCACCATGCCGGTGGAGGGCAACGAACAGGTGGCAGGCATCCTCCACGGCGGCGCGCACCTGGTCCTCGCCGAGACCCTCGGCTCCTTCGGCGCCGGCATCCATGCCGGACCCGGACGGCACGCCGTGGGAATAGAAATCGGAGCCACGCACCACCGGTCCGCGTCCTCAGGTCTGGTCACCGGAACGGCCACGGCCGTGCACCTGGGCAACACCCTCACCACGCACGAAGTGGTTATGACCGACGAGGACGGCCGCAGGCTCTCCACGGCACGCATTACGAACATGATCCGGGAGTCCCGCTAGGGCTCCTGCCCGGCGTGGATCCCGTAACACAGCCGTACGCTGCCGTCGGCGGACGGCCGGGCGCTGAGCAGCAGCGCCGGCCGTTCCGCGGCGAGGGGCAGCAGCGGCCGGCCACTGCCGAGCAGGACCGGATGCACCACCAGGCGCAGTTCGTCCAGCAGTCCGTGGTGCAGGTACTGGCCCGCCAGGTCCACACCCCGCAGCCAGACGTCCCCGCCGTTGGCCGAGTCCGCGATGTCCGCCGCGAACTCCTCCACCGGACCGCGGACAAACATGATGTCCGCTCCGGCGACGGCGGGAAACTCGTGATGTGTGTAGACCCAGACAGGCCCGGGCGGACAGTCCCACGCGTCGGCGCCGCCCTCCCCTACCTGCCGCTGCAGCCGGCCGTAGGTCCCCGCCCCCATCACCACGGCACCGGCGTTCGCCGGTGATTCGGCCACCCGGAACCGGTGGTCCTCCGGCGGGCCGGCGTCGTCGTCGGCGGTGAATCCGTCAAGGGAAACCGAGGCGTAGTACACAGTCCGCACCATGCCGCCATGGTAGCCAGCCGGCGGCCGGACGGGTATGGGCTGCGCCACAGTCGGCGCCGCCCGCGGAATAGGTTGGCGGGGTACCGGGTTGCGCCTATGAACCCACACTGCCGCTGTCAGCGCTGCCTATGCAGGCGCGGGCAGCGGCAATCGATAGGAAGAGTTACTTAGTGAACCTGTTTTCCCCGATGACCGCCGGCAGCCTTGAACTGTCCAACCGCCTCGTGATGGCACCGCTGACCCGCCAGCGGGCCGGACGCGACGGCATCCCGGGCCCGATGATGGTTGAGCACTACAGCCAGCGCGCCTCGCTCGGCCTGATCGTCAGCGAAGGAACGTATCCCAGCCGTGAAGGGCAGGGATTCCCCGGACAGCCCGGGCTCGTGGACCCCGAGCAGCTGGCAGGCTGGCGCCGGGTCACCGACGCCGTGCATGAAGCCGGCGGCCGGATTGTCGCGCAGGTCATGCACGCCGGCCGGGTGACCCATCCGAACATCAACGGCGGCGTGGACCCCGTAGCCCCGAGTGCCGTGGGCGTGGACGGCATGTCCCACACCTACGACGGCAAGCAGGCGTACACAGTGCCGCGTGCACTGGAAACCGAAGAACTGGCGTCTGTGACCGCGGACTTCGTGCGCGGGTCCAGGGCAGCGGTGGACGCCGGGTTCGACGGCGTGGAGCTGCACGGAGCGAACGGTTACCTCCTGCATGAATTCCTCTCCCCGACGGCGAACCAGCGCACGGACAACTACGGCGGAAGCCCCGAAAACCGTGCACGGTTCGTCATTGAAACCCTTTCCGCCGTGGCGGCCGAAATCGGCGCCGACCGGGTTGGCCTGCGCATTTCGCCCGAACACAATGTGCAGGGCTGCCTGGAGATGGACCCGGAGGATGTGCTTGCCACGTACGGCGTCCTGCTGGATGCCGTAGCACCGCTCGGCCTCGCGTACCTGAGCATCCTGCACCGTGATCCCGCCGGCGAGCTGGTCCAGGCCCTCCGCACCCGCTTCGGCGGCAAGGTACTGCTCAACACGGGCTTCGGCCCCCTCACCACCCGCGAGGAAGCCCTGGCCATGATGGACGACGGACTGGGCGACGCCGTCGTTGTCGGCCGTCCGGCCATCGCCAACCCGGACCTCGCGCGCCGCTGGCAGGAAGACCTGCCGCTGAATACCCCGGACGCAACGACGTTCTACTCCTTCGGACCCGAGGGCTACACGGATTACCCGTTCTACGCCCCGGACCCGGCGTTGCAGAACTAGGCACCACCAACGTAAAAGGCCCGCAGGATCAGATGATCCTGCGGGCCTTTTTAGTGTTTCTGAGAGCCTAGCCGTGCAGCGCCGGGACAATCAGGTAAATCCCGAACAGTACCGCTGCGGCGCTTAGTGCGAAGCAGGTGAACGCTCCCGCCTTTGCCAGGGCGACGCGGTTGCGCGGGGTGGAACCGGTCTCAGCATCGAGCGAGACCGCGTACAGGCGAACCCCGAACGAATAGATGCAGACCACGGTCAGCGCGGCGAGAAGCGTGACGCCGAAGACCGTCAGGTAGTCCATCCAGTGGATGTTCATTTGGAACCTTCCTTGACCTTGACCCCGGCAGCGGTGCTTCCGCCCTTACCGGAGTTGTTGTTCTTGCCGGTGCTGCCGTTCTTGCCCTTGCGGTTGTTCTTGCCGCGGCGCTTCTTGATGCGGACTACTTCACCGGCATTTTCAATGTCGCTGACGGCGTTGTCGTGGTTCACCGGGCTGCGGCGGGACCACAGGAAGATGCCCAGGATGGTGAGGGTGCCGAGAATGGAGATCGCAACCACACCTGCGGTGCCGATGGACGCGATGAGCGCCGCAATGGCACCCATGACGGCGGCAGCGGGAAGCGTGAGGAGCCAGCCGGCACCCACCTTCCCTGCGGTGCCCCAACGGACCTCGGCGCCCTTGCGGCCCAGGCCCGAACCGATGACGGAGCCGGAGGCGACCTGGGTGGTGGACAGTGCGAAGCCCAGGTGGGACGAGGCCAGGATGGCAGCGGCCGTACTGGTTTCGGCAGCAAAGCCCTGTGCCGGCTTGACCTCGGTCAGGCCGGTTCCCATGGTGCGGATGATGCGCCAGCCGCCGGCGTAGGTTCCGGCGGCAATGGCAATGGCACAGGCTGCAACGACCCAGAAGGCGGGGCCGGTGCCGGAGGTCTGCAGGCCGCCGGCAACCAGGACAAGGGTGATCACACCCATGGTCTTCTGGGCGTCGTTGGTGCCGTGAGCCAGGGCGACCAGGGAGGAGGAGAAGATCTGGGCGTAGCGGAAGCCGCCGCGCTTGCGGGGCAGCTTGTTGCCCGAATCGGGATCATGCCGGCGGGTGATCCGGTACGCCAGCTTGGTGGCGAGATAAGCCACGAACAGGGCGATGCACGGAGCGATCAGCGCAGGCAGGACAACCTTGGACATCAGCACGGAGTAATCCACCGAACCGAATCCGGCGCCGACAATCGCGGCGCCGATCAGCCCGCCGAACAGGGCGTGGGAGGAACTGCTCGGCAGTCCCCGCAGCCAGGTGATCAGGTTCCAGATGACGGCGCCCATCAGGCCGGCGAAGATCATGACGGGGGTTATCTGGATCCCGCCCTCACCTTCCTTGATGAGTCCGCCGGAGATGGTTTTGGCTACCTCCGTGGAGAGGAAGGCACCTACCAGGTTGAGCACGGCCGCCAGGGCGACGGCCGTTTTGGGCTTGATGGCACCGGTTGCGATGGGGGTAGCCATCGCATTGGCGGTGTCATGAAAGCCGTTGGTGAAGTCGAAGAATAGTGCTAGCGCGATCACCAGCGCGACCATGAGGGTGAGGTCCACCGCATACCCTAACTAAAGACGAGTGAAAGAATCCGCGCAGCGGGACATAGCTCGGCACGTGTTTGGCTGCCGACGCCCGCTTTACGCCAGATTGATCGTATGCGCTTGGACAGGCGCGTACCAAAGCGGCAGATGTGCCCTTGGTCTCGCTGATGGGCGGCCCGGTCAGATCCTGAGGCCGGTGTGCGGTTCCCGTCCTCCGAGTTCCACGTCGATCACGGTGTCCGGCGCCGGGAGGACCACGGTCCGGGTGTGGGTGGTCCGGGCATCCGGTTCAATGACGCTAAGGACATACTCACCGGATCCGGGCAGGGGCAGCTCGTAGTTCCCCCTGCCGTCTGAACGGGCCGAGGCTGCTACCTCTCCGCCCGGCCGGACCAGGATCACGAGTGCATCAGCGACGGCGCGGCCGGCATGCCGGATCCGTCCCGTGAGGGCCAGCGGCCGGCGGAAATGGAGGTCGTGGTGTACCGCCGCACCCCGGATGGCCAGCACTTCCGAAACCGGCAGCCAGCTGGCCTGGCTCGCAACCATGACGTATTGTCCCTCGCCGGGAAGCAGGACGGCATAGCCGCCGTCCTGGTCCGTGCGGTCCCAGTCCACCGGACTGCCACCGCTGTCCAGCACAGTGACGGTGCCCCGGCCCACCGGCCTGCCGTCAGTGGCCGACAGCAGCCGTCCGCTGACCATGATCTCCCGTTTTTCCTCCGGTTGCGGCTGCCGTTGTGTGCCGTCGGCGTGCAGGTCCGGGTGCGTGGCCTCGTGCCGGCGGGACCGGGGAATCAGGCAGGCGACGCCGGCGGCGGCCAGTGCCGCCAGACCGGCCAACACGAAAATGGTCCGGAACGCGTCCAGTCCGGGAAAGGTGCTGCCGCCGATGGTTATTGTCAGCGAGGCCAGGACAGTGGCCACTGCTGCGCTGCAGGTGGAGGTGCCTACGGACCGGAGCAGGGTGTTCAGGCCGTTGGCTGCCGCTGTGTCGGTGAGCGGGACGTTGCTCATGATGATGGTGGGCATGGCGGCCATGGAGATTGCCGTGCCGATGGACACGATCACGGCCCCGGTGATGATTTGAGGAACCGTGTGCACGAAGAGGATGCGTGCCAGATATCCCGCTGCCATAACGGTGCAGCCGGTCACCAGCGTGACCTTGGCTCCGTACGTGTTGGTGATGCGCGCCGAGACCGGGGAAGCCGCCACCATGGCCAGCCCTGACGGGATCATGGTGAGGCCGGCCGCGAGAACGCTCAGTCCGAAGCCGTAGCCGGTCTCCTTCGAGAGCTGCAGCTGCTGCGTGGTGACCAGCATGTTCGCGTACATGGAAAAGCCCACCAGGACGGCTCCGATGTTGGTGAGCAGGACCGGGCGGAGGGCGGATGTCCGCAGGTCCACCAGGGGCTGTCCGTTGCGCAGCTCCGCCGGAAACCACAGTGCGAAGCAGACGGCGGCGGCGGCAAAAAGGCCCAGGATCGGGTAACTGGTCCAGCCCCAGACCCCGCCCTTGGTAATGGCCAGCAATACGGCGGTCATGGCGGCCGACAGCAGCAGGGCCCCGACGTAGTCAAACGGAGCCGGGTTGCGGACCTTCGACTCCGGGACAAAGACGACGACGGCGGCAATCACCAACGCGCCAATCACTCCCACCACCCAAAAGGTGCCCTGCCAGCCCAACCGTGCATAGACCAGCCCGGCAAGCGGCAGCCCCAGGGCGCTGCCGATGCCGAAGCTGGCACTCATCAGCGCAACGGCGCCGGCGATCTTCTTCTGCGGCAGGGTTTCCCGCAGGATGCTGATCCCCACCGGTATCACCGCACCGGCAAGGCCCTGCAGCCCGCGGCCGACCAGGGCCCACGTGAAGGTCCCGCCGATGGAGGCCGTGAAGGCGCCGGCAACCATCAGGGCCATGGCCACCAGCAGCATCCGGCGTTTGCCGTACATGTCCGCGAGCCGGGAGACGATGGGGGTTGCCACCGCTGCGGAGAGCAGCGTGACGGTGACCAGCCAGGACACATCGTCGGAGGTGACTCCGAAGATCCGGGGGTATTCCGGCAGCAGCGGAACCACCGCGGTTTTTTCAAGCGAGACCACTATGCCGCCGCAGCCCAGCGTGGCAATGACCAGCCAGTCCGGGAACGTCCGTGCGCCCTTGCGTGCTGCTGGCCGTTCAGTCATGCGGCTCCTTCGGCTTCAGCTCGGCGGCCGCCCTAGCCCCGCGAGATGGGAACCTTGGTTGACGATGGTCCAACCTCGGGGACCGGCACGCGCACCTCCAGCACGCCGTCGTTGTAGGTAGCCGTGACATTGTCCTGGCTGGCTCCGGACGGCAGCGCTATTTCGCGGGTGAATGACCCGTAACGGAACTCGGAACGGTAGCCGTGCCGTCCCTTGTGCTCCGTCTTTTCCTTCCGTTCCCCCTTGATATGCAGGACCCCGTCGCTCACCGTGACGTCCAGGTCCTGTTCCGGATTGATGTTGGGCAGTTCGGCCCGGATCACCATGGCCGAGCCGTCCTGGTATTCCTCGACGGGGAAGGCAGGAACCTCCCAGTCCCCCTCGAAGAATTTACGGACCTGGTCCGGCAGTTCAAAACGCTCGCGCCGTGCAAGGGAAGCCATGGATATCTCCTTCTCGATTGCCCGGTCCGGCGGCGTTGGAGCGCGGGAGCCGGGCAGGAATAAGCGGTCCGGCAAGGGTACGTCCGGCACCGGCCGGCCCTCAATGAAAGACCAGGAAAAAGCGCTGCCGGACACTGCCTTTACCGCCGTTTTGGGTCCGGAGCCGCGTAAACCGCGCCAAACCTAGCACCGGGTATTTGCCGCGCGTAGAGTTTTTCCTGCGCGCAGCCTTGGGGGGACCCACCGCCGTTCACTACGGCCTGATGCCGGTTGGCATATTGTCGATGAGAGGCTTCCAAAATGGTGCAGAAAAATCCTGATTCGCTTTCCGTCAATCCGCTTTTTGCCCGGCCGGGCGAGGAGACTGCCGCTCCGAAATTCCGGCTGAATGATGGTGAAATGCTGCCGGAAACGGCATACCAGATTGTCCATGACGAAACCATGCTGGACGGCAACGCACGCCTGAACCTGGCGACGTTTGTCAGCACCTGGATGGACGACCACGCGAACCGGCTCTACAGCGAGACGTTCGACAAGAACATGATCGACAAGGACGAATACCCGCAGACTGCGCAGATTGAGCAGAACTGCTGGCGGATCCTCGCCGATCTGTGGCATTCCCCCTCCCCGGAGAACTCCATCGGCACCTCGACGGTCGGTTCCTCCGAAGCCTGCATGCTGGGCGGATTGGCGTTCAAACGGCTTTGGCAGCATCGGCGCCGCAGCGAGGGAAAGCCTACTGATAAGCCGAACCTGGTGATGAGTTCCGCGGTCCAGGTGTGCTGGGAGAAGTTCTGCAACTACTTCGACGTCGAGCCGCGGCTGGTGCCCATCAGTGAAGAGCACAAATGCCTGGACGGCTTCGAGTTGGAGAACTATGTCGATGAAAACACCATCGGCGTCGTCGCCATCATGGGCGTGACCTACACCGGCATGTATGAGCCGGTAAAGCAGATCGCGGCCAAGCTGGACGAGATCCAGGCCTCCACCGGCCTCGACATTCCCATCCACGTGGACGGGGCGTCCGGCGCCATGATCGCGCCGTTCATCCAACAGGACCTGGAGTGGGACTTCCGGCTGGAACGGGTCCACTCGATCAGCACTTCCGGCCATAAATACGGCCTGGTCTATCCGGGGCTCGGCTGGGTGGTCTGGCGGGAACGGCAGTGGCTTCCGGAGGACCTGATTTTCTACGTGAGCTACCTTGGCGGCGATATGCCGACCTTTGCCCTGAACTTCTCGCGCCCCGGTGCACAGGTGGTCCTGCAGTTTTACTTGTTCCTGCGCCTGGGCCGCGACGGCTATGCACGGATCCAGCAGGCCTCGCAGGACGTTGCGCTGCACCTGTCCGGCGCGATCGCTGAGCTGGGCCCCTTCGAACTGTGGAACGACGGCTCCGACATCCCGGTGTTCGCCTGGCGGCTGAAAGACGGATACACGGACAAGTGGAACCTGTATGACCTGGCGGAGCGGCTCCGCACCAGGGGGTGGCTCGTGCCCGCCTATCCCCTGCCGGACAACCTCTCGAACCTGACGGTGGAACGGATTGTGGTCCGCAACGGGCTGAGTATGGACCTGGCAGAGAAACTGCTGGCGGATATCCGACGGGAAACCACGTACCTGGATCAGCTGAGTGCCCCGATGCCTCGCGAGGCGGAGCGTCCCGGATTCCATCACTAATCGAGGAGGTGGCCTAAATGAGCGATTCGAAGGCAGCAAATTCCCCCGCAGCGGATCAGCAGCGGGCGAAATCGAAGCAGAATGCCCAGATCACCATCGGCGCCCTGGCGGTGATGAACATTGTGGCCGTGGTCAGCCTCCGCGGGCTTCCGTCGGAGGCCGAGTACGGCCTGAGCTCGATTTTCTACTATGTCCTGGCCGCCGTCGTCTTCCTGATTCCGGTCTCCCTCGTGGCCGCGGAGCTGGCCACTGGATGGCCGGAGACGGGCGGCGTCTTCCGATGGGTTGGCGAGGCGTTCGGGCCGCGGTGGGCCTTCCTGGCCATGTTCATGCTCTTCATCGAGGTGACCATCTGGTTCCCCACCGTGCTGACGTTCGGCGCTGTGTCACTGGCCTACACCGGGGACAACCAGAACCTTGACGCGCAACTCGCAGGAAACAAGCTCTTCGTCCTCGCGGTGGTCCTGGTGGTCTACTGGCTGGCCACGTTCATTGCCTTCCGCGGTGCGAAGGCCTTCTCCCGGGTAAGCCAGTGGGGCGGCATCATCGGAACCATCATTCCGGCGGCCATCTTGATCGTCCTTGGCTTCTCCTATTTCTTTGCCGGGAACACCCCGCAGATCCAGCTGGGCTGGGGCGAACTCATTCCCGACTTCGGCAACTTCTCCAACGTGGTGCTCGCGGCGTCGATTTTCCTTTTCTACGCCGGCATGGAAATGAACGCGATCCACGTCAAAGAGGTCAAGAACCCCACCCGCGACTACCCGATCGCCGTGCTGACCGCGGCGGCAGGGACCGTCATCATCTTCGTGCTGGGAACCCTGGCCATCGCGTTCGTGGTGCCCCAGGCCGATATCAACCTCACCCAGAGCCTGTTGACCTCCTACAACGACATGTTTGAATGGGCCGGCATTGGCTGGGCTGGACCCATAGTCGCGTTTATGCTGCTGATCGGCGTCCTCGCCGGCGTAGTGACCTGGGTGGCAGGTCCGTCAATGGGCATGCTTGCCGTGGCGAAGGCAGGTTACCTCCCCCGCTTCTGGCAGCACACCAACAAGAATGGAATGGGCACCCACATCCTGTTCTTCCAGGCCTTTATGGTCACCGGCCTGGGACTGACCTACGTAGTGCTGCCCTCGGTTCAGGCCGCCTACCAGATCCTGAGCCAGCTGACGGTGATCCTGTACCTCATCATGTACATGCTGATGTTCGCTGCCGCGATTTACCTGCGCTACAGCCAGCCGAACCGTCCGCGGCCCTACCGGGTGCCCGGAGGCGACGTCGGCATGTGGATTATCGGCGGCGTGGGTTTCCTCGGTTCACTGATGGCTTTCGCCTTCAGCTTCATCCCGCCCGACCAGATTTCCGTAGGATCCCCGGAAGTCTACGTGGGCATCCTCGTGGGCGGGGCTGTGGTGATGGTCATCCTGCCGTTCCTTATTTATGCCTTCCGCAAGCCGCACTGGCGGGACCGGACCAGCGAGTTCGTTCCGTTCACGTGGCAGATTGAGCATTCGCATCCCGGGACGGTCTCGGAGTCCAGTGTTTCCACCCAACAGTTGACCAGGGAAGCGGAATCCTCCGGTTCGCCGGTGATGTTCTCGCACGACGACGGCGGCGGGCACGGCGGGAGCACGGCGGTATGACACTCGATGACGCCGCAATTGAATCGGCGGTCCGGACGGCGTACGCAGACCACCGAAACGACTCCGGGGGAAGGAACGCCAGCTACATCCCGTACCTGGCGTCCGTGAACCCGGACCTCTTCGGGGTTTGCGTGATGACCGCGGACGGAGCGTTGTTCGAAGCCGGTGACACAGGCTTCGAATTCGCCCTGGAATCCATTTCCAAGGTGTTCTCCATGGCGTGGGCCATGGAACAGGTGGGGCTGGAAACCTTCCAGGAAAAGGTCGGTGCGGATCCTACCGGGGAGCCGTTCAACTCGGTGATTTCCGTTGTCCTGCACGGTGACACACCGGTTTCGCCCTTGGTCAATGCCGGGGCCATGTCCACGGTTTCCCTGATTCCCGGCGACAACGCCGAGGATCGGTGGGAGGCGATCCTGCAGGTCCAGAGCGCATTTGCCGGCCGGAGAATCACGCTGAGTGACGAGGTGAATAACTCCGAACAGTCCACCAACTTCCACAACCGGGCGATTGCCTGGCTGCTGTACTCGGGCGGCACCATGTATTCGGATCCGATGGAAGCGTGTGATGTGTATACCCGGCAGTGCTCTACCCTCGTCACCGCCCGTGACCTGGCGGCCATGGGAGCCACCATCGCCAACAAGGGAATCAATCCCTTGAGCGGGGACCGGGTGGTGCAGGCTGCCAACATCCCGGCCATGCTGGCCGAGATGACCATGGAAGGGATGTATACCGCCTCCGGTGACTGGGCCTACCGCGTGGGACTGCCGGGAAAGTCCGGCGTGGGCGGGGGCATCCTGGCCATCATGCCCGGCAAGCTGGCGATTGCCGGGTTTGCGCCGCCGCTGGACGAGGTGGGCAACAGCGTCAAGGCACAGCGTGCGGTGGCCCAGGTTGCCGCGGCGCTGGGCCTGAGTATCTACAAGGCCACCGAGTACAGCGACTAGCCCAGGTCCCGGCCTATCCGGTCCGCGGCGGCGCGCAGCGGCGGAAGCACGGTCTCCTCCACGCGTTCGGCGCTGTGCAGCTGCAGCGACACGTTGGCGGCCGCGACCACTGTGCCGTCGCCGCTGCGGACCGGAACGGCCACGCCCCGCAGGCCGTCCTCCAACTCATCAGCCACCCGTGACCAGCCCCGCTCGCCGGTCTCCCGAACGGACGCCCTCAGCTCCTGGATGGTGCGGACGGTGCGCGCGGTGTAAGGCATCAGTTCCACGGTGCTGAAATAGGCTTCCTGCTCCGCCTCGGGCAGGGACGCCAGCAGCACCCTGCCCATCGAAGTGGCCCAGGCCGGGAACCGGGTCCCGACGTTGACCGCCACCCGCACCAGCCGGGGGGAAGTGATCCGCGAAACATAGACGACGTCGGTCCCGTCCAGGATGCAGAGCGACGTTGTCTCGCCCAGGTCAACGGAGAGCTGCTTCAGGTGCGGCTCGGCCGCGTGCGGCAGGGAAAGATGCGCCAGGAACGAGGACCCGATGTCCAGGGTCCTCGGCGCCAGGCGGAAAGTGGTTCCGTCAAAGCCCAGGTAGCCGAGGTCCCGGAGGGTGAGGAGGAACCGGCGCGACGCAGCCCGGCTGATGCCTGCCGCCGCGGCTGCGGAGCTGACCGTGTGTTCGGGCACGTTCAGCGTGAAGGCGCCCAGCACAGCGAAGGCCTTCTCCACCGATTTCACGTAATAGCCGTCTGCGCCCTCCACTTAACGCGCTTTCGGTTCCCCGCGGGAAGCCAGGTACTGGGAGGCCAGCCGAACGGGTGCATTGGGTGCACCGTAACCTTCGTACCCGCCCCGCCGCTCCACCACTTCGAAGAACACGTTGCCCACGGTGCCCGTGTAGAAGTGCAGGAATTCGCCGTCACCGTCGCGGTCATAGAGCAGGTTCAGCCCCTGCAGTTCCGCCAGGAACCCCGGATCAAGCCGGAAGCGGGCTGCCAGGTCCTCATAGTAATTGGCCGGCACCGGCAGGAACCGAAGCCCCCTTTCGGCCGCCTGGCGGGCGGTGGCGACCAGATCGGTGGAGGTGAAAGCGACGTGCTGGGGGTACTCCGCGCCGCCGGGCCCGGATTCCACGATCAACGGAGCAATGTTCAACGCCAGCCGCACCCCGCCGTCGGCGCTGCGCATCACCTGGCTGCGGACCAGGCCCATGGGACTGGGGACTTCCTGCGAGGCGATAGGGGTCAGCGAAAGCGTGGACTCGTAGAAGAGCACCGCTTCGTCGAAGTGCTGCCACGGCTGGGACAGGTTGATGTGGTCAATGGCCGAAATCAGCGGCTGCGTCGGTTGCCCGGCGGTTTCCCCGGGGCCGGGCGTCGCCGCGGGTCCGAACTCGTCCGCCCACGCGGCAGTGCCGTCGGCGGTGGCTTCGCAGAGGAAGACCTCCGTGGAATCCGGGGCAAACACGGCCTGGAGCACCTGCTCATCCGCCTGGCTGCGTCGGCTCACCGGCCGGGCCCGCAGCTGCACCGCGCGGGAAGCTGCGGCCTGCGGGTCCTGCACGTCCAGCCCGAGTGCGGAAATGCCCGGTTCCATCCCGCCGGCCTGCTGCCCGTTGATGATCACCCGAGCCGTGCCGGAGGTCCACAGCTGCACGGGTTTGGTCCGGTGCCGCCCGGCGAAGGTGAAGCCCAGCTGGTGCAGGAGCGCGGAGACCGTGTCCGGGTTCCCGGCCTTGACCTCGGCGAAGTTGAACCCGGTGGGCTCGGCCACGCTCGGCAGGGTCGCGAGGGACATCGGATAGTGCGCACTGCCGTCGTGCTGCAAGAGGTACGACGCCGTGCGCTCCTCCAGCCAGATAAGGGACCGCATCGCGTCCACCGCGGTGCGGTCCTCGGCGGTCTGCCGGAACACGTCGTTGAAGATCTCCAGGGACACCGGTCCGTCATAGCCGCTGCGGACCAGATGGGCCATGAACCGCACCAGGTCGAACGCGCCCTCACCGGGGAAGACCCGGTAGTGCCGGCTCCAGGAGAGGACATCGAGGGATAGTTCGGGCGCGTCGGCGAGCTGGACGAAGAAGATTTTCTCCGCCGGGATTTTTTCGATCGCGGCCGGGTCCCAGCTGCGGGAGAGGATGTGGAAGCTGTCCAGGCAGGTGCCGATCTGCGGGTGGTCGGCCAGGTCCACTATGCGCTGGGCATGCTCGAAGTCATTTACGTAGCGTCCCCAGGCGAGTGCTTCGTAGGCGACCTTTACCCCGTAGCCGGCCGCCAGTTCACCCAGCCGGCGCAGCTGGTCCGCCGCCGCGGCGTCGTCGTCGATGGTCGCCGTGCCCACGTTGCTGCACAGCAGCATGGTTTCGATCCCGAGGCGGTTCATCAGTTCGAACTTTGCCCGGGCGCGGTCCAGGTTGGCTTCGAGCAGGGGGTCCTCGACGCCTTCAAAGTCCCGGAACGGCTGGTACAGGTCCAGGGTCAGTCCCAGGTGGGCCGCCAGGGCGCGGATCTGCTCCGGGCTGGACGGAGAGACCAAAAGGTCCGGTTCGAAGATTTCGACGCCGTCGAAGCCTGCATCGGCGCAGGCCCGCATTTTCTCTTCGAGCGTCCCGCTCAGGCAGACGGTGGCAATTGACGTGCGCATGGTGCTCCGGTCCCGGCCCTCAGCGGCCCTGGCTAATCAGTTCGTGGAAGTGGGCGAGCATCCGTGCCGCGTCGGGCCGGATGCCGGTAATCAGTTCAAAGGCATCCACGGCCTGGCCCACGGCCATCCGGCCGCCGTCCAGCACCCGGCAGCCCCGCGCCTGGGCGCCGCGGATCAGTTCCGTTTCCACCGGACGGTAGACGACGTCGGCCACCCACTGGGAGGAGTTGAGCAGGTCCAGGTCCACGGCAAGGCCTGGATGGGAATGCATCCCCACCGGAGTGGCATGGACCAGGCCGTCGGCACCGGGCAGGACGGCGGGGAGGTCAGCGGGCGTGCCGGCGCTGATCCGCTGGTCCGGGAAAAGCCCGGACAGCGCGGCTGCGCGTTCTGCGGCACGATCGGGGTCCAGGTCCAGCAGGGTCAGCTCGCCGGTTCCGGCTTTGAGGAGGGCGTAGGCCACGGCGGCGCCGGCACCACCCACGCCCAGCTGGACCACCGAGGCCAGCGCGGCATCCGGAAGTCCGCCGGCCAGCGCCCCGCCGAAGCCGGAGAAATCGGTGTTGTGCCCGATGAACCGGCCGTCCCGGATCAGGACCGTGTTTACTGCGCCGAGCCGCTCGGCGTCGTCCGACACAACATCAAGTTCGGCCAGGACCAGCTGCTTGCAGGGATGCGTCACGTTGAAGGCATTGAAACCCAGGTCCCGGCCTGCGCGAAGCAGCGCTCCGACATCGGTGCCCGGGCGGCCCAGCTGAGTGAGGTCAATCGGCCGGTAAATGTACCGGAGCCCCTGGTGATCGGCCTCCCTTTCATGCATGGGCGGGGTAAGGGAGGCGGTGATGCCTTCCCCGATCAACCCGACAATGAATGATTCCTCGGTGCCGCTCATGGCGCTGTTCCTTCCGGTGCCTACGTGCGGGCGGCAGTGCCTTTCGAACACGCAGGACACATATGCGCCGCTGCTTGCCGGACCCTTAGCTGTGGGCTACATTACTTCAAGCGTACGGACAATGCACACAAGTGCGTATAGCGCACACCGCCCCGGAGTTCCGTACCCCCCCCCACCACAGCCCACGTCAGGAGAGATGCAATGGACGCATCCGCCCCCGCTGGACCAGCAACGGGCAAGACCCCGCGCAAGGCCGCCACTGCCAGCTTTATGGGCAGTGCCGTCGAGTACTACGACTTCTTCATCTTCGGTTCCGCTGCCGCGCTCATTTTCCCGCGCGTGTTCTTCCCGGACGCCGACACCCAGGCCAGCGTCATGTCGCTCGCCACCTTCGGCTTCGCCTATATTGCCCGTCCGGTCGGCGCCGTCATTCTCGGGCATTTCGGTGACCGGGTGGGCCGCCAGAAGGTCCTGATGTTCACCCTCCTGCTGATGGGCGGAAGCACCTTCCTGATCGGCTGCCTGCCGGACTTCAATACGATCGGCTGGTGGGCTCCGGTCCTGCTGGTCTTCTGCCGCCTGATGCAGGGACTTTCCGCCGCAGGCGAGCAGGCCGGTGCCAGTTCCATGACCCTGGAACACGCGCCGGACAACCGCCGCTCGTTCTTCACGTCCTGGACACTGACAGGTACCCAGGGCGGGCAGATCCTTGCCGCACTGGTGTTCATCCCCGTGGTTGCCCTGCCGGACGACATCAAATACGGCATCGGCTGGCGCATTCCGTTCTGGCTGAGCGCCGTGGTTGTCGTCGTCACCTACTTCATCCGCCGCTCGCTGCATGAAACCCCCACCTTCACGGAGGCCAAGGAACGCAACGAGATCGCGAAGCTGCCGGCAGGCGTCCTGCTGAAGGACCACTGGCGCGACGTACTGCGGGTCATCTGCTGCGCCTTTATTGCAGCGGTTTCCACCGTCTACGGGACACTGGCCATCAAGTACGGCACCGAGGTAGGCAACGTGGACGCGAACATTACGCTCTGGCTCGTGGTGGCCGGCAACGTCTTCGCACTGTTCACGCAGCCGCTGTTCGGCCGGCTGGCCGACCGGATCGGCCGCCGTCCGGTCTTCATCTACGGCGCACTGTCCAGCGCGGTGATCATGCCGTTCTACCTGCTGTCCATGGAGTCCGGTAACACCCTGCTGCAGTTCGCCCTCTCCGTGGCGGTCTTCTCCTTCGGCTACGCGGCGGCGAACGCTGTCTGGCCGTCGTTCTACGGAGAGATGTTCAGCGCCAAGGTCCGATTCTCGGGCCTCGCCATCGGCACGCAGCTCGGCTTCCTGATGGCCGGTTTTGCACCGTCCATCGTTGCTGCCATCGGCGGACTGGAGCCCGGCGGATGGCTGGTGACCAGCGTATTCACCGGCACTATCTGCGCCATCGCCGCCATTTCCGCCCTCACCGCCAAGGAGACCGCGCACACCCCGACGGCGGAACTGGGCCTGAACCTGGCCAAGGCCGCCGCGCCGGTGCGCCCGGCCACGGCATAGGGACGGCAAGCACCAGTACAAGCACAAGCCAACAGGGCCGGGGCGGGAACTTTTCCCGCCCCGGCCCTGTGCCGTCTGCAGCGGTGCCATCTGCCGCAGTGTCACATACCGCGCAGCCGCGCCCGGCGCGAAGTCCAGGCGATGTATCCGCCCAACGCCCCCGTAGACGCGAGCCCGGCACTCATCAGCGGTGCCTGCCACGATTTCCAGCGGGACGAATCACCCAGCGTCAGCTCCCCCACTCCACGAATAAACGCCGACGCGAAGATTGCCGCCACCAGCCGGTTTCCCACGCGCTCCAGCCGCATCACCAGCGGAAGCAGTTCCTCGCCGCGGAGGTGGACCTCCACCCCCTCGATCTCCAGGGTGCTGAGCAGCCGGCGGGCCTGGTCCGGCAGTTCGGCACCCAGCTCCAGGACCTCCGTTCCGGCACGGCCGAGCCTGCGGGCATAGTTCACCGGGTTCAGCTGCTGCAGTGCCATCCTGCGCGCATAGGGGCCCAGGGTGGGGCCGAGCCGGAACTGGGGATCCAGCACCTCGCCCATGCCTTCGGTCATGATCAGCATCCTCAGCAGCAGCGCCATTTCCCGCGGCAGCTGGATGTGGTGCGTGCGCAGGATGCCCAGCCCGGTTGTAATGATGGTTCCCACCGGTGCCGACGCCAGGTCCTTGCCGGAATACAGGCGGATCAGCGGACCAAGGTCCATCCTGAGCTTCACGCGGTTCACCCGCATCCCGGAAGCATTGATCCGGACCAGCGCATTGGTGATCCGCTCCGGATCCTTGCGCACAATGCCGATGAACAGGGCCGACAGCTGGCTGCGCAGCTTCTCGTCCACCTCGCCCACCATGCCGAAGTCGATCAGTCCAACCCGGCCGCCGGGCTCCACGAAGAGGTTTCCCGGGTGCGGGTCGGCATGGAAAAACCCGTCATCGAAGACCATCTTCATTTCGACGCGTGAAGCAGCCACCGCCAGCGCCGGACGGTCGATCCCGGCGGCGTCGAGAGCGGCAACGTCCGTGACCTTCATTCCGCGGATCCGGTCCATCGTCAGGACACGGGAGGTGCTGTGGTCCCAATAAACGTAGGGAATGGTTATCGCAGCGTCGTCTTCGAAGTTGGCCCGGAACCGGTCCGCGTTGCGGCCTTCCTGGAGATAGTCCAGCTCCGAGCGAAGCGTGGAGGCGAACTCGTCCATCAGTCCGGTGAGGTCGTAGTCGCGGGCGGCTTCCCAGCGTTTGCTGGCCGCGTTGGCCAGGTTCTGCAGGATTTCCAGGTCCTGTTCCACCTGGGCAGCGATCCCGGGCCGGCGTACCTTGACCACCACCTCCGTGCCGTCCTTCAGGACGGCGGCATAGACCTGCCCGATCGAGGCGCTTGCCATGACCGTGGTGTCGAAGGACCGGAAGACCTCCAACGGGTCTCCGCCCAGTTCCTGGTGCAGCTCGTCCTTGATCTGCGGCCACGGGACCGCTTCGGCGTCATCCTGCAGCTTCGCCAGTTCGCTCTGGTAGTCCGGGGGCAGCAGGTCCGGACGGGTGGAGAGCAACTGGCCCATCTTCACGTACGTGGCACCGAGCTCCTCGAGGGCCGTACGCAGGTACTCCGGACGGGTGCGGGGTTTGCCTCCCGCCTCGGCCGCGTGCTGGCGGCGGAACGGCAGCCTGCCCTCCAGGCCAAGGGCGGACACCAGGAAGCCAAGGCCGTTGCGGGAGAGGATCTCGGCGATCTGCCGATAACGGTCCAGCTGGCTGATCATTGGTCTGCTCCGTCCGCGAAGGCTCGGTTCTCCGCTGCTGTTCGCTAACGAAACACTAGCCGCAGGGCAGGTTCCGCCGACAGGTCCTTCGTGCCTGCACCTCTTCTGTCGCCCGGTGCTCTTCTCCCGGCTGCGGAGGGCACCTAGACTCCGGCACATGCCGATGTCCTCACCTGACCAGCCGTCCGCCGCTTCGCTGCGGGAGCGGGTGTCTTCCCTCCCGCCGGATGAAAGACCCGCCCTGCTGTCCGGAGCGTCTTTCTGGACCACCGTCGCTGCCCCGGCGGCGGGGCTCCGGCCCCTGGTGCTCTCCGACGGGCCACACGGTATCCGGCGTCCACGCAGCGAGTCGGAACCCGGAATCGGTGACGCGCTGCCTGCCACCTGCTTCCCTGCGGAATGCCTCACCGCGTGTTCCTGGGACCCGGACCTGCTGGCCCGGCTCGGCACGGCGACGGCGAAGGAAGCGGCAGCTGCGCATGTCGACGTCGTGCTGGGGCCGGGACTGAACATCAAGCGCACTCCCCTGTGCGGGCGCAACTTCGAGTACTTTTCCGAAGACCCGCTGCTCGCCGGCGCGCTGGGTGCCGCCTGGATCCGCGCCCTCCAGTCCGAGGGGGTGGCTGCCTGCCCCAAGCATTTCGCGGCGAACAACCAGGAAGCGGACCGGATGCGGATTGACGCGTCGGTGGACGAACGCACCCTGCACGAGATTTACCTCCGGGCCTTCGAAACGGTGGTTCGGACCGCACACCCGTGGACCCTGATGGCTGCCTACAACAAGGTCAACGGCATCCACGCCGCGGAGAATGCCTGGCTGCTGCAGACGGTCCTGCGTGACGAGTGGGGATTCGACGGCCTGGTGATGTCCGACTGGGGTGCGGTCACCGACCGGGCGGCGGCGCTCGACGCCGGACTGGACCTGGAAATGCCCGCCAGCGGCGGATTGGGGCCGGCGGAGCTGCAGGCCGGACTGGAAGCCGGCACCGTCAACCAGGAGATGGTGGATTCATCCGCGGCGAGGCTCCTGCAGCTGGCGGACCGCACCGCCTCGCCGTCGCACAGCAGCGCGGACCCTGACGAACACCACCGGCTGGCACGCGAGGCCGCTGCGGCCTCCATGGTGCTGTTGAAGAACGAGGGCGGGATCCTGCCGCTCTCCCCCGATCTCCGACTGGCCGTGGTGGGCGAGCTGGCCCGCACCCCGCGGTACCAGGGCGGCGGCTCCTCGCAGGTGACCCCCACGCGGGTCAGCGTTCCGCTGGAGGTCCTGTCCGAGCGGACCGCTGCGGCCGTCTTTGCCGCCGGCTACCGGCTGGACGGAACGCCCGACCCGGAGCTGGTGGCCGAGGCTGAGGCCGCTGCCGCTGCTGCGGACGCAGTGCTGTTCTTCCTTGGCCTGCCCGAGGACAAGGAGTCGGAGGGATTCGACCGGCCGGACCTGGCCCTGCCGGAAAACCAGTTGGCGCTGCTGCGGGCGGTGACCTCCGCCAACCCCTGGACAGTGGTGATCCTGTTCAACGGCGGCGCCGTGGAGACCGGGTGGGTGGAGCAGGTACCGGCCGTGCTGGAGGCGTGGCTGCCCGGCCAGGCCGGAGGCGAGGCGCTGGCGGATGTCCTGCTGGGAGATGTGAACCCGTCCGGAAAGCTGGCGGAAACCTTCCCCCGGCGGATCGAAGACACTCCGGCGTTTGGGAACTATCCCGGCGAGGCAGGCACGGTCCGCTACGGCGAAGGGGTACTGGTGGGCTACCGCTGGTATGACGCGCGTGGGATCGAACCGGCGTTCGCCTTCGGGCACGGCCTGTCCTACACCGCTTTCGACTACACCGGCCTGGACCTCCGCCTTGTGGACACGGATACGGGGCCTGCCTTGGCCGTCGGGGCAACGCTCACGAATATCGGCAGCCGGGCCGGAGCCGAAGTCCTGCAGGTGTACTCCGGCGCTCCGGCGGGACCCGCGGTACGGCCGCCGCGCGAGCTCCGGGCCTTCCGCAAGGTCTTCCTCGAACCCGGCGCCTCGGCTCCGGTTGCGCTGACGGTACCGCTGCGGGAGCTTGCGAGGTTCGACCCGGCGTCGCACCGGTGGATTACCGACGGCGGAACGTACCGCATCGACGTCGGGTCCTCCTCCCGGGACATCCGGCTCAGCGGAACCATCGACCTGCCCGGCACCGACGGCGGCACGGCGGCGCCGCTGACACTGGATTCGACTATCGCACAATGGCTGGCGCATCCGCTGGGCCGGCAGCTGCTGGGCGGCGGGGACCCGGGCATGGCCGACGCGCTGGCGCTCATGGGCAGTATGCCGCTGCGACGGCTGGCCCGGTTTCCCGGCACCCCCCTTACGCGGGACCGGCTGGCCGCACTGGAACAGGCGCTGCGCGGCGCCGGCCCTGCGGGAGGCGCATCCGGCTAGGCGCCGAGCAGGGACCGGTAGATTTCCTCATGCGCTGCGGCTACCTGCCGGCGCTCTGCGGTCCGTTCCCCGCGGCTCATTCCCGGCCAGCTCCGGGCAGCGTGCACCTGCTTGAGCGCGCTGGCCAGGGACTGGGCATCGAGGCCGTCCTCGTTATGCACGAATTCCGTGACGCCGGCACGCTGCTGGGCGTAGAAGCCGCAGGACGGCGCCAGCACGGCCGTGCCCAGATCGGTGCACGCTTCGAGCCAGCCGGAATGGGTGCCGAACCGGTACGGCAGCACGGAGACATCCAGGCTCGACAGGTAGTCCCAGAGCTGCGGTTCGTCGAAGTAGTCCCGGACCTGCAGCTCGAGCCGTCCGGCCGCGGCGGCCTCCGCCAGCCAGCGGTGCAGTTCCGGCCGGTACTTGTCCCCTCCGGGGGTGAGGATGTCCGGATGCCCGTTCACCTGCAGCACGGCACCGGGAAGCTGTTCCACGGCGTCGAGCAGGCCCGGAAGGACCGCACCCTCCATCATGTTCGGGCGCAGGCTCTTCAGGTGCACACCGACGCGGAACTCCTCCCGCGGACCGGCTGCCAGCCGCAGGGCCTGGCGCCGCTCAAGCTCCGCCAGGTCCACCACGTGCGGATGCGGCAGCACGTGCGGGCGGCGGCCCCACCGGCGCTCGACGACGGCGGCGGCCCCGGGCGTCAGCGTGATCAGTTCATCAGCTGCGGCAATCAGCACATCCAGCTGCGCGTCATGCGCCTCCGGAGTGAGGTGGTGCGGATTGCGCAGATCGTGGACCGTGTAGACCAGCGGTTTCCCCTGGGCCTTCAGCTCGTCGGTAACCGCCTGCAGGTCCCGGGGCGAAATGGCGTCGAAGCCGAAGTGGATGTGCATCAGGTCGAAGCTGTCCGCGTTCTCCCGGATCCAGCCGGCGTCCAGCATGACCGGCGGCCACCATGTCGCCTCCGTGGACTGGCCGGGGTTGCGGGGGTCCGGGTCCGGCAGGCGTACCACCGGGTTCCGCTCCCCCGGGACGGCGCCGGTATGCCGGATATAGACCTGGCTGTGCGGCACTGACGCCACCCTGATGTTCGATCCTTCCGGCCTGCCCACGCATCCTCTTCCGCCGCTGTAAACAATCCGTGTTCAGTATACTTAGTATTTTGCGGCGCCCGCGGAGGGCGCCCCCGGCGGAAGGAAAGAATGCAGCCGCAGCAGACCGCCCCGGAGCAGGCGTTTTCGGTGCTTATCATCAGCTCCGGACGAGATGCCCACCTGTCCAACGCCGTCCGCGGGATCAGCCGCTCCACCCGCCGGCCGGCAGAGATCGTGGTCTGCTACCTGAACCAGCCCGAGGCTGTTCCCCCGCCGAGCGACGTGCCGCTGCGGGTGGTCCATGCGGCGTCGGGCGCCGGCGAACCGCTGCCGCTGGGGGCGGGCAGGAACGCCGCTGCTGCGGCGGCGCGGTCCGAAACACTGGTCTTCCTCGACGTGGACTGCATTCCCGCAACTGGCATGTTCGGGCACCTGCTGTCGGACCTGGACCGCACCCGCGGCCTGGTGATGGCCGCCCCCCGCTACCTCACGGCAGATGCGGACGTGCCGGGGTGGGTATCCGACGGCGACGATCAGGTGCTGTACCGGGACTCCGTACCGCACCACGCACGTGCTGCCCTGGCACCGGCGCCGGGAGAACCGGCACGTGCCTCGCAGGAATACGCCCTGTTCTGGTCCCTGGGGTTTGCCGTGCACCGCGGGACATTCGAACGGATCGGCGGCTTTGACGAGTCCTTTGCCGGGTACGGCGGCGAGGACACGGACTTCGCCTTCACCGCGCAGCGGAAGGCGGTCCCGCTGGCATTTTCCGGGGCAACCATGTTCCACCAGCACCACGGCGTTCACCGGCCGCCGCTGCAGCACCTGGAATCCATTGTCATTAACGCCAAGGCGTTCCGGGGCAAATGGGGCAGCTGGCCGATGACCGGCTGGCTCGAAACCTTTGCCCGGGACGGCTACGTATCCTGGGAGCGCGACGGCGGGGACCTGCGGCTGCTGCGCCGTCCGGGTCCCGCCGAGCTCGCCGCCGCCCGCGTCAATGCGCCGTACTGACGTCCCTGCCGGCGGGAACGGGTTCCCCCTCGCTCCCGGAGACGGCCGACTCGACGGCGGCCAGGAACCGTTCCCGGAAGTGGGCGGGAGAAACCAGGAGGGTCCTGGCCAGCAGCTGCGGATCGGTCCCGCGCAGTTCTTCCAGCAGGCCCCGCCAGTCCGCCACTGAGGCGAAGCTTGGCGCGGCGGCTGCGCCCGCCGACGCGAGCGAAGAGGCAAAAACGGCCTGTTCCCGGAACGGCCGGGGTTCGGGAATCAGCAGCGCCGGACGGCGTGCGGCGGCCGCGGCGGCCACCGCATTGTGGCCGGCCGAGGTGACCACCACATCCGCGGCGGCCAGCCGGGGCCCCGGATCCGCCACTACGCCCAGCAGCGACACATTCGCGGGAACCTGCCCCGGGGCGCCGGCGGTATGTCCCATAACGTCCCACTGCCACCCCGGTGTCTGCCGGGCCGCGGCAAGGACGTCCTCAAGTGATACGCCGCTGCCGCCCAGGGAGGTCTGCACCGCGACGGTCCGGGGCCGCACGGGGATGGGCCCGGGTGCGGTGTCCGGAGCGAGCATGCCCAGATAAGTGCTCTTGGAGCCGTAAGCCTGCAGATGCGCCGGATCTTCGATGGCTTCCGGGAAGTAGGCGATGAGCCGGTGAACGGAGTCGTAGGCCAGCCGGTGTGCCGTGTCGGTCCGTTCCCCGTGCATCCGGCGGTGGATAACCGGATAGCCCGCGAGCCTGGCAAAGGCGGCGACCTCCACGGACACATCCACGACCACCACGTCCGGGGCGAACTCTTCCCAGAGCCGGTGCAGCTGGCTGAAGCGGGACTGCAGCGCCGGACCTGCCGGCGCATAGTGCAGGAAGCTCCCCGGCCCGGGCGCGAAGGGTCCGTCGGGTCCGACGTCGGGCGGGAGCTGCGCGAACCGCGCTCCCCCGGGCAGGCGCGGAAGTCCCCCGGCCGGGGTGGTGCCGGTGACAAGCAGCTCCACGGCAGCCAGCCGGGCAATGTTGGCGGCGTGACGCAGGTGTCCGGTGCCGTGGTGGTGCGCGTAGTAGGCCACGCGTGGCATGCGGGAAGAAGGCAAGTGCTGCTCCTGTTAAGGCACGAGGACGGCGTCGGGATGGCCGGAGTCGGACAGGCCGTCCGGTTGGGGCAGGGAACGCATCTGCTCCTCGTAGGAATCCACCATGGCTGAGGCGCTGAAGCGGGCTGCGGATTTCCGTACCCGCTCACGGTCGAGGCCGCGGGCGTCCGTGACGGCTGCGGCCAGGGCATCGGCACCGAGGCCTTCCGCGAGCCGGCCGCCGTCGGCGTCGATGATTTCCGGCATGGCGCCCAGGGGCAGGGCAGCCACCGGCGTACCGCAGGCCATTGCCTCCAGTGCGGTCAATCCGAAGGGCTCGGACCAGACAGGCGAGGCAATGAAGACCTCTCCGGACCCAAGGAAGGCGGCCAGTTCCCGGTGGTCGAGGTGGCCGACGTGCTGCACCCCGCGGCCCAGGTGCGGTGCGACGGTGCGTTCGAAATACTTCGCATCGCTGATCGGCCCGGCGAAGTGCAGTTCCATACCTGCCATCCGGGCCGCATCAATCGCTATGTGCAGTCCCTTTTCGGGCGTGACCCGTCCGGCCCAGACGACGGTTCCGGTGCGGCGTCCGGTGCCTGCGGGCCAGTCCGCCAGCCGGATGCCGTTGTGGATGACGTGCAGGTCCGGCAGGTGCGGGGACCAGCCGGTGGCATTGCGGGCCGAAACACTGACGAAGCGGTGCAGCGGTGAAAGCGGTGCGCGGCCGTCCTCCACGGCGTCCACGATCCACGGCAGCGGCGGGGTGTGGAGGATGGTCAGCATGGGCACATCCGCCAGCTCCAGGTACGGGAGCAGGCTCAGGGAGTTGTTCACGACGACGTGGAAAGCGCCTGCCCGGACCGCGGCAACGGCGGAGCCCAGCGCGGCGTCGAGGGACTGCTGCTGCCGCTGCATTTGTGCGGGAGCCAGCCCGCGCCGGAATTCGAAGGTTTCCGGGAGGACCTCCACCACCCGGCCGCCGGACACGGAGCCGGCCTTGGCGAAGAGCGTAACGTCGTGGCCGCGGGACGCGAGTTCGTCTGCCATCAGCGAGGTGTGCATTTCGAGCCCGCCCTGGAACGGGCTGGAGATCGGGTGGTGCAGGTGGGACAGGACGGCTATGCGCAATGGTTTCCCGCCTGCCGCACGCCCCTGCGGCAGGGGGAAGTCAAGACTCATATTAGTAAGTATGCCTTGTATTCGCGGCCCGCACCTGAGCAGGCAGGCGGGTACTGACCGGCGGGGTACTGGCAGGCGGAGCCGCTAGGCGGAGTACGGCTCCACGCCGAACGGCACCGGCGGGATGTGGTGGGAAGGCAGGCGGTCGCGGTCGTAACTGATGGTGGTGTAGCCGTGCGGGACGGGCTTGCCTTCTTCATCCAGGTTGACGAACACGATCTTGTCGATCGTCAGGATACTGCGGCGGGTAATCATGTTCCGCACTTCTGCCTGCATGGTCAGCGACGTGCGGCCGAACTTGGTTGCCGTGAGCCCCATTTCAATCAGGTCGCCCTGCACCGCCGAGCTGACGAAGTTGATCTCCGACATGAATTTGGTGACCACCCGGCCGTTGCCCATCTGCAGGATGGCATAGACCGTAGCTTCTTCGTCGATCCAGCGCAGCAGGCTGCCGCCGAACAGGGTGCCGTTGGCGTTCAGGTCCTCGGGGCGGACCCACTTGCGGGTGTGGAAATTGATGTTCTCGAGGGGCATATATTCAGCTTATCCACAGGACTGTTGCTCATCGGCCGGATCCGTGGATGCCTTGCTCACAGACCCCTGTTAGCTGTCTGACGCTGCTGTGACGGCGCTCCCGGGCAGACGGCCGCCGCTTCAGTCGGGGGCCTCATTCAGCTGGTCGCCGAGGTGGGTCAGGTCACCGTCCGGTGGAACCTCCATGGCTTCGAGCGCTGCGGCCTGCAGCAGGTCCCGGATCAGGTCCGCCGACCCGCCCACGATCGTGGAGTCGAAGTCGATCTCGGAGGCCAGGAACCATGCGCCGTCGGCCGGCCAGAGAAGATTGGGGCTCTGGATCGGATCCCAGCCGTTGTGCTCCTGCCAGCCCGGTTCGGCAAAGACCGCCAGGCTGCCGGCAAACAACAGGTAGTCGCGCAGCGGCAGTTCGAGGCGGCGCGCGGTCTGCACGGAGTCGTGGCCCCGGAAGGGCTGCGCCGGCCCCTCCGGGTCTCCGGCGCCCGGGGACCCGGGAAGGGTCTCCCCGCTGCCGGCCACCCAGCCGTACCCGTCCCACAGCCCGGCAAAGCAACGGCCGGAAGTTTGTGTGTGTGCACCGAGAATGCGGCTTACCTCGGCCAGGGTGCCCGCCGGGAGCGCGCCGACCAACGGGTCTTCGTAGTGCCACCCCGGTTCATTCGATACCGGATTGCGGTAGCCGGCCAGAATGGAGGACCACTGCATCATCGGATGGGCCACCGTGCCGCGCACCTCCGCCAGCTCTTCCCAGCGCATGGGGCGGGACTCGGCACGTACCGGCCCGTCCTGCTGCCAGCCCAGCAGCTGCGCCCGGATCGGGTGGAAAACCCGTGCGTAGGCCTCGAACCCGCCGGGAACGGTGCCCGCAACTGTACCGGGCTCAGCCAGCCGCTCCGCGATCCAGACTCCGGACTGCGGATCGGAAAGCGGCCCTTCCAAGCTCGTCATGCGGCCCAGTATGCCCTACCGGACCCCGCAGCGGGTGCCGCTGCGGCAAGGGCTGCCGTGCCGTAGGCAGATCGGCCGGCTAGCTGAAACGTGCCGCACCCCCGGCAGCCGGCAGGTCCCGCGCGTCAACCGGTCCCTGGTCCAGCCGGAACGGCGGGTATTCGTCGCGCATCAGCGCCGTGTAGGCCAGGACGCGGTAGGACCAGCGCTGCAGGCCCATAACGAAGTCGAACAGCGGACGCGGATAGCGGCCGGTGAACAACAGGGCCACTGCAGCGACCAGGACCAGCAGGGTCAGCAGGGAGATGCCCACTGTCCAGCCGCCGGCCGACCGCAGGCCTTCGCCGGCCGGGTCCGTTGCCCAGTTCACCGCCGAGCCGCCGTCGCCGCCGCCCATGCTCCGGTCCCACCCGCCGAACGGGCCGTTTTGGCGCACAATGACGTAGCCGGACCCGGTGAACGCCCCCACGATCAGTGCCTGCGGGATAACCAGCAGCCACCACTTCACCAGCACCAGCCCGCGCGAAAGCCGTTCCGGGTAGGCGACGTCGAAGTCCGCCGGATAGTCGGTCCGCTCCAGGCTGAAGGGCGGATACCTGTCCGTGCCCAGCACGCCTGTGGCATAGAACGCCACCCGCCAGCTCCAGCGGAGCACCCCCACGTTGAACTCGAAAAGCCCCCGCGGATAACGGGCAGTGAAGAGGATGGCGAAACCCGCAATGACGGTGGCTACCCAGAAGGCGATCCACAGGAAGGCCAGCAGGATGAAGTGCGGAATGGCCAGGAACCACTTCACCAGCCACAACCAGCGGGAGAGCCCCGGGTCCAGTTCCCCGTAGAGCCGGGCCGGATACGGTGCCCCGGTGCCTCCAGCGGACAGCTGCGCTGCCCGGGCGCCGGACAACGCCGGTGCCTCCGCGGTGCCTGGCGGCGCACCTGCCGCCGTGGCGCCTGCCGGAACCGGCGTCCCTGCAGGCGTCCCCGCAGGCGTCTCATCGGAAGCGGGAACCGGCGCCGCTGCGTAACCATAGGGACCGTGCCCGCCGCTGGGCCCGGGGTATCCTCCGGTGTGCTTCCGGCCGGCCAGGATCGCAGCGAGGATCAGCGCCGCGCCGCCGAGCACCAGCACGACGGCCCCGATCAGCAGCCACCAGGCGAGAGGTCCCAGAACGTCGGAGCGGATTCCCACCTGCAGGTCCGCCGTGACCCCCGGAGAGGCGTCGGCGTTCATCACGACGACGGTCCATTCGCCCTCCTGCAGCGGCCACTCAAGCTCCTGCGTGCCGGTTCCTGCGGAAGAGGCGGACCAGAAGTCCTGCTCCCCCGGCGGGGCCGGTGCGGCGGCGCCCGGGCTCTCCTCGTATTGCGCGGAGAAGGGATCGAACGTAACGTCTCCGAGTTCCGAATGGGCGACCCCGGCCAGGTACCGGTCGACATCGGCCTTGGACGCAATCCCGATAAACAGCTCACCGTCGGGGTCGGTTCCCCGGACCTGCACCCTCCCGACATCGTCCTGAGCCCGGATGCCCGGACTCACCTCGACGTTCTCGCTGGTCAGGGCGTACGAGCCAACACTGTAGGTCTCTTCGGGAACGGATAGGTAGCCGTCGTCGCCCTGGGCCGCGGCCAGGGTTCCCAAGCCGGCAGCGCCGGCCCCGGCAGTCAGTCCGGCGAGGACCAGCAGGGAACCAATAACGATCAGTACGATTCTGCCTGCATTCATGGCGGTGCCCTTCGCTCGCTGGAAAGCGGTACCCCGGCTAGAAGTTGATCATGTGGCCGGTCAGTCCGTGGAAGGCTTCCTGCAGCGCTTCACTGAGGGTCGGGTGGGTGTGCACATTGCGGGCGAGTTCGGCCGCTGTCAGGTCCCACTTCTGTGCCAGGGTCAGTTCCGGCAGCAGCTCCGAGACGTCGGGGCCGATCAGGTGCCCGCCCAGCAGTTCCCCGTACTTGGCGTCGGCCACCAGTTTCACGAAGCCCACCGGTTCGCCCAGCCCGTGGGCTTTGCCGTTGGCGGTAAACGGGAAGGTGCTGACTATGACCTCGTGACCCTCGTCGCGGGCCTGCTGTTCGGTGAGCCCGAAGCTGGCTACCTGCGGCTGGCAGAAGGTGGCACGGGGCATCATGCGGTAATCGCCCAGCGGCAGGGTTTCCGCCTTGCCGATGGTTTCAGCTGCCACCACTCCCATGGCCTCCGCCACATGGGCGAGCTGGAGCTTGGCAGTGATATCGCCGATGGCGTAGATGTGCGGGACATTGGTGCGCATGTAGTCATCGATGCCGATGGCTCCGCGGTCGGTGAGCTCCACCCCGGTTTTTTCCAGGCCGAAGCCCTCGGTGCGCGGGGCAAAGCCGATGGACATCATCACCCGGTCGGCTTCGATGCTGCCCTGCTGGCCGTTCTTGTCCGTATAGGTGACTGTGACGGACGAGCCGTTGTCCTTCACCGTTTCCACCTTGGTGGAGGTGAGGATGGGGATGCCGAGCTTCTTGTACTGCTTGGTGATCTCCTTGGAGACGTCCACATCCTCGTTGGGCAGGGCCCGGTCCAGGAATTCGATGATGGTCACATCCACGCCGTAGCTACGCAGCACATAGCCGAATTCCATCCCGATGGCCCCGGCACCGACGATCACCATTTTCTTCGGCAGGTCCCGGTCCAGGATCTGGGCTTCGTAGGTGACCACGTTCTCGCTCAGTTCGACGCCGGGCAGCAGCCGTACGTAGGTCCCGGTGGCGATGATCGCGTTGTCGAACGTGATGCTCTCGCTGCCGCCTTTGGACAGGTCCACCTCGAGGGTGTGGTCGTCGGTGAAGACGCCGTGGCCGTCGTACTCCGTGATCTTGTTCTTCTTCATCAGGAAGTGGACGCCCTTGACCCGGCCGTCGGCGACCTGGCGGCTGCGGTCAAAGGCCGCTCCGTAATCAAAGGTGACGTCGCCGCTCATGCCGAACGTCTTGGCCTGGTTGGTGAAAATCTGCGCCAGTTCGGCATTGCGCAGCAGTGCCTTGGACGGAATGCACCCGACATTGAGGCAGACGCCGCCCCAGTATTTCTCTTCCACGATTGCCGTCTTCAAGCCCAGTTGGGCCGCGCGGATGGCGGCTACATAGCCTCCCGGTCCGGCCCCGAGGACCACGACGTCGTAATGTTCGCTCATGGGAACCAACTCTCCTTGCCTGGGGTGCGGGGAAATTCCTCAGCCGGTTTAAGGCTCTCACGAGGTGCCGCCAAGGGCACGGGTGCCGGGAACGATCAGATGTAGCCCCGGTAACCGGACCAGGCCCGGCGCCGCTCCGGAAACGGATCCGATTCAATCCGGTCCAGCTTGTCGAACACGCGGGTTTGCCGGCGGACTTCGTCGTAGGCCGGCCAGTCACTGCCGGGGTGGGAATGCCGGGCCAGGCTCAGCAACGAACCCTGGAATCGTTTGGACAGGGCCCTCAGCTCTCCTGCTCCGCCCAGCAGGGTCAGGGCCTTGGCGGTTCCGATTCCGATATCCCCGAACATCACCGGCACATCGAAGGAATGGGTGGCGCCGAACCCCAGCAGGTTCATTGCCGGTGTTGCATAGTCATAGCGGTATGCCCAGGTGGGAGCAACACGCGAGTGGCCCTCGGCAACCATCTGGCTGGGATACCAGAACACCAGGTCGCCGCTGATATCCACCGAACGCTGCCGGGACGGGTAGCCGGGATACGCAGCCACCACCCGGTCCCGCGCCAGCGGATCGGTGCCTGCAAACATCTTCTCGATCCGTTCGGGCGTGGACGGCAGGATGTTGGAAACCTTCGCGAACAGCGCCCCCTCCCGGGCCATGGTGCCCAGCACCAGGGGAACCGGATTCGAATCTCCGGCAAGGAACATGTCAACGGGGTGTCTGGGCAGGAAGTCGCCGTCTATCACCGGTGACACACTCAGCGACCCGGGCTGCTTGACCGGACCGATCTTAGTGGTCAGTTTCCGGGTGGCGTTGACCAGTTTCGCCGCTGGCAGCCCGGTCAGCGCTTCGGCGGCGGCAGAGGGTGGTACGCCGAGGATTTCCAGCAGATCAGCTGCCCACGCGGCGTGCATCTCCGGAGAATAGGCCGCCGATGGTGCCGGACTTTGCGCATAGGCCTGGTGGAACAGGGACCGGGCACTGGGAACGCACATCAGGGAGGTGACGGCGAGGCCGCCGGCGGATTCCCCGAAGAGGGTGACGTTGCGGGGGTCACCGCCGAATGCTTCGATGTTCTGCTGCACCCATTCCAAAGCGGCGACCTGGTCCCGCAGGCCCAAGTTGGCATCGAACGGCCGGTCCGGCGTCGAGTACGCGCGGAAGTCCATGAAGCCCAGCGCACCGATGCGGTAGTTGAGCGACACGTAGACAACGCCGCCGTCCCGGACCAGCCTTGTGCCCCGGTACGTCGGCTCCGCCGAGGACCCGGAGCTGAAGGCACCGCCGTACAGGTAGACCAGGACCGGCAGCAGCCCGTCCGCGGGTTCCAACGGTGCAGAGACATTCAGGGAGAGGCAGTCCTCGTCCATGGCCACCCGGCGCCGGGTTCCGGTGAGGCTGGGAGCTTTGGACTGGGGAGGAACAGGCCCAAAGCTGCCGGCGAAGCGGATACCGCTCCAGCTCTGCGGCGGCTGCGGCGCCCTGAGCCGGAAGCCGCCCACGGGTGGTGCCGCGTAGGGGATGCCGCGCCAGGTGCGCACGCCGTCGTCGACTATGCCCTGTACCAGCCCGCTGCCGGTTTCAACCACCAGTGAAGCAACGTCAATAGCCACAATCGACTCTTTTCAGCCGGGGGAACCGCTGACCTGCGACTACCTACGATAGGCGTGCGTCGATTGGGCCACCAGATCACGACCCGTTGCCGGCCGTCCCGGCCCAACATCCCCGGCCCAACATCCCCGGACCCGGCATCCCCGGGCCCGGCATCCGGGCCCGGCATCGGGCCCGGCCGTCCCGGTGCCTAGGCTGCGGTCGCGAGCTGCCGCTGTGAACCGGCGCTGCGCCGTCCATGGGCGGGCCTCGCCCCCAGGCGGCGGTGCAGGATGGCTTCCCGAAGGCAAAGTGCAGCCACTGCTGCGACGTTGAGGGCGATTTTTGTGCCCGTTGACCAATCGGTGCCGACGCACAACATCCAGACAAGGATCAGGACGGGCACCTCCGCCGACCTTAACGCCTTCACAGGGCGCTTCCGAGGCGCGCCAATGGAGTGCGCGGAATCCCTGCGCACCTGTACTGAACCGTAATGCCGTTGCTCCCGCAGGCCGCTGAGGCAGCACTGCGGTATTCCATCCTTGGAGCCATGAGGACACTTCTTCCGTGAAATCGCCCGAGACCTACGTTCCACACCTCCCAAGGATGCGTCACAGCATACTTTGTATCACATCCGGCACCGTGCCGCCGGATCGGAGGCCGGCGCCGGATCCGCCTGGTGCCCGGCGGCCAGCCGGGGCTAGGCTGCGCTGACTTTCCCGTCCGCGACTTCCCAGCGTGTGTCGAGCCGGACGTTCTCCAAGAGCCGCCTGTCGTGGGACACCAGCAACAAAGCCCCCTCGTAGCTTTCCAGCGCCTCTTCGAGCTGCTCGATGGCGGGCAGGTCCAAGTGGTTGGTGGGCTCATCCAGGACCAGCAGGTTCACGCCCCGGGCCTGCAGGAGGGCCAGCGAAGCGCGGGTACGCTCCCCCGGGGACAACGCGTCGACGCGGCTCGCCACCTGATCCGCCTTGAGCCCGAACTTGGCCAGCAGGGTCCGCGCTTCCGCGGATGAGAGTTCCGGGACAGCAGCTTCAAAGGCTTCCCCCAGCGGCAGGTGGCCCGGGAGCTGGCCGCGGCCCTGGTCGATTTCCCCCACCGCGACCGAGGCGCCCAGGGAGGCCGTGCCGGCATCGGGCACCTCACGCCCCAGCAGCAGCCGCAGCAGCGTGGACTTGCCGGCACCGTTGGGGCCGGTGATACCGATCCGCTCCCCGGCGTTCACCTGCACCGACACCGGGCCGAGGGTGAATCCGCCCCGGGTGAGTGCGGCGTCGTTCAACGTGGACACCACCGAGCTGGAGCGGGGCGCAGACCCGATGCGCAGCTGCAGCTGCCACTCCTTGCGTGGTTCCTCCACCTCGTCCAGGCGGGCGATGCGTGACTCCATCTGGCGGACTTTCCGTGCCTGCTTTTCGGATGACTCGGTGCTGGCCTTGCGCCTGATCTTGTCATTGTCAGGGTTCTTCTTCATGGCGTTGCGCACGCCCTGCGAGCTCCATTCCCGGGTGGTCCGGGCGCGGGAAACCAGATCCGCCTTCTTGTCAGCGAACTCGTCGTACGCCTCGCGGGCATGCCGGCGGGCGACGGCGCGTTCCTCCAGGTACGCCTCGTAGCCGCCGTCGTAGACCGCCACGCTGTTCTGTGCCAGGTCCAGCTCCACCACGGTGGTTACGCAGCGGGCGAGGAATTCACGGTCATGGGACACCAGCACGACGCCGCCGCGGAGTCCGCGGACAAACTGTTCCAGACGTGCCAGGCCGTCCAGGTCAAGGTCATTGGTGGGTTCGTCGAGCAGGACGATGTCGAAGCGGCTCAGCAGCAGGGCGGCCAGCGCCACGCGTGCCGCCTGCCCGCCCGAAAGCCCGGCCATCCCGGTGTCCAGGCCGAGCTGCAGGCCCAGGTCCGCCAGTACGGCGGGTGCCCGGTCTTCCAGGTCGGCTGCGCCGGACGCCAGCCACCGGTCCAGTGCGGCCGCATAGGCGTCATCCGCTCCGGGGAGTTCGGATCCCAGCGCCTCGGCAGCAGCCTCCATGGCTTCGGTGGAAGCCGCCGCCCCGGTACGCCGGGCCAGATACGCGCCCACGGTTTCACCGGCGAGCCGTTCGTGTTCCTGCGGCAGCCAGCCGACAAAGGCATCGGCCGGGGATGTGCTGACCGTGCCGGCCTGCGGTTCGGCCGCTCCGGCGAGCAACCGCAGAAGCGTCGATTTGCCGGCACCGTTGGCGCCCACCACGCCCACGACGTCCCCCGGCGCGACGGTGAGGGAAAGATGCTCGAAAAGGGTGCGGTGGGCGTGGCCGCCGGAAAGGTCCCGGGCGACGAGGGTTGCAGTCATGCCTCCATTCTATTTTGTGCACGCACCTGTTTCGGCTCAGGTCCGCGGCGGTAAGGTAGGCACCTGTTCCGTACCTAAGGACGATCATGACCTCCATGCATCCATCCGGTCCCGGGGCCCTTCGGCTGATCTTTCCGCAGTGGCAGGGCGCTGCCGGAGCAGGCGCCGTCGGTTCGCTGCCTGCGGGTCAGCCGCACCAGACCCAGCTTTCCTACCATCTCGGACCTTCCCTGCTCGAGTTGCTCTCCCCCGCCCATGAGGGACCCACCGCCTTTGTGCCGGTCAGCACCGACACAACGGATGAGGCAGTGGAGACGGTGGACGGCATTTATGCCCGCGAAGCGGTCCTGCGCCAGCTCCGGGAAGGGCTCCGGCTGGTGTCGGAAGCCGATCCGGCGTCAGTGGTCACTTTCGGCGGGGAATGTTCGGTGAGTGTCGCTCCGTTCAGTTACCTGGCCGCCAGGTACGGGCCGGACCTGGCGGTGCTGTGGGTGGATGCGCACCCGGACACCGGGACCCCGGGCGACAGTTATACCGGGTTCCGGTCGATGTCCCTGTCGGCGCTCGCCGGGGAGGGCGACGCCGAATTCCTGGCCGCGCTGCCGGCAGTGGTGGCGCCGTCAAACATCCTCCACGTCGGCCTGCAGGACTGGCAGGATCCCGGCATGGCCAATAAACGCCGGCTGGGGATCTCCAGCGTCGGGATCACCGACACTCCGGAGGATACCCGCCGGATTCTGGATTGGCTGGCGCTCACCGGAGCTACGAAGCTGGCCATCCACGTGGACCTGGATGTGCTGGACCGGCGGGATTTCACCGGAGCAACGGGCAACGGCACCCGGGGCATGCGGGTGCCGGATCTGCTTCGGATTATCGACGCCCTGGGCGATGCCGGGGAGATAGTCGGCCTCTCGCTCGCCCAGCACGCACCGCTGGAGCTCCTCCGCCTGGGCGGACTGCTGCGGGACCTGCCGGTCTAGGTCAGCGGTAGCCGCGGTACCCGTTCCAGGCTTCCCGGCGGTCCCGGTGCGGATCATGGATCACGTTGTCGGTGCCGTCGAAGACCTTGGTGGCGCGCGTCTCGACGCTGTACTCCGGCCACAGGCCCGGACCTCCGGTGCGGGCAAAGCGCAGCAGCGCACCGCGGAACCGGTTGCCAACGGAAACGGCAGTGCGCTTGCCGCCGAGCAGCGTCAGGAACCGGCCCAGTCCGTCGTCGTAGTTTCCGAACACCGCAGGGATGTCCATAGCGTGGGTGGCACCCATTCCCAGCAGGTTCGCCATCCGCGGGGCATAGTCAAACCGGTAGGACCACGTGGGCGCGTACGCGCTGTGCCCTTCCGCCACCTGGATACTGGGCAGCCAGAAGACGACATCCCCGCCTACGTCCACGGCGGCGCGCTTGGACGGGTAGCCGGGGTAGGCGGCGAGGACCTGTTCCTTGAGCTCCGGTTCCGTGCGGGCAAACATCGTGCCGATCCGTTCCTCCGTGGTGGGGAGGATGTCCTGCACCCGGTCGAACAGCGCGCCTTCGCGGAACATATTGCCGATGACGAGCGGGATCCGGTGCGCCTTGCCCGTCCGGAAGGCATCGATGGGATGCAGCGGCAGGAACTCCCCGTCGACCACCGGTGCTACGGCCCGGGCACCGGGCTCGGACTCCGGCGTGACCTTGCGGGTGAGCGTGCCGACTGCCTTCACCAGGCGCTGGGCAGGTAACGTGGCCAGCGCATTCGGCGCGTCCTCTTCGGAGACCCCCAGCAGCTCGATCAGGCTGGCTGCCCACTTTTCCGGCAGGCCGGGGCCATAGGCAGTAGAGGGTGCCGAACTCTGCACGAAGGCCCGGTGGAAGAGCCCCTCGGCAGACGGAACGCACATCAGCGCAGTAATCGACATGGCGCCGGCAGACTCGCCGAAAACCGTCACGTTCCCGGGATCCCCGCCGAAGGCGGCAATGTTGCGCTGGACCCAGCGCAGGGCGGCCACCTGGTCCGCCAGCCCGACGTTTACGTCGAACGGCCGCTCCGGCGTCGAATACCGGCGGAAATCCATGAAGCCGAGTGCTCCCAGCCGATAATTCATGCAGACGTAGACCACATCCCCGCGTTCCACGAGGTTCCGGCCGTCATAGTCCGGCGCGGAAGCCGCCCCGATGGTGAACGCGCCGCCGTGGAAATACACCAGGACCGGGCGCGGCGGTGCCTCGCCCACCGGTGCAGTGACGTTGATGGTGAGGCAGTCTTCGTCCATGGGAGTCTTCCGGCCGGCGCCCATGGACGGCAGTCCGCGTTCCTGCGGCGCTACGGGACCGTAGCGGCCGGCGTCCAGCACGCCCTCCCACGGCTCCACGGGCCGCGGCAGGCGCAGCCGCAGCCCGCCGATCGGCGGTGCCGCGTACGGTATTCCCCGCCACGTCCGCACGCCGTTCACTAGTGTTCCCCGCACCATTCCGTCCGACGTCGAAACAGTGAGGTCCGGCTGAGCGGTAGTTGTTGCCACAGCGTTCCTTCCGCGGTTTTTCGAGCCCAGCGCGATCATATCCACGCCGCGGAGGCCGCCGCTATCCCCGCCGAACCTATTCGCACGAACTGCTAAGCCCTTGGCGGACGGGAGGGGCGCAAACCCTGCACAAGTTCAACAGCATGCTTATGGTGGAGGAACCGTCACCAACCAAAGGAGTAACGCATGTCCCGCATCGCCATTATCGGAGGTCACGGAAAAGTCGCCCTGCACCTGGCCCGCCGGCTGACCGACAAGGGTCACACCGTCACCTCCCTCTTCCGCAACCCGGACCACGCAGCCGATGTTGAACAGACCGGCGCGGAAGCCGTCGTCGCCGACGTGGAAAACCTCTCCACCGAACAGATCACCGAACTGCTTCGCGGGCAGGACGCCGTCGTCTGGAGCGCCGGGGCCGGGGGCGGCACCCCCGAACGCACTTTCGCCGTGGACCGGGACGCCGCAATCCGCTCCATGGACGCCGCAGAAGCCGCCGGTGCCGGCCGCTACGTGATGGTGTCCTACTTCGGTGCCGGCAAGGACCATGGAGTCCCCGAAGACGACGGGTTCTTTGCCTACGCCGAAGCCAAGGCCGACGCGGATGAGCACCTGCGGGCCAGCGGCCTGAACTGGACCATCCTTGGCCCCAGCGCGCTGACCATGGATCCCGGCACCGGCCGGATCGAAACGGGAGCAGGAGTCGAGGGCAAGTCCGTTTCGCGCGAAGACGTTGCCCACGTGGCCGCCGAAGTCCTCGAACGCCCGGAAACCGCCGGAAAGACCATCGAGTTCAACAACGGCCCGACGCCGATTGCCGAGGCCCTGGATTCCCTCGCCTAGCCGGTCCACCAACAGCAACGGCAGCCGCACCTGCGGCTGCCGTTGCTGTCTGTCCGGTGTTAACCAGTGATTTTGTACTTCTCGCGGTCCGCGGCGTCGAGGACCTGCTGTTCTTCAACGGCCATGGCGCTGCCGCCGCGGCTCCGCGGCATCCACCACGCGCCGGGCTCGGGCGTCACGGGGTAGGTATCGATGCAGTAATCGATTCCCTCCTGCAGTTCCTCCTGCAGCCGGCGGGTCTCTTCGACAACGTCGGCATCCGCTTCGACGCGCATCATTTCGCCCACGTGCACGCGCACCGGGGTTTTCCAGACGGCCTTGATGCTTAGGCCGTGCCCGCGGGTCAGCATGCGGTGGCCGCCCCAGACCGACACCGGAATGATCGGGACTCCGGCCTCGGCGGCCATGCGAACGGCGCCGGTCTTCAGCTGCCGCACGGTGAAGCTGCGGCTGACGCCTGCCTCGGGCAGGACCGCAAGGTAATCACCGCCGCGCAGCTTTTCTACGGACTCCTTGTAGGCTGCTGCGCCGTCGGCACGGTCCACCACAATGTGCTCGCACCAGTCGCAGACAGCCTTGACGAACTTCTTTTTCGTGGCTTTCTTGGTGACGAGGAACCGCATGTGGACCTTCAGCTTCCGCCACATCAGGAGCTCCGCGAACGCGAAGTCCAGGTAGCCAAAGTGGGTAATGGCCACCACTGCCCCCTTGCCGGGGACGACGGTGCGGTTCAGGCCGTGGATGTCTTCGTGGGCGGGAAGGTTCTCCAGGCCGGAGGGGATCACGGGGACCCTGAAGAGGCTGCGGGCAGTGAGGCCCGTAAATACGATGCCTCGATAGACGAACTTGTTGGGGTTACGCTTTGCGGGCAACGTCGGCTCCTGAGTCGGGGGGAATTTCGGGGCAGGCAACGAAATTCTACCGCGGTGCCCGATGGACGCCGGCCTGTTTGTCCGCGCGGCGGGGAAATGTCCGGCTCCGTGCTTCCCAGGTCCTCGACCAGCAGACGGGGGCCCGTTTGGCGGCTATCTTTTAGCCATGGTGATACGCGGAAGGTTCGCCGGCCGGGGGCCGGGCGGAAGGCCGCGCACCGAACCGGCCGCCCCGGCCGATCCTGCTGCCGCACGCGACGCACTACTCGGCGACGTTGACTGGTTCGCTCTTCCGGAGGGAGCGGTCCGTTCACGGTTCGCGGCGCCCAGCGGGTCCCTGGCTGCCGTAAGCATGGGAGAGCCGGGCAACCCGCCGGTGGTCCTCGTGCCCGGTGCCATGGGGTCGAAGGAGGACTTCTCCCTGGTTCTGCCGGAGCTTGCGGCTGCAGGGTATTTCGCCTTCTCCTTCGATCTTGCCGGGCAGTACGAATCGACGGGCGCGGGCCCTGAGCATCTCCGCCCGCCGCGCCAGCGGTTCGACTTCGATCTGTTTACGGACGACCTCACGGCAGTGCTGACAGCGTGCGGCCCGGCCCATGTGGTGGGCTATTCATTTGCCGGCATTGTTGCCCAGCTGACCCTGCTGAAACGGCCGGACCTGTTCCGCAGTATTACCCTGCTCGGCTGCCCGCCCCAGGGCGGGCAGAGTTTCCGCGGCGTGAGCTGGATCGGCTGGGCGGCCCCCCTGGTCGGGGACAGGATCAGCGCGGACCTGATCGTCTGGGGTGTGAAGCGCAATTTCATCCGCGCTTCCCCGGGCCGGATGGCGCTTGTCATGCACCGGTTCACGCTCACCCGGAAGGACTCGATCCGGGACATGGTGGGACTGATGCGCCACGCCCCGGACCTGAGGCCGGCCCTGCGCGCCACCCCGGTTCCCAAATTAGTAGCCGTGGGCGAGCATGATGTGTGGCCGCTGCAGCTGCACCGCAGTTTTGCCGACAGCATCGGGGCGTCCTTTGCGTCCTACAGCAGCGGACACAGTCCCAGCGAGCAATCGCCGTACGAGTTCACCCGCGACCTGCTGCGTCTGTTCGGTTCCGCGTCCTGAGAGCGGCCCGCTCCCTGCGGCGCCGCAGCGGCGGCTCCTCGCGGAACTCCACTTTGAAGGTGTCATAGGCCATGGCCACCCGCCGGCCGAGGCCGCGCCACGTGTTGAAGGGCCGTGCGGAGACGGCCACGCGCAGGTCCGGATCCCACCGGACCTGCATCCCGGGACGCAACTGATAGCAAAGGTCAAGGTCATCATGCACCCGAGGATTGTCCCGGTGCACCCGGGTCCTTAGCCGGTTCCACATGCTGCAGTGGAGGCCGAAGTTGGAGCCGAAGATCGGCGGGTGGCCCATCAACAGTGTCATGGACCAGCGGTACCCGCCGATGTAAAGGTGTTCCGCGATCCACCGGATCAGCCGGTTAGCACCGTAGAACTGACCCGGTCCGGTCACCGCAGTGTCTTCCCCCGCTTCAAGCAGGTCTGCTTCCAGCCGTTCCAGCCATTGCGGCGGCGGTACCGAGTCCGCATCCAGCCGGGCCAGCCATTCGCCCCGCGCCTCGTCAAAGCCGCGGAACGTCGCGGAGGTGACCCCCACGCGGGGTTCGTAGATCCGGCGCACTCCCGCTGCCCGGCAGACGTCCGCCGTTGCATCGGTGCTGGCGTTGTCCACGACCAGCACCTCGTCCGGCGGCCGGGTCTGCCGTGACACCGCGTCCAGGCAGGCGGCCAGCATGACGGCGTCGTTATGGGAAGGGATTACCACTGTGATAGTTGACATCGCGTCCTGGCTGCCGGTTGTCCGTTGCCCTCCGATTCTGCCACCGCACCCCTGCCGCGGCCATGCCGCGGGCAGCGGGGGCGGTGCCGGGCACCAAAACGGGAACCGCCCTTCCCGGACCGGCCTTCGTCCAACCGCCCGTCACGCGGCTTAACCCGCGGACATACGGGGCCACAATCCTTGGCGGGGCGAAAGCTGCGCAATTAGCGTGGCAGGGCTGCGGCAGTCGGCTGCGCAATCCTCTTTTCCTAGGAGCAGTTCAATGCTTATTTCAGGCCTGCTGGTCGGGTTGGCACTCGGATTCGTTATGCAGCGGGGCCGCTTCTGCGTCACCGGAGCCTTCCGCGATGTCTGGGTTACACGCAATACCCGCTGGCTCACCGCGTTCCTGGTGGTTGTGGCCGTGCAAAGCGTCGGCGTCTTCGCCTTGGACGCCGCGGGCGTCATCACCCTGCAGGCCGAGGCGTTCCCCTGGCTGGCAACCATCGTGGGCGGCTTCATCTTCGGCTTTGCCATTGTGCTGGCCGGCGGCTGCGCCACCGGAACCTACTACCGCGCCGGCGAGGGCCTGGTCGGCAGCTGGCTGGCGCTGATCTCCTACGCACTGTTCGCCGCGATCATGAAGACGGGACCCCTGGCCGGTTTCAACACCGCGATGCGTTCCGTGACCGTGGAGCAGAGCAATTTCTACTCCGTCCTGGGCATCTCCCCGTGGCTGTTCGTGGCGGTGCTCGTCACCGCCGTGGCACTGGCGGTCCGGCACCACCTGGCCAAGCCCAAGTTCGCCGTGGCCGCCCTGCCGGCGTCGAAGACCGGACTGGCGCATCTCCTGTTCGAAAAGCCGTGGAATGCCTTCGCCACCGCCGTCGTCATCGGGCTCATTGCCACGGCCGCCTGGCCGCTGAGCTGGGCCACCGGCCGGGAAGACGGCCTGGGCATCACCACCCCCTCCTCCAAGCTGGTCACCTACCTTGTCACCGGCGATGCCGAGCTCGTGGACTGGGGTGTGTACCTGGTCATCGGCATCCTGCTCGGCTCCTTCATCGCAGCCAAGGGCAGCGGCGAATTCCGGGTCCGGGTCCCCGACGCCGCGACCGCTGTGAAGAGCCTCGGCGGCGGTGCCCTGATGGGCATCGGCGCCGCCCTGGCCGGCGGCTGCACCATCGGAAACGCCATGGTGCAGACGGCCCAGTTCACCTTCCAGGGCTGGACCGCGCTGATCTTCATGATCCTCGGCACGGGCGTCGCTGCGAAGCTCACCATCATGAACCACCGACCGGCGCCTGCCTCCGCACGCGTCCCCGTCGGCGTCTGATTCCCCCACCCAAAAGCTCGAAAAGGAAATACACCATGGCACAGGTCACCCTGGAAACCAACGGATCCGTCTGCCCCTTCCCCCTCGTGGAGGCCAAGCAGGCTATGACAACACTGACCAGCGGCGATGAACTCGTCATCCACTTCGACTGCACCCAGGCCACGGACGCAATTCCGCGCTGGGCTGCCGAAAGCGGCTACCCGGTCACGGATTTCTCCAAGCGCGGCCCCGCGGAGTGGTCCATCACGGTGCAGAAGCGCTAGCACCGCTTGACCGCCGCACCGCTGAAGCCCGGCTCCGCCGTTCCGCGCCAGTCAAGAGCGCAGGATCCGCTGGCGCCGGGCTTCGGCGATGGCGGCGGTCCGGTTGTCCACACCGAGCTTTTCGTAGATGTGCACCAAGTGCGTTTTCACAGTCGCTTCAGAGATAAACAGCTTCCGGGCGATGGCCCGGTTCCCGAGGCCCGTTGCCAGCAGCTCCAGCAGTTCGAGTTCACGGCTGCTGAGGGCCGGTGCCGGACTCCGCAGATGGCCCATCAGCCGGGCTGCAACCAGCGGCGACAATGCCGTCCGCCCGTCCGCAGCAGCAGTGACCGCGGTACGGATCTCCCCGGGATCCGCATCCTTGAGCATGTAACCGGCCGCCCCGGCTTCGATGGCCGCCAGGATATCGGCGTCAGTGTCATAGGTGGTCAGAATCAACACCGGCGGGCCGTCGGCCGCCCGGATTCTCCGCGTGGCCTCCACTCCGTCCATGCCCGCGCCCATCTGCAGATCCATCAGTACAAGATCGACTGGGGTGCCCAGCACCTCCTGTTTACGGACTTCGGCCACGGCTGATTCCCCGTCCGCGGATTCGGCGGCAACCCGAATGCCTTCAAAGTCCTCCAGCATGGCGCGCAGACCGGCCCGAACCACCGGGTGATCGTCAACCAGCAGGATCCGCATCACTCTCATGTCCGTGTCTTCGCCGGAGCCGGTTGCGCCGGTTGCTCGGCAGCCGGCAGCGGAAGCCGTACCGCCACCACCGCGCCTTCGCCGGGCGCGGATTCGATGCTCAGCACCCCGCCCAGATCCGCTGCCCGCTCGCGCAGGGAGAGCAGCCCGAATCCGCTGCCGTCCCGGCGGGGGACGTCCGGGAGCGTTGCGGTGCTGAAGCCCGCACCGTCATCGAAGACATCCAGCGTCACTGCGTCGGGGGCGTAGCTGAGGGTCAGTACCGCGGTATGTGCGCAGGAATGCGCCCGCACGTTGGCGAGGGAAGCCTGCGCCGCCCTCAGCAGGGTGGTTTCATACCGGGCATCGAGGTCCACTGGCTCTCCGTCCACCCGGAGGGTGCACTCCAGCGGCTGACCGCCGGAAGCCGCCTGCCGGGAGTTATCGGCGCAAAGGCGCTCCAGCCCCGCGATGAGGGTCCCGCTCCCCGTTGCCGGTTCGGTCAGGCCGCGCACAAACTTCCTGGCCTCGGCCAGGTTCTCCGACGCAGTGGCCTGGACGGTGGCAATGCGTTCCCGGGCCAGATCCGCCTGTCCGCTTTCCAGTGCCGCGCCGGCCGCCCGCGACATCAGGACAATGCTGGAAAACCCCTGGGCCAAGGTGTCATGGATCTCGCGGGCCAGGCGTTCCCGTTCCGCCAGGACGCCCGCACGATGCTGGGACGCTGCCAGCTGCCCGCGGGTGCGCCGAAGCTCGGCCAGCGCACGCCGCTGGTTCACGCTTTCTCCGTGCAGCGCCGCGTAGGCGAAGCCCATCACCACCGCAAAAAGGGCCCCCACCACCGGGCCCAACAGGACTGCGAGAGTAAACCCTCCGGAGTGCACGCCTTGGGCGGCGACCACCGCAGCCGTCATCGCGGTTACTGCCGCCAACGCGGGCACGGTCCGCAGCAGATGCAGGTCCAGGAAGAACAGGGGGAAGGCCAGCCAGGAAAAATCGGCGCTTATCAGCAGCAGAAGAAGCCATAGGAACGTTACGGCCGCCAGCCAATAGGGCCCGGCACGGCCGGGGTCCGGCCCGGTCCCCGTTGCTGCGTAGCGTTTCTCTGCCACGGTTCCGGCGAGATAGACGACGGCGAGCACACAGGCGCAGGCATAGGCAGCCACGAGGCGGGGTGTTCCGGGCCCGTCCAGGGTCAGCTGGACCAAAGCCAGAACAAGCAGCCCGGCGAAGGCAACGTGCAGGGCTACCCGCAGCAGGCGGAGCACGGCGTCCCCTGCGACGGTCGCTGCAGCGGCAGACACGGTGCCGGCGCCGCCGTCGGGACCCCCACTGCTTTGATTCGGCGCGCTCATGATTCCAGCCTAGGTCCGGCAGTCGGCGTCGGCATCAACCAAACGGTTGAGCGCAGGACCAACCGGTTTCTCCGCCCGGATCATCCGTCCATGCGATGGGTTCGCCCCGGGACCGGCGGAGGGTTGAAAGGTACCCTCCACTGCCGCTGCGGCGGCCGATCCGAAAGGAAGCAAAACGTGTATCTGGCACTCCGCGACATTCGCTTCGCCAAGGGGCGGTTTGCCCTGATGGGCAGCGTCGTCGCCCTGATTACCCTCCTTCTGGTGCTGCTCTCCGGGCTTACCGCGGGCCTGGGCAACCAAAACACTGCGGCGATCAAGGACCTTGGCTCCGCCGGGGTGAACATCGTTGCCTTCGGTGCACCCGACGGCGGTGAAGCCAAGGTCTCCTATACGGAATCAACCGTCACAGCTGAGCAGTTGGCTGAGTGGCGGAAGACGCCCGGCATCGAGACCGCTGAACCCGTAGGCATCACCCAAACGCGCATTACCGGCGGGGCCAGCGCAAACGTGGCTGTCTTCGGCGTCGAACCGGGCAGCACTCTCGCGCCCCGCCAGGTCGGCGACGGACAGATCCTCATTGGATCGGAAACAGCGGATTCCCTGTCCCTGGATCCGGGGGACGAAGTGCGCCTGGGCGGCCGGGTCCTGACTGTTGAAGACATTGTCGACCAGTCCTACTACAGCCATACGCCGCTCGTCTGGACGTCCCTGGCTACGTGGCAAGCTGCGGCCCATACCAACGATGAGGGCTCCGACGCGGCGCCGGTGGCCACCGTGATCGCCGCCTCGGGCTCCGCCGCCGAGCAGGCAGACGACGCCGCAGGCACTGTCTCCACGGGTATCCGCGGCTCTTTCAACGGACTGGGCGCCTACACCTCGGAAAACGGTTCGCTGCTGATGATGCAGGCGTTCCTGTACGGCATCTCCGCACTGGTCATTGTGGCCTTCCTGGCGGTCTGGACCATCCAGCGCACCCGCGACATCGCCGTGCTGAAGGCCTTGGGCGGCAGCTCCGCTTACCTGATGCGTGACGCACTGGCCCAGGCCGGGACCATCGTTGCCGCAGGTGCCGTCACCGGCGGGGTGCTCGCCGTACTGATCGGCCTGGCCGCCGCTGCGGTTGCTCCGTTCATCCTGTCGGTTTCCACCGCACTGCTGCCGATCCTCGGCATCGTGGTGCTCGGGCTTGCCGGGGCGGCCGGCGCCGTACGCCGGGTTGCCAAGGTAGATCCGCTGACTGCTCTCGGCGGCAACTAGGGACCTCCAGTCTGTATTCCCAAGAAAGGACCAGCACAACATGGCAGAAACCTCAGCTTCGGCATTTGTTCCACCCACCCGCGCAGCCACTGCCGCACTGCACCTGCAGGACGTAACCCTCGAATACCCCGACGGCGTCAGCACGCTGAAGGCACTGGACCGGGTCAGCCTGGCTGTTCCCCGGGGAAAGATCCTCTCGCTGGTGGGTCCGTCCGGGTCCGGCAAGTCCTCCCTCCTCGCCGTTGCCGCCACTCTGATACGCCCGGCGTCGGGCACCGTGACGGTGAGCGGCCGGGATGCCGGCGAACTGGACGACGCCGGCCGGACTGCACTGCGGCGTACCGCACTTGGCATTGTCTTCCAGCAGGCGAACCTGCTTCCGTCCCTCACGGCCGTGGAGCAGCTCGTCATCACTGACCGGCTGCGCGGCAGGGCCGGGAAGGAATCCGAGTCCCGGGCGCGGGAGCTCCTGGAACTCGTGGGGCTGTCCCAATCCACCGCGGCGCGCCATCCCCACCAGCTCTCCGGCGGACAGCGTCAGCGGGTCAACATTGCCCGTGCCCTGATGGGCAGTCCGTCCCTGCTGCTGGTGGATGAACCCACCGCCGCGCTGGACCACGACCGGTCCGAGGCGATTGTCCGCCTATTGGTTGCCGTGACACGCGAATTCGACCTGGGTACGGTGATGGTGACCCACGATACCGAGTTCGTGCCCCTGACCGATGAGGTGGCGGCCATGCGGGACGGCAGGCTTATTGAACACGACCCCGCAGCCTAGTCCTTCCGACGGGCGCGGCTGGGCTGGACCCGGGGCGGCTCCCCCGGCATCTTCGGATAGTCCGGCGGGAAAGGCAGTTCGCCCAGGCCGTTGGCCAGGTCCCGTTCCCACCAGCCCAGCAGGACGTCGATGGACCCCGGCCGGGCGGACATCTCCGCCCAGGGATCCCCGACGGTGCGCAGCCGCTCCGGAACTGTCTGCATAGTGAAGTCCGCAGGATGCACCCGTTCCAGCTCGTCCCAGGTGATCGGGCAGGAGACGGGTGCGTTCGGAAGCGCCCGGGGGCTGTATGCGCCGGCCATGGTCCGGTCGCGGTTGGCCTGGTTGAAGTCCACGAACACCCGCGTGCCGCGCTCTTCCTTCCACCAGGCCGTGGTCACCTTGTCCGGCATCCGGCGCTCCACCTCCCGGGCCGCGGCAATCACGGCATGCCGGACGTCCAGGAATTCACGCTCCGGGCGGATGGGCGCGAAGAGGTGGATGCCCCGGTTGCCCGAAGTCTTGATGTAGGCGTCCAACCCGGCCTCGGCGAGGATGGACCGCAGCTCCTGGGCCGGACGCACGGCGTCGTCAAAATCCGTGCCCGGCTGCGGATCCAGGTCAATGCGCAGCTGGTCCGGGTTGTCCGTGTTGTCCGCCCGTGACGGCCAGGGATGGAACACCACCGTGTTCATCTGCGCCGCCCACACCGCGGCGGCAGGTTCATCCAGGACCACCTGCGGGTGTGAACGCGCGCTCGGGTATTTCACGGTGACGGCGCGCATCCAGTCCGGCATGCCGCGCGGCGGATTCTTGGAGAAGAACACCTCTCCGCCGATGCCCTCCGGGAAGCGCTCCAGTGAGACGGGCCGGCCGCCGTTGGCCCGGATGAACGCCTCACCCACCTCCGCGAGATAACGGGCCAGATCCAGTTTCGTGATTCCGGGATCAGGCCAGATGACCCGTCCGGGACTGGAGATGCGGACCTGCCGCTCCCCCTCCGGGCCGGGAACGGCCAAGGTGGTTTCCTCGCGTGCCATCGTTCTGCTTTCCCTCATCGGACAGTGTGGGAAAGAGGCTACCGTGTCAGGCCGTAGGCTTCCCCCGCACCGGTTCCACCGGTGCGCCGGGCCGGTAGTTCTTCCGCCCGTGGACAAAGTGGTACAGCACCGTGGAGGCCAGCAGGACGGCGGCCAGCACCCAGTACATACCGTGGAATCCCATCAGCGGCAGGAGCATGCCCAGAAGCAGCGGACCAAGGCCCACACCGGCGTCCATCAGGATGAAGAACGTGGACGTCGCCAGGCCGATCCGGGCCGCCGGCGCCGTTGTCACGGCAATCGCCTGGGCGCACGGCATCAGTGCACCGAAGCCGAACCCCACAAACACGCCGGCCAGGGCCATCACGGTGTCATTGGGGGCGTAGGCCAGCAGCGCCAGGCCGACGGCGAAGGAGACCAGGGTCGGGTACACCACGGCGTTGTCACCGTGCCGGTCCTGGATGCGGCCCACAAACAACCGCGAAACCAGCACCACGCACGCATAGACCACAAAGAAGAGGCTGGCGCCGAGCACCAGGCCTTCCGTCTGGGCATAGGAGTTAAGGAAGGAGAGGATGCCGGCGTAAGCCGCGCCGGCAATGAACATCACCGATGCGATGGCCAGTGCCGACGGATCGATGATGTCCGTGAGGTGCATCCGCCACTTGTTCTCTTGTTCCTCGGCGGTCGGTGTGCGTTCCGGCAGGGACAGCACCAGGGACAAGGCGAGGGCGACGGCGGCGCAGCCGGCAGCAAACAGGAACAGGGCGCGGTAACTGACGGACTCCGCCAGGAACACGGCCAGGAACGGGCCTACCGCGGTAGCCATCGTGGTGGAGATACCGAAGTAGCCGGTACCCTCGCCCCGCCGGTGGACCGGAATGAGCCCCATGACCGAGGCGGAAATACTCGTGCTGGCCGCTCCGAAGGCCATGCCGTGCAGGATCCGGACAACCAGGAGCAGCGCCAGGTTGGACGCCGGGATATACAGCAGCGAGGCCACCACGAACACCGCAAGGCTGGTCACCAGCAGCCGGCGCCGCCCCACGAAGTCCAGGAACTTCCCGGCGAACACCCGTGCCGCCAACGCGCCGAGGACGAAGGATCCGGAAGCAAATCCGGCAGCGCTGTCGGATGCGGAGAACTCCTGCACCGTATAGAGCGCCATGGTGGTCATCAACAGATAAAACACCAGTGAGATAAAGAGGTTCGTGATGATCGCCAGCACAAATCCCCTGGTCCATAATTTCTGACCGCTGCCAGCCACTGCATTCTCCTGTTTCCTCGGAACAAGCGACCGATATTGGAAGGCCGCCTAACAATCTTACGCGCCGTCGTCACCGGTCGGGAAATCGGCCTGCCGCCGCCGTCCACGGGCTGGATTGGAGGAAATTACAGTGATCCCGACCACTTTTACCTGCGTGGTGATGCAGTCGTGACGGATGCGAAAACTTCAGTCACTCCTGTACCGGAGGGTGGAATTTCTCGAGCGCAGATCAGGGCGCAGGGACAGCGATTCCGAGGCGGTGGTACGCCTGTTACTGAAGGGGTCACACGCGTAACACCTGTCTCGAGGCCTGGATGACCAGCGACTCGGGGCAGGAGGAAAAGCCCTGTTAATATTGAGACTGAAGCCGGCCGATGTGGCCGAAGAGGCAGATTTCGGTTAGCATATCGCGCCCTCGATCACACGCCTGAGAGAAGCAGATCACACAATGGTTATCCAACCGTAACTATCTTGTACGGTTATTCCCATGCCGCTTTCTGATGCGGCTCCCCCGGGCTTGTTACCTAGCTCTGCCGCTGGTCCCGGGGTCCACAGAACGCACAACCACGGCAGAGGCGGGGGAACCAATTATGGGTTCCTTGAATCCTTGGGGTTAAGTCTCCGGTTTCACCGGCGGCCGGGTGTCTCCCATCCGAATCCGACAGCTCACCTCGCAGGTATCGGGAGAGGTTATTACATGACTTTCAACAAGACTCGTGGACGCCACCGCGCCGAGAACATCGTCGTTGCTGGCCGCGGACGGACCATCGGCAGCGCCGCTGCAGTAGTCGTCGCAGGTTCCGGCCTGATGCTCAGCATGGCCGCACCGGCCTCCGCCGGAGTTGTCGCCAATGACAACTACACCCCGTCGCAGGCCGTTGCACCGGCCGCTCCGGTAGCAGCCGCACCCGTTGCAGCCGCACCGGTAGCTGCCCCCGCAGCTGCTGCCACCACCCACACCGTTGTTTCCGGTGACACCCTGGGCCAGATCTCCGCCGCTTACGGCGTTGGCCTGGACTCCGTCCTGGCGCTGAACGGCCTGTCCCTGGCTTCGATCATCTACCCCGGCGATGTCATCACCGTTGCCGGCGAAGCCGCTCCGGCCATTGCTGCCGAGCCCGTTGCGTCCTACGCCGCTCCGGCTGCAGCACCGGTCGCAGCACCGGTTGAGCCCGCCAATACCGGCGTGGTCACCACCCAGTCCACCAACATCACGCCGGCTGCAGCAACCCCCGCAGCCAGCGGCACCAACGCCATCATGCTGGCTTCGGCACAGTCGCAGCTGGGCGCAGCCCAGGACTGCACCGTGCTGGTTGAGGTTGCCCTGCGCGCCGCAGGCCACAGCGTGGGGGACCTTGCTCCCGCACAGCTGGCCGCCTACGGCACCCAGGTCTCCACCCCGGAGCCCGGTGACATGGTCTACTACGCCGACGGCGGCATGGGCCTGGCCCACATTGCCATCTACATCGGCAACGGCGAAGCCATCCACAGCGGCTGGAACGGCAACCAGACCGTAGTCCAGTCCGTCAACGTCGGCTCCGGCCCCGTGTTCTACCGCGCATAAGGCTTCCAGCCACACCGCGCCAAAATAAGCGTCCGTCCCGCAAGGGACGGACGCTTATTGCGTTAAGCGGTGAGGACCGGCCGGACGCATCAGGGCACAAACCGGTAGCCCATGCCGTGTTCAGTGAGCAGGTGTTCCGGGGCAGCCGGGTCACGCTCCAGTTTCCGCCTCAGCTGTCCGATGTACAGCCGCAGATAGCCCGAGTCCGTGGTGCCGGGGCCCCAGACGTTCGTGAGCAGGGCCTGCTGGGTGACCAGCATGCCTGGATGGGCGAGCAGTTCGGACAGGAACCGCCACTCGGTCGGCGTCAGGCGGATGTCCGAGCCGTCGTCGACCCGCGCGATGCGCCGCGCGGCCAGGTCCACCCGTACGGCCCCGAACGTGATCTCGCTGGGGCCGGCCGCGGCGGGCGACCGGCGGGACAGTGCCCGGATCCGGGCCAGCAGCTCCTCGGTGGAAAAGGGTTTAGTGACGTAGTCATCCGCCCCCAGGTCCAGCGCCCGCACCTTGTCCGCCGGGTCGATCCGGCCCGAGACCACCAGGATGGGCACGGCACTCCAGCCTCGGACCGCTTCAATGACGTCCATGCCGCTCAGCCCCGGCATGCCCAGGTCCAGCACCAGCAGGTCCGGATGGGTGTCCACTGCCTTCCGGATGGCGGCACTGCCGCTTTCCGCTGTCACTACCTCATATCCGTACGCGCTCAGGGTGATGCGCAGCGCGCGGAGGATCTGCACGTCGTCGTCGGCGACCAGGATCTTCATCCGGCCACCGCCGGCGTGGAGATCCCTGCCGCATGGATACCGCGTTCAGCGGCAGGCAGCGAGAGGACCATGGTCAGTCCGCCGCCGGGTGTGTCTTCGGTTTCCAGCGTTCCGCCCATTCCTTCGGTGAATCCCTTGGCCAATGCCAGGCCCAGGCCCAGCCCGGTTGAGTTATCCGTGTCCCCCAGCCGCTGGAAGGGGACGAAGATTTCTCCCCGCCGCTGCTCCGGGACACCGGGTCCCGAGTCTATGACGCGGATTTCCACCCGGCCAGCAAACTCGCTGACGGACAGGACAGATTTCGTTCCCTCCGGGCTGAAGCGCACCGCGTTGGCCAGCAGGTTGACCAGAACCCGCTGCAGGAGCACGGGATCGGCCACCACCACGCGCGGGGCGGCGGGGATTTCCAGTTCCACGTCCGCCGGTCCCAGTTCGAGTTCCTCGAGCGCCGGCAGCACCGCATCCGCTACATTCAGGGGCTCCAGGCTCACGCCGACGACGCCGGCCTGCAGCCTGCTCACGTCCAGCAGGCTGGTGACGAGTCCGGAAAGTGAGGCCAGTGATTCCTCGGCGGTGGCGAGAAGTTCGCTGCGGTCCTGCTCGGACCAGGTGACGTCCGTTGCCCGCAGCCCGGTAACGGCGGCGGTCGCTGCGGTCAGGGGCCGGCGCAGGTCATGCCCGACGGCGGCCAGCAGCGCGGTGCGGACCTTGTCCGCCTCGGCCAGTGAGCCGAGCCCCCTGGCGGTTTCGGTCAGTTCACGGTGTTCCAGCGCCGCCTCCAATTGGGCGGTGATGACCGCCAGCAGCCGCCGGTCGGACGCAGCCAGTTCGCGCCCCCACAGATCAAGGGAGCACCGCTCCCCCACCGGCAGGCGGGTGAACGCCGGATCGTCGGGTGAGGCGGAGGCCGGCCACTCGCCTTCGGAGTACAGGTCTTCGCCCTCGGACCGCATCCGTGCGGCGCTCACGTTGAAGGCTTCACGGGTGCGGCTGACCAGGGCGGCCAGTGCATCTTCACCGCGCAGCACGCTGCCGGCCACCGATGCGAGCAGCTCGGATTCCGACGCCGAGCGCCGGGCGGTGCGCGCGCGGCGGGCGGCGGCATCCACCACGTAGCTGACGAGCAGTGCGTTCACTACGTAGAGCCCCAGTGCCAGCATGTGCGACGGCGTGGCCACGGTAACGGTGTACAGCGGTTGGATGAAGAAGAAGTCCAGGGTCAGGCCCGAGAGCAGCGCCGCGAACAGGGCCGGCCAGATGCCGCCGATCAGGGCCACGAGGATGACCAGCAGCTGGTAGCTCAGCACGTCGCCGGTGATGGTTTCGGCGCTCCGGAGCGAAACCAGGCCTGCCGTCAGCAGCGGACCGCCCACAAGGGCGAAGGCGAAGCCCAGCAGGCGCCGACGCATCGAGAGGGCGCCCCCGAAGTGCGGCAGCACCAGAGTCCGGGCAGCCGCCGAGTGGGAGACCATATGCACGTCGATGTCCCCGGATTCCCGGATGACCGTGGCGCCGATGCCCGGTCCGGACAGCAGTGCTGCGATCCGGGGGCGGCGGCTGACCCCCACCACCAGCTGCGTGGCGTTGACGCCCCGGGCAAAGTCAACCAATGCCCGCGGAACATCGTTGCCCACCACCTGGTGGAACGTGCCGCCGAGCTTCTCCACCAGGAGCCGCTGCGCGGCCAGTTCTGCCGGTTCCGGCCCGCGCAGTCCGTCGGCCCCGGAGACGTGGACGGCCAGCAGCTTTCCCCCGGCGGACCGGGCAGCAATCCGTGCCCCGCGGCGCAGCAGGGTGCGCCCTTCGGCGCCGCCGGTGAGCGCCACCACCACCCGCTCCCGGGCCTCCCATTTGCGGCTAATGCCGTGCTCTTCACGGTAGCGGTTCAGAGCCGAGTCCACCTCGTCCGCCAGCCACAGCAGGGCCAGTTCGCGCAGGGCCGTCAGGTTTCCGAGGCGGAAATAGTTGGACAGGGCTGCGTCCACCCGTTCTTCCGGGTAGATGACGCCGTCGGCCAGGCGGCCGCGCAGCGACTGGGGAGTGAGGTCCACCAGCTCCACCTGTTCGGCTCCGCGCAGGACGGCGTCCGGTACGGTTTCGGCCTGCAGGGTCCCGGTGATCTGCTCGATCACATCGTTGAGGGAGTCGATGTGCTGGATGTTCACGGTGGACAGGACGTTGATCCCGGCGTCGAGCAGGGCCTGCACGTCCTGCCACCGCTTTTCGTTCTTCAGTCCGGGCACGTTGGTATGGGCCAGTTCATCCACCAGCGCGTATTCCGGCGCCCGCGCCAGGACGGCGTCCAGGTCCAGCTCCGTGAGTTCCAGCCCGCGGTGGCTGAGGGCGGCGCGCGGGACCGTCTCCAGCCCCTCGGCCAGGGCAGCTGTCGCGGCGCGGCCATGGGTTTCCACCAGCGCGACGACGACGTCGGATCCCTCATCCCGGAGGCGGCGCCCCTCTTCAAGCATGGCGTAGGTCTTGCCCACGCCGGGCGCCGCCCCCAGGAATACCCTCAGTTGTCCTCGCGTCATGGACTAAGTGTCCAGCTCCGCCAGCGAAATGTTCAAAAGCAACACGTTGACGGTACTGCTGCCCAGGACTCCGGCGAACGGGGCCTGCGTGGCGTCGTCCACCAGGGCGGAGACCTGCTCCGGGTCCAGGCCGCGTTCGGCGGCCACCCGGTCCACCTGCATCCGGGCGTACTCGGGGCTGATGTGCGGATCCAGCCCGGACCCCGATGTGGTGACGGCATCGGCGGGGACGTCTTCCGGATCCACCCCTTCCAGCTCGGCCACGGCTGCCCGCCGCTCGGCCACGGCAGCCGCCAGATCCTCGCTCAGCGGGCCGAGGTTGGAACCGCTGGAGGCACCGCCGTCATACCCGTCCCCCGCTGCGGAGGGCCGGGACTGGAACCATTCGGGCAGGGCCGCGCCGTCGGCGTCCGTGAACGGCTGGCCGATCAATTCGGAGCCCACCTCGTTGCCGCCGCTGCTGACCATCGAGCCATTGGCCCGGCCGTGCAGCGCGGCCTGGCCGATCCCGGCCACTGCCAGCGGATACACGACGCCGAGCAGGAGCGTGAGCACCGCCAGGGCGCGGAGGGAGACGCCAAGCTGGCGCATGCTGCTGCGGACGGGATTCATTTCCTGCTCCTAGTAAGGGGGATGCTGCGGATGGTGCGGATGATGGTTGCCATGTCAGAACCCCGGGATGAGGCTGATCAGCAGGTCAATGAGCTTGATGCCGATGAACGGCGCAATCACGCCGCCCACTCCGTAGATCAGCAGGTTGCGGCTGAGGATCGAGGAGGATCCGGCAGCCCGGTACTTCACGCCGCGCAGCGCCAGCGGAATCAGTGCCACGATGATCACCGCGTTGAAGATCACCGCGGAGAGGATGGCCGAGGCCGGAGAGTGGAGCTGCATCAGGTTCAGCGCGGCAAGGCCGGGGAAAATCCCCACGAACATCGCCGGGATGATGGCGAAGTACTTGGCAATGTCGTTGGCGATCGAGAAGGTGGTCAGGGCGCCGCGGGTAATCAGCAGCTGCTTGCCGATCCCGACGATGTCAATCAGTTTGGTGGGGTCCGAGTCCAGGTCCACCATGTTGCCGGCTTCCTTGGCCGCGGACGTGCCCGTGTTCATGGCCACGCCGACGTCGGCCTGGGCCAGTGCCGGGGCGTCGTTGGTGCCGTCGCCCGTCATGGCCACCAGATGCCCGCCCGCCTGTTCGCGGCGGATCAGGGCCATCTTGTCCTCGGGGGTGGCTTCGGCCAGGAAGTCGTCCACGCCTGCCTCGGCGGCAATGGCCTTCGCGGTGTACGGGTTGTCGCCGGTGATCATCACGGTCCGGATGCCCATGGCCCGCAGCTGCGTGAAGCGTTCCTTCAGGCCGTCCTTGACCACGTCCTTCAGGTGGATCACACCGAGCACCCGGGTGCCGCCGTCGGCGTCCCGAACCGCCACCAGCAGCGGAGTGCCGCCGCCGGTCGAGATCTTCTTGACCTGGTCCTCGACCGCGATGAGGACGTCGACGTCGATGCCGCCGGACTCCGCCGTCCAGTCCAGGATGGCGGAGGAGGCGCCCTTGCGGATCTTCGCCCCGTCGGGGAAGTCCATGCCGCTCATCCGCGTCTGGGCGGTGAAGGGAACACTGGTGGAGCCGGCCGGCGGTTCCGGGCGGCAGCCCTTCGCGGCGGCCAGGTCCACAACGGACTTGCCCTCCGGGGTGGGATCCCCAAAGGAGGACAACACGGCGGCGTCGATCAGGTCGGTGCTGTCGGTGCCGTTGATCGGGATGAACCCGGCGGCCTGGCGGTTGCCGTACGTGATGGTGCCCGTCTTATCGAGCAGCAGCGTGGTGACGTCGCCGGCGGCCTCCACCGCACGGCCGGACATGGCCAGGACATTGCGCTGGACCAGGCGGTCCATGCCGGCAATGCCGATGGCCGATAGCAGCGCGCCGATAGTGGTGGGGATCAGGCAGACCAGCAGGGCCACCAGGACGGGGATGCTGACCGTGGCGGATGAATAGCTTGCCAGCGGGTTAAGCGTCAGCACCACCACGATGAAAATGAGCGACAGCGTGGCCAGGAGGATGTTCAGGGCAATCTCGTTGGGCGTCTTCTGCCGCGCGGCGCCTTCGACGAGCCGGATCATCCGGTCCACGAAGGTTTCCCCGGGTTTGCTGGTGATCCGGACGATAATCCGGTCGGACAGGACCCGGGTACCGCCGGTAACCGCCGAGCGGTCGCCGCCGGATTCGCGGACGACCGGGGCGGATTCGCCGGTGATTGCCGACTCGTCGACGGACGCGATGCCGTCGATGATGTCGCCGTCGCCGGGGATGATCTGCCCGGCCTCGACCACCACCACGTCGTCCAGCCCGAGATCGGCCGAGGGAACCTCCGAGATGGTTGCCCCGAGGCCGGCGGGATCGCGGCCGGAGTCGTAACCCTCCAGCCGGTAGGCGGTGGTGGTGGCCCGGCTGTTGCGCAGGCTGGCTGCCTGCGCCTTCCCGCGGCCCTCGGCCACGGCTTCAGCGAGGTTGGCAAAGATGACGGTGGCCCAGAGCCAGCCGGCAATCAGCCAGGAGAAAGCGCCGGGGACGGGTGTGCCGCCGGAGTCCTGCGGGCCGCCGAGGAAGGGCTCGGCAACGGCGATCGCGGTGATCAGTACGGCACCCACTTCGACGATAAACATCACCGGGGTGCGGACCATCAGCCGCGGGTCCAGTTTCCGGAAGGCTCCGGGCAGGGCGGCGGCCAGGGAGCCTGCGGTTATGCCACGGCCGGCAGGAGCCGGTTCGGAGTCCGCAACGGATTCCAGGGGTTTGGTAAGTGTGGACATGGTTATTGCAGTCCTTCCGCCAGGGGACCCAGCGCGAGTACGGGAAAGAAGGTCAGGGCAGTCACGATCACGGTGACGCCGCACAGCAGCGTCACGGACTGGGGCCTGTGGGTGGGCAGGGTGCCGGCCGAGGCGGGGACCTTGCCCTGTTCGGCGAAGGCTCCGGCCAGGGCGACCACGAAGACCATCGGCAGGAAACGGCCCACAAGCATGGCCACGCCGAGTGCCGTGTTCAGCCACGGGGTGTTGGCCGTGAGTCCGGCGAACGCGGAGCCGTTGTTATTGGCTGCTGAAGTGAAGGCGTAGAGAACCTCGCTGAAGCCGTGGAGCCCGGTGTTCAGGATGGAAGTGCCCTCGATGTCGGCCCGGATGCCGGGAACCGCGAAGCTCAGCGCCGTCCCCACCAGGACCAGGGTGGGCATGGTGAGGATGTAGAGGCTGGCAAGCTTGATTTCCCGCGGGCCGATTTTCTTGCCCAGGTACTCAGGAGTGCGTCCCACCAGGAGCCCGGCCACAAAAGCGGTGATGATCGCCAGGATCAGCATGCCGTAGAGCCCGGACCCGACGCCGCCCGGCGCCACTTCCCCGAGCATCATGTTCAGCATCGCCATCATGCCGCCCAGCGGACTGAAGCTGTCATGCATGGCGTTCACCGCACCGGTGGACGTCAGCGTGCTGGTTGAGCCAAAGAGGGTCGATGCGGCTATTCCGAACCGCTGTTCCTTTCCTTCCATGGAACCGGCCGCACCGTCCGCGGCACCGAATTCGAATGCGGTCATGGCCGCGAGCGACACCGTGAAGATTGAGGCCATGGCTGCCAGGATCGCGTACCCCTGCCGGCGGTCCCCCACCATGGTGCCGAACGTTCGGGGCAGGCTAAACGGGATAACGAGCATCAGGAAGATTTCCACCAGGTTGGTCCACCCGCTGGGGTTTTCAAACGGGTGCGCGGAGTTGGCATTGAAGAAGCCGCCGCCGTTGGTGCCCAGGAGCTTAATGGCTTCCTGGGAGGCCACCGGTCCGCCGGGGACCGTGGAGGTTCCGCCGAGGAGGTTGGTGACGGAGGTGAAGCCGTTGAAGTTCTGGATCACGCCGCCGAGGATCAGCACAACGGCGGCCAGGAAAGCACCGGGCAGCAGCAACCGCAGCACGCTGCGGGTCAGGTCCACCCAGAAATTGCCGATGGTGGTTGAGTTGCGGCCGGCCAGGCCGCGGATCAGTGCCACCGCCACGGCCAGACCCACAGCTGCGGACAGGAAGTTCTGCACCGCCAGGCCGGCCATCTGCACCGCGTAACCCATGGTGACTTCGGGCGAGTAGGACTGCCAGTTGGTGTTGGCCACGAAGGAGGCTGCCGTGTTGAAGGACAGGGCCTCGGGCACCGCCGGAAGGCCGAGCGAGCCCGGCAGCAGGTGCTGGAGTCGCTGCAGCAGGTAAAGCAGGAGCATGCTGGCCCCGGAGAAAACCAGGACTGAGCGCAGGTAGCTCTGCCAAGCCTGGCCGGAGGAACCGTCCACTCCGACCAGTCGGTAGAAGCCGCGCTCCGCACGGAGGTGTTTGTCGGAGGAGTACAGCCGGGCCATGTAGTCACCGAGCGGCCGGTGGACCGCCGCGAGCAGGACCACCAGGCTGAGGACCTGTGCGGCCGTTACCCAGCCGCCCATCAGAACCGCTCCGGTCGAACAAGTGCCGCCAGGAGATAGCCGACGGCGGCCACCCCGAGGCAGAGTGCAAGGACGTTGAAAACGATCACAGCTTTTCCACCGCCCCGGCCATCAGGACAAACGCAGCGAAAAGCCCTACGAAGCCCACCACAAATAAAACATCAAGCACGGGAATTGCCCCCAGCCGTTCAGCGTGCTGCCGCTTTGGCAGCACGGGCACACCTTGTGCCGCATCTGATTACATGCCCTCGCCGGCGCTCAAAGAGCCATCCTCACGCTTTCCTCACGCCGGCACCCCAAACCCTTACGGAATGCCCATGTAAACGGGTGATTGCGACGCCGGGCTGCCGGAGTGCAGCCGGATCGGGGCCGCGCGGTATACACTGTAAACTGTCGTCCACCGAAGGAACCGCCGTGTCCCGCAACCTGCCCCTCAGCCCCGCCGCGATAGCTGCGGCTGCACTCCGAATCGCGGACGCGGACGGCCTTGAGGCCGTCTCCATGCGCAGGGTGGCGGGAGAGTTCGGCGTTTCGGCGATGGCACTGTACCGCCATGTGGCGGACCGCAGCGCCCTGCTGCTCCTGATGGCCGATGCCGCCACCAAGGACTACGCCCTCCTGCCCGCCCGGGACCTGTCGTGGCAGGAAACCCTGGCACACCTGGCCGATGCCCAATGGCGGGCCTTCACGGCGCACCCCTGGCTGCTGCGCATTATCCTGACGCCGCGCCGGCTCGTGAACATGGCCACCCCGGACGAGGTGGAACTGGTGCTCTCCCGGCTGGGCTCAGCCGGCCTGAGCGAAGACGAAGGCTTCGACTGCCTGCTGGGCATTTCCGCGGCCGTGATCGGCACGGCGTCCATCACGGCCGCAGCCCACTTCGGAGCCCCGGGAAAGGCTGACGACTCCGATTCAAGCGGACACCCGCACTGGACGCCGGATGCCGTGGAGCAACACCCGCGGGCGGCCCGGTTCCAGGCCCAGGGCATCAGCTATTCGGGCTCACGCCGGTCACTGGACTTCTTCGTCGCAAACTTCATTGCCGGCGTCGAACAGCAACTCACCCAAGCTCCGGGCGCCCCAACCCGCCCGGTTTCACGGAAGGAAGAAAATGAAACTCAGCAATAAGACCGCCATCATCACCGGCGGGGCCGGCGGAATCGGCCAGGGCATTGTCCGGAGGTTCCTCGCCGAAGGCGCCAAGGTGGCCGTGGTAGACATCGACCAGGCCCAGGGCGACAAGCTGCTGGCCGATCTGGAGGGCAAGGGCGAGGTCATTTTCATCGCCAAGGACATTGCCAAGGCGGAGAACGCTGCGGCCATCGTGGCGGAAACCGTGGAGCGCTTCGGCGGCCTGGACATCCTGGTCAACAACGCCCACGCGTCCAAGCAGGCACCCATCATGGAAACCACGCCGGAGATCTGGGACCTGTCCTTCAACACGGGCACCATGGCAACTTTCCACCTGATGCGCGCCGCGTACCCGGAGCTGAAGAAGACCCGGGGCAGCATCATCAACTTCGGCTCCGGCGCCGGGATCAAGGGCCTGCCGAACCAGGTGGCCTACGCCGCGGCAAAGGAAGCCATCCGCGCCATTTCCCGCACCGCCGCAAACGAATGGGCCGCGGACGGCATCCGCGTCAACGTGGTTTCCCCCGTCGCACTGACCCCCGGCATTGTCCAGTGGAGCCAGGCCTTCCCGGAGGCCTACCAGGAAGTCGTCGACGGCGTTCCTCTGGGCCGCCTGGGCGATCCCGAAACGGACATCGCCCCCATCGTGGTGTTCCTCGCCAGCGAGGATTCCCAGTACCTGACCGGGCAGACCCTCATGGCCGACGGCGGCACCATCAAGCTCTACTAGCCGGCAGCCGGGGCCGGGCCGAGTATTGCCCAGCCCTTCGCCGGCAGGGCCAGCTGCCTGCCCGGGACGTCCAGCCCGCCCGCGCCGGCCAGGACGTCCCGGGCAGCTTCGGGCACCTGCACGGTGACCGACGTGTCCTCGAGGTTCATCGCCACGAACAGTGAGTGGCCGGCGTCGAACACCTCGTAGACCAGCTGCTCGTTGGCGAGCGAATGTACCCGTGTGCGGGCGGCATGCACCCAGTGGTGCCTGCGGCGCAGCCCGATCAGTTCCTGGTGCAGGTGGTAGAGCGGCTGCCCCACGGCCGAAAGCTCCTCGGGGGAAGCCGGGAAGGACGGACGGATGTCGTCGTCCCCTCCGGCGCGGTCCTCCTTGTCGCCCCGGTAGCCCTGCTCGTCGCCGTAGTACACCGTCGGGGTGCCCGGGAGGGTGAACAGCAGCACCAGTGCGTGCGCGAGCCGGCCCGACGGCGCCAGCCGGCTGGCGATGCGGGTGACGTCATGGTTGCCGACAAAGGTCAACGGCACAAAGGTGTCCAGGAAGGTGTTGTGCCGTTCCAGCGCGGCGGACAGCTCATAGAAGTTCGCTTCGGCCAGCGAACTCCAGATGGCCTTCCACAGTTCGTACTGGGTCACCGAATCCAGGTGTCCGGCACGCACGTCCTCCGGGTAGTTCCCGTGGATGTACTCCCCCACGAAATACGCGTCGGGGAACTCCGTGCGGACCTCGTCCAGGACCTTCGCCCAGAACGGTGACGGCACCGCGTAAGCGGCGTCCAGCCGCCAGCCGTCCGCGCCGCGGCGCAGCCAGTGCTTCATCACGTCGGCCACGAAATCCGCGACGGCGGGCTCGGCATGGTTCAGGGCCACCAGGTGGTGGTGGCCCTCGAAGTCTTTGTAGTCCGGTTCGGTTCCCGGCGTCCAGCCGTCCGGCCAGATAAAACCGAACCAGTCCGCCGTCGTCGCCCCCGGGCCCTGCTCGAGCGCCTGGCGGAAGGGGGCGAAGGAGCGGCCGGTGTGGTTGAAGACGCCGTCGAGGAGCACCCTGATGCCGCGTGCGTGCGCCTGGGCCACCAATTCGTCGAAGTCGGCATCGTCGCCCAGCCGGGAATCTATCCGGTAATAGTCGGTGGTGTCATACCCGTGGGTTTCGGAGGCAAACACCGGTCCGAGCGCGAGGCCGGAGGCCCCCATCTCCACGAGGTAATCGAGCCACGGAACCAGCTGCGTCAGTCCGTGCCGCGCCGGGGCCTGCTCCGGGAGTGCGGCCTTTTCCGCTCCGGCAAAGCCCAGCGGATAGACCTGCCACCACACCACATGCTCCACCCAGTCCGGCGTCGTCATATGTTTCTCATCCCTTCGCGCTGCGGAGTACTGCCTCCTAACAGTCTGCCATCAGCACGCTTACCTTCGGGAATTTCCTCCCGGCACCTGCATCCAGGCCTAGAGCATGCTCTCCGGGACGGAGGGGAAGTCCTTCGCTTCGTAGAGCTTGGCGACGGCGGTCATGTAGTCGGTCCACTGGGCACCGGCGATCGCGGAGCCGTCCACGTAAGAGCGGGTGACGCCGTTGATTTCCTGATCATTCAGGGAGGAGTAGGAGTTCCAGTTCCCCACCCAGGACGCCGTCGCGATGCCGGTGGTGTAGCCGACGGTCCAGGTCTGCTCGGACATGTCCGTGGTGCCGGTCTTGGCCGCGGCAGGGACGCCGATGGGGTGGATGCTGCCCGGTGAGCCCTCAACCAGTTTCTGCAGCGGCTGCGTCACGGCAGCGGCCACGTCCTCGCTGATGGCGCGGGTGCATTCGCCGCCGGCGACGTCGTAGGCGTTGCCGGAGCCGTCGGTGACTTCGGTCAGCGCGGTGGGTGTGCAGTACTCGCCGCCGCTGGCAAAGGTGGCGTAGGCCGAAGCGATGGTCAGCGGGGAGACTTCCTGGCCGCCGAGGACAAAGGAGGGACTGGTGACTTCCAGGGGTTCACCGTCCACTGCGCGGTGGACACCCATGCTGGTGGCAGTATCCCGGATGTCGCACAGGTCGAGCTGGGCTGCCTGCGCCACGGTGGCGGTGTTGACGGACTGCCGCAGGCCGTCCGCAACGGTCATCTTCTTCTCGTAGCCCTCGGAGGCGTTCTTGAATTTCCATTCATCGAACTCCGCATTCGGACCGAGGCAGCTGGCCTTCCAGTCGAAACCTGCCGGGTACGACGTACGCGTGGCGTCGATGGTGTCGTTGAGGCCGTGGCCGGCCGCCAGCCAGGCGGCGGTGGTGAACGGCTTCATGGTGGAACCGGGCTGGAACCCGTAGGGAGTGCCGCCCATGTCTGCGTCCACATTGAAGTTGAGCTGGGTTTTACCGTCGCCCAGCTCCGGCGTGTACTCGGTGTTCTGGGCCATGGCAAGAATTTTGCCCGTGCCCGGTTCCACGGAGACTATGGCCGAGCCGGCCCCGGAGGGATCCCCCACCGGAACCTGGGCTTCGACCTGCTTCTGCGCCTGCGACTGCAGCCGCGAGTCCAGCGTGGTCCGGATGGTCAACCCGCCCCGTGCCAGGAGCTTGGCGCGCTCTTCGACGTCGGCACCGAAGGCTTCCGACTGCAGGATGGTCTGTTCCACGTAGCTGCAGAAATACTGGGCCGTTTCGGCTCCCGTACATCCCGAGGTCACTGTCTGCGGGTTCAGGTCCAGTCCACTCGCCACCGCTTCGTCATACTCGGCCTGGCTGATCTTGTCGTTCTTCAGCATGGCCGCGAGCACGATGTCCCGGCGTGCCTGCGTTCCTTCGGGATTGGTGAACGGGTTGTAGTGGCTGGGCGACTGCACCATGCCGGCCAGCATCGCCGACTGTGCCGGGGTCAGCTCCGAAGCGGAGATACCGAAGTAGCTCTGGGCCGCGGCTTCCACGCCGTAGGTCTGTCCGCCGAAGAGGACGATGTTGAGGTAGCCCTCCAGGATCTCTTCCTTGGAGTACTGCTTTTCGACGGCGACGGCGAGTTTGGCTTCACGCAGTTTGTCGCCGAGGTCCTTGGTGCCGCTCAGGGTGAGGTCGCTGCCGCCCTTGCCGGAGGCAATGTCCCGGCTGATGAGCACGTTGTTCACGTACTGCATGGTCAGGGTGGAGGCGCCCTGCGTGTGCGAACCGGCCGCGTTGGAGGCAACGGCACGGGCAACGCCCTTGAAATCAATGCCGTTGTGCTCGAAGAAGCGTGCGTCCTCGATGGAGACGATGGCGTCCTGCATGCTCTGCGACATCTCGTCCAGCTCCACCGGAACCCGGTTCTGGGCATAGAAGGTGGCCAGCAGGACGCCGTCGGCGCTGTAGATCTTTGATCCCTCATCCAGGGGTCCGGTTTCCAGCTCGTCGGGCAGCTGGTCCAGCACTCCGACGGCCATGTCCGTGCCCGTGGCTGCTACTGCCGCCATGGGGATCAGGGTGCTGGCTGCCAACACGCCGGCCAGCAGGCTGACGAGGAGGAACGCGACTAACCGTCCGGGCACGGAAAGTCTCTCGAGGAATGAGGATTTGGGGGGACGCATCCGTACAAGTTATCGACATTGCCTGAGAAGGATCTTGACCGTATGGGTCACATCGGGTAAAGGACGGATGGAAGCGGCGTCCGGAATCAGGCCGGAATCCCGCTCCAGCATTGGGATCGGGCCGCTGCCGGTCCACGCTGCGGGCAACCGGCAGCGGGACCGGCCCGGAACCCCCGCGAGAACAAGATCACAGCAAACCCGCACTTCCGGGAGTGCAAAAGGAGGGGCCGCAAGCCGCTGATGCGACTTACGGCCCCTCCTTCTTTGTGTTGGCTAAAGCGTGTTGGCTAAGGCCTCACAGCAACGGTGCTTTAGGCGTCGACGACAATCGAGGTGATGGCCGGGGTGCGGTTGTAGAAGCGGCGCATCCAGTTGGCGACGGCGCGCTCGATGATGTCTTCGAGGTCCTCGCCCTTCGCGCCGCGGCGGTTACCGGCGTTGGCCAGGGCCTTTTCCACGGCATCCTCGGCCTTGGGCAGGTCCTCGGACTTGATGGTGAAACCCTTGGTGAAGAACTCAGCCGGCTCGGCAATGGTGCCCGTGTCGGCGTCGACCAGGGCCAGCACCGTCACGGCACCTTCCTCGGCCAGCTGCATGCGTTCCTTCAGCGTTTCCTCAGTGGTGTGGCCAACGCTGTCGCCGTCCACGAAGACCAGGTCCACCTGGTGCTTGCCGGAGATCGTGGCGCGGCCGCGGCGCAGGTCCACGGTCATGCCGTTCTCGGCGATGACGACGTCCCGGGGATCCATTCCGGTGGCCTCTGCGATGGCTCCGTTAGCTTTGAGGTGGCGCCATTCGCCGTGCACCGGCATCACGTTGCGCGGCTTGACGATGTTGTAGCAGTAGGCGAGTTCGCCGGCGCTGGCGTGGCCGGAGACGTGCACCTTGGCATTGCCCTTGTGCACCACGTTGGCGCCGATCTTGGTCAGGTTGTTGATGATGCCGTAGATGGCGTTCTCGTTACCCGGGATCAGCGAGCTGGCCATCAGCACGGTGTCGCCCTCGTGGATCCGGATCTGGTGGTCCTTGTTGGCCATGCGGGACAGCGCAGCCATCGGCTCACCCTGTGAACCGGTGCAGATCAGCACCACCTTGTGGTCATCGGTGCGCTGCAGGGACTTGAAGTCCACCAGGATGCCCTTGGGGATCTTCAGGTAGCCCAGTTCCTCGGCAATGGTCATGTTGCGGATCATCGACCGGCCCACGAAGGACACCTTGCGGTTGTAGCGCTCGGCGGCGTCAATGACCTGCTGGATGCGGTGGATATGGCTGGCGAAGCTGGAGACGATGATCCGGCGCGGGGCGGTGCGGAACACGGTGTCGATGGCCGGAGCCAGTTCCTTTTCCGAGGCCATGAAGCCGGGAACCTCGGCGTTGGTGGAGTCGGTGAGGAACAGGTCCACGCCCTCCACGCCCAGCCGGGCGAAGCCGGTGAGGTCGGTGATGCGGCGGTCCAGCGGGAACTGGTCCATCTTGAAGTCGCCGGTGTGCAGCGCCATGCCGGCCGCCGTGCGGATGGCAATGGCCAGGCCGTCGGGGATGGAGTGGTTCACGGCGAGGAACTCAAGGTCGAAGCCGCCGATGGTGCGGCGGTCGCCTTCCTTGACCTGGATCAGCTTGGGCTTGATCCGGTGTTCCTTCAGCTTGGCCTCGATGAACGCCAGGGTCAGCTTGGAGCCGACAATGGGGATATCCGAGCGCTCACGCAGCAGGTACGGCACGCCGCCGATGTGGTCTTCGTGGCCGTGCGTCAGGACCACGGCGACGACGTCTTGCAGGCGGTCGCGGATGGCGGTGAAGTCCGGCAGGATCAGGTTTACGCCCGGGTGTTCTTCTTCGGGGAAGAGCACGCCGCAGTCGACGATCAGCAGTTTGCCGTCGAATTCGAAAACGGTCATGTTCCTGCCGATTTCGCCAAGGCCGCCGAGGTTCATGACACGCATGGTTCCCTTGGCAAGTTCCCGGGGGGCTTTCAGGACGGCAGGTGTTCTATTCACGGATGAGGGTTCTTTCGTTGGGGATCGGATTGCAGGTTGGAACGGCAGCCGTACGGCGGCATTCCGGAAGTCTGTGGTGCGGCCAGAACAGGGCCGGCAGCTGTTGTGCTTCTTTCATTCTATTGACTTTTCCGGCGCGCCGGGGACACCGGGCCCTCACGGAGAGTCTCGGAAGGGTTCGGCGGGTGTTTTCTTCCCGTGCCGGCAGCGGTTCAGCCCCGCTGGAGGGCGTTCTTCTGCGACTTGTTGATCCCGGTGCTGCGGCCGCAGTTGGAGCAGGTAAAAGCGTAGCGGCGGCTGGTGGTGAAGACGGGGATGAAGAAGAGCGTCAGTCGGTTGGCGCGCTCTTCCACATACTGCTCTCCGTAGACACCGCAGTACTGGCAGGTGGCCGGCCGCGAAAAGAGTGAGGAGAGCACGGTCTTGAATCCAATGAGCACGAACATCCGACCACTCTACGTCCCGCCGGCAGGCCGGGGCGTGCGGACACGCGGGTTTTACTAAGGTTGCTTATCACTAAGGGGCATGGATATCTTTCGGGCATGCAACACCGCCGCCCCCGGCTGGACGCCGAATACCTGCTTCCGTTGAAGTGGGCCGAGGACACCGGCCTGGATGAGCTGGTGGAATACCTGGAACTGCTCAGCACGCACCTGCGGGTCCTGGTGGTCGACGGCTCCGGCGACGAGCTGTACGCGCGGCACGAGCAGGCCTTCCCTGCCGGCGTGTTCCACTGCCGACCCAGGCACCCCGAGTGCGGGAACGGCAAAGTCGACGGTGTCCTCACCGGCGTCGACCTGGCCGAGGCGCAGCAGCTCATCATTGCCGACGACGACGTCCGCTACACGCCGGAGCAGCTGGAACGGATCTGCGCACTGCTGGAGGAGGTCGACGTCGTCCGTCCACAAAACTACTTTTCCTCACCCTCTCCCCTGCCTTGGCACGCCCGCTGGGATACCGGCCGCATCCTCCTGAACCGTGCGTTCGGTGCCGACTACCCGGGAACGCTCGCGGTGCGGACCGCAATCCTTCGGCAGGCGGGCGGCTACAGCGGGGACGTGTTGTTCGAGAATCTCGAATTGTTGCGCACCGTCCGGGCAGCCGGGGGTGCCCAGATGCGTGCCGATGACCTGTTTGTCGCGCGGCTCCCGTCCTCCACAGCGCACTTCTTCCGGCAACGGGTGCGGCAGGCCTATGACGATTTGGCCCAGCCCCTGCGGCTCGCTGCCGAATTGTCCTTATTCCCGGTCCTGTGCTGGAGTGCCCGGAGGCCCCTGCACCTGGCGGCATTGGCCGCTTCCGTCACGGCAGCAGCGGAATACGGGCGACGGCGCGACGGCGGCCGCCGAGTCTGGGGTCCGGCGTCGCCCCTGTGCGCTCCGCTGTGGCTGGTGAGCGTGCGGTGTGTGTCTGGCTTGCCGTGCAGTGGCGGCTGCGCGGCGGCATCCCCTACTCGGGTGTGCGGCTGAAGACTGCTGCGCATTCGGTGCGCCGGATCCGGCGGTCGTTGCGGGGGTAAGCGGGGGTTACGGGGTGAGCGGAGTTGCGGGGGCCTGCGAGCGCTGGAGGTGCCGGGAGTGTGCCTGCGAGCGCGAACGCCAGGGCTGCGGAGGTGGGCCGTGAGGCTGCGTCTGCGAGCGCGTTCCAAATGGGACGCCCATTGGACGGGGAGAACGTCAAGTATTCGACAGAATGCCTGCCGAATTTCACGGAACCGATGGCAGCGGAGGGCGGTGGTGACCAGACAGCTATCAGCCTGATTCACTCCGGCCTCGGGCCCGAAAGACAGGTACCAGGTCAGGTATTTCGTTCCTTCTCGGTGCCGCTTACCGCCGATAAACTCGAACACATGTTCGAATATCGTCCGGATGGACACCACTTATCTGCTGACCCTTCCCACGCCAGTAGAGCGTTGGTGAACGCATGGGTAGGCGTCTTGAGTGAGGAGGGCGACGCTGAGTATGCCCCTCAGCCGGACCCAGAGCTAATCGACCGGATTCGAGCCTTGGAAGAGCTGAAGGCAGCCGCGTCGGCAGCGCAGGCCCGGGCCGCCGCGGCGTTTGATGCCTCACAGCGGAGGAAGCAGGCGGTGGAGGGAGTATCCCGTGACAAGCAGGGTTGGGGCGTGGCCTCGCAGATAGCTTTGGCCCGGAGGGAATCCGCCAACCGCGGCGGGCGCCTGCTGGGGTTCGCCAAGGCCCTGACCCAGGACATGCCCTGCACCCTCTACGCTCTGAGCCACGGAAAGATCAACGAATGGCGGGCCACACTGCTGGTGCGTGAAACCGCGTGCCTGAGCAGAGAAGACCGGCAGCGGGTGGATGCGGAAGTGGCCGGAGATCCGGAGCTGCTGGAATCCCTGGGAGATCGGCAGCTCATTTCCCGCGCCAGGGCAGCTTCTTACCGGCTGGATCCACAGGCTGCCGTGAACCGGGCTGCCAAGGCTGCATCCGAACGTTTCGTTTCCTGCCGTCCCGCGCCGGACACCATGACGTACCTGACGGGACTTCTGCCGGTCGCCCAGGGGGTAGGCGTGTATGCGGCCCTGGTTCGCGAGGCTGACCGGCTGACGGCGGCCGGGGACGGGCGTACCCGCGGCCAGATCATGGCGGACACGCTGGTAGGCAGAATCACCGGTCAGGCACAGGCGGACTCCATGAAGGTGGAGGTCCAGCTGGTAATGACGGACCGGACACTGCTTGCCGGAGAGTCAGAGCCGGCATTCGTCCCCGGCTATGGCCCCGTTCCGGCGCAGTGGGCCAGGGATCTGGTCCGCAACCGGGGCGTGGCTAAGGAGAACGCGAGCAGGGGACGTCGCCAGGATCGGAGCGACAGACCAGCCAGGGATGTCCAGACCTTCATCCGCAGGCTGTACATGGCTCCGGCAACCGGCGAGCTGATCGCTATGGATTCTCGCGCACGTTTGTTCCCGACCTCCTTGGCCCGGTTCATCGCCGCACGGGACTCTACCTGCCGGATACCGTGGTGCGGTGCTCCAATCCGGGAGTTCGACCATGTCCGGCGGCACAGCGACGGAGGTCCCACCAGCGTCGGGAACGGACAGGGACTCTGCGAAGCGTGCAACCACGCTAAGGAAGCGCCGGGGTGGTCCGCAAAGGCAAGCAAACCTCCCGGCTCAGCTGCCTCAACAGGCGCGGCGGGCGGAGGCATGGAAGGCTTACCCCCGATACTCGCCCATACCGTGGAAACCTCCACCCCAACCGGACACACATACCGCTCCACTGCGCCACCGTTGGCAGGTACTCCTATTGAGGACGGCCTGTCTGCGGTCGAGAGGATAGTGGTGGACCTGATCCAGGCGGCATAGCATGCGGCATAGCTGGGGGCACAGCCGGGTCTCCCGGCGCTCGCGGAATCTCCCCAGCGCTCGCCGGCTCTCGGACCCTGCCAGTCCACGTCGGCGACGGCCACCGGTAGGCTGGGGAGATGGCCAGATACTTTGACGTACACCCGGAAAACCCGCAGCCCAGGGCCATCGGCCAGATTGTGAATCTGCTCGAATCCGGCGGGTTGATCGCCTACCCCACCGACTCCTGCTATGCACTGGGAGTGCAGCTGGGCAACCGTGAGGGGCTGGAACGCATCCGGCAGATCCGCCAGCTGGACGATAAGCACCACTTCACCCTGGTTTGCCGCAACTTCGCGCAGCTGGGCCAGTTTGTGCAGCTGGACAACTCGGTGTTCCGCAGCATCAAGGCCGCCACCCCCGGAAGCTACACCTTCATCCTGCCGGCGGTCAAAGAAGTGCCCAAGTGGCTGCTCCAGCCCAAGAAGCGGACCGTCGGCGTGCGCATCCCGGACAACACGGTGGTGCAGTCGATCCTGGAGGGCCTCGGCGAACCGCTGCTCTCCAGCACACTGCTGCTGCCCGGCGACGAGGATCCCATGACCCAGGGCTGGGAAATCAAGGAACGCCTGGACCACCAGGTGGACGCCGTCATCGATTCCGGGTTCTGCGGCCCGGAGCCCACAACAGTCATCGATTTCTCCGGTGACTCGCCCGAAATCGTGCGGCGCGGAACCGGAGATCCGACACCCTTCGAGTAACCCCGGCGGCCCGGAACCTTTATTGGTTCCTGCGGTTGACTCTCCCTCGGCGCGCACGAAGTCTGGCACGCGTCAGGGGGAACCATCGCTAGGCACTCGCAGGGGAAACCACATGAAGAAGACGGCTAAAACACTATCGACGGCGATATTGAGTATCTGCGTCCTGGCAGGATGCGGCGTAGGTACCGGGCTTCCGGGCATAGGCGGCGGGAACGGCCATCCCACCGGCTCCCCCGGGCCCACAAAGACTTCCACACCCACTCCCACCACAAGTCCGACTCCTACCTCCACCCCGACCCCCACCGGAACACCGTCACCGACCCATACGGGGACACCATCCCCGACCCCGACGCCGACAGACGACGACGGCGGACACGGTAACGACGACGCCGTCAACGTAATCCTGATGGTCGGCGATGGGATGGGGACGGCGCAACGCGACGCCATCCGGCTCGCGTCGGTAGGGCTGACCGGGGAACTGGCCATGGATTCGCTGCCCGAGGTGGGCCGGGTCCACACCAACTCCGCGGATCCCGGTACCTTCATCACCGACTCGGCCGCCGCTGCCACCTCCATGGCCACCGGGGTGAAAACCTACAACGGCGCCATCGGAGTGGACCTGGAGCAGCAGCCCGTGACCTCGGCACTGGAAATCGCCGAACGGCTCGGAAAGTCCTCCGGGCTGGTCACCACCGCCCAGGTTACGGATGCCACCCCGGCCGCTTTCGGCTCGCACGTTTTGGACCGGGATGAGCAGAGCGCCATCGCTGCCCAGTTCCTGCGCAGTTCCCACCCGGAGGTGATCCTGGGCGGCGGTGAGGATTACTGGTACCCGGCAGGCAACCCGGGCAGGTACCCAGACAATCCCGCAGAGGATGATTCCGAGGAAAGCGCCGGCACCGAGGGCAACCTGGTGGAAGAGGCCCAGGACCTGGGGTATGAATACGTCTGGGATTTGCCCGGCCTGCAGGCGGCAGAGGGCGACATGCTCCTTGGGCTCTTCGCCAACGAGGAGATGTTCCAGTACGGCGACGACGTCGAAGAGGCTTACGAGCCCACGGTTCCGCTGACCGAAATGACCCGGAAAGCCATTGACGTCCTGAATAACAACCAGGATGACAACGGCTTCTTCCTCATGGTGGAGGAAGAGGGCATCGACGCCATGAGCCATGTCAATAACGGGGCGTTGACCATTGAGTCCGGCATCCAGTTCGACAACTCCGTCGCCCTGGCCAAGGAGTTCGCCGAGCAGGACGGGAATACCCTGCTGATCACGGTGGGCGACCACCAGACCGGCGGTATGACCATCGAACCGCTGGGTGATGATTCCAACCCGGAGAGCCCGGTGCAGGAAGGACCGTTCGACGTCGCCAACTCCGACCAGCAGTTCCAGATCGATTGGACCACCGGCGGCCATACGGGCGACGACGTGCCCCTGACCGCCATGGGACCCGGCGCCGAGATGCTGACGGGCGTTTATGAGAACACCCGGATTTTCGAAGTCATGGCTTCGGTGATGCGCTCCGGCACGGAACGGGACTTTGACCTACAGGCGCACCGCGGCGGACGCGGCGAAGTAACCGAAGAATCCCTGGCGGCCTTCGCACACGCATTGGAACTGGGCGTCACCACACTGGAACTGGACACGCACCTGACCGAGGACGGCCGGGTGATTGTCTGGCATGACGACATCATCCTGGCCGCAAAGTGCGCTGATACGGCCCCTGCCACTTCCGGGGATCCGGAGTTCCCCTACGTGGGCGACCGCGTAGCGGAACTGAGCCTCCTGCAGCTCCAGACCCTGAACTGCGGCTATCAGCAGTTGCCGGGCTACCCGGAGCAGGATGTCGCGGAGGGCAACCGGATTGCGGAGCTGAGCGATGTGTATCGCCTCGCCCGGGAGTACGGTGCACGCAGAATCCAGTTCAATGTGGAAACCAAGGTCGAGGAAGGCCAGGCCGGCGGGCCGCGCAGTGTCGCCCTGACCGAGGCGGTGGTGGACGTGGTCCGCGATGCGAACCGGGAGCGCCGCACCACCATCCAGTCCTTTGACTGGTCCACCCTGAACCTGCTCGAGCGGATCGCCCCGGAACTGACGAGGGTGGCTTTGGCCAGCACGGCGGAGGACCTCGGCGTAGGCCAGCCGGGCGCAGCCCCGCAGCTGGGCGGAATCGATATAGATGACTTCGGCGGGTCCGTTGTCCGTGCCGCCCAGGCCCAGGGCTACGACGTGCTCTCCCCCATCTTCACCACGGTCACTGCCGAGATGATTGCCGAGGCACACGCACTCGGCATGCCGGTCATCCCCTGGACAGTCAATGAGGTGGCAGACATGCACCGGCTCATTGACCTGGGCGTGGACGGAATCATCACCGACTACCCCACCCGGCTGCGCGCGGTAATGGAAGAGCGGGGCTTCGACCTTCCCCGGGCCTACCGCCGCTGAGTTCCGCAAGGACTGCGGCAGCAAAGGATCGATAACACCGGACACCGTGCCGGGACCGAAGCCTCGGTCCCGGCACGAGTCTGTTTCGCCACCGCGGCATCCCGTTTCGGCCCGCCGGATCGCGGATGGCATGCTGAAGTAATGCCCGGTCTCTACATCCTCCCCTCCAGCTGGCTGCTCGACGCGACCCCCGAGGCGGTGTGGGAGACCGTGGCCAGCCCGGACATGAGCTGGCCGCGCTGGTGGCCCGGCTGCACGCTCCAGGACCTCGCCACCGATCCGCGCGCCGAAGCAGACGCCGAAACCGCAGACCCGACTGCGGAACTGCTGGCCACTACCGTCCGTCTGCGCTTCCGTGCAGCATTGGGCTATCACCTGTCCATCACCATCCACCCGACCGCCGCGGCCCGGCCACGGATCATAGAGTTCGACGCCGGCGGAGACCTGGCGGGCACCGGCCGGATCCGCCTGTTCCCCGTGCCGGCGGCCGCTCCCGGGAACGCCCCCGGTGGCGCGGCGCAGACCCGGATGGACATCGACTGGAGGGTTCGGCCCACCCGGCCCTGGATGCGCCTGCTCACCCCCGTGGCACGGCCGGTCTTCACCGCAGCCCACTCGCTGCTGATGCGGCAGGGCGAACGCGGCCTGCGCCGGGAACTGGCCGGCTCAGGCAATCCGTCGCGGACGGCCGAAGAAGGTGCGCACACCGGGTGAGTAATGCACGGTGTCCGGCGGCCCTTCAACGGGAAGCCCGGCCGCAGGCACCAGTCCATCGTGGAAACGCGTCAGCCGGGCCGGATACAGCGGCCAGGGCCGGTGCGAGTTGGGAATGAACACCGTCCTGCCTGCGAAGACCGCATGCAGGCCGAACCGTGCGGTAAGCAGCAGGGACAGGCCATCGTCCGCCTGCCGCGCATAGTCCGGCACCACGGCGAAGGACGAGCGGGGCTGTTTCCCGAACCGCTCGACGTCGTACCCCGGCTCCCGGCCGGAACGCGCGGGGCGGCAGCGGGACCAGACATACGGAATGTGCAGGGTGCGGGCAACGAGGACCGGAACCAGCCGGGAGGCGTCCAGGGTCAGGAAGAGCACCCCGCGGCTGCCGTCGCTGCCGCGAGAATACAGGCGCACGTTGATTTCGGTGAAGGACCCGAAAAACGGAACGGGGACCCGCCCGAATATCCGGGTCTCCCGCGCCAGGAACCCCACCAGCCCCACCCAGGTGGAACCGTGGAAGACATCCGGTTCGACGCCGGGCGGCATGTACGGTGCGGCAGCAGACGCGGGAAGGCGCCAGTGGAGGAAAACGGTTCCGGCCCAGGACTGGGCCATCAGTATCGGCGGCGTCACCCTTGGTCCCGCGGGCCAGGGATCCTCCGTGCCGTGGACGGGGGTACCCATGGCGCCAAGCTAACAGCGCCCCGGCCGGGCGGAAAGAGTTAGACGGCCGTATCCGGCCGTTCCTCGCCGAAGCGTTCCACGGCCGTCTTCCGGCGGATCCGGTCCAGCCGGTTGATCACCGGTGCCGCCGTGATTCCGTGCAGCACGATGGAGGAGGCCACCACCAGGCCCAGCAGCCCCCACAGCTGCTCGGCGCCGTCGAAGTTCCCCTTACCCAGTGCGTAGCCGAGGTAATAAAGGGAGCCGATCCCGCGGACGCCGAAGAAGGCGATGGCCATCCGCTCGCGGGGGCCCGGCTTGCCGCCCAGCAGGCCCAGCCAGCCGGCAAGGGGCCGGACCACCAGCAGGAAGGCCGCGGCCACCGCCATCTCGCGCCAGCCGATGCCGGACAGCAGTCCGCGGGCAATGGCGCCGCCGAGCAGCAGCAGCAGGACCACGGTCAGCAGCCGTTCCAGCTGCTCCACGTAGCTGTGCAGCACCCGATGGTAGCCGTGGGTACGTTCAGCGGCCCGGATGGTAACGGCACAGACGAAGACGGCAACAAAACCGTAGCCGTCCAGCATCTCGGTGATGCCGTAGGCCAGGAAGGTGGCCGCCAGGGCCACGAAGCCTTCGGAGTGGTTGGAGAGACGGATGCTTTCCAGCCGTGCGGAGAAGAAGAGGCGGCTCAGGACCTTGCCCGTGACGAGGCCAAGGAGGACGCCCATCCCGATCCGCCAGAAAACGTCCACGGCAATCCAGTGCGGGAACCAGTCCGACGGCGCCGTCCCCACCAGGCTCATGCCGATGGCGAGGTAGACAAACGGGAACGCCAGGCCGTCGTTCAACCCGGCTTCGGAGGTCAGTCCGAAGCGGACCTCGTCTTCGGCTTCGCCCTCCGAGTCCTCTTCCTCATCGTCGGCGGGTTCGCCTACCTGGACCTCGGAGGCCAGGACCGGATCGGTCGGGGCCAGCGCTGCGGCCAACAGGATGGCCGCAGCCAGGCCGACGCCGAGGACCCAAAGGTTCAGCAGCGTCAGGCCCAGCAGGCTCAGCGGCATGGCAATGCCCAGCATCCGCCAGGTAGTGGACCACCGCCGCCAGCCGACCGGGCGGTCCAGTGCGAGTCCCGCGCCCATCAAGGAAATAATCACGCACACCTCGGTCAGGTGCGTCGTGAATTCTCCATACCGCACCGGATCCGGGTCCGGCAGGTCCTTCAGGAGGCTGAACGCCAGGATTCCCGCGCCAAGGAACACCATGGGCATGGAAACCGGAACATTGCGCAGCACCTTGGGCAGCACGGCTGCAAGGAAGACTGCTAGGCCGGCTGCAAAGAAGACAAGGCTGGGTCCGTCGAACACCCCCCGACATTAGCGGCGCATCGGGCACCCCGACAGGCGCCGCGCCGAATTGGTGTCGGCGCCCTAGGCCTCGCGGATGGTGACCTGCCCCGGCTGCGCTCCGTCGGCACCGAAGACGAGCCAGCGGGTAGCGATTTTTTCGGTGAAGAACCGGTCGTGGCTGACCACGATGACGGCGCCCGGGAAATGCAGCAGGGCGCGTTCCATGACCTGCGTGCTGGACATGTCCAGGTGGTTGGTCGGTTCGTCCAGCAGCAGGACGGGAGCCCCCGACAGCAGGCACTGGGCCATGGCGACGCGGGCGCGCTGCCCGCCGGAAAGGTTGCCGATCTTCTGCACCAGGTCCGCTTCGGAGAACTGGAACATGGTCAGGAACCGGTTGACGGACTTTTTCGTGGCGCTGAAGGCGAGGGATCCCGGCAGCGAGTTGACCGCATGGGTGACGGTGTCGGCGTCGTCGAGTTCCGCCAGCATCTGGTTGTAGGAAACCATGGCCGGCCCCTTCGGCCAGGTGACCTCTCCGGCGTCGGGCTGTTCTTCGCCCGTGAGCACGCGCAGCAGCGTGGTCTTGCCGCTGCCGTTGGTTCCAGTGACCGCGATGCGGTCCCCCTTGTTCACCTCGAAGCTCAGGTCCTCGAAGAGGACCTTTTCCCCGTAGGACTTGGACACGCCGCGGACGCGGCCAAGCACGTCCTTGACGTGCAGGCCGTCGTAGATGCCGGTGATGATTTCGTCCACGGGCCGGGGCGCACGGGATTTCTTGATCCGGGCCAGCTGGGTGCTGAGCCGCCCGCCGGCTTTGGCCGCCTCGCGGCGGTCCGCAATGCCTTCGGCTTCAAAGGCCAGCAGTTCCGCCTCGTGGACGAACTGGGCCTGGAGGTTCTTCAAGCGGAACTGCTTCTGCACCACGTACTCCGCGAAATTTCCCGGGTATTCGTGCAGGTGGAAGTTCTCCACCTCCACGATGCGGGTCACGACGGCGTCGAGGAACTTCCGGTCGTGCGAGACGATGATGGCTGCTCCCCGGAAGTCGCGGAACCAGCCCTCGAGCCATTCGACGCCGGCCACGTCGAGGTAGTTGGTGGGTTCGTCGAGCAGGAGCACTTCAGGCTGTTCCAGCAGGATCTTGGCCAGCGCCGCACGGTTCCGCCAGCCACCGGAGAGGGCATCGATCGGGCAGACACGGTGTGCGGCGGTGAAGCCGAGGGTGGTGAGCACGCTGTCGATGCGGCGCGGGTAGTCCCAGCCGTCGAGCCGGTCCATGGTCTCGAACAGTTCGGACTGGCGGCGGATGAGCCGGTCCATTTCCTTGCCCGCGGGATCGGTTGCAATGGCTTCATCAATCCCCGCCAGCTCAGCCTCGACGTCCTTGATTTCCGTGAAGACGGAATCCAGGACCTCGGCAATGCTGGCCTGCCCGTCCAGTTCGGAGAACTGGGAGAAGTAACCGATCTTCACGCCCGGTTCCACGGTCACGGTGCCCGAGTCCGGCTGGACCTGGTCCAGGACCAGTTTCAGGATGGTGGATTTGCCGGAGCCGTTCCGGCCGATCAGGCCGATCCGGTCCTTGGGATCGAGCCGCAGGAACGCTTCACGCAGCACCTGCTTGTTCTCGAAGGAAGTATTGACGTCCTGCAGCCGGATCAGGCTCATGGTGTCCTCTCAAAGGGGTTGGTTTCCTCGCCCCGCGGGACAACGACCATTCATCCTATCGGCTGATGCCGCACGCGGCGGCGAGACTAGCCGCGCAGGGTGTAGCTGCCCTGGGGGCGGCGGTTGAGGTGCGTGGCGGTGTCCACGTAGCTGCCGAGGTTACGGGCACGGGTGAGCGCCCGGCGGCCGGTGGAGACGTAGGTTCCCTCGGCACGCGGGGTTCCCAGCGGGCGGCCGTAGCAGGTGGTGTAGGTGCCCGGACGACGGGGCTGGGTTGCCGGAGCGGACTGCGACGCCGCGGGGGCAACGGTGCTGCCGGTGGTGGCTTTGCGGGGTGCGGCGTTTTCGGTGGTGGCCGTGCGGGGTGCGGCGTTTTCGGTGGCGGCCGGGGCTGCGTTTCGATTGATCAAAGTGGTCATGGTGTCTCCTCAGTTGACGCTTGGGGTGAGACTCGGGCCGTGGCGGCAGGTTTTGGGCAGCGTTCAGCCCGGGATGTGTCGCCGTTGATTGGTGCCCGCCGTTTATTTGGGCGGTGGTGCGCCTTAGCGGGCGGAGGAATCCGCCTGCATGGCGCAGGTGCTGCAGATGCCGCTGAAGGTGACTTCGGCAGCCAGTACGGTAAAGCCGGAATCGTCCGACGGGGTCAGGCAGGGTGCCTGGCCGATCACGCAGTCGACGTCCTTGATGGCTCCGCAGCGGATGCAGACCAGGTGGTGGTGGTTGTCCCCCACCCGCGACTCGTAGAGTGCCGGCGAACCGGCGGGCTCTACCCGCCGGGCCAGTCCGGCCTCGGTAAAGGCGGACAGGATGCCGTAGACGGCCTGCGCGGAAATACCCGGCAGTTCCGACCGAACGGAAGCCAGGACCTTGTCGGCACTGGAATGCGGTTCCCGCTGCAGCGCTCCCAGCACTGCTACGCGTTGTGACGTGGATTTCAGCCCCGCTGACCGGATGTTTCCGGCCAGGGTTTCTGCTGTTTCCGCCGCGTTCTGCATACCTAAAACCCTAACAGTTGTTTTGATTGCCTCAAGACAACTATCGACCTTTTGCGCTGTGATTCCGGACGCTGTGACCGCCGCCGCAGGCGGTCATTGACGCGGGCTGAACGCCTGGACCCGCCCGCATAGGGGACGATGGGAAAGGAAAGCACTACATCACCGTAAGGACGAGGACCATGGGCACTTTGAAAGAACAGCTGCAGGCGGATATGAAGATGCACATGAAATCGGGCAACCGCGTTGCCCTGACCACCGTGCGCAACGTACTGGGCGAAATCACCACCCGGGAGAAGTCCGGGAAGACGCCGGTGGAGCTCGACGACGTCCAGATTGTGTCCCTGCTGCAGAAGGAAGCCGCCAAGCGCCGGGATACGGCCGGGATCTACACGGAGGCCGGCGAGACCGAGCGTGCTGCCTCCGAGACGGCCGAGGCAGAGATCATCGAAGCCTACCTGCCCGCACCCCTGACCCGTGCCGACGTGGAGGCCATTGTGGATGAAGCAATCGCTGATCTGCGTGCCGGCGGGGAAGAGCCCACGAGGCGGCAGATGGGACAGGTCATGAAGCCCGTGACCGCCAAAGTGGCAGGACGGTTCGACGGCAAGACCGTGAGCGAAATCGTCCGTTCGCGTCTCGCCTAGCGGCGGCCGGTCCCACTGCTACTCTGGTTGCTGAACGCTCATTCCGCTCATCATCCGGAGGTACAGGTGCCCGCAACAGGTACGGGCCAGCGCCTGCTGGATTCCGCCACGGAGGCCTTCGCGGCGAAGGGCTTCCACGGCACCACCACCCGCGACATTGCAACGGCGGCCGGGGTCACTCCCGGCGCCGTCTATGTCCACCACCGTTCCAAGGAAGAGCTGCTCTACAGCATTTCCCGCCTCGGCCACGAGCGGACCCTGGAACTGGTCCGCTCCGGTGCCGCCTCAAGCAGCGATCCGGTGCAGCAGATCTCGACCATGGTGCGTGACTTCGTCCAGTGGCAGGCAGCCAACCGCACCAAGTCCAGCGTGGTGAACTTCGAGCTGGCTGCCCTTACGGAGGACCACCGGGCCGAGGTGCTGAAGATCCGCCGGGCCGTGGACGCAGAGTTCCGGACCGTCGTCGACCGCGGACGGCAGGAAGGCGTGTTCGACGTCGAGGACACCGGCCTTGCCGTCCTCGCCCTGCTCTCCCTTTGCGTGGACGTGGCCCGCTGGTACCGCAACGACGGACGGCAGACAGCAGCCGGCATCGGAGAACACCACAGCCGGCTGGCCCTGCGGATGCTGGGCGCGGCCGGACCGTCGAAGCCCTAGGCCTGTTGTCCGCTTCGGGGTGCCCGTCATACTGGAAGCCCGAACCTCAACAAGCGAGGTGCAGCATGGCTGAACCGACAACGCTGGTCTCCGGGATCGGCATGGGCGAGTCCGCCCGCTGGCACGCCGACGAACTTTGGTTCGCGGACTGGACGGCGGGGACCATCTCCGCACTGAACCCGGACGGGGACCTGCGGCGGGTGACGGCGGTGCCGTCCTTTCCAATCAGCTTTGACTGGCTGCCGGACGGGCGGATGGCCGTGGTCTCCGGGACGGACCGGACCGTCTTCCTGGAGATTCCCAATGCGGGACTGGTCCCGCACGCGGATTTGAGCGGACTGTCGGAGCACCCCTGGAACGAGATTGCCGTGCATCCCTCCGGCAACATCTATGTGAACGGCTTGGGCTACGACTATTCGGCTGACCCGCAAAGCAGCGGGATCATCGCGCTCATCCGGCCGGACGGTTCAGTGGTGCAGGTGGCGGACGGCCTGGCCTTCCCCAACGGCATGCTGGTCTCCGACGACGGCGCCGCCCTCGTGGTGGCTGAATCCAACGCAGGACGCCTGGCGTCCTTCGCCATTGCAGACGACGGCGCCCTCACGCCTGCCGGGGAATGGGCAGCGGTTTCGGGCAGCGCTCCGGACGGTATCTGCTGGGACGGCACCGGGGGCATCTGGTTCGCCGAAGTGCCCGGCGAACGCTGCGTCCGCGTCCGGGAGGGCGGGGCCGTGGTGGAAACGGTGCAGCTGGACCAGGGCTGTTTCTCCTGCGCCACCGGCGGCGACGACGGCGGCCTGCTGTTTATGATGACCGCCCAGTGGCCGGAGGTGATGGATCCGGCCACCCCCGGCACCGGGCAGGTCCTGGGCCTGCGGGTGCGCTGATCTCCGCCGGCCCGGGACCCCTAGGCGAACGCGGACAGTCCGGTGATGTGGCGGCCCAGGATCAGTGACTGCATGGAATCGGTGCCCTCATAGGTGAACACCACCTCCATGTCGGTCAGGTGCCGGGCCACATGGTTCTCCAGAAGCAGGCCGTTGCCGCCCATGATGTCGCGTGCCTCCGAGCAGACCCAGCGGCCCTGCCGGGCGGCGAACATCTTGGCCATGGATGCCATGGGACCGGTCATCTTCCCCTGGTCGCCGAGCTCGTTGAGGCGGAAACAGGTCAGCTTGATCGCGGTGACCTGGGCGAGCATGTTCGCGAGCTTGTTCTGCACCAGCTGGAACCCGGCAAGGGGCTGGCCGAACTGCACCCGGTCCTTGGCATAGGCCACGGCAATCTCGTACGCGGCCACGGCGTGACCCAGCGCTTCCCACGCGACTCCCCCGCGGGTCGCGGCCAGCACCTTGTTGACGTCCTTGAACGAGTTGCAGTTCTCCAGGCGGTTCTCCGCGGGAATGCGGAGGTCCTCGATGACGATGTCCGGCTGCAGCACGGCACGCTTGCCGATCTTGCCGGTGATCACGGTCGCCTGGTAGCCGGCAGGGTGGTTGCCGTCGGCATCCTTTTCCATAACGAACGCCTTGACTGCACCGTCGGCCTCGTCTCGGGCATAGATGATCACAATGTCCGCAAAGCTGGCATTGCCGATCCACCGCTTGTTGCCGTTCAGGATGTAGGAATCGCCCTCGCGGCGGGCGGTGGTTTCCAGCGACACGGAATCGGACCCGTGGGTGGGTTCGGTCAGGGCAAACGCGCCGATCTTCTCGAACCTGGCCATGGGCGGCAGCCACCGCTGCTTCTGCTCCTCGCTGCCGAGCATGTCGATGCTGCCCATGGCGAGGCCGGAGTGCACCCCGAAGAACGTGTTGATGGAGCCGTCGCCCCGGGCGAGCTCAGCTGCGGCGGTGGAGGCGGCCATGCGGCTCATGCCCGGGCAGTCGTAGCCCTTGATGGTGCCGCCAGCGATGTTCAGCGCGGCCAGCTTGGGAATCAGCTCGTAGGGGACCTCCGCCCGCTCCCAGTAGTCATTGATGACCGGCAGCAGATCGTTGTCAACGAACGCCCGGACCCGGTCCCGCACGTCGCGGGCCTCGTCGTCCAGCAGCTCATCGAGAAGGTAGAGGTCGGCGTCGACGTCGCCCACCGCGGTGGGGTCGAAGGCTGGGCGCGCGGTCTGTGTGACGGTCATGGAGGCTCCTGACGGAAGGTACTAACTAATCGTTCATTTAGTATGAGCCGCGCCACAGTACTGGTCAAGCGTGCGCTTCTTCGGCCGCGAGCATGTGCGGGGCGTTGGTGACCACCAGCCACGCGGGCAGCAGCGCCAGGCACAGGACGGCGGTAACGGTCACGTCACCGGTGATGACCACGGCGATGAAGAGCGCCATCCAGCCGTCCCGGGCAACGGCAAGCACCAGCCCCAGCACTGCAGCGGCCACCGCCAGGCTCACCGGCACTGCCGGCACGACGGCCGAAACCGCCAGGCCCGCGGCCACCCCGATGAACACCGCCGGGAAGATGCGGCCGCCGCGGAAGCCGGCAGCCGCGGAGATTACCAGGGCGGCGAGCTTGACCACCGCCAGGTACACCAGGGCCCAGGCCGGTTCATCGCCTCGGTGCTGCAGCAGTTCGGCTGACTCCTCGGCGCCCTTGAACAACGTGATTGTCCCGCCGGCCACTCCCAGCAGGCCCAGCAGCGCTCCGCCGAGCGTGGTGAAGAGGACGGGATTGCCGAGTCGGTGGAACCACCGGTGCACCTGTGCGAAGACGGCGACGCCCAACAGTCCGAAGGCCGCTGCCAGCGGCGCGATAACGAACCCGGCCAGCACGTCCCAGCCGTCGGGGCTGCCCATGGGCGGTAGTTCGATCCGCAGCAGTGTGCCGCCGAACAGGGTCATGGTCACCGCCCCGGCGCCGGCGGAGACGAGCGGAAGGAAGAGCCGGTCGAAGAGCGCGCCCCCGGTCTTGAGGGTCCCGGCCATGCCGGTGAAGAGCAGCGCCGCGGCCACCGGGGTGCCGAACAGTGCGCCGACGGTTCCCGCCACCGTCAGTCCGACGATCAGCCGGGCCGGGACACGGGTAAACGACCGGCCGATCAGCACCGTCAACAGGGCGGTGTTGATGGCGATGATCGGATTCTCCGGGCCCAGGCTGACACCGCCGGCCAGTCCGAGGACCGCGACGGCGGCCAGGGAAGGCACCACCCCGACGGGCAGGGCGGCACCACCAAGCTCCGACACCGCCGAATCCGGACCGGCATGGCCCGGCGCGTAGCGGACGATGAGCCCGACGGCGAGCCCGGTGAGGGTCAGGGTGCCGAAAATCCACCAGCCGCCGTCGGGGTCGACCCCGACGGCGGCTGGCAGGTTGTCCCAGATGAGGTGCTGCAGGAGCCGGCTGAGCTCGTCGAGGGCGAACAGGACCAGCGCCGACACGACGCCGATGAGGACCGCCGGAACTGCCAGTGCCAGCAGGGTCCGGACCCGGTTGTGCCCGAGGAGTCCATCCTTCGCAGGTTCGGACATGGCGTCACTTCCCTGGGTGCAGCCCCCGGCGGATCACGCGTGCCTAACCAAGGCTAGTAGCCCGGACCGGCCGCTCCTAGGGCAACCGGACCGGCGGCTAGTGGACGGCCATGCCCTCGGGCAGCTCGTTGGTGGGCCTGCGGACCAGGAACGACGCCGCGACGGCTACCAGTGAGACAACCGCACCCCAGAAGAACGCCGTGTGCACGCCCGAGGCGGCTGCGGAGACCGCTGACGCGCCGTCGGCCAGGGCCGCCGTCGTACCGGTGGTCATCAGGGTGATGAAAACGGCCGTGCCGGCGGCGCCGGCAAGCTGCTGCAGCGTGTTGATGATGGCACTGCCGTGGGAGTACAGCGACTTGTCCAGCGAACCCAAGGCAGAGGTGAACAGCGGAGTGAAAATGAAGCCCAGCCCGGCGTTCAGCAGGCAGTGCATCAGGATCACGAGGCCAACGGGGGTTTCTTCGGTCAGCAAGGTCATTCCCCACAGGGCACCGCTGAGCACCAGTGCGCCCGGAACCACCAGCGGGCGGGGACCGAAACGGTCAAACAGGTTGCCGACAATCGGCGAGAGGATGGCCATCACGGCACCGCCGGGGAGCAGCAGCAGCCCGGTGTGAAGCGTGTCCAGGCCCAGCACGTTCTGCAGGTACAGGGGCAGCACAATCAGGCAGCCGAACAGCGCCATCATGGACACCAGGACCATGATGATCGCCACCACGAAGGGCTTGCTGGTGAAGGTGCGCAGATCCATCAGGGCGCGGTCGGTACGCTGGAGCACCAGCTGCCGCAGCACAAAGCCGGCCATGGCCAGGACGCCGACGGCCAGCGGGATCCACAGCGGCATCAGTTCCTTGCCCTGTGCAGCCTCGCCGATGCTGCTGAGGCCGAAGATGAGGCCGCCGAAGGCGAAGGTGGACAACACGATCGACAGCACGTCGAACGGCACGCGCTTGGTTTCCGTGAGGTTCTCGATCTTCATCGCGCCCAGCCCCAGCGAGAGCAGGGCGATGGGCAGGACCAGCCAGAACATCCAGCGCCAGTCCAGGGCGTTGAGGATGATTCCGGAGACCGTCGGGCCGATGGCCGGTGCAACTGCGATGACGATGGAAATGGTGCCCATCATCTGTCCGCGCTTATGTGCCGGAACAGCATTCAGGACGGTGGTCATCAGCAGCGGGAGCATGATGGCGGTGCCGCCGGCCTGGATGATCCGGCCGCCCAGCAGGGTGCCGAACCCGGGGGCCAGGGCCGCCAGCAGCGTCCCGGCGCTGAACAGGGACATGGCGGTCAGGAACAGGCCGCGCATGGAGAAGCGCTGCAGCAGGAAGCCGGTGGCCGGGATGACCACGGCCATGGTCAGCATAAAGCCGGTGGTCAGCCACTGGGCGGTTCCCGCCGTGATGTCCAGGTCGGCCATGAGCCGCGGCAGCGCCACGCTCATGATGGTTTCGTTCAGGATGACCACAAACGAGGAGACCAGCAGCAGGCCGATCACGGTCTTGGTGCGCGGATCCAGGGTGGACGGAGCCGACGTCGTTGCGGCGCGCCGGGAGGTTCCGGCGGCAGGCACGGGCTTTGCGGAGGGATCGATACTCAAAGAGGGAAGGTCCTATTCATGATGCGGGTGCGCCGCATGCAGTGGGCGCGGAAACGGACGGCACTTCAGCGGGCCCGGCCTGCAATCCTATGCGCCGGCACCTGCCTGCCCGGACTACCGTGCCCGTCCGCCCGGCGTGTTCCGCCGGATATTCGCCCAGCGCTGAACCGGGAACCCGGGCCGGAGGCTGGAGGCGGCTTGAACCGGCTAGAACCCGGTGACCAGCAATCCGAACCCCAGCACAAACAGCACCACCATCCAGCAGCCGCCCGCTATCGCGGCCGCCGCGGTGAGGACCAGCACTGCCCAGGGACGCCGGAACCGGTTGCGGATCCAGTCGAAGACCAGCGGAGCGGACACCAGCAGCATTACCGCCGAGGCCAGGATCAGGGCCAGCAGCACTACCGCCTGGACGGTTTCGGGAAAGACCCAGAGCTGCAGCACAACGACGGCGACGGCCAGTGTCGCAGCCGCGGCCGACTGCACCAGCCATGCGACGCCGAGATGCGGCCAGGATTCCACGTTCTTGCTCATGTTCAGGAAGTCTAGTGGCGTTCCGGGCGGTCCAAGGTGACGGTGCGCAGATCCAGGCGGCGCAGGACACGGTCCACGGCCTCCGGATCCATGCCGGCCTGCCGGCGGGCATCGAGTACTTCCCGGCGGGCAGCGTCCATCGCTTCGCGCTGGACCACGTCCATGATTTCCAGGGTCGCCTTCCGGTCCAGCATCTTCTGCGAATCATCCTCCTCGTCGCTCTCCAGCATGGCGTGCAGCGAGGACATCCGCTTGGCCAGTGCGGCGCGGCGGTCCGGCGGCAGCTGCTGGATGGCCGTCGAGCGCTTCATCGTCTCGATTGCCACCCGTTCGGCCCGGAGCGCGAGTTCGCGTTCCATCCGGTCCGCCTCTTTATGGTCGTCAGGCAGCTTCAGGACGCGCATCAGCCACGGCAGCGTCAATCCCGGCAGCACCAGCGTCACCACGAGGACCGCGCACGCGCAGGCTACGACGAAGTTGCGTCCGGGCAGCGCGTCACCGGCGAGCGTGGTGCCCGGCAGGGCGAGGGCAAGCGCAAGCGTCGCCAGGCCGCGCATACCGCACCAGGACAGCACGAGGACCTCTTTCAGCGAACCCGGCACATGGTTCTTCTCAGTCCCGCCCATCCGGTAGATCGCCATCATCCACAGGAACCGGACAAGCAGCACGGCCGCGCAAACGGCCAGGATGCCCGGAATGAAACTCAGCAGCTGGGAACCCTCGTCCTTGATGATGTACCGCATCTCGATACCCACCAGGCCGAACGCGGCGCCGGCGGTCAGCAGCTCCACCACGTCCCAGAAGGCGGTTCGGGTCAGGCGCTCCTCCGAGTCCTGGGGGCGGGCCCGCCGGCCCAGTTCCAACGCGGTGACGACGACGGCGACCACTCCGGAGAAGTGCACTTCTTCGGCGAGCAGGTAGACGGCAAAGGGTGCAACGAGGGTGGACGCCGAACGCGCCACCAGGTTCGGCACGAACCGGTTCAGGCTACCGACGACCCAGGCCATCGCCAGGCCCAGCACCACGGCGCCGGCTGCGGCAATGAGGAAGTCCGGCACCACGTCCCAACCCACGTGCCCGCCGCTGGTGCTCGCTGCGACGGCGGCCTGGAAGATGACAATGGCAATGGCGTCGTTGAAGAGGCCTTCGGTCTGCAGCACCGTGATGAGCCGCCGCGGCATCCGGACCTTTCCAGCAACCGCTTCCACGGCTACCGGATCGGGCGGGGCAACAATGGCCCCCAAGGCAATCGCGGCAGGCAGCCCGAGCGCCGGCACCATGGCCCAGGACACACCGGCCACTACAGCCACGGTGACTGCCACCAACGCCACCGCCAGCAGTACCAGGGAACGCCAGCGCAGCCGGAAAACGGACCAGGAGCTGCGCTGGGCGGCTGCGAAGAGCAGCGGCGGGAGGAACAGCGGAAGGATAAGCTCCGGGTTGATGTGCACTTCGGGGATGATCGGCAGGAACGCGATCAGGGCCGAGGAAATCAGCATCAGCACGGGGTACGGCAGCCGGATGCGTTCGCCGATTCCCGCGGCCAGCACGGTTCCGAACAGCAGCCCGATCAGGAGTATCAGGAAATCCACCGGCTCAGCCGTCCGCTCGGTGCGTGCTTCGGACCGACTGCGCCGCGTGTTTCATAACCGCACCTGCTTCTTTCGGATGTGTAAGTATTTCGTTAATTATTGCATTGAGTGCATCGACTGGCGCACACCCAGGGCGGGCGGCGGAAGCGGCGGGTAAACGAGCAGGGAGCCCCGGGAGTCTCCACACCGCACGCTAAACCCGATAAAATTGGACGGACATCTGACTCGTTCAAGGAAGCTGCTCTATTGGCCATCAGCGATATGAGGCAAGACCCCGGCGAATTGAGATTGACCCCTCCTGCCATCAGTAAGGAGGGTCTGTACCCGTGACTGCCGTCTACGGCGTGGTAAGGGAAACCCGTAACCCGGCAGCCGCGATGAAGGCACTGACGGACAGTGCCGCCGCAGAGCCCCGCGGGCAGCAGGGCCAAGACAGCTCGGCGAATTCCCGGTCCGCTAAAGGTGCCGTCATCACCTGGGATCCCGATGACCTGCCCGGTGCCCTCCATCGGCTGCTGAGCTCCCATCCCCGCCATTTCTCCGACCCGGAGGCAGTGCCGGCGCGCCCTGTCCCCTTCCGGATGCACCTCATGGACGCGGATGTGCCCAAGTCGATCCAGCTGCACCCCCGGCCGGACCAGGCTTTGGCCGGCTATGTGCGTGAACAGACCCGCGGTGTCCCTTTGAACGCCGGAAACCGAAACTATAAGGACAGGTACGCCAAGTTTGAAGTGGCGGTATCCCTCACTCCCCTTCGCGTCCTGTCTGGACAGCGCAGCAGGGAAGAACTCCGTGCCATTGCCGACGGGGTGGACCTTCCATGGCTTGATACCTTATTGACGTTCCGGCATGAGATGCCGGTGCACGCCCTCCTCCGCATGCAGTCTTCCGAGACTGCCCGTGCACTGCGGGAAACCGAGGCTGCCATGGCCGGGGTGACGGAAACCGAAGGTCCTGCGGCAGACGCTGCGGCGGTTTTCCGCCGGCTTGCGCCGCTTTTTCCGGGCGACCGCGGAATTCTGATAGCCATCTGCATGAACCTCATCAAGCTGGACCCCGGTGAGGCAATGGTCACCCCCGCGGGGTGCCTCCACTCCTACCTCTCCGGCCAGGCCATGGTGGTTATGGGCCTGTCGGACAATGCGCTGAAGGCCGGGTTAACCACGGACTACGTGGACGTTGCCGAGCTGCAGCAGGTCCTGGGCGACGGCCAGCCCGGCCCCGCATTTCTTGAGGTGGAGCGTATTGATGAGCGCCAGGATCGTATTCCGCTCTGGAGTGAGGACCTGGACCTGCGACGGACCGTGATCGACGGCGGCACCGCATCCATTCCGCTGGAACGTTTCACCGTTGTGCTTGCCGCACTGGGAGAAGCGAGGGTCTGGGTGGGCGACGTGAGCACGTACTTGGAGCAGGGTGCCAGCATGCTCTATCTGGGCGACCCGACGACTGCCGAAGTCGAAGGCTCGGCACAGCTCTTCAGTGCGTCGAGGACCTAGCAGCCGGCGCGGACCTGCGGGTGGTGGCGGCAATGACCGCCAGGGCCACGAGCGCCCCTATGGTCGTTTGGACGGCCCGGTCCAGGGTTACGGCCAGCACCGGCTGGGTAGCAATAAACCCCGTCATCAGCAGGGCCACCGGCGTCAGGAACACCATTGCCAGGCCATAGTGCAGCACCGCGTAAATCTCTCCGCATAGCTGCAGCATGGCCAACAGCACCGCCAGCTGGACCGGCGACCACTGAACCTGGAGCAGCACCGCAGAGACCAGCACACCGGCGTAGGTGCCCAGGATGAAGTGCACTGCGCGGGTCACTCCCCCGGCCGCGTCCACTGCCGCGATCGGAGCGCAGGCGGCGAGCATCGCCCAGTATCCGTGTCCCAGCCCCAACCCCGCCGAAATCGAACCCGCGGCAGCAACGGCAGCAGCGTACCGGCCCGAGTGGCGCAGGATCCGCCCCCAGGACGGCGGCCGGTACGGCAGCAATGTCCGTGGAGTGTGGCGGCGCGCGTGCAGCCGGCCGGCAAAACCCAGCGCCACGGCGAGCAGCACGCTGCCCGCCACAGTCAGCGCAGCCTCCTCCAACCGTCCGGAGAACGGTGCAGCGGAGGTGGCGGTAAACGCGAAGATGTAGGTAAACGGGCCGGCGGGGCGCACCCTCAGATAACTGGCAGCCGCCGCAATAAGGCCCGCGATCACGGTTCCCGCCCCCACCACCGTCCAGGAATCCGCTCCGGAGAGGGACAGGAACACACCGGCCAGCACGGTCAGGACCATCAACACGCCCGACAGGGACTGGTGCTGCAGACGCCGCCAGTGCAGTTCCGCACGGCCGAAAACACCGGTCAGCGAACCGAAGATAGCGCACATCGTCAGGTCGGTCCGCCCCAGCAGGATCAGGACCAGCAGCGGCAGGAACACCCCGATCGCCACGCGGACGGCAGGCACCCGGTGCCCGCGGCCCGGAGGCACGGTGAGGAAGCTACGGACATGCTGCTGCACGGGAAACAACGAACCTTTCACTGCGGCCGAAGGCACATGGGCCGCGGTTCAAGCCTAGAACCCGCGGACGACGACGCCCGGCAGCTTCCCGTGTGACGGTCCTCGCATCCGCTGTTACATCCGGGCCTTTGTCCTTGCCGTGGCCTTGGCAGACCAAGGGTCCTCCGGCCAGGGGTGCCGTGGGTACCGGCCGCGCATCTCGGACCGGACCTGGGCATAGGGTCCGGACCAGAAGGATGCCAGGTCGTCGGTGACGGCCAGCGGCCTGCCTGCCGGGGACAGCAGGTGGAAGAGCACCGGGACGCGTCCATCCACGAGCCGCGGGGTTTCGGCCCATCCGAAGCACTCCTGCAGCTTGACCGCCACCACCGGCCGGCCGCCGTCGTCGTGCTCCGGATCCGGGTAGTCGATCCGGACCCGTGAACCGCTGGGCACCTCAAGCCGTTCCGGGACGAGGTCGCCCAGCCGGGATGCCTCCGGCCAGGGCAGCAGCCGCCGCAGCGCATCGGTGAGGTCGATGCTGTTGGCGGATGCTCCCCGGGCCAGGGCGTCCAGTTCGGGGCCGAGCCAGTCCTGCAGCCGGGCCAGCAGGGCCGGTTCGCTGACATCCGGCCATGGCTCCCCCAGTTCCCGGTGCAGCAGGGCCAGGCGCCGGCGCAGCGCGTCGGCGGCCGTGGAGAAGCCGACCAGTTCCAGCCCCTTTGCCGTCATGGCGCGGGCGACGGCGGCCCGTCCCTCCTCGGCGGACGGGCGTACCGGGGTGGAGCCGAGCAGGATTGCGCCGAGCCGGTGTTCCCGGCGCGCGGTGACCCGGCCGCCGGCGAATTCCGCCTCCACAGTGTCCGTGACGAGGTGTTCGGCGGCGGCTTCCGCGGTGTCCAGGGTCAACGGGGCGGCAGCGCGGATCACGGCACCGGTGCCGGCGGCGTCGCGCCCCTCGGCCCGGGCCACATCGGCGACGGCCAGCCAGTCCTGTCCCGTGAGGGAACTGCCCGCGGGCAGTCCGGCACGGGTTCCGGAGGCGAGCAGGTAACGCTCCGGGCCCGCGCCGGGAACGCGCCGCGCAATCCGGTCCGGGAAGGCCAGGGAAATCACGTACCCCGGCGCTTCCCCGGCCGGGACTTCCCGTTCGGCAGGGCCGGCAGACTTCTCCCGGCGGGCCAGCTGTTCCAGCCTCCTGACGTCTTCGGACCACCGGCGTTCACCGGGCTCGCGTCCGGTCCGCAGTCCGGCCAGCAAGCGGGTGAGGTCCGCCCCGTGTGCACGGTTGTCCCCCGAAAGCAGGGCAACGACCTCGGCTGCGGTCCGGGCACCCACCGCACCGGCGCCGTCGAGCAGTGCCCGTGCGAGCCGGGGATCGGCGGGCACGCCCGCGAGTGTTTTGCCGCGGGGCGTTGCCAGCCCCTCGGCGTCCACGGCACCGATCCCGCGCAGCACCTGGAGGGCGTCGCGCATGGCGGCCGGCGGCGGTGCGTCGGGAAGGGACAGGCCCTCACCTCCCGGGGCACCCCAGCATGCCAGCACCAGGGCTGCGGCCGTGAGGTCCGCGACGGCGATTTCCGGGGTCTGGTGGGCGGGCGCGGCTCCGTAGGCCCTGTCGTCATAGCAGCGCACCACCGTACCCGGCCCCAGCCGGGCGGCGCGGCCGGCCCGCTGCTCGGCGGAGGCACGGGAACAGGAGACAGTGACGAGGCCGGACATCCCGCGCATCGCATCCCGGCGCGGTTCGCGGGCAAGCCCCGAGTCGATGACCAGCCGGACACCAGGAACGGTCAGCGAGGATTCGGCCAGTGACGTGGACACAATGATCCGGGCGGGCTCGCCCGGGCCGCGGCCGGAAACGGCCCGGTCCTGCTCGGCGGGCGTAATCTGCCCATGCAGTTCCAATACCTCCGTTCCCGCCGGAATACGCGAACGCAGCCGGCCCGCCACGGTGGACACCTCACGTGCGCCGGGCACAAACACCAAGGCATCGACATCCGGATCCCGGGCCATGGCGTGGGAATGGGCCCGAAGCGCAGTATCCGCGACATGGTCCAGGAACCCGCGGGTCACGCCGCGTTCATCGAAGCGGGGAACCGGCGCGGGGGCCCAGACCGTTTCGAGCGGGTGCAGCGCAGACGGGCAGCCGACCACGGGAGCCGGCCCGGCGCCGTCGGGCGAACCGATCAGCGCGGCGAACCGCGGTGCGTCGAGGGTTGCGGACATGGCCACCAGGGTCAGGTCCTCGCGCAGCTGGCGGACCTCGGTGAGCATTCCAAGCAGGAGGTCCGTTTCCAGCCCCCGCTCATGGACCTCATCCAGGATGACGGCGGACGTTCCATCCAGGCCCGGGTCGGCCAGCAGGCGGCGCAGCAGAATTCCCGGCGTCACGAATTCCACCAGCGTGGAGGGTCCCGTGCGGCTCTCGCCCCGGACCGTGTAGCCGATCCGCCCGCCGAGGGCAGAGCCGTCCAACGCAGCCAGCCGGCGGGCCGCCGAACGGACCGCAACGCGCCGCGGCTGGGTGACCACCACCCGCGGCCGCGTCCCTCCGCGGGTGAGTACGTTGGCGACGAGCGGCGGCACCAGGGTTGTCTTTCCGGTTCCGGGCGGGGCCTGGACGACGGCGGTGCCCGCTCCGTGCGTTTCGCCGGCACCTCCGCCCAGCGCCGCTGCGAGCTGCGGGACCGACTCGGCGAAGACCAACCCGTTGCCTATGCCCGCAAGGTCGAAGGGCGGGTTGGTTGGGTGCGGAGAGGCCGGAGAAGTCACTCTTCCATTCTGCCTCCTGCGGGAAGCGGTAAAATGATAAGAGTCTCGTCACTCGCCCCTGCCTTTCCTCTTCCTTGGAGGTAGCAGTTGCCATTTTCCAAAGGCCAGATCCTGGTCCACCCCCATCACGGCCCCGCCGTTGTCAGCTCCTTCCAAACGCATCCGCGCATGCAGAAGAACTGTATTGTCCTGGAGGTCCAGTCCTCCCACCTGATGGTCTGGGTGCCCGTTGACCAAGTGGACCATGTAGGCCTTCGTCCGGTCCTGGACCGGGCGGGACTCGACACACTGTTTGGCGTCCTCCGCGCGCCCGCGGATAAAGAAGATCCCCAATGGTCGCGCCGGTACAAGGACAACGCGGAGAAACTTGCCACCGGTGATCCGATGGTGATTGCGGCCGTGGTCCGCAACCTGATGTTGCGCGAGGCGGACCGCGGTCTCTCGCAGGCCGAACGGGAAATGCTCCGGCACGCCCGTCGGCCGCTGCTGACGGAGATTTCCCTCTCGCTCGGACTCTCTGAAGTGGAGGCCGGCGCCAAGCTGGACGCCGTCTGGGCTCCGTCCAGCGCGGTCGCTTAGGCCGGCAGGTCCGTTACCGGACGGCAAGTCCGCTCTGCTGCCTCCGCGCACCTATGGGTGTGATGGATGTCACCATAGGCGCCGCCCTTATTCTGCACCCCTTTCGGGTTTACTTGAAGCGTCAAGTGTCTGGAGACACGAACCGTTACCCTAAGGAGGTGTGCTGCGTATGAACGACGGCACTCTGGAGTCCATCCCCGCCATCGATGCCGCAGCCCTCGGCCTCCTCTTCCGTGACGCGCGCACGGTCTCGGAATTCACTACGGCCGCTGTCACGGACGAGCAGCTTCAATCCATCTACGACTTGACCAAGATGGGTCCGACGGCGATGAACATCCAGCCGCTGCGGATCACCTGGGTGCGTTCCGCCGCGGCTCGGCAGCGGCTGGTGCAGCACATGGCCGAAGGCAACAAGGCCAAGACAGCCGCGGCTCCCATGGTTGCGGTGCTGAGCTTTGACCGCACCTGGCCTGAGCACTTCCCCACCGTTTTCCCGCCGGCACCGCAGCAGGGCGCAGTCTTTGCCGCCAACCCGGAACTGAGTGCCGTGATGGGCAATGACAATGCGCATCTGCAGGCCGGATACTTCCTCCTGGCGGTCCGTGCACTGGGCCTGGCCGCGGGGCCGATGGGCGGGTTCGACGCCGCCGGGCTGGACGCTGACCTGCACGCAGGCCTCAACCTGCAGTCCTTCCTCGTCGTCAACATCGGTGTGCCTGCCGGCGAGCCACGCCACCCGCGACTGCCCCGACTGGATTACGCGACGGCGACCACCGAACTCTAGGCCGCAGACAATAGACCGCCGCCCTGTTGGGGAAACAGCAGAGGGCGGACACCGTATCGGTGTCCGCCCTCTGCGGTTGCTGCTTTGCTTCTTTGCTTTACTCCGGGTTAGGAAGCCAGCGCCGGGATCTTCATGCCGTGCATGGTGACCAGCAGGTCGCGGGCGAACTCGGCCTGGCGGCGCTTTTCGGCGTCGTCCCAGCCCAGCTGCGGGGCCAGCAGGTCCGCCAGCTCGGTCAGCATGTCCTCGGACACCAGGCCGCGGAAGGCCAGCGAGGTGCGGCGGATCAGGATGTCGGCGAGCTGCGTGATCTGCTCGTTTTCCACCATGTAGGTCAGCTCGCGGGTGCTGAGCTCGCTGGTGGAGGCCAGCAGCTGGTCCCCGCCCTGGGACAGGAACTCCAGGACGTCGACGGCGCGGGTGCCGTAGCGGGTCAGCAGGACCCGGACGCGGTCACGGTCGGCCACGTCGGAGGCCATGCGGTTGACCCACAGGCGCTCTTCAGCCTCGGTGGCCGGGAAGTCCTTGCCTCCACCGATCTGCAGTTCCGCCGTCGTCGTCTTCCGCGGCATGCCCAGCGCGGTCATTGCCTCGGTGGCCAGGGTCTCGGACAGGGCGCGGAAGGTGGTCCACTTGCCGCCGACCAGGGACAGGCTCGTGACGTTCTTGCCGGCGCGCTTGTCCATGCGCTTTTCCACGCGGTAGTCGCGGGACACGAAGCCGGGCTGCGTGTCGTCGTGCTTCGGCAGCGGGCGGACACCCGAGAAGGTGTACACGATGTGGTCGCGGCGCACGTCAACCGTGGGGAAGACGTGGGCGATCAGTTCGAAGAAGTACTCGATCTCTTCGTCCGTGCAGACCGAGGCCTCGTTGATGTCGGCGTCGATGTCCGTGGTGCCCACCAGGACGCGGTCGCCCATCGGGTAGATGAGGACGATGCGGCCGTCGGTGTGTTCGAAGAACATTTCGCGGCCGGCGCAGGCTTCCAGCAGTTCCGGGTGGTCCAGGACGATGTGCGAGCCCTTGGTGCCGCCCATGAAGGAAGTGCGCTTGCCGAAGGAATCGTTGGTCTCGTCAACCCAGGCGCCGGTGGCGTTGATGACGACGTCGGCGTCGAAGACGAATTCTTCGCCGGTGACCTCGTCGCGCAGCACGGTGCCGGCGTCGGTGGTGCCGACGGCGCTGACGTAGTTGCTGGCGCGGGACTGCGGGTTGGCCTCGAGGCCGTCACGCAGCACGTCGAGGGTGAGGCGCTCGGGGTTGTGCACCGAGGCGTCAAAGTACGTGGCGGTGTACTTTACGTCCGGGCGCAGCTTCGGCAGTTCCTGCAGGGACTTCTTCTTGCCGACGAAGTTGTGCTTGGGGGCCACGCGGCCGCCGCGGGAGAAGAAGTCATACATCAGCAGGCCGGCCTTGATCAGCACGGCGCCGCGCTCGGTGTGCTTGCCCTGCTTGTGCGTCAGGAAACGCAGCGGTGCGGCAGTGATGCCCGAGAAGGTGGTGGTGATCGGGATGGTGGTCTGCAGCGGCTTGACGTAGTGCGGGGCCAGGCGGAGCAGGGCATTGCGCTCGACGACGGACTCGTGCACGAGGCGGAACTCGCCGTTCTCCAGGTAGCGGATGCCGCCGTGGATCATGTGGGAAGACGCGCCCGAAGCGCCCTGGCAGTAATCACCGCGCTCTACGAGGGCTACGTCCACGCCCTGCAGCGACAGGTCACGGAAGGTGCCGACGCCGTTGATGCCGCCGCCGATGATCAGCACCGAGGCCTTGGGCCGGTCCTTCAGCTGCTGTACCACCGGACGGGTCCGGGCGGCGGTCTTTGCCTTGCTGGGGTTCACGGAATTGTCCACGTATATCTCCAAACGCTTCTGTGGCTGCATTGCCATATCTACTCAATGGTCGAAGCCTGCGGCTCCCGGGGCCAACCAATGCACATACGTGCACCCTGCGATAATGGATTCATGGAGTACACAACCGTGTCGATGGACAGCAAATGAACATTGGTGTCAGTGGCCGGTTCCCGGACGCCTCCGGCGCCGGACCTGCAGCGAACGAGAAGGAAAGCCGCGACCGCGATGCCCTCCGGGCTGCGCAGATGTATTACCTGCAGAGCCTGACCATGGAGGCGATCGCCCGGGAACTTCGGATTTCCCGTTCCACCGTTTCCCGGCTGCTCTCCTACGCGCGCAGCACCGGGCTGGTCCGGATCGAGATCCGCAACCCGTCGGACCGGGCCCCGGCGCTGGAACAGGAGATTGCCTCCCGGTTCCGCATCCAGGCCCATGTGGTTCCGGTAGCCGAAACGGTCTCCCCCGCCCAGGCACTGCAGCGGGTCGCCGTGCAGGCGGCGCACCTGATCGGTCCGCTCATCGATTCGGATGCGATCATCGGCGTCGCGTGGGGCTCAACCCTGACGGCAGTGAGCCAGCACCTGCCGATCAAGAACACCCATGACAGCACAATCGTGCAGATGAACGGGGCCGGGAATTTCCGCACATCGGGCATCACCTACGCCAGTGAAATCCTGCAGCGTTTCGGCCACGCCTACGGGGCGCGGGTGGTCCAATTCCCCGTTCCGGCGTTCTTCGACCACGCCGAAACCAAGGAAGCGATGTGGCGGGAACGTCCGGTGAAACGCGTGCTGGATCTGCAGGCCCGGATGAACACCGCGATCTTCGGGGTGGGTTCCATGGAGGCGGGCGTGCCCAGCCACGTCTACAACGGCGCCTACCTGGACGAAGAAGACCTGAATGAACTGATGGCCGAGGGCGTAGTGGGGGACGTCGCCACCATGTTCTACCGGGCGGACGGCACCTGGGACGGGATCAAGCTGAACTACCGCAGCACCGGCCCTGACCTGTCTACCCTGCGGCAGGTCCCGCGCCGGATCTGTGTGGTGGCCGGGGAAACCAAGACCACCAGCCTGCTTGGCGCCCTGCGTGCCGGTCTGGTCACGGACCTGATTCTGGACGAAAATTCCGCCCGGCGGTTGGCCTCCTCCTAACCCCTTGTATCCTCCAGGAACCTTGCCAAGCCCGATCAGGAGGCATCCGCATGGACAACGAACCCACCCGACGGCTGCAGGAACTGCAGGGCGGGACCGACGCCGGGACAGCGCTGGAGTTCTTCGACGCCCTGCCGCCGCTTCAGGTGCCTGAGCTGTACGGCTCCTGGCGGGGTACTGAAATACCAACGGGTCACCGGCTCGACGGCCTGCTGGAACCGCTGGGCTGGCACGGGAAACGGTTCGACGGCGACGAGGAGGTCTTCCCTCTCGTCTTCGCCGGAGCCGGCGGGGGCGTGTTCAATGTGAATCCGGCGCTGGTCCCGCTTTCCGCAGTGCTGCGTTTCGGCCCTTTGCTGCAGAAGCCCGAACTGCTGGCGCAGATCCGCCCGGCGCTGCGGCTGGCGCGCACGCGGCGGCCCGGCGCCCGGCTGCGGATGACCGAGTACCGGGGCGTGTCCAGCGCCACCATGATCTATGACGCCCTGCCGGTCCTGGATGTCTTCCGCCGGGTCGATGCCGAAACGGTGCTGGGTGCCATGGACCTTCGTGGCCCCGGGGCTCCGTTCTTTTTCGCGCTGCACAGGGAGTAGGCGTTCGGCACTTAGTGGATGCTGTGTCGGGCAGAGCACCTATTGGCAGAGCTGCGTGCCCGGGTCCACCGCGATGGTCTCCAGGACCTTGCCGGTGGCGGTGTCTATCACGACTACTGAATCGGCGGGCCAGCTTTCGTCAGGGACGGGTTGGTAGCCGACGTCGGAGACATCAGTGGTTTTGCCGGCGTCGTTGCGGCTGCGGTTGAAGGCGTCGACGGTCTTGCCTGTGTTGGTATCGACAGTCACGGTTTCCTCCGGCAGACCGGTTGTATCGCCGGACACCGGGGTGGAGTTCCACCAGCCGTCGTAGCCGCCGACACAAGCGGCCTCTTCGTTTTCGGCGTGCGCGCTGCTGTGCCCGCTGCCGCCGCACCCGGATAGCGCGGCGCCCAGTACCAGCAGACCCGCAATCGCCGTCTTCTTCATGTTTGAGCCTCTCCCCCGATATTCCGGGGGAAGCCTAACAGGCCTCGTCGCTTGTCGGGGCGTACCGGAAGACACCGGTTGTACAGGCCGCCGACCCGTCATCCCCGTCGAACCCCGTCACTTCGCCAGCATCGCCACCGTGCGGTTCCAGAGACCCAAAGCCAGCGCAGCGTCCCCTGCCTGCTTGTTGGGCTTGGCCACCTTGCTCCGGACAAAGTACTTGCCGGTCGGGTAATCCGTTCCCGGAGTTCCCTCCGCAAGGAACACCAGTGTCCGGGCACCCTTTTCCGGAGTCGGAAGCAGCCTGCGCAGCAGTGGCGACTGGTAGACCGCACGCATAGCCGAGCCCTCGGCGCTGGAGAAGCTCGACCCGATCACGCCCGGGTGGAAGGCAGTGGAAGTTGCCCCGTGGGAACGGTACCGGCGGTCGAACTCCTCCGTGAACAGGATCTGCTCCAGTTTGGCGTTTCCGTAAGCCTTGCTGGGGTTGTACCCGTTTTCATTCTCCAGATCGTCCAGGTCCACGTTGCCGAACAAGCGGTTGGCCATGCTGGAAGTGTTGATCACCGTCCCGCCGGATTCAATGAGCCGGTCTGTCAGCAGCTGGGTAAGCAGGAACGGCGCCAGGTAGTTCACCTGGAAGGTCATCTCGTGTCCGTCCTCGGTAACCTGGCGGACATTGCCGAAAACCGCTCCGGCGTTGTTGGCCAGGACGTCGATATGCGGGTAACGCTGGAGCAGTTCCGAAGCCAGGGTACGCACGCTGCCCAGGTCCGCGAAGTCGGCCAGGAAATACTCGCCGCCCGTGTCCTTGGCGACGGCGGCGGTCTTCTCCGGCGACCGTCCCACCACCACAACATGATGCCCGTTTCGTGCGAGCTGCCTTGCCGCGGCGGCACCGATTCCGTCGCTGGCGCCGGTGATCACTATGGTTTTGGGAGACACGAAAGCCTGCTTTCCTCAGAGTGCGGCCGTGGCGGCAACACCGTTCCCACCTTAGCGGCGCGTGCCGCGGGCACGGTAGGCAAGCCCGGGTCTGCCCGGGTCAGCCGGCAACCGCAGCCCGCCGACCGGGCGCCCGCTAAACCGCCCGACCCTGCAGCCGCACCAGCTTGTCCGGGTTGCGCACCGCGTACACCGCCTGCACCCGGCCCTCCACGAGTTCCAGCTGGAAAACCGTAGTCACCGCCCCCTCTTCACGGAACGCGACCGCCGGCAGCCCGTTCAGTTCAATGAACTCGGGGACGGCCCCGGCACCGTACTTGTCCGCCAGCCCGATCATCAACCGTGCCACCTTCTCCGGACCGTAGACCGGCCGAAGTGCGGCGCTGACCTTGCCGCCGCCGTCGGAGACCAGGACCACGTCCGGAGCCAGGACGTCCAGCAGTGACTGGATCTGCCCGGTCATGGTGGCGGCCAGGAAACGTTCGACGGCGGCGCGGTGCTCGCCCGTATCCGGCACGGTCCGGGGCGTGCCGGACCGCAGCCGGGTCCGTGCCCGGTGAACCGTCTGCCGCACGGCGGGCTCGCCGATGTCCAGGGTCGCCGCAATCTCGGGATAACCGAAGCCGAAGACCTCGTGCAGGATGAACGCCGCCCGCTCCGGACCGCTCAGGGTCTGCAGCAGCACCAGCATCGCCGTCGAAACCTCGCTGGCGGTCAGGGCCGCCGTCTCCGGATTCTCCGGAAGCCGCGCAGGGCCGGTAGGCAGCGGTTCGGGCAGCCATTCACCCGGATAGTCCTCCCGCCGCCGGGACGCTGTGCGGAGGGAATTCAGCGCCTGGCGCGAGGCGATCCGCGCCAGGTACGCCCGCGGGTTTTCCACCTGTTCCGCCACCGCCCGCCACCGCAGATAGGTCTCCTGCACAACGTCCTCGGCATCGGTAACGGTGCCCAGGACGTCGTACGCAATGGTGAAGACCATCCCTCGGTGCTTCAGGAACTGGGAGTCACGGCTTGACCGGACCCCGGTCAGCTCCGCGTCACCGGCGCGGGAGCCGCCGCCGTCGTCGCCGTCTGGGGACCTGTTGGCCATGTGTACGCTCCGCTTCGTTTCGCTTCGCCGCGGATCCACCGCAGCGTCATCCGGCAGATGATTTCCTTTTGGACCGCGGCCATCCTGCCGTGCACATGGAAGCGGGTCGGAGAATCGTCGGCAGACAGGAATTGAACCGCTCCGTCACTGCGGCCCAGACTAATGCACAGACCGCGGAATCCGCTGTCGTGCCGCACTCCCGCCTTTCCGTCCAAAGCCCGGAGGATGTTTCCTGCCGCGTCGGCTCCCATCGGCAGGGCCGCCGCGCAGCACATCCGCAGGTAGTCGTAGAACGGTTCATCGATCACGGCCGCATCGCCGGCGCCGTAGATGCGGTCCTGGCCGCGTACCCGCAGGGTCGGTTCCAGGCTCAGCCGTCCGACGTCGTTCACCGGAAGTCCGCTGGCCGCGGCCAGGTCCGGTACGCCGAAGCCTGCGCACCAGAGCACGATGTCGGCACCCAGGCCGGTGCGGACGTCACCGTCGGCACGCACCGGCGACCCGCTGCGCAGTTCCACTCCTGCCCGGCGCAGGCTCTTCTCCACGGACCGGCGGGTCTGGGTGCCCAGCCGCGGCGCCACGGAACCGGCGCTGTGCAGGCTCACCTGCAGGTGTCCGAAGGACCTGGCGGCCTCCGCGGCCGTCTCGACGGCGGTCAGCCCGCCGCCCACCACGGCCACGCGGGCCCCGGCGGGCAGGGCAGCCAACTCCCCGCGTGCCGCCGCGGCACCGTCCAGCTGTTCGATTCTGAGGGCGCCGTCCGGTGCCGTCCCCGCTGCCGAACCCACGGCGTAGACCAGATAGTCGTAGCCCGCTTCTGCTCCCCCGGCCAGCTGAACCGTCCGCCGGTCCGGCCGGATCTCCACTGCTGCATCGGAGATCCGGCGCACGCCCGGATGCAGGATCGAATCGAAGCCGACGGTGGCGTCGGCACGGGTTCCGGCAGTGTATTCATGCAACCGGATCCGCTCCACGAACCGGGGCTCGGGGGTAACCAGGACGACGTCGAGTCCCGGCCTCCCGTTGGCCGCCAGCCGGTTCGCCGCCATTACCCCTGCGTATCCCCCGCCCAGAATGACTGCTGTGGTGCCCATGAGTGCACTCCCTGCTTTCGCGTCTCATCCGGCTTCCGCGCCGGCTGAACATGGGACACCGCCCGGGGACGGTTTGTGACCGGTTGCGGAGAAATCAGTCGGGCCGGACGGGTGCCGTGCCCGCAATCTCCTGCAGGGCCAGCACATGGGCGTCGAAGCTGCTCCGGCCGGCCGGGGTGAGTGCCACCCAGGTGACGCGGCGGGCGTCCCGACGGGCCGGCGACGTCGTCTTTGCCAGGCGCACGTAGCCGGCCTCCGCGAGAATTTTCAGTTGCTTCGAGAGCGTGGCATCGGAAATTCCCAGGGTGTCCCGGAGGACGGCGAAGTCCATCTCCTCCAGCGGGCGCAGCAGCCCGCAGATCCGCAGCCGCGTCGGCGGATGCACAACCTCGTCAAACCGGGGTTCAGGCATGCGGAACCGCGCGGAGCTGGTCAACAGCGGCCCGGAACGCGACTCCGGCGAGCCCGTAAACCGCAGCGAACGCCGCAAGGCTGGTGATCATCACGGCCCAGCCGAGTCCCAGCGACACCAGGCCCAGACTCACGGAAAAAAGAAACAGGCAGACCAGCGCCGCCAGGGCAATTGCGCCGTTCGCCCGCGCACCCAGCCTGCGGAACTTCAACCCGGTGTCACGGCGGATCAAGTGCAGGATGACGAACAGCAGTCCCGCGAGCAGCCAGGGCCAGGACGGAGATTGATAGTCGGCTCCGGGCCGGGCATCCAGTGCCGCCGCCACCCAGCAGGCAGCCAGTGCACCGATGGCTGCCACCAGCGCACGGGGAGGCGTGACGCCTGCTGCCAGGGTGTCGCGGTCGGTGGTTAAGTCTCTGAGCCGGGCGGCAGCATCCTCTGCCGCACCCAAGTTATTTTCCATGATGGAAAGAGTATTGGCCGGCAACCCCGGCGTCAATGTTGCGGGAGAGGTTACGGCAAGGGTTCGTGTGCCGGCTTCGAAGGCGGGGCCGGCGGCTTCGGCGGGGCCGGCGGGTGGTACAGCCCGGCGTACTCCTCCAGCGTGATGTTGGCGTCGTGGATCTTCAGGGCTGCATCGGGGCCCAGGTAACGAAGGTGCCACGGCTCGTAGGCGTAGCCGGTAATGGTCTCGGCACCTGCGGGATAGCGGATGATAAAGCCGTACCGGTGGGCGTTCGCAGCGGCCCACGCCCCTGCGCCGGTCCCCTCGAAGCAGGCCTGCAGCGAGCACGCGCCGTCGGCAGCACCGATGTCCACGGCCAGCCCTGTCTGGTGTTCACTGTGGCCGGGCCGTGCCGAAATCGATTCCGCCAGCGCGGAGCCGTAGCGCCCGGTGTAGGCATCATGCAGCCGGGCCTGCGCTTCGGCGGTCCGGAAACCGCTCACGGCATCAATCACCACGCCGGCGGCCGCGGCGTCGTTCTTCATCTGGACGAACGCGTCCGCTGCTTCCCGGCGCAACGGGACGCCACCGGCGTCAACCACGTCCTGTGGTGCATAGCCGGGGTCACCGAGCGGGCGCTCCTTGTTCACGACCACTGAGACGCTGCCGGGAGAATCGAAATCCTGTCCGGGCGGCGCCGTGAAGGCGGACACCGGCTGGTCCACGGAAAAGAGGTAGGCCAGCAGTCCGAGGCACACGCAACCGAGGATAGCGATGTGCGTGGTGATGTGCTGGCGCGGCATTGTCTTTCCCTCCCCTTCCACTTTCCCATAGCGGCGGCCGGTCCGGGAGGATCGACGCGTACGTTCGACACATCGCCTCCGGTCAAGCACAGTCGGCGGAAAATGCCGTCAAACGCGGCATCGACAAACCTTGTTTCCCCTAAAACCTAACGGTAAATTTAGGCGGCCGCTTCCATTTCCGTACCGCAGCGCCGAAGGGACCATCATCAGCGACGCCCAGAAAAACAGCTCCACATTGTCCGCGCTTTGGACAATCCAGGCCCTTCTCGCAATAGTCGGTTCCGCCTCCTCGCTCGCCGTTTCCCTGGTTCTTTTTGAAAATTCCGCCAGTGCAGCGATCCTTGCCGTTTCCACGTTCCTGGGTGCGGCAGCCGCCATCTACCTGGCGCCGTTGATCGGCGGGCTGACCGACCTCTTTTCCCGCCGTACCGCCATCTGCGCGGTCAACATCACCAATGCCGGCGCCATGGCGGCCATGGCCTGGGCAACCCTCATCCACAGCACGGCCCTGATGCTCGTTTTCGTTTTTGCCACAGCCGTCTGTTCCACCGCCCTGGCCCTGACCCTGCAGGCCTCTGTGCGGGTGCTGCGCTCAGAGAAGGACCTCACCAAGGTCAACGGCATGCTCGGACTCATTGATTCGGCACCGGTGCTGCTCGGTCCGGTGCTGGGTGCTGTCCTGTATTCGCTCGGGATGCCCGTCGCGGTGTTTCTGGCCGATGCAGTCTTGAGCGTTGCGGGCGCGGGGATGGTAGTGCTGCTCGCCTGGCCGGCGGAGGAAGCCCGGCCACGCAATGTGCAGTATTTCGGCGGCAATGTGAAAGCCGGTTTCCGGTTCATCAATGAGCGCCGTGATTTACTGCGCCTCCAACTCGCCTTTGCGGTCTACAACTTTGCCGGCGGCCTCTGTGTGCCGGTGGTAATTGTTTTTATCCTCTCCTTCCCGGGCACCGGGACCCCGGAATGGAATCTTTCGGCAAGCAATATCGCCAGTGGCCTGGGGCTGATGGCCGGCGCTGCCCTGGTCGCGCGGTTCGGCACTTCGGTCTCCCGGACCAACCTCGTGTGCGGCTCAACGTTCCTGGGGTCGCTGTTCGGCCGCGCGCTGGTCGTGGCCGCGCCCACCCTCTGGCTGGTCATTCCGGGGATGTTTCTCCGGAATGCGATGGTGCAGGCCACCAATGCCCCGCTGTCGGCGCTGTGGCAGGAACGGACACCGGTTCAGATCCAGGGCATCGTCTTCGGCTGCCGGCGGCTGCTCGGCCAGGGGCTCTTCCCGGTGGCAGTCCTGCTGGGCGGCGTGCTGGTGGATGTGCTGGCCACGGTGGACGGCATGAACCAGCAAAGTGCCGCCAAGACGGTGCTCATGATTGGCGGAGCACTCGAAATTGCCTGCATTGCGTACATTCGCTTTTCCCGGACGAGCAGGGTCTTCGAACCGGTGGAGGTCCCGCAGCCCACGGCTGCGTGAGGTTCGCTTAAACCGCCAAGGGCCGCTGCAGCGCAGCGGCCCCTGGGGTACTTCCGACGCGGGTCAGACGCCTGCGGGAACCCGTTCCTGCTCAGCCGGGACATCGGCGTCGACAGGGTGCTCCTCGGTGCGCGGCGGCTTGAAGTGGTCGATGACAGCCACTACGACCAGCGAGGCCGCACCCCAGATGCCGAGGGTCAGCAGGTGGGACCAGACGGTATCCGAGCCGAAGTACAGGATCGAGCGGATTGACTCGACGGCGGCCGGCATCGGCAGCACCTCGTGGAGGAAACGGAAGATTTCCGGTTCCATGTAGATGGACATCGCTGCTCCGGAGGCCGGTACGCCGAGGAACATCAGGATGCCGATCGTCGGGAGGATTGCAAGCATCCCCATGAACCGTTCGAAGACCGTGGTGAACATGGCGACGCAGAAGATGGCCACGGCGCCGGCTCCCCAGAGCGGCAGGAAGTGCCCGTCGATCGCCCCGACGAAGACGTCGGCAATGACCCAGAGGAAGGCCGACATCCCGACGGCCCAGGCCGCAACGATGGGGAGCAGCATGCGCAGCGGGCGGCTGGCCGGAGCCGCCGTCGAGCCGACCACGATGATCATGAACCCGGCCATGATCCAGCCCATGGCCAGGTACATGGTGGCCATGCCCATGGAGTCGGAATCCTTCAGCGGGGCAACATTGTCGTGTGCCATTTCCATTTGCTGTCCCGCGGAAACCTGGCCGAACACCGAGGTGAGGACCTGCTGCTGGCTCATGCCGCCGGCCTCGTTGGTGATGAGCGTGGCACTGGGGCTCTCGGCCGACGGCAGCACGTACGCGCCGACAACGGTACGGTCCCGGACCTGGTCGCGGGCGTCGTCGGCGTTATCCATCGGGCGCAGGTCAAAGAGCCCGGACATGTTTTCGTCGAGTCCGGATACTGCCTGCTCCGCCTGTTCCGCGGTGGAGCCGACGACGGCGACGGGCATGTCCCGCGGTGTCGGCTCGTACATTGCGCCCAGCATGAACGAGAGCATCATCGTGACCATGGCCAGCGGGAAGAAAGCCAGGGTGCCGTAGCGCCAGCGGCGGGTCTTCGGACGCGGCCCGCCGTGCAGCGAGGCGACGTTGATTGCCGGCGGAGCCGCGTTCGGCTTGCGGCGGCGCTTGACTGCATCGAGGACGAGGGTGAGCAGCAGGGCCGCCACCGCCCCGATCACGAGCACCAGCAGGTGGGGCCCGGCGCCGTTGCCGTCGAAGTACAGGAACGAACGCAGCGATTCACCGGTGGCGGCCGCGGGCAGGAAGCTGTGGAGGTACGGGTAGAGACCCGGCATGGTGTGGACGGACATGCTCATGTTGGAGGCGGGAACGCCCAGCACCATCAGGAACAGCATGCCGGCAAGGACGGCCATCGGGCCGAGGATCCGGGTTAGGAACAACTGGACGCTGCCGACGGCGAAGACCGTCAGCCAGGAGATCCCCAGCACGGCGGCGGAGTGTCCCTCGACGACGCCGAGCATCGGACCCGTCACGGCCCAGACGAGTCCGGCAATCAGTGCGGCCCAGCCGGCAAGCAGGGGAACGAAGCGGCGGAAACGAAGCAACTCGGGTGAGTTGGAAAGGACCAGGCTCAATGGCATGTAACCGGCCAGCATCAGGGCCGTGGTCAGGAACATTGCACCCAGCCCGGCCATGTCATGGTCCGGCAGCGGGGCGAGGTCCTCGGCCTGCAGGGCCAGACCCTGTCCGAGGACCTGCGGGGCCAGCAGTGCCGTGACGGTGCTGGACTGCGAGGCGCCGGCAGCACTTGCGGTATAGACCGAGGCGGTGCCCTCATTCAGCGACACTGCGCCCGAGACTTCACGGTCCAGGACCAGCTGGCGCGCTTCGGCGTCGGATCCCACCACTCGGACGTCGACGGCGTCGGGATCAGCGGCTCCCAGCGCGTCTGCGAAGCGGTCCGCCTGCGGGCCGGAACCCGTGACCGCAATCGGCATGTCGTTCGGCGTAGGCGCGTGCATGGCGGCGAGGTAGCCGCCCACCAGCATGGAAACCATCAGCAGAGGCATCAGGAACATGGCGACATAACGGCCGATCTTCTCGGCCTTTGCCCGCTTGGCCGCGGCAAGGGCCTCGGCGTCCGACGACTGCGCCGGGGTTTCTCCTGCTGGGTCCGTATCCGGCGGAGAACCTGGGGATGTCGGGGAAATACTGGTCAAGGACGTGCTCCTGTAGCTGAATTCAAGGGTGATGGTGCGAAGTGCGCGTCGACGCGATAGTCGAAGCGGGGCCTGTGGGACCGACTCGTCAAAATTACGCCATGTGGCGTAAATTGGGTAATTGAAGCAGCAGCAACGCCAGGACGAGGACATATATGGGACAGCACGGCGACAAGGCACGCGGAACCCTGCTCGATGCTGCCGAGGAGCTTTTTGCCCGGCACGGCATCGACGCCGTGTCCAACCGGCGGATCGCAGAGCATGCGGGAACCGCGAACCACTCCGCCGTCGCCTACCACTTCGGGGGGCGCGATGAACTGCTCGAGGCCTTGATCACCCGCCACCTCGAAGACACCCACCGCCGCCGTGCGGTGCTCCTGGAACAACTGGACGACGCCGCGGGGCTCCACGATCTGCTGGCCTGCCTGATCCTGCCGTGGGTGGACCACTTGGCGTCACTGCCCGTGCCGAGCTGGCGGGCGCGTTTCCTGCACCAGATGCGTGCGGTGCCCTCCATGGAATCCGTGCTTCAGCGGTCGGCCGTGGCCAACCCGGTCACCGAGGACTTGATCAGCCGGACCCAGGCCGCCGTCGGAGACCTCGCCCCCACCGTCCTGCACGGCCGTTCGTGGATCCTGGGCAACATGACCATCGGGGTCTGCGCGGAGTACGAGGCACGCATCCAAGACGGAGCCGAGACCCCGAACTGGACCGGAGTGGGCTACTTCCTGATCGATTCCTGCGCCGGGATGCTGTCCGCGCCGGTAACCCACCCCGGCGACTTCCTTCCGCAGCCGTCCCCGGTCTACCTGCTCTAGGGCTGCCTGCTCCAGGACTGCCCGTCAGGGCGTCGGGACCAGCTCTGCCCGGCGTCGGCCGAACATCCGGTCATAAAGGACCGAGAAGATCATGGCGACCGCAACGGCTATCAGGATGAGAATGAGCATGCCGATAATCCCGCTCTGCAGGCCCGCGTCACCTTCGGCGTCGAAATACAGCACCGCGCGGTTGGCCATGGTCATCTGGTACAGCGGCTCGCCCCGGGCGATGAACGTGAAGAACCCCGGCAGAGCCTCCAGCGGCACCACTCCGGTCGCAGCAGGCAGGCCCATAAACACCACGTAGATCAGCGAGAGCACCATGCCGATGCTGCCGAACAGGGTGATCAGCGCCGTGGTGACCGCCGATACCGTGACGATGGACAGCCAGGTCGTGAGGAAGAACCAGCCGCCGTGCGGAATCGGCATCCCGACGGCGGATGCCACCCACATCATCAGCCCAGCCGTCGGCAGCGCACCCAGGACGACGATGCCCCACTTGATCAGGTAGGTTTTCCACCGGGCGGGCTGCACCCTCGGCCCCAGGGCAAACCGCGGACCCATTTCGACCGGCGCCACTCCGAGCCGCGAATCGACCAGGAAGTGGATGGCCACGGAACCACTGACCCCCACCACCATCAGCAGCACGGAGTAGAAGAACGCACCCATGCCAAGGGCGGAACCTTCCGGCGGGGTTTCATAGGCGGTGGTGGTGACAGAGATCGGAGCCCGGAGAAGGTCCGTTGACGTGCCGTCCACGGTTGGTGCCACCTGCTGCTGCACCTCTGCAGGCAGGCCCAGCTCCCCGAGCTCGCGCTGTTGTTCCGCCCGGGCTTCCGTCTGCGCTTCCTCTGCGGCGGAGGTCAGCTGCTCGCCCAAACCGGTGTTGGCCTGTTCGAGCGCCGGGTCGACGGCGGCAGTCCCCAGGGTGCTCGCCAGTGGCCCGGCCAGCGGATTTGTGTAGACGGTGATGGACGGCCGCGTAACTTCCGTGTCCGTCAATGCGCCGCTCACCAGTCCCAGGGCGTCGGCCGAAAAGGACTCGGGAATGACGACGGCGCCGTGGATCTGCCCCTTGCGCAGCTGGTCCTGTGCCTCGTCCCACGACAGGACGCGCAGATCGATTTCGTCGTTTTGCGCGAAGCCCTGCTGCATCTGGTCCGTGATGTTCTGCCCGAGGTTCTCCGGGCTGCCGCCGTCGGCCGGCGTCGCACCCCTGTCCTGGTTGACCACGGCCAGCGGAAAGTGCTTGAGGTGGTCCCCCGGGCTGCCGAGACCGCCGATGTACAGGGCAGTGCCGGCACCGCCCAGCAACAGAAGCACCAGCAGCGGCAGGAGCCAGAACCGGGGAGACCAATACGAGTGCCGGTCGTGTCCGCGCCCCTGGGGCCGGGAATCGGATTCCATCGCATGTGCCGACATGGACACACCTCCCAGCTGAGCCTGAGTCGGGATTCGTCCTACCGTTTGAGGGTAGCCGCCGTGCAGGGCTGCGGATATAGCAGCGCCCCCGCTGGCCCTGTATCAGCAGACGAAGTCACCCACTAGCTCCTTGACTTTGCCGCAGCGTCAACTTCTAGGGTTGGTGGTGTCGAGAAGGAGCACACATGGACTGGTCCATTGCGGACGTGGCGAAACTGGCCGGGACAACATCCCGGACCCTGCGCCATTACGACAGCATCGGACTGCTGGCCCCCTCACGGGTCGGCGCCAACGGCTACCGGTATTACGACCGGGCAGCCCTGGTCCGGCTGCAGCGGATCCTGTTGCTGCGCCGGCTCGGGATGGGCCTGCCGCAGATTGGGCAGGTGTTGGAAGGCCAGCAGGATGATGTCGCTGCCTTGGCCGCGCATCTGGTGTATCTCCAGGATGAACAGGCCCGGCTGCAGACACAGATCCGTGCCGTGCGCTCGACGTTGCAGGCACTGAAAGGAGATGAGGAAATCATGGCAGAGAAAATGTTTGAAGGCTTTGTCCACACCACGTACCGCGAGGAGGTGGAAGAACGCTGGGGCACGGAGGCCTACGCCGAATCCGATCGTTGGTGGCGTTCGCTGGACGCCGCCGGCAAGCGCGGCTTCTCCGCTGAACATGCAGCACTGCAGGACGCCTGGGACGAGGCCCAGCGACGGGGGCTGGCGCCTGCGAGCGCCGAAGCGCAGGAACTCGCACGGCGGCATGCGGAATGGATTGCTGCCGGTACCCGGAAGGAGCCCGATCCGCAGATGCTGATCGGCATCGCTGAAATGTATGTGGCCGATGACCGCTTCGGAGCCAATTACACCCGTGAGTTCGACTTGGGTGCGCAGTTTGTCCGCGACGCGCTGGTCACCTACGCCCGGGGGCTGCGGGGCTAGTCCGGACAGCTGACGGCCCCTACCGGCTCTCCGGGCATCATCAGCTGTGCGGCGTCGGCCGCGCATGGCTTCCCGCCCTTTGGTGCTGCTGTGTCTGAGGGGGTCACTCCCTCCTCATCAGTCACGGAGGGTGGGATCCTGCGTGCTTCCGACCGCAAACGGGGTGCGCCGGGGACCGCCGCTGTACAGATAACGGGGCTAAGAGCCCGGGATAAGCCCGTTATCTGTACACCGGATACCCAGCCGCCCGGGATAAGCCCATTACCTGTACACCGGCCATCCCCACCGGGCACCCGGACCCGGCTAGCTCCCCAGCAGCCGAAGCAGCGCATCCAGCACCTGGGCCTGCCCCTTGACCAGCTTCGTGCGCGCCACGGCCTCCGGAAACCAGCCGGCCCGGTCGATCTCCGGGTACTCGCGGACGGTGCCCGATCCCCGCGGCCACTCCAATTCGAACGTGTTGCTCTCGATCCGTTCCGGAGCAAAGTCCGCCTCCGCGGCGAAGACCGTCACGGTCTTCTGCGCCGACTGCCGGAAAGTGCCCAGCAGCAGATACTCGGCCGCCGGGGCCTGCGTTCCCATCTCCTCGGCGAACTCCCGCAGCGCAGCGGCCCGCGGTTCCTCCTCGGGCGGGTACTCCCCCTTGGGAAGAGACCAGGCATGCTCGTCCTTCCGCGCCCAGAACGGACCGCCCATATGGCCGATCCACACTTCCAGGCCTTCAGCCCCGCGCCGGTACAGCAGGATCCCTGCACTGGAAATCATGTTCATCTCCCCTCGGAGGCTCAGGCGTCTCCAAACCCGAACGTGACAATGGGCGGCAGTCCGCTCCGCAAACGTTCCAAGACAAACCTTTCATGCGGGACGACGGCGGCGGGCAGGTCATCGAGGGAAAACCATTCCAGCCGGGCTGCCTTGCCGGGCTCCATGATGCGCGGCTCCCCCGACCAGCCGGTGCAGCGGAAGAAGAAGTCCACCCGCTCGTCCACGGCTGTCCCGGTGTCCTCCTGCGTACGGTGCATGGACGTCAGCGGCACGGCGTCGTCGGGCGCCACCGCTATGCCGAGTTCCTCCCGAGCCTCCCGCACGGCGGCCTGCACGGCGGACTCCCCCGCCTCCACATGGCCGGCTGCGGCCGTGGCCCAGTAGCCGTCCATGTACCCGGTGCCCTGCCTAAGCTGCAGCAGCACCTTGTCCCGGCGCTGGAAGATGAGATAGCTGGCCGGCACAACCTGGAATCGGTTCAACAACGCGGGAGTCCCCTCGGTCGGAAAGCTGGTGCCTCAGCCTAACCGAGCTTCACCGTGGAACTGCTCGGAGCAGGCGCCTGCTCGCGGCGGGCTAGAGCGCCGGCGCCGAAACTGCCGGTCCCGGAAGGCGCAGGGCAGCGGCGTCGCGGGTGTGGAACTGCCGTTCGAGTTCCTCCAGGCTCTTGCCCCGGGTTTCGGGCAGGTAGGCCCGAACGAACAGAACCGCGAAAACGCCGAGGCCGGCAAAGAGGAAGAACGTGTTGGAGATGCCGATGCCGGCGGTGAGCACGGGGAAGCTGAAGCCCACCGCAAAGTTGACCATCCAGAGGATGAACGCGGTACTGCCCATGCCCAGGCCGCGGATCTTCAACGGGAAGATCTCGGAGAGCATCAGCCACGTCACCGGGGAAATGGCACCCTGCTGGAACGCGAGGAAGGAGACCGTCAGCGCCAGGATCACGAACCCGCGGCCGGTGCCCTCCGGCAGCAGCAGGGAGAAGAGACCGATGAGGGTCAGCGCCGCGATGGTGCCCATCTGTCCGATCATCAGCATCGGCCGCCGGCCCACCCGGCCCAGCAGCCAGATCCCCACGAAGGTGGCGAGCACGGAAATGATGCCGTTGGCAATGTTCGCGGTCAGGGCGGCCTGGGTGCCGAAGCCGGACTGCTTCAGGATCTCGGTGCCGTAGTACATTATCGAGTTCGCGCCGGTGATCTGCTGGCAGATGGCCACCCCTACCCCGATCAGGAAAATCCGCCGCATCCAGGGGACGCGAAGGTCGCTGAAGGACCCCTTCTTGGCCTCGTAGTCTTCCCGCGCCAGTGCCCGGACATCGTCGATCTCCTGACGTGCGACGGCAGCGGTCCGGATTTTTTTGAGCACTTCGAAGGCTTCGGCGTAGCTGCCGCTGGCGGCCAGCCACCGCGGGCTCTCGGGCACGCGGAGCATCCCGAGCCACAGGCCGATGGCCGGCAGCGTGGCCAGCACCAGCATCCACCGCCAGATGCCGACCTGGTCGGACCACACATTGCCGAGCACGGCGTTGGTCACGAAGGCCAGCAGCTGCCCGGTCACAATCATTAGCTCGTTGCGGGTCACCATCTGGCCGCGCAGGTGCGCGGGCGACATTTCGGCCAGGAACACGGGCACCATGGCCGAGGCGCCGCCGACGGCGAGGCCCAGGACAAAGCGGAACCCCACAGTGACGGTGACGTTCGGCGCCAGGGACACCCCTATCGTGCCCAGGAGGAAAACCGCGGCAAGGCCCATGATCAGGCGGCGACGGCCGTACCGGTCCGCGAGCCGGCCACCTATCAAAGCACCGAAGGCGGCGCCGATGAGCAGGGAGCTGGTCACCAGTCCGGTGGTCAGCGGAGTCAGGCCGAGGTCTTCCTCCATAAAGGGCAGTGCACCGTTGATGACGCCTGTGTCATAGCCGAAGAGCAGTCCGCCGAGGGTGCTGACGCCCGCAATGCGCTTCAGTGCCTTATTGGGTTTGGCATCTTTGCCGGGATTGATGGTCGAGCTCATGATGCCTCCGTCGGTTTGCTCCGGCTCAGCGGATTCCGTTGACCCTGTCCCTGCTGCAGAAGGTCGCAGGCCGCGACGACCACGTTGGGCGGCGAGCCGCAGGCCCCGCAGCCACCCGCAGTGATCATAGCGACAGGCAACACTGTGCGCCTGAAAGTTTGTCCTGTCCTGCATCACTGCCATGGCTGTCTTGGCCACAGGCGGGGTTTCGCCAGCGGCTGGGGATTTCCGCCGGTGCGCATCCCCGCCGGATCGTGCGAGGATCGGCCTATGACCCAGCGCCTGATGCTCCTCGACACCGCGTCACTGTACTTCCGTGCCTTCTACGGCGTCCCCGACAGCATCCGCCGGTCCGACGGTACGCCGGTGAACGCCGTACGCGGCCTGCTGGACATGATCGCCAGGCTCACCACCGACTACGAGGCCACGCACCTGATCGCCTGCTGGGATGACGACTGGCGGCCGCAGTGGCGGGTGGACCTGCTGCCCACGTACAAGGCGCACCGGGTGGCCGAAGAAGTGAGTGGGAACCCCGACGTCGAAACGGTTCCGGATCCCCTTGAGGCCCAGATCCCGATGATCCGCCGCACGCTCGAGCTGGCGGGCATCGCCGTCGTCGGCGCTGCGGAACACGAGGCCGACGACGTGATCGGCACCTACGCATCCACCGCGTCCATGCCGGTGGACGTGGTGACCGGGGACCGGGACCTGTTCCAGGTGATCAACGACGAGAGGGACGTCCGCGTGATCTACACGGCCCGCGGCATGAAGAACCTGGACGTGATGACCGATGCGTCAATGGTGGCAAAGTACCAGGTGCTGCCCGAGCAGTACGCGGATTATGCGACCCTGCGCGGCGACGCGTCCGACGGATTGCCCGGCGTCTCCGGGATCGGCGAGAAAACCGCCGCGTCGCTGCTGGCCGAGTACGGCACCCTGGATTCGCTGCTGGCCGCCGCGCAGGACCCGGACAGCGGCCTCTCGTCGCCGGTGCGGTCCAAGCTCGCCAAGGCCGCGGACTATCTGGAAGTTGCACCGAAGGTGGTGAAGGTGGTGCGGGACCTCGAGCTGCCCACCCCGGCAAAGGCCGGCGCCGAGCTGCACCCGATCACCGGCGACGAGCGCGCGGAACTGGAGCGGCTCGCCAAGGACTGGAACCTGGGCGGGTCCGTGAAGCGGCTGCTGGACGCCTTCGACCGCTACGCGTAGGCGGCAAACAAAACACCCCCAGTCCGAAGACCGGGGGTGTTCAACTGCAGCAAATGGTGCCCGAAGTGGGACTCGAACCCACACACCTCTCGATACTGCATTTTGAGTGCAGCGCGTCTGCCAATTCCGCCATTCGGGCGTGCCCTGCGTCACGAAGCACGAGTACTTACCGTGTTGAGCGCAAAACTACTCTACATGCGGATACGCTGATTGTGTGAACTGCCGGTCTGCCGGCGGGAGAGACCGTATCTGAGGAGCCATCTGTGTCTGAGTCCACCGAGTCCGCGCCCGCCGCGTCGACCCACGCTGCGTCTGCCAACACGCCGTCCAACACCCCGGCCCGCCGTGTACTCGTCGCCGAAGACGAGACCCTGATCCGCCTGGACATTGTCGAGATCCTCACCGGTGAGGGTTACGACGTCGTCGGCGAGGCGGACAACGGTGAGAAGGCCGTCCAGCTGGCCAACGAGCTGAAGCCGGACCTGGTGCTGATGGACGTCAAGATGCCGCTGATGGACGGCATTACCGCTGCCGAGCAGATCGTCAAGGCACGCATTGCCCCGGTGGTGCTGCTGACCGCGTTCAGCCAGAAGGAACTGGTGGAGCGTGCGCGCGAGGCCGGTGCCATGGCCTATGTGGTCAAGCCCTTCACTCCCGCGGACCTGATTCCCGCCATTGAGATTGCCCTCTCCCGCCATGAGGAGATCAAGGCGCTCGAAGCCGAGGTCACCGACCTGAAGGAACAGTTCGCCACCCGCAAGCTGGTGGAGCGTGCAAAGTCGCTGCTGACCACCAAGATGGGCCTCACCGAGCCCGAGGCCTTCCGCTGGATCCAGAAGACTTCGATGGACCGCCGTCTGAGCATGCGCGAGGTTGCCGAGACCATCATCAACCAGGTGAACTGACACCTACTCCCCCGCAGGAACCAACACCAACGCAGGAACCAAAAAGGAAAGGTCCCGTCCAATCGGACGGGACCTTTCCTTTTAGTGCAGGGAAACGGGGAACCTAGATGGCCTTGGCCTGGCCCTTCTTGCTTTCCTTGATCGGCCACGGACCGACCTTTTCCTTGACGCGCTCCTGGCCGTCAGCACGCTGGCCTGCGTCGGCAATGTCACCGACGCGGTGCACCTTGATGCTGTTGGTCGAGCCGGCCTGTCCGGGAGGCGAACCGGCAGCGATGACCACCAGGTCGTCGTCTTCCACCAGGCCCTCTTCGAGCAGGGTGCGGTCCACCTGTGCGGTCATCTGGTCGGTGTGCTCGGCGAACTCCACGAGCATGGGTGCCACGCCCCAGAACAGGGTCATGTAGCGGTAGGTCTCCTCCACGGGGGTGAAGGCGAACACCGGCTTGGACGGGCGCAGGCGGGACAGGCGGCGGGCGGAGTCGCCGGACTGGGTGAAGGTACAGATGTACTTGGCATCCAGCTGGTCGGAGATTTCCACCGCGGCGCGGGTGATGGCGCCGCCGCGGGTCCGCGGCTTGGAGCCCAGCGGGGGAACACGGTTCAGGCCGTGCTTTTCGGTGGACTCGATGATGCGGGCCATGGTTTCGACGGTTTCGATGGCGTACGTGCCCACCGAGGTTTCGCCGGAGAGCATCACTGCGTCCGCGCCGTCGAGCACGGCGTTGGCGCAGTCGGAGGCCTCGGCGCGGGTCGGGCGGGGGTTGTCGATCATGGATTCGAGCACCTGGGTGGCCACGATCACGGGCTTGGCCCAGCGGCGTGCCAGCTCAATGGCGTTCTTCTGCACGATCGGAACCTCTTCGAGCGGCAGTTCGACGCCGAGGTCACCGCGGGCAACCATGATGGAGTCGAACGCGTCGATGATCTCTTCGAGGTTCTCCACAGCCTGCGGCTTTTCGATCTTGGCGATGACCGGCACGCGGCGGCCTTCCTCGTCCATGATCTCGTGCACGCGGGAAATGTCGCCGGCGTTGCGGACGAAGGAGAGGGCAACCATGTCGACGCCGCGGCGCATGGCCCAGCGGAGGTCGTCCTCATCCTTTTCGCTCAGTGCCGGAACGTTGACGGCAACACCGGGCAGGTTGATGCCCTTGTTGTTGGACACCTTGCCCGGTACTACTACCTCGGTGACAACGGTGTTGGCAGTTACCTCTACGGCACGCAGCTTGACCTTGCCGTCGTCGATCAGCAGGAAGTCGCCCGCGTTCACGTCGCCGGGCAGGCCCTTGTACGTGGTGGAGCAGATTTCCTTGGTGCCGGGAATGTCATCGGTGGTGATGGTGAAGGTATCGCCCACGTTCAGGAAGTGGGGTTCCTCGGTGAACCGGCCCAGCCGGATCTTGGGGCCCTGGAGGTCGGCGAAGATGCCTACGGGCATCCCCAGCTCGGCGGAGGCCTTGCGCACGTTTTCATACGTGGCGTTGTGTACGGAGTGGTCGCCGTGGCTCATATTCATACGGGCGACGTTCACGCCCGCGCGAAGAACCGCTACGGTATTTTCATAGCTGGCGATCGCTGGTCCAAATGTGGCAACAATCTTTGCGCGTCTCATACTTCTAGCCTAGTCTCCCTTGCCAGTTTGCGCATGGGAGCGGGCCGCGTGGCCACCCGGATCCTGCACCTCGGAAGCCGTGGTAGGCGGCTTTTTGCCCCGCCGCCAGAGGAAGTGCGTGCACAGATTCCCATAAAGCGGGTATATCGAGCGGCTCCGACCTAGAGGCAGCTGGAAAACGTTCCCGGCGAATGGGAATCTGTGCAGGCGTCCCGCCCGGTTCAGCCCACCCGACGCCGGTAGACGGCTGTCGCGACGGCGTAGCCCACACCCAGGATGCCGGCCAGCCAGAGAAGCGCGACCCAGAAATCGCTGCCGACGGGCTCCCGGGCAAGCAATGCCCGGAGGGTGTCCACGATGGAAGTCACTGGCTGGTTCTCGGCAAACCACGCCACCGGGCCGGGCATGGTGCTGGTGGGCACAAATGCCGAGCTGATGAACGGCAGGAAAATCAGCGGGTAGCTGAACGCACTCGCGCCCTCCACTGTCTTTGCGCTCAGCCCGGCGATCACGGCCAGCCACGTCAGGGCAAGGGTGAACAAGACGAGGATCCCGACGACGGCGAGCCACGCAGCCGGCGACGCACCGGAGCGGAAGCCCGCAATCAGGGCCACGCCGACAACGAGCGCGAGCGAGGCCAGGTTGGCGGTCACGGAGGTGAGGACGTGTGCCCAGAGCACACCCGAGCGGGCAATGGGCATGGACTGGAAGCGTTCGAAGATTCCTCCCTGCCGGTCGAGGAACAGCCGGTAAGCGGTGTAGGCCACGCCGGAGGCAACCGTGATCAGCAGGATGCCGGGCAGCGTGTAGTTGATGTAGGACTCCCCCGATCCGGTGCTGATTGCTCCGCCGAACACGTACACAAACATCAGCATCAGTGCGACCGGCGTAACCGCCGTCGTAATGATCGTGTCCGGGCTGCGGAGGACGTGGCGCAGGGAGCGTCCCGTGAGGGCGGCAGTGTCATGAAACGTCTGGGTGGTCATCGGTTTCCCTCTTTCTGCTGCGCCGGGGGAAGTTCCTCCTTCGGCGCGGTGCCGTCACCGGTATCGCCGGTGAGGGCGAGGAAGACGTCCTCGAGGGACGGCTGTTTAGTGATGTATTCGGCCTTTGCCGGCGGAAGGAGCTGCTGCAGTTCAACCAGGGTTCCGTTTTGGATGATGACGCCCCGGTGCAGGATCCCGATCCGGTCCGCAAGCTGCTCCGCCTCGTCGAGGTACTGCGTGGTGAGCAGCACCGTCGTGCCGCCGTCGGCAAGCTCCCGGATGATCTGCCATACCTCGTTGCGTGCCTGCGGATCCAGGCCCGCCGTCGGCTCGTCGAGGAAGATGATTTTCGGATCCCCGACCAGGCTCATGGCGATATCGAGCCGGCGGCGCATACCGCCGGAGTACGCCCCCGCCTTCCGGCTCCCCGCGTCGGTGAGCGCAAAACGGGCCAGCATGTCATCCGCTACCGCGCCCGGATTCTTCCGGTGGCGAAGCTTCGCGATGAGGACCAGGTTCTCGCGGCCTGTCAGCACTTCATCAATGGCAGTAAATTGGCCGGTCAGGCTGATCGATCGTCGCACTTCACCCGGGTGGGCTGCGACGTCGTGCCCGTCCACCGCTGCGGTGCCGGCGTCGGCCTTCAGCAGCGTTGACAGGATTCGCACCAGCGTTGTCTTGCCCGCTCCGTTGGAGCCCAGCAGGGCGAAGATACTGCCGGCATTCACCTCAAAGTCAACGCCGGACAACACCTGCAGATCCCGAAAGGACTTCTCGATGCCCTGTACCCGGATGGCGGGTTCGAGGGTTTGGTCGGTATGCATATCCGGTCTCCAATCCGGTGTTTTTATACCTCTTCGTCGGACCGGTCGATGGTCTCGATAAGGCGCCTGCGCTCCTTGTCGATCCACTGGCCGTCCGCGTAATTCGCCATGAAGGCCTCCGCGAACTCCACCGGATCCTGTCCGACAATGCTGCGGACCGGAGTGCCGTCAACAGCGGCACGCTCCACCAGATCAACAAGGTCCTCGAGCATCTGGACGTAAACATCACCCTTCGCAATCGGTGCCGCGTACATGAAGTAGCGTTCGAGCCCGTCCATGGCCCTGCGGTATCCGGCGGGCAGCTGTTCCTTGCGCTGCTTGAACCGGCGCCAGCGCCTCTTTTCCTCCAGCGGTCCCGTGACCAGCTCTATCCATTTGGCGGTCATGATGGGTCTCCTTCGTGCGGGTTCGAGGCGTGCTGCTGGAGCTGTTCAATCCGGGAAGCGAGAAAGCTCCAGGTTCCCCAGAACTCATCGAGGTACTCGGAGCCCCGGGTGTTCAAGGTATAGACCTTCCGCGGAGGTCCCTTTTCCGACGGAACCTTCTCGACGTCGACGAGTCCGCGTTTCTCGATCCGGACCAGGAGCGCATAGACGGTTCCCTCGGCAATCTCGGTGAAGCCCTGCTCACGCAGCCTGGCCGTGATGTCGTAGCCGTAGGCGGGTGAAACGGCGAGGATCCCCAGGATGATGCCTTCGAGGGTCCCCTTGAGCATCTCCGTCATCTGCTTGCCCATGGATGTTGCGCCTATCTACCTAGTGTTGCTAGCTACCAGTACACAGTAACACTAAGTACTGTCGGGGCAAGGAGCTTCGGCAAAGAAAAAGCCCGGAGATCAACTAAGTGATCTCCGGGCTTTTAGTGAAACGGTACGTACCTACTGCTGGTGCGGGGCCGGGGGCGGCGGAGGGGTGAAACCGGCCGGGGCGTTGGCGAATCCCGGATACTGGGGCGGCGCGGCCGCTCCCCCGTAGACCGGCGCCGTCGCTCCCCCGTAAGCCGGCGCGGGAACCGGCTTGGGGTTCAGCTCTTCCCCGATCCCGACCACCACGAAGGGCAGTCCTGCCTTGGAAAGATAGACGGGACGTGCCGTGCCGGCCAGCAATATGAGCGAGAACGACACTGCGTAGATGGGCAGGTCCCGGTAGACCACCAGGAACAGGCCCAAGCAGACTGCCAGCAGCATCGCTCCAACGAGCAGCGCCAATCCGACGAGGCCCTTGGGGCTGAAGCGGACCTCCATCCGGGGGCGCGCCGGGTGCCGTTTCAGTTGGCCGAGCTTCCTCAGGTAGATCACGAGCACGGCGATCCCGAAGGTGACCACCGCCCCGATGACCAGCGATGCAATGGCAGTCCCCATTTTCCTGTCCCCCAACATAAGTGTGCTTGTGTATGTGTGCACCGACACCCTACCCGACTTCGCGGCAGGCACGGCGCAACAAAAGCAGGCGCCGGACGAGTCTCCGACGCCTGCTTTGTTTACGCGGTTTCTACAGCACGGTGATCGCGCGGTCCGTCGGCGCCACCGGTGCGGGCAGCCGGGTGGAGCCCATCAGCCACTGGTCAACGGCGGCCGCGGCGGCCCGTCCCTCCGCGATGGCCCAGACAATCAGGGACTGCCCGCGCCCGGCGTCGCCGGCGGCGAAGACCCCCGGGGTTCCGGTCATGTAGTAGCCGTCGCGGGCCACGTTGCCCCGGTCGTCGAACTCGGCGGAGACCTGCTCGGCCAGGCCGGCCGGCTCCGGCCCGGTGAAGCCCAGGGACAGGAAGACCAGGTCCGCCGGAATAATCCGCTCGGTGCCGGCCTTCGGCAGCCGCCGGCCGTCTACGAATTCCGTCTTGGCCACCTTCACGCCGGTGAGCTGCCCGTCCTCCCCCACGAACTCCACGGTGGATGCCAGGAACGTGCGTTCCCCGCCTTCCTCGTGGGCGCTGGCCATCTCGAACAGCGTGGGGTACATCGGCCACGGCTGGTGCGCGGCCCGCTCGGCGGGCGGCTGCTGGCCGATCGCCAGCGTGGTCACCGACGCGGCCTGCTGGCGGTGCGCTGTGCCCAGGCAGTCGGCGCCGGTGTCTCCGCCGCCGAGGATCACCACACGCTTGCCCTCGGCGCTGATCTGGTTCTTGACGTTGTCCCCGGCCACGGCACGGTTGGACTGCACCAGGTAGTCCATGGCGAAGTGCACGCCGGACAGCTCCCGGCCCGGGATGGGCAGGTCGCGGGGCACGGTGGCGCCGGTGGCGATCACCACGGCGTCGTAGCGGCGGCGCAGCTGCTCCCAGCTGATGTCCCTGCCCACTTCGACGCCGGTGCGGAAGCGGGTGCCTTCGGCGCGCATCTGTTCCAGCCGGCGGTCCACCTGGATTTTCTCCATCTTGAAATCCGGGATCCCGTAGCGCAGCAGCCCGCCGATCCGGTCATCCCGCTCATACACGGCCACGGTGTGCCCTGCCCGGGTGAGCTGCTGCGCGGCGGCCAGACCGGCAGGGCCGGAGCCGACGACGGCGATGGTGCGGTCGGTCAGCCGCTCCGGCGGATGCGGGGTAACCCAGCCCTCGCCCCAGGCTTCGTCGATGATGGAGACCTCCACCTGCTTGATGGTGACCGGCGGCTGGTTGATGCCCAGCACGCAGGAGGCCTCGCAGGGGGCCGGGCAGAGCCGGCCGGTGAACTCCGGGAAGTTGTTCGTGGCGTGCAGCCGTTCAATGGCCTCGGCACCCTTGTCCCGCCACGTCAGGTCATTCCACTCCGGAATGAGGTTGCCCAGCGGGCAGCCCTGGTGGCAGAACGGGATGCCGCAGTCCATGCAGCGTCCCGCCTGGGCCCGCAGCACGCCCTTTTCCTGCGCTTCGTAGACTTCCTTGTAGTCCATGATGCGCACCGGAACCGGACGCCGCGGCTGGGTTTCCCGCTCCCGTACCTTCAAGAATCCGCGTGGATCAGCCACCGGTGACCTCCAAAATCTTGTTCCAGGCCTCAGCGCCGTCGGGATCGAGTCCCGCTTCGGCGGCGGAGGCGCGGGCGCCGAGCACTGCCGCGTAGTCCCGCGGCAGCACCTTGGTAATGCGGGAAACCGTGTCCTCGAAGCTCTCCAGCATCTTCTGGGCCAGGTCGGAGCCGGTCTCCTCCAGGTGCCGGACCAGCAGCCCGCGGATGATGTCGACGTCCTCGGCGTCCGGGGCATCGAGAAGCAGCTCGCCGCGCTCCAGGGACTCCTTGTTGACGCGGGCGGATTCCAGGTCCACCACAAACGCGGTGCCGCCGGACATACCCGCGCCGAAGTTCCGGCCCGTGGGCCCCAGGATCAGGGCCTGCCCGCCGGTCATGTACTCACAGCCGTGGTCGCCGATGCCTTCGACGACGGCGGTGGCCCCGGAGTTGCGCACCAGGAAGCGTTCGCCCACCTGGCCGCTGAGGAACATCTCTCCGCTGGTGGCGCCGTAGCCGATCACGTTGCCGGCAATGACGTTGCGTTCGGCTGCGAAGACGTTGCCGCGGTCCGGGCGGACGATGATCCGGCCGCCGGACAGGCCCTTGCCCACGTAGTCGTTCGAGTCGCCGAACAGCCGCAGCGTGATCCCGGCGGGCAGGAACGCGCCGAGCGACTGCCCGGCCTGCCCGGTGAGGGTGATGTCGATGGTGTCCGGAGCCAGGGTGTCCACGCCGAAGGTCTTGGTGACGGTGTGCCCGAGCATGGTGCCCACGGACCGGTCGGTGTTGACTACGTCCAGCGCAATCCGCACCGGCGCCCGGTTCTGCAAAGCGTCGGCGCTCATGTCGATGAGCTTATTGTCGAAGTGCAGATCGAGTTCATGGTTCTGCTGCACCATGTTCCGCAGCGGCGCGCCGGGATCCACCTCGGGTCCCCGAAGGATCGGTTCCAGGTCCAGGCCGTCGGCCTTCCAGTGGTCGATCGCGGCCTGGGTGTCCAGCAGTTCGGTGCGGCCAATGGCCTCCTCGAGGGTCCGGAACCCGAGCTCGGCAAGGATTTCGCGGATTTCCTCGGCAATGAACTCGAAGAAGTTCACCACGAACTCCGGCTTGCCGCTGAACCGGGCCCGAAGTTCCGGGTTCTGCGTGGCCACTCCCACCGGACAGGTATCCAGGTGGCAGACACGCATCATCACGCAGCCGGAGACCACCAGCGGCGCGGTGGCGAAGCCGAATTCCTCGCCGCCCAGCAGCGCCGCCATCACGACGTCGCGGCCGGTCTTGAGCTGGCCGTCCACCTGGACCACAACCCGGTCCCGCAGGCCGTTGAGCATCAGGGTCTGCTGCGTTTCTGCCAGCCCGAGTTCCCAGGGAGCCCCGGCGTGCTTGAGCGAGTTCAGCGGCGAGGCGCCCGTGCCGCCGTCGTGCCCGGAGACCAGCACGACGTCGGCCTTCGCCTTGGTCACGCCGGCCGCCACGGTGCCGATCCCGGCTTCGGATACCAGCTTCACGTGCACCCGGGCGCTCGGGTTGGAGCGCTTCAGGTCATAGATCAGCTGGGCGAGGTCCTCGATGGAGTAGATGTCGTGGTGCGGCGGCGGGGAGATCAGCCCGACGCCGGGCGTCGAGTGGCGGGTGCGGGCCACCCACGGGTAGACCTTCTGCGCCATCAGCTGGCCGCCCTCGCCCGGCTTGGCGCCCTGGGCCATCTTGATCTGGATGTCCTGCGCATTGGTCAGGTACAGGCTGGTGACGCCGAACCGGCCGGAAGCCACCTGCTTGATGGCCGAGCTGCGCTCCGGATCCAGCAGCCGTTCCGGGTCTTCGCCGCCCTCGCCGGTGTTGGATTTGGCGCCCAGGCGATTCATCGCGATGGCCAGCGTTTCATGCGCTTCCTGGGAGATGGACCCGTAGCTCATGGCACCGGTGGAGAAGCGCTTCACGATGCTGGAGACGGGCTCCACCTCGTCCAGCGGCACGGGTGTGCGGTCCCCGGTGCGGAAGTCCAGCAGCCCGCGCAGCGTCATGAGGTTCTTGGACTGGTCGTTCACGCCGTGGGTGTAGGCCTTGAACACGTCATACCGGCGTTCGCGGGTGGCGTGCTGCAGCCGGAAGACCGTCTCCGGGTTGAACAGGTGCGGCGGTCCTTCGCGGCGCCACTGGTATTCGCCGCCGTTGTCCAGGGCGCGGTGCGGCTCCTCCACGCCGTCGCTCGGGTACGCCTCGGCGTGCCGGGCAGCGGCTTCGGCGGCGATCACGTCCAGGCCGACGCCGCCGAGCTGGGTCTGGGTGCCGTGGAAGAACTCGTCCACCAGTTCCTGGCCCAGGCCGAGCGCCTCGAAGGTCTGCGCGCCGCAGTAGGACGCGACGGTGGAAATACCCATCTTGGACATGATCTTCAGGACGCCCTTGCCCAGGCCCTTGATCAGGTTGGCGACGGCCTCTTCGCCGGTGACACCGGTGATGTCGCCGTTGCGGACCAGTTCCTCGCAGCTTTCCATGGCCAGGTACGGGTTCACCGCGGAGGCGCCGTAGCCGATCAGCAGGGCCACGTGGTGGACCTCGCGGACGTCACCGGCCTCCACCAGCAGGGAGATCTTGGTGCGGTTGGCGCTCTTGAGCAGGTGGTTGTGGACCGCGGAGAGCAGCAGCAGGGACGGGATGGGCGCCCACTGGGCATTGGAATCCCGGTCCGAGAGCACGATGTACTGCACACCGCGGTTCACTGCACCGGAAACCTTCTCGCAGATCTCGCTGATCCTTGCCCGCAGTTCGGCTTCGCCCCCTTCGGGACGGTAGAGGCCGCGGACCTTCAGCGCTATCCGGTCGCCGTCGTCGTCGGTGAGATTGGCGATCTTGGCGAGCTCGTCGTTGTTGATCACCGGGAACTTCAGCGCAACCTGGCTGGTTTTCACCTGCTTCAGGGAGAGCAGGTTTCCGTTGGGGCCAATCGAGGCCTGCAGGGAGGTGACCAGTTCCTCGCGGATGGAATCCAGCGGCGGGTTGGTGACCTGGGCAAAGGACTGCACAAAGTAATCGAAGAGCAGCCGCGGCCGCTTGGAGAGCACGGCGATGGGGGTGTCGGAGCCCATGGCCCCCAGCGGTTCGGCGGCGGTGCGGGCCATCGGACCCAGCAGGATCCGCAGTTCCTCCACCGTGTAGCCGAAGGTCCGCTGCCGGCGGTTGATGGAGGCCTTGGTGTGCAGCACGTGCTCGCGTTCGGGCAGTTCCTCCAGGCGGACCTGGTTTTCCTTCACCCATTCCGCCCACGGGTTGGCGGCGGCAACCTCGGCCTTGATCTCGTCGTCTTCGATCAGCCGGCCCTCGGCGGTGTCCACCAGGAACATCTTGCCCGGCGAGACGCGGCCCTTGCGGACCACCTTGGCAGGGTCGATGTCCACCACGCCCACCTCGGAGGCCAGGACCACCAGGCCGTCGTCGGTCACCCAGTAGCGGGCGGGACGCAGTCCGTTGCGGTCCAGCACCGCACCTACCTGCACGCCGTCGGTGAAGGACACGGCGGCGGGACCGTCCCACGGTTCCATCAGCATGGAGTGGTACTGGTAGAACGCCCGGCGGGCCGGGTCCATGGTTGCGTGGTTCTCCCAGGCCTCCGGGATCATCATCATGATCGCGTGGGTGATGGGCCGGCCGGAGAGCATCAGCAGTTCGGCCACTTCGTCGAAGGACGCGGAGTCCGAAGCGCCGGGGGTGCAGATGGGGAAGAGCTCTTCCGGGGTCTGCCCGAGCAGCGGGTTCTTCATCTGCGACTGCCGGGCACGCATCCAGTTCCGGTTGCCCTTGACCGTGTTGATCTCGCCGTTGTGCGCGATGGCGCGGAACGGCTGGGCCAGCGGCCAGGACGGGAACGTGTTGGTGGAGAAGCGGGAGTGGACAATGCCCAGCCGGGTCTTGAACCGCGGATCGGACAGGTCCGGGAAGAACGGTTCCAGCTGCGCGGTGGTCACCATGCCCTTGTAGACCATGGTCCGGGAGGACAGCGAGGGGAAGTACACGCCGAACTTGTTCTGCGAACGCTTCCGGACGCGGAAGGCCCGGGCGTCCAGGTCCTCGGTTCCGATCCCTTCTTCCGGGGCCAGGAACACCTGGACGAAGTGCGGCATGCAGGCCCGGGACATGGCTCCCACGAGTTCGGCCACGATGGGCACCTCGCGCCAGCCCAGCACCCGCAGGCCCTCGCTGGCTGCAATGAGCTCGACGCCGGCGCGTGCGGTCAGCTGCTCCCGGTCCTCGGTGGGCAGGAAAGCGGTGCCGACGGCGTAGCCTCCGGCCGCGGGAAGTTCAAAGTCCACTACTGCGCGGAAGAATTCGTCCGGGACCTGGGTCAGGAGGCCGGCGCCGTCGCCGGTACCTTCATCGGCGCCCACGGCACCGCGGTGCTCAAGGTTGCGGAGGGCGGCCAGGGCGGCGTCCACAATTCCGTGGGTGGGCTCGCCCTGCAGGGTGGCAATGACGGCCAGGCCGCAGGCGTCCTTTTCATTCTCGGCGCGGTACAGGCCGGAATCCTCCGGGAGCGCGGCGAAACGGGTGAACGGTGACACCACCGTGTTCGGAAAAGCAGACAGGGAATCAGTCATAAGAAGTGAGTCCTTCCCCCTTGTAGAGCGTTGGGAGGGGACAGCGCTGGCCCCTGCGGAAATCCATGAGGGGATGCTCCGCGGCGTTGATTGATTTTACGGCTCACTTCACCCCGGTAAACCCCGAAACTGATCCGGTTTTTACTGGGAATCCCTGGTGCCGTTAACCGCCGCTTTTCCGGAGGGGTGTCCCGGTGCTGCAGCCGCCTGGCGCCACGTCAATGTGGCTCCGCCTGCAGCGCCTTCGAGGGTAACCCGAAGGGTCAGGCAGAAGGTCCGTTGTCCTTGGACCGGTGAGGAAGGGACTCCTCGGTTTTTGTCTCTGCGAGATTAGCACGCACGGGGCGTTCGGCTGATGCCGATTCCGCATTCCCGGCTTCTGTTTCTTTCTCGTTATCCGCGGCGGGAATACCGCCCTGAGGTGCGGGTTCGTGGCCCGGCAGGTAAAGCGAGCCCTCCCCGCCCTTGCGGGCCTTGAAAGTCAGGTAAATGAACATCGCGATGGAGGCGACAAGGATCAGCAGGCTGGTCCACACATTGAGGCGTTGTGTGACGCCGAGCAGCGTAATCATTTCGGCGTCGTCAATGCGCAGGAGCTCGATCCAGAGCCGTCCGGCGGTGTAGAAGGCCGCGTAGATCCAGAACAGGCGGCCGCCGCGGAGCCGGAAGCGGCGGTCAAGCAGCAGGAGCAGGGCGACACCGGCCAGGTTCCACAGGGACTCGTAAAGGAACGTGGGGTGGAACGTGGTGCCGGGGGCGGCGCCGTCGGGGAAGTTGGCGTTGTCGGCGTCGATTTCCAGGCCCCAGGGCGCGTCCGTTTCGGAGCCGAAGAGTTCCTGGTTGAACCAGTTGCCCCAGCGGCCCACGGCCTGGGCCAGCAGCAGGCCGGGGGCGCCGACGTCGGCGAACGTGGAGAGCTTGATGCCCGCACGGCGGCAGCCGATCCAGGCGCCCACGGCACCCAGTGCCACCGCGCCCCAGATGCCCAGTCCGCCCAGCCAGATCTGCGGAATGAGGGACAGGTCGCCGTCCGGACCGAAATACGCGTCGGGTGAGGAGACCACGTGGTACAGCCGTCCGCCGATGATGCCGAACGGGATGGCCCAGATCGAGATGTCCCAGACCGCGTCTTCCGGCAGTCCGCGCCGTTTCCAGCGCACGGACGTCATCCACAGGGCGAGCAGGATGCCGGCCAGGATGCACAGCGCGTACGCGTGGATGGTCAGCGGGCCCAGCGAGAAACTGCTGAAATCGGCAGGCGGGCTGGGAATGCTGGCGTACACGGACATCGGGTTCATTTGCTGGCCTTCGGGGATCCGGTACTGAGGTCACGGGTAAGGGCGGCGACGGCGTCCGTGCCGCCGTCGCGCAGGGCGGCCACCAGGGCGGTGCCCACGATGACGCCGTCGGCATAGGCACCGATTTCACGCACGTGTTCGGCACGGGACACACCCAGGCCTACGCAGACGCGCTGGGCGCCGGCGGCGCGGGCGGCGCTGACCACGCTCTGGGCGGCGTCGCTGACACTGTCGCGGGCACCGGTGACGCCCATGATCGAAACGGCGTAGACGAAGCCGCGGCTGGCGGCCACCGTGCTCTTCATCCGGGCTTCAGTGGAGGACGGGGCAACCAGGAACACCCGGTCCAGGCCGTACTTGTCAGACGCTTCGAGCCATTCGGAGGCTTCATCCGGGACCAGGTCCGGGGTGATCAGCCCTGCTCCCCCGGCTTCGGCCAGGCGGCGGGAGAACTCATCCACACCCATCCGGACCACCGGGTTCCAGTAGGTCATCACAAGCACGGCGGCGTCAGTAGCTGCGGTGATGCCTGCAACGACGTCGAACACCTGCGCCACGCGGAAACCGTCCGCCAGCGCCTGGGTGGTAGCGGCCTGGATGACGTGGCCGTCCATCACCGGATCGGAATACGGAATGCCGATTTCGATCAGGTCCGCACCGTTTTCCGCCAGGGCGATGCCTGCGGCGATGGTGGCTTCCACGGTGGGGAAGCCGGCCGGCAGGTAGCCGATAAGCGCGGCACGCCCCTGGGCTGCGGCCCGGTCAATCGCGGCCGCGGACTTGCTCTGCATTACCTCGGTGCTCAAAGCTGTTCCCCTTCTTTGCCGATTTCGGCTTCGGCTGAGCGCTCGTCCAGCAGGTTGAACCATTCGGCGGCGGTGGCCACGTCCTTGTCCCCGCGTCCGGAAAGGTTCACCAGGACAATCTTCTCGGAAACATTTCCGTCGGAGCCGGCCTCCTCGGCGAGCCGCCGGCCCACCTTGATGGCGCCGGCCAGGGCGTGCGCGGACTCGATCGCGGGGATGATGCCCTCGGTGCGGCAGAGCAGCTGGAAGGCATCCATGGCTTCGGCATCGGTGATCGGCTCGTAGCTGACCCGCCCGATGTCGGCGAGGTGGGCATGCTCGGGTCCGACGCCCGGGTAGTCCAGGCCGGCCGAGATGGAGTGCGATTCGACCGTCTGGCCGTCGTCGTCCTGCATGAGGTAGGAGCGGGCGCCGTGCAGCACGCCGGGCCGCCCCAGGGTAATGGTGGCGGCGTGGCGGCCGGTTTCAACGCCGTCGCCGCCGGCCTCGAAGCCGTAAATCTTCACTTCGGGATCGTCCAGGAAGCCGTGGAAGATGCCGATGGCGTTGGAACCGCCGCCGATGCAGGCGCACACCGCGTCCGGCAGCCGGCCGGCCTGCTCCAGCATCTGGGCGCGGGCCTCTTCGCCGATGACTTCGTGGAAGTAGCGGACCATGGCCGGGAAGGGGTGCGCCCCCGCGGCGGTGCCCAGCAGGTAATGGGTGCTGTCAACGTTCGCGACCCAGTCCCGCAGCGCCTCGTTGATGGCGTCCTTCAGGGTCTGGGAGCCATTGGTCACCGGAATCACCTTCGCACCGAGCAGTTCCATCCGGGCCACGTTAAGTGCCTGGCGGCGGCAGTCCTCGGCGCCCATATAGACCACGCACTCCAGGCCGAGCAGTGCTGCGGCGGTGGCGCTGGCCACGCCGTGCTGGCCGGCACCGGTTTCCGCGATGACGCGGGTCTTGCCCATCCGCTTGGCCAGCAGGGCCTGGCCCAGGACGTTGTTGATCTTATGGGATCCGGTGTGGTTGAGGTCTTCGCGCTTGAGGAAGATCCGCACTCCGCCGGCGTGCTCCGAGAAGCGTTTGGCCTCGGTGAGCAGGGACGGGCGGCCGGAGTAGTTCTTGTTCAGGTCCGCCACCTGGGCGGTGAACTCGGGATCGGCCTTGGCCTTCTCGAAGGTGTCTTCCAGCTCGTCAAGGGCCGCGATCAGGGACTCGGGCATCCAACGGCCGCCGTACTCGCCGAAGTACGGACCGGGCGCGTGCCGCAGGGAGGAGACTCCCCCGTTCAGGAAGGCCTCCGTAACGCTTCCGGTTCCGGTTTCTGCGGCAGCACCGGCTGCCTGAGCCTGTTCCGACTTCCCGATCATGAGCTTTGTGTCCTGTCCTGCTTGAGCCCGGGCCGTTCCTGCCCGGACAGGGAGTTGGTGCTATGGGTCAGCTTTCACCGTGGTGCCGGGCGCGGGCTGCAATCGCCTTAGCGCCGACGGCGGTGAACTCGCCGATGGTTTCAGCCGGGGATGCGTGCTTCACGAGGGCCTCGCCCACCAGCACGGCGTTGGCTCCGCTGGAAGCGTAGTGCTCGACGTCGGCAGCGTCACGGACGCCGGATTCGGCAATCACCACGGGACCGGCGGGAATGCTGCCGGCCAGGGAGGCGAACACCGAACGGTCGACGTCCAGGGTTTTCAGGTTGCGCACATTGATGCCGATGATCCGTGCGCCCAGGGCCAGGGCCCGGTCCACTTCTTCGGCGGTGTGGGTCTCGACGAGGGCATTCATGCCCAGCTCGTGCGTGAGGTCCAGGAAGCGGCGCAGCTGCGCGTCCTCCAGCGCCGCCACGATGAGCAGGATCAGGTCCGCGCCGTGGGCACGGGCTTCCCAGATCTGGTACTCATCGACGGTGAAGTCCTTGCGCAGCACGGGGATGCCGACGGCGGCGCGCACCGCATCCAGGTCCGCCAGGGATCCGCGGAACCGGCGCTGTTCGGTGAGGACGCTGATGACGGCCGCTCCCCCGCGCTCATAGGCTGCGGCGAGGGAAGCGGGGTCGGCGATGTCCGCCAGTTCGCCCTTGGAGGGGCTGCTGCGCTTGACCTCGGCGACAACCCGCAGTTCGGTCCGCGGTTGAGCGTTGCCGCCCAGTGCTGCGTACGCGTCCAGCGGGGCCGGTGCCTGCAGCGCCTGCGCGCGGACCTGTTCGAGCGAGACACTTTGCCGGCGTTCGGAAAGGTCTTCCCGAACGCCGGCAATGATGTCATCGAGAACGCTCACTCAGTGGCTGCTGTTCTTCAGCTTCGATCCGTTGACGCCGTAGCCTGCCTTGCGCATGATGAAGCCGACCAGCAGGCCGATCAGCATCACGGCGATGCCGGCGAAGAAGCCGACGAAGCTGGCCATGATGTAGGCAACGGAGGACACAGCGGCGCCGATGATCATAATCAGCACGCAGGTCCAGGCTGCGGGGGTGTTGCCGTGCCCGATGGTTTCATCGTGGATGCTGGCGTGGCTTTCGCCCTCGTTTTCCTGGCCGGCTCCCAGGTGCTGTTCGGTGCTGCTAGTGCTCATGATGAATCTCCTCGTTAACGAATCTGGTTTCCATTCTGCCATTACTGGGCGGAAACCCTTTCACATATTGCGCCGGTGTTCGGCGCAATCCGGTGGCTGTGGGGGAAACCTACTTGGGGTCGGTCGGGTCCTCGCCCCGCGTGAGCCGGTCCCAGCTGTCGATTTCATCGACGGGCGGGCCTGCCGCGGCGTCCTTGGGGTGACGTACCTCCGGGCTGGTTCCGGTGCCGGCTGCATCGGCATCCGGAGCCGCGCCGCCGTCCGGTTCCGCCGTGGGCGCGTAACGCCGCGACGTCGTCCAGTGCCGGCCCGCGAGGGCCAGCCAGATACCTGCGAGGGCAATGAGGATGCCGATGACCAGCGCGGCGTAGGGCATGGGGGTGAGTTCCACCTGTGTGCCCTCGGCGGAGCTGACGCCGATGGCCTTGCCGATGGCACCGGCCGCCCCCTGCAGGGGGTCGGCGATGATCGCCGAGGTGGCTACGGCCACTCCCACGCCGGAAACTACGATGATGACGGCGATGATCCAGCGGGCAATCCGCCCGGCGATTCCTGCCGCCAGGGCGGCGGCCACGCCCACCACGGCAAACGCGGTTACGGCGGTGGCGGCATCGCTGCCCGAGACGGCGACGTCGGGGGTCACGACGTTCGCGGCGGGCAGGGTGACGTTCAGCCAGGTGCGGGTGGTGGTGCCGAAGGCCAGTGCCGCCAGCAGGACGGTCACCATGATGACGATGCCCTTGCGCTGCCGGCGGGGGGTGGTGGTGCTCACTTGTCTGCTTCCTGTGCGATGGTTCCGGCGGGAGTGCCGGCGTCGTTTCCGGCGGGAGGTGCCGCAACGGTCTCCAGCGATCCGGCGAGGAGGGCGGCCCGCAGCGGAGCGGCCGCCTTGTTGACGGTTTCCTGCGCTTCGGCTTCGAGGTCCGAGTCGTTGACGATGCCGCCGCCGGCCTGGACGTACGCCTTGCCGTCGCGCAGCAGCGCGGAGCGGATGGCGATGGCCATGTCCATATCTCCGGCGAAGTCGAGGTAGCCCACGACGCCGCCGTAAATGCCTCGGCGGTGCGGTTCCACTTCATCCAGCAGGCGTAGGGCCCGGGGCTTCGGCGCGCCGGACAGTGTTCCGGCCGGGAACGTCGCAGCGAGGACGTCATAGGCGGTGGATGCGTCTGCGAGCCGGCCGACGACGGTGGAGACCAGGTGCATGATGTGGCTGAACCGCTCCACTTCCATGAACTGGGTGACGTCGATGCTGCCGGGGCGGCAGACCTTGGACAGGTCGTTGCGGGCCAGGTCCACCAGCATCAGGTGTTCGGCCCGTTCCTTCTCGTCTTCCAGCAGTTCCTCGGCCAGGGCCCGGTCCAGTTCGGAGGTCCTGCCGCGGGGCCGGGAGCCGGCAATCGGGTGCGTGATGACATCCCGGCCGGTCACGGTGACGAGCGCTTCCGGGGAGGAACCCACCACGTTGAACGGGTTGCCGTGCGCGTCCTCGAAATTAAACAGGTACATATACGGGCTGGGGTTGGTGGTGCGCAGCACCCGGTACACGTCCAGCGCCTCGGCCCGGCATTCGGCCTCGAAGCGGCGCGAGATGACCACCTGGAAGACTTCGCCGTCCACAATGGCCTGCTTGCCGCGCTCCACCGCCCGGGTGTATTCGGGCTTGGGCCAGCTTTCCTTCACATTGGCGGCGATATCGACGGCGGTTCCCGGCGCCAGCACGGAAACGGCCTGCGGGGTGGGTGCGGCGAGCCGGCCGAGCATCGAGCGGACGCGGGCCACGGCGTCGTGCCACGCTTCGTCCACGCGTTCGTCGGAGCCGTCGAAGTTGATGGCGTTGGCCACCAGCGTGACGGTGCCGTCGCTGTTGTCGTGGATGGCCATGTCCGAGACCAGGTTCATCGCGATCTCGGGCAGGTCCAGGTCATCAGCCGGCGGGTTGGGCAGTTTCTCCCAGTGCCGTACGGTTTCCCAGCCGACAAAGCCGACCATGCCCGAGGTAAACGGGGGAAGCTCGGCGAAACGGTCGGTGGCGAGCAGCTCCACGGTGCGGGCCAGGGCCTCGACCGGGCTGCCGTCCACGGGGACGCCGGCGGGCGGTTCGCCGAGCCAGTGCGCCTTGCCGTCCAGCGTGGTCAGGGTGGCGCGGGACCGGGCGCCAATGAAGGAGTACCGGGACCAGACGCCGCCGGACGCGGCCGATTCCATCAGGAAGGTACCGGCCTCGCCGTTGGTGAGCTTGCGGTAGATGCCGATGGGGGTGTGTGCGTCCGCCAGGACCGTCAGGCGCACGGGAATCACCCGGCGGTCGGCGGCCAGGGCCCGGAATTCTTCCAGGGTGGGGCGGATGGCTCCTAGATCCTGCATGGTGGTGTTCCTACTTCTTCCCTAAGCGATGGGTGGAGCGGGTTTATGCGGCGCCGACGACGGCGGGCAGCTCACGGCCGTCGAAGCAGGTGCGGGTACCGGTGTGGCAGGCCGCCCCCACCTGGTCCACGCGGATCAGCAGGGCGTCGCCGTCGCAGTCAACGGCTACGGACTTCACCCACTGCACGTGTCCGGAGGTGTCCCCCTTGCGCCAGTACTCCTGCCGGGAGCGGGACCAGAAGGTCACCCGGCCCGAGGTCAGGGTGCGGTGCAGGGCTTCGTCATCCATCCAGCCGAGCATCAGGACCTGGTTCGTGTCGTACTGCTGGATGACGGCGGCCACCAGCCCGGCGTCGTCGCGCTTCAATGACGCGCTGAGCCCGGGATCGAGGGAAGCCGGCGGATTCTGGGGGGAAGGTGTGGGAAGCATCGCTACCGATTCTACTGCCCGGCGGAAAAACGCCGCTCAACACGTTCTTTTGGGGCTGCAGCCCCGGCGAAAGACCGGGTTCCATGCTAGTTTCAGCAGTGATGCATTTTGTTGATCCGTCCCGTGAAGTCCTGGCCGAGACGCTGCTTGCAGCCGGGCCCAATGCACCCACGCTTTGCGAGGGGTGGCAGACCAAGGAGCTCGCAGCTCACCTCTATCTGCGCGAGCACCGGATGAGTGCTGCCCTGGGCACGTTCATCAAGCCCCTTGCCGCACGCGCGGACAAGGCGTTGGAGGAAACTGCGCAGAAGGCGTCCACCACGGAGAGTTACGCCAAACTGGTCCGCGCCTTCCGTGCCGGCCCGCCCCGCCTCTCCCCCATGCACCTGAAATCCGTGGACAACAGCGCCAACCTGAGTGAGTACTTTGTGCACACCGAGGACATTCGGCGTGCCTCGGACCGCTGGGCGCCGCGCGCCCTGGATTCCGACTATTCTGACGCCCTCTGGGCCGAACTGATCAAGCGCGCCGCCATCCTGTACCGCGGCGTGGACCTGGGCATTGTGCTGGTCCGTCCGGACGGCCCCCGGCATGTGGCCAAGCGCGCTCCGGTGTCCGTGGCGATTGTCGGTGAACCCTGTGAGCTGCTGCTGCACGCCCACGGCCGTACCGGCCACGCGCTGGTGATGTACGAGGGCCAGCCGGACGCCGTCGCCCTGCTGGAGAGCGCGGAGATCGGGCTTTAGCCCGGCTTTCCTGTTATCTCGTTCGCGGCGTTCTCCGCGGGATTTCTGCCGTACGTCGGGCGAGCCTGTTGGCACCCAACGGAAGCCCGATAGTGGCCCCTTGGCCGGCAGCGATTTCCAGTGCACCTTTCCCCTTCCGTGCAGCTGATGCCGGACACCTCCGCCTTCCGTACAGCTGATGCGGGACACGACCACCTTCCGTACAGCTGATGCCGGACACCTCCGCCCTCTGTACAGATAAGGAGCTTTGGCCTCACTGCAGACCGCATTAGCTGTACACAAGCGATGGAGGACGCGGCGACTTCGGTTGCGTCACCCGATTGAGGGTCACCGGTATTGACAACCGGCCTGCCCTTTCCGATCTTGGGGGTGTGCCGAACTGCCGCCCAGAAGCGTGTCCGGTGCTGCGCTCAGGCGCCGTTGTCCGGCGTCGTCTTGCCCTCACCCCGAGGAGATAGCTATGAGCCGTGTCCGCGTTGACCTCAATATCTCACTCGACGGCTTCGCCACAACAACGGACCAGACTCCGGAGAACCCGTTCGGCGACGACTGGGGGCGCCTCACCGCCGCGTATGCTGCCACCCGCACCTTCCGCCAGCGGGTGCTGCACGACGAAAGCGGAGAGGGAACCACCGGCGTCGACGATCGTTATGCCGAGCGCTACTTCGAAGACATTGGCGCGGAGATCATGGGCGCAGGCATGTTCGGGCTGCATGCGAACCCTGATGACCCGGACTGGCGCGGATGGTGGGGCGAGGACCCACCCTTCCATGTTCCGGTCTATGTGCTGACGCACGAGCCGCGGCAGTCGCTCGAAATGGCAGGAGGCACCACCTTCGAGTTCCTCACGGCAACACCCGAGGAGGCGCTGGATACAGCCACGGCGGTCGCCGGCGGTGGAGACGTGCGGGTCGGCGGCGGCGCTTCGACCGTGCGCGACTTTCTTCGGGCCGGTCTCGTCGATGATCTCCACGTTGGCATCGCCCCCATCATCCTGGGCCGCGGCGTGCGGTTGTGGGATGACCTTCGCGGTCTGGAGGCGGATTGCCAGGTCACCGCTGAAACGGCGCCGAGCGGCACCACGCATGTCACGTTCCGGCGCGGGGGGCGATCCTGACACTGCATGATCTGCTCCTGGGCCGAGAGGCCCGCAGGCATGCAAAAGGGGCGGCCCCCTTAGTGAGGGGGCCGCCCCTTTGAGATCGGAGCCGAGGTTAGCCGGCGGGATCGGCGTCCGGCTTCTCCGGGCTGTGCCCGGCTGCTGCCGCCCGGGTATCACCTTCGTTATGTCCGTCCTTCTTACCGAAGGGCAGCACCTTTTTCAGCGGGTGCAGAATCGCCATGACAACCAGGCCCCAGACCAGTCCGACGACGGCTGAGCAGAGCGTGTTCACGAGCCAGCCGAGGAATCCTCCCACCACGGCAAGGCCTGCCACGGGGTGTTCCAGCGCATGGACCAGGTCATACGGTGCATGCCAGCCAAGGTCGGAAACACCGACCAGCATGATGTGTCCGCCTACCCAGAGCATGGCGATGGTTCCCACGAAGGTGATGGCCGCCAGTACGGCAGGCATGCCCCGAACCAGGAGCCCGCCGACACGCTGGGATCCTGCTGATTCCTTCTTGGCCAGGTGCAGGCCAATGTCGTCCATCTTAACGATCAGCCCAACGGCCCCGTAGACGAGGATCGTGATGGCAATAGCCACAACAACGAGGATGATCGCCCGGACCCAGATGGACGCGTCGCCGACCTCGTTCATCGAGATCACCATGATCTCGCAGGACAGGATGAAGTCCGTGGTGATGGCTCCCTTGACTACCTTGGACTCGGCGTCGGGCCCTCGCTCTACCGCCGGCGCCTCCTTGTCCTCATGATGGCCGAAGAACTTGTGCCAGACCTTCTCCGCACCCTCGTAGCAGAGGTACGTGCCTCCCAGCATGAGAATGAACGGGATGATGACTGGAATGAAAGCGCTGATCAACAGCAGTGCCGGCAGGATGAACAGAAGCTTGTTCCGGAGCGAGCCCCAGAAGATGCGCTTGATCATCGGCAGTTCACGGGACGGGTCCGCACCGGACACGTACTGCGGCGTCACGGCGGCATCATCGATGACGACGCCGGCCGCCTTGGCACCCGCTTTCGCCGCTCCTGCCGCGATGTCGTCCACCGAGGCGGCGGCTATCCGTGCCAGCGCAGCGACGTCGTCCAGCAGGGCAACGAGCCCGCCGCTCACAGTGCGGCTCCATGCTGGTGCGGGACGGGCGGTTGTTCGTAGGTGGCGCCCTCGAGACGCAGAATTGGCATGATGCAATTATAGGTGGGATGGGAAGGCCCCTTAGTACAGGGACCAAGCGCGCCCGGCCAACAGGAAAGGCACCCCACCAAACGGCGGAGCGCCTTTGCTGACAGAAACAGCTACGAACTAGATAGTCGCCGCATCAATGACGAACCGGTAGCGGACGTCGGACTTCAGCACACGCTCGTACGCGGTGTTGATGTCCTCGGCCTTGATCAGCTCGATCTCCGGAGCAATGTTGTGCTCGGCGCAGAAGTCCAGCATTTCCTGGGTTTCGCTGATGCCGCCGATGTTGGAGGCCGCGTAGGAGCGGCGCTTGCTCATCAGGGTGAAGACCGAGATGGGCAGTGCCTCGGGCGGAGCACCCACGCTGACCATGGTTCCGTCCAGGCGCAGCAGGGACAGGTACTGCTGCAGGTCGATCGGGGCGCTGACCGTGTTGATGATCAGGTCGAACGTGTTCGCGAGCTTCTCGAACGTGCTCTCATCGCTGGTGGCGTAGTAGTGCTCGGCACCGAAACGCAGGCCGTCTTCCTGCTTGCTCAGCGTCTGGGACAGCACGGTGACTTCGGCGCCCATCGCGACGGCGATCTTGACGGCCATGTGGCCGAGTCCGCCCATGCCGACGACGGCGACCCGCTTGCCCGGCCCTGCGTTCCAGTGAGCGAGGGGCGAGTAGGTGGTGATGCCTGCGCAGAGCAGCGGAGCGGCTGCTTCATACGGGATGCTTTCCGGAACGCGGAGCACGAAGCCGTCATTCACGACGACGGAGGTGGCGTAGCCGCCCTGGGTGATGGTGCCGTCGCGGTCCTTGCTGGCGTAGGTGCCGACGTTGCCGTTCAGGCAGTAGTTCTCCATGCCGGCCCGGCAGTTTTCGCATTCGCCGCAGGAGTTGACCATGCAGCCCACGCCCACGCGGTCGCCGACCTTGTGCGCGGTGACGTCGGAGCCGACCTCGGCCACGGTTCCCACGATTTCGTGCCCGACGACCTGCGGGTACGCGATGGGTCCCCATTCGCCGCGGACGGTGTGTATGTCCGAGTGGCAGACACCGGCATAGGCGATGTCGATGAGGACGTCATGCGGGCCGACCTCGCGGCGTTCGATCGTGGTGGGGACCAGCGGATCGGTGGCGGAGGTGGCTGCGTAGGCGCGTGCGGTTGTCATATTTCTCCAAGCTGTGGGGGAACAGTGCCATAGGGCACTTAAAGCACAAGTCCGATCCGGCGTCGTTTATTTCCGCGGCGTTCCGACGGCGGCGGATCCGGCCCGCTTCGAGCCCAGCCGCCGGTACGCCAGACCGATGCCGCCGCAGACCAGGTAAGCCGCGCCAATGGACAGCCACCCGGCGAGGAAGCCGCCGGAGTATTGGAGCAGCAGGCCCATGGCCAGCGGCCCCAGCGCGAAACCGGAGTACATGCCCAGCGAGACGGCCCCGGACGCCGCGCCCACCCGTTCCCGGGGAACCTCGCGCAGCACGCCGGCCATCACCACCACGTTCACGCCCAGTACGGAGGCGCCGTGGAAGACGACGCCGGACCACAGCAGCAGCGGCACTCCGGTCTGTCCGGCGGCAAGGAGCAGGGCTGCGCCGCAGACCGCCCCGGCAGCGAGGATCAGCAGCAGGGTGGAGGCTCGGACGCCGTCGGCCATCCGCCGACCCCAGAGCACCCGTGAGGTCACGCCTACGACGCCGGCCACCGCCGCGGTGACGCCGCCCATCAGCAGCGAGAAGCCGATCTCCCGCTGCGCGAACAGGGGCAGGTAGACGTTGGTGGCCTGCATGCCCGCACCGGAAAACAGCGCAAACGCGGCCAGCAGCCAGACCGACGCCGGGAACTTCCGGTCCGCGGGCTGCCCGGGATCCCGCGGTGCCGGGAGCCGCGGTTCGGACGGCAGCCGGAACCACGCGTAGGCCAGCAGGAGGAGCAGGACCGCGACGGCGCCGACGGCGGCTCCACGCCACCCGGCGATCAGGGCGGCTGCCGGGAAGAAGAGACTGGAGAACAGCTGGCTGGCCTGTACGCCGGACTGCTTGATCCCCATCCAGCCGGGCCGTTTGCCGGGTTCGACGGCGTGGATGATGATGCGGTTGGTGGTGGGGTTTGAGATGGCCTGGGCGGGGCCGGAGAGCAGGACGGCGGCCAGCAGCCACAGGTAGTTGCCGGACAACGCGGCGAAGCCCAGGGCCAGTGCGGTGCCGCCGAAGATGATCAGCAGTTGGGAGCGGGCACTGATCCGGTCGCTCAACCGGCCCAGCCACATGGAGGACACCGCAGCCCCGGCGAAACAGGTCGCGGCCAGAAGTCCGAACTGTGCATCGCTGATCCGCAGGTCCGCCATGATCAGCGTGCTGGTGGCGGAGAGCCCGTAGTTCATCATCGGGCCGGCGCCCATGGCGCAGACCAGCACAAACAGCAGGCCCGGCCCGGCGGTGGAGCGCACGCTTATCCCTTCGTGGAGTAACAGGACCCATTGTGGCCTGTGAACACGAAGGTTACCGAGTGCGACAGCCGGGGCGTCCGGATATCATTGGTGGGCACCCGCCCCACTTCACTGCTAGGAACCCGAACCCGTTGAACAAGAAATCACTCAAGGATGACGGCTTCACCGGTTTCCGCCCCATCGACGGTCTGGACATCAACCGGATCCCGCAGCGTCAGGGCATTTTCGCCGTACTTCGGCCCGAGGGGTTCGAACCGCGGTTCCTCAAGGAAAGCACGGCCGGGGTGTTCAAAAAGAAGAAGCCAACCCTGTCCCGGGATGAGCTCGCCGTCGAATGGGTGGCGGATGCCGACGTGCTGTTTCTCGGCAAGGCCAGCGCCGGCAGCCAGGGCAACCGCGGTCTGCGACGGCAGATCTCCGAATTCGTGGACTTCGGCAGGGGAAAGCCGCCGGGGCACTGGGACGGCCGGCTGATTTGGCAGCTGCTCGATGCAGAGGATCTTCTGGTGGCGTGGAAGGAACTGCCGCCCGACGCGCTCAACCCGGCCCTCGCGGAGTACCAGGCGGAGTTCCGTCGGGTTTACGGCAGGCTGCCCTTCGCCAACCTCGTCCAGGCGCGGGCGTAGGAGCGGTTAGCCCTGCCTGATAACGGCGATCAGGGTCAATTCGAGTCTGCGGCAGGAATGCCTACAATTAAAAGACTGGTTGTGTGCCGGTCGGACCCTCCGGTCCCCCGAATAGCTTCGTCTTTGTCCCATTCTGGTGATGTAAGTGACCCTCGCGCGTAGTGATTCTGCCCTGTCACGGTCCGTAGGAACCGCTCGCCGGCTTTTGCCGCTGGCCTCCCGCGGCCTGCTGATTGACTGGGATCCCTCGACCTACCGGCAAACGCTGGAGCGGTTCGCCGGGGATCGGCCGGTCGAGATCCCCCATCCGGAGGCCGGAACCGGCTCTCCGTTTCCCTTCCGCCTCTGCGTCTTGGACGCCGTTGTTCCGCCGCCGATCATGCTGCACCCGCACTGGGAGCAGGCACTGGCGGGTTTCGTTCGGGAACAGGCCCGGGGCGTGCCGTTGGGCGCCCGAAACCGTAACTATAAGGACCGCAACCCGAAGTGTGAGGTGGCCGTAGCCCTCACGCCCCTGCGCGTGCTTGCCGGGGAACGGCCAATGGAAGAACTACGGGCCATCGCTTCGGGGCTGGAACTGCCCTGGCTGGGTTCGTACCTCCGCTTCCGCCATGAGACCGTCATCCACTCCGTACTGCGCATGTCAGCGGCCGAAACCGCAGCTGCACTGCGGGAAACAGCCACCGCTGTGGACCGGGCCCGGAACGTTGAAGGACCGGCCGCCGAGGCGGCCACCGTCGTACGTCGGCTGCAGCAGCTTTTCCCCCACGACCGGGGCATCCTGCTGGCTGTCTGCATGAAGTTGATTGAGCTGGAACCCGGGCAGGCAGCCGTAATCCCGCCCGGGTGCCTGCATACCTATCTGTCCGGCCAAGCAGTGCTGGTTATGGGCACCTCCGATAATGCGCTGCAGGCCGGCCTGGCCAACGGGTACGTGGACCTGTGCGAACTGCAGCTCCTAACGGCGGACGGACAGCCGCAGCCTTCTCCCCTGCCCGTGCTCGACGTCGGCGACGGCGAGCAGCGCATTCCGCTCTGGAGCGACGACATGGACCTGCGCCGGGTGGTCGTGGGCGATGATCCAAAGCCCGTCCGTCTGGGGCCGTTCAGCGTGGTGCTGGCTGCGATGGAACCCGCTGCCATCACCATGGATGAGGTTACGGCGGACATGGAGCCCGAAGAGAAGATCCTGTACGCCGGCGAACCCGTCACGGCCACGTTCACGGGGCCGGCCCAGATCTTCGTGGCCACGACACGCTAGCTGCTGCTAGCGGACGTCGAACCCGGCGTCGCGGATGGCCTGTTTGACCTGATGAATCGCGTCGTCCGGGCCGAAGTGGAACACCGAGGCGGCCAGGACGGCGTCGGCCCCGGCAATCACGGCGGCCGGGAAGTGCTCGGGCTTGCCGGCCCCGCCGGAGGCGATCAGCGGCACGTCCACTGCGGCGCGGACGGCCTTGATCATCTCGATGTCGAAGCCCTCACGGGTGCCGTCGGCGTCGATGGAGTTCAGCAGGATCTCACCCACGCCGCGGTCGGCCGCCTCCTTCGCCCAGGCGACGGCGTCGATCCCGGTGCCGGTACGCCCGCCGTGGGTGGTGACCTCGAAGCCCGACGGCGTGGCGCCGTCGTGCGTGCGCCGGGCGTCCACGGAGAGCGTCAGCACCTGCGAGCCGAAGTGCCGGGTGATTTCATCAATCACGTCGGGCCGGGCGACGGCGGCGGTGTTGATGGAGGCCTTGTCCGCGCCGTAGCGCAGCAGCCGGTCCACGTCCGCGATGGTGCGCACTCCTCCACCGACGGTCAGCGGAATGAAGACCTCTTCGGCGGTGCGGGCGACGACGTCGAACGTGGTGTCGCGGTTGCCGGAGGATGCGGTGACGTCGAGGAAGGTCAGTTCGTCGGCCCCGGCACGGTCATAGCGGTGCGCGAGCTCCACCGGATCGCCGGCGTCGCGCAGGCCTTCGAAGTTAATCCCCTTGACCACCCGGCCGGCGTCGACGTCCAGGCAGGGGATAACGCGGATGGCAACACTCATAGCGGGTCCCCTTCCCTAGATCCGGCAGGCGTGGATGCTGCTGACCAGGATGGCGCGGGCGCCGATGTCGTAGAGCTCGTCCATGATGCGGTTGGTGTCCGACTTCTTGATCATGGAGCGCACGGCCACCCAGTCGCTGTTCTGCAGCGGGGAAACGGTGGGCGATTCCAGGCCCGGGGTCAGCGCGGCCGCCTCGTCCACGAGATCCTTGCGGACGTCGTAGTCCATCATCACGTACTGCCGGGCGACCAGGACGCCGCGCAGGCGGCGGATCAGCACGTCGACGCCTGCGGGGCTGGCACCCTTGCGGCCGATCAGCACGGCCTCGGACTTCAGGATCGGTTCGCCGAAGATCTCCATGCCAGCGGCACGGAGGGTGGTTCCGGTTTCAACGACGTCGGCAATCGCGTCGGCGACGCCGAGGCGCACGGAGGATTCCACGGCGCCGTCAAGCCGGACCACGGAGGCGTTGATGCCGCGTTCGGACAGGTAGGAGCGCAGCAGGCCGTCGTAGCTGGTGGCCAGGCGCTTGCCTTCGAGCTGGTCGATGGAGGAGAAGTCCCCCACCGGGCCGGCGAAGCGGAAGGTGGAGGCGCCGAAGCCGAGGTTCATCAGTTCCTCGGCGTCCACCTGCGCGTCCAGGAACAGGTCGCGGCCGGTGATGCCGACGTCGAGCGTTCCGGCGCCAACGTAGACGGCAATGTCCCGGGGGCGGAGGAAGAAGAATTCGACGTCGTTATCGGGGTCCACCATGACCAGTTCGCGGGTGTCGCGGCGCTGGCGGTAGCCCGCCTCGTTGAGCATGGCGGAGGCGGATTCGGACAGGGCACCCTTGTTGGGTACGGCTACACGGAGCATGGGAGCATCTTTCGCTGGAAGTTCGTCTGGGAAGGTTCGACCGGCGGGCCACACGCTGAAAGTCAGCGCGCGGCTAGAGATGCTTGTAGACGTCCTGCAGGGTCAGGCCTTTGGCCAGCATCAGGACCTGGAGGTGGTAGAGCAGCTGGGAGATTTCTTCGGCGCATTCGGCATCGGATTCGTATTCGGCGGCCATCCATACTTCGGCGGCCTCCTCAACAACCTTCTTACCGATGCCATGCACGCCCGACTCGAATTCGGCCACGGTGCGTGACCCGGCGGGGCGGTCCTGAACTTTCTGGCTCAGCTCGGCAAAGAGGTCTTCGAAGGTTTTCACAGTGACAAGGGTACGCTGTGACGCCGGGTGGGGCGGAATCGTGGGGCGTGGTGGTTCGTCATGTTGTACTTGGCGCAACCTGTCAGTGCTGGAGCAGCAGGCTCCGGGTGTCCGGTGAAAAAGCATTATCGAAGACCGCACAGGCAGCACCGATGGCTCCCACGTCCGTACCGAACGCGGTCCCCTCCACCCGGATGTCCGAGGCATGCGGAGCGACGGTCAGTTTCCGCAGGGCAGCCGGAACCAAGGCAAGATACGTCTCGGAGAGCATCGGCCAGTATGGACCGCCGAAGATCACGCGGTCGAAATCCAGGGCATTCGTCAACACCGACACGGCTTTGGCCACGCGCGTCGCCGAACGGTCGATGATCGCTCCGGCACCGGAATCGCCCCGGCGCGCTTTCGCACAGAGCTCCAGGAAAGCCTCCTCGACGGCCGAAGGGTCCGTTTTGTCGACCGGCCCGAGATGGACGCCTGCCCGCACGGCCTCCTCAACCAGGTTCTGCGGCATGCACGTCACGGCCACACAGCCCCGCAGACCGCAGAAGCACACCGGCCCGTCCGGGTCGACGACGATGTGCCCCACCTCCCCCGCGTTCTGGCTCGTCCCCCTCAGCACCGCGCCGCCGGAGACAAGCCCCATGCCGATGCCGGTGCCCAGGTACACGAAGATGAAGTTTTCCGGCGACTCACTGTGACTGCCCCAGATTTCTGCAACTGCCGTAGCGGCAACATCCTTTTCGAGCACGACGGGGAAGCCCGTGGCCGTGCTGAGCGCTTTCCGCAACGGAACCCGTTCCCATCCGAGCAGGTGCGGCGGATCGACCACAATGCCGTGGTCGGAATCTATTGGCCCGGGCGAGGCGACGCCCACGCCGAGCACGCGCCGTGCGTCCACTCCGGTTTCCGTGAGCAGGTCCGACACCGCCTCCACCATCACGCCGATCACGGCATCGGCGTCCATCGGCTGCGGCGTCCGCCGCGCCGAATGGGACACCACCCGCCCGCTCAGGTCGAGGATCACGGTAGTGATGACAGCCGGGTCAAGGTGCACACCGATAGCGAAACGTGCCGAGGGATTGAGCGTGAGCAGTGTCCTCGGCTTGCCGGGACCCAGCTGGATCTTTCCCGACTCGAGAATGAGCCCCTCGTCCAGCAGGCGGCGCGCAATATTGGACAGTGTCTGTGCGGAGAGCCCCGAAATATCCGCCAATTCCACCCGGCTGAGCCCATCGGGAGAGCGCCGGATCGCGTCGAGGACCACTGTTTGGTTGAACCCGCCCATCCGCGGAAGGTTGGTGCCCCGGCGGATCGCGGATCGCTGTGGAGCGCTCAGGGCACAACCTCCGTCTGGACGTTTGGCCTCACCGGCCGTGGACACCAAATCTTAGCGTGACCAGCTCAAACGGCCGGAGCACAAGCTCGGTGTTGTTTCCGTTGCCTTGCCGGAGAGCGGAACTTTCCCGGGGCCGCTCCAGCAGGTCGGTTTCCGTGACGCCGGTATGGCTGAAACCGGCCGTCAGGGTCCCCCGTGCCCTGGTCCCGTGGGCCTCATAGAGACGCACAATAACGTCGCCGGAACCGTCCTCGGCCAGCTTGACCGCTTCGACCACCAGGGCCGGGTTGTCCAGCCGCACGAGGGGATCCACCGTGGTGCGTTCCACCCCGCTGATGGTGCGCAGGGGAAGATTCAACCGGTACCCCTCAGCAACAGCCTCGGGGATGCCTGCGCCCAGAACCACTGAGGTTGCCATCCGGTGGGTGCCCTGGTCGGCCGCCGGGTCAGGGAACACCGGTGCCCGCAGCAGCGACTGGCGCACTGTTGTCGTGGTGGCCCGGCCGGAGTGTGCAGAGCGGGTGATGTCGTGCCCGTAGGTGGAATCGTTGGCTACCGCCACCCCGTAGTCGGGCTCCCCTACGTGGACCCAGCGGTGGGCAACTGTCTCAAAACGGGCCGCATCCCAGGAGGTATTCGCGTGCGTCGGCCGATGGATATGCCCGAACTGGATTTCCGACGTCGCCCGCTCGGCATGGACATCCAGCGGAAAGGAGAGTTTGAGGAGTTTTTTCTGTTCATGCCAATCCACTTCGGTGCTGATCTCCAGCCGCGGCGCCCGGCTGTCGAGGGAAAGATGCTGGACCACCCGCGAGGAATTGAACGTGCGCTCGATCCGCAGCGCCGTGCCCGCGGGACCGTCCACGATCTCCAAGGCGGATACGTCCACCAAATCGACGGTGTTCCGGCGGTAGTGCTCGTCGATGTCCCACGCATCCCACTGCGTGGGGGTGTCACGGTGCAGCTGCAGCAAGTTGGCGGCGGAACCGGACGGAACGAGTTCCCGGCCGGCAATCCTGTCGTACATCGAACGGATGAGCCCGGCATGGTCAACGAAGATCCGGACGGCATCGTTTTCAAGGACGAACCCGTCCCCGGACCGGGACACGTTCCGCCTCTCCGGAGCCGGTTCGGGCCCGGCACCGAAAGCAGCTATTCCCGCCACCGGATAAGGGGACGCATTGAGCACCGCGGCGACCGGACCCCGGCCCAGAAGCTCATGCGCCGCCGCCTCGATGATCGTTCCCAGCGTGGCAGCCACCTCGGCATAGTTACGCTCGGCCTCCTGATATACCCAGGCGATGGACGTACCCGGCAGAATGTCGTGGAACTGCTGCAGAAGCACGGTCTCCCAGGCTTTGCTCAACTCCTCCGCCGGGTAGGGCGCCCCGGCCCGGACAGCAGCGGTTGCCGCCCACAGTTCCGCCTCACGCAGCAGGTGCTCGGAGCGCCGGTTGCCGCGCTTGGTCCTGGCCTGGGAGGTGTAGGTGCCGCGGTGGAACTCCAAATACAGTTCACCGGACCAGACCGGAGGTTCGGCATACTCCGCCTCGGCAGCCTCGAAGAAGGCGCGCGGGCTGGACAGCTCAACGGTGGGAGACCCTTCGAGGGACCGGGTGCGGCGCGCAGCGGCGATCATTTCCCGGGTGGGCCCGCCGCCGCCGTCGCCGTGGCCGAAGGGAACCATCGACGTCGTCCCGTTGCCCTTTTCGGCGTACTGCCGCTCCGCCCGCGCCAGCTCCGCCCCGCCCAGATCCGAGTTGTAGGTATCGACCGGCGGGAAGTGGGTGAATATCCGCGACCCGTCGATTCCCTCCCACCGGAAGGTGTGGTGCGGCATCGTGTTGGTTTCGTTCCAGGAGATTTTCTGGGTGAGGAACCAGCGGGCGCCGGCTCCAGCCATGATCTGCGGCAGCGCAGCGGAGTAGCCGAAGGAGTCCGGCAGCCAGACCTCCTCGCAGTCAATCCCGAACTCCCGCAGGAAAAACCCCTTGCCTGCCACCAGCTGCCGCACGAGCGCCTCCCCGCCCGGAAGGTTGGTGTCCGATTCGACCCACATACCGCCCACTGGAACGAAGTTGCCGGCAGCGACCTTTTCCTTCACCCGCGCGAAAAGATCCGGATAGGACTGCTTAAGCCAGGCGTATTGCTGCGCCGAGGACGCGGCGAAAACGAAGTCCGGGTTCTCATCAATCAGGTCGCAGACGTTGGAGAAGGTGCGCGCCACCTTGCGGACAGTCTCCCGCGTCGGCCAGAGCCAGGCCGAATCGATATGCGCGTGCCCAACGGCGTGCAGATGGTGTGCGCTTGCCGCGGCGGGTTTAGCGAGCACCGGCTGGAGGATGCGGCGGCCGACGGCGGCAGTACCGGACACGTCATCCGGGTCCATGGCATCCACCATCCGGTCCAGGGCACGAAGGACTTCAGCGCGCCTCTGTGAAGACTCGGGCAACTCCCGCATGAGTCCCATCAATGCCTCTACGTCCTGCTCGAGTTCCCATACCGGCAGGTCGAGGAGCCCTGCCTCGATCTGCGCCAACCGGTACAGCCGGGCGTCCCCGGCAGTCGCCTTGTCCCCGTAGGGTGTGGGGATAAAGAGGAAATCCTGGGCAACATTCGGGTTGGCGGCTGCTTCGATGTAGAGGTCGATTACGCCGCCCGCGCCGACGTCGAGCCGGACGGCGCGGTTCAGTGGCTCCACCCCCTTGATGATGGTCCCCGAGGATGAATACACGGTCCCCTCGGCCTGGAACCCGGGCTGCTGGCCGGTGAACCCCAGGTCGACAACGAGCTCGGCCCGGGCGTCCTTTTCCTCCGCCCAGGCTGCGGGCACCTTACCTTCGGCATGGAACCACACAGTGCCCCAGGGTTTGCCCCAAACCATTCCGTGCCGGGCCGGCAGGAACTGCTGCCCGACGGCCGTGGCGAACGGTACGGGTTCATCGGGAACCTCCCAGAAGGCCAGGTCGAGCGGCTCGGTGCGGCGGTAAAGGGCCGGTACGAGCCGTTCGCCGCGGAACCGCCGGACGCGGGCTTCAACAAGGGTGGCGTCATAGTGCATGGAGTGCTGCCTTTCGAGGCTGGTAAGGAGGGAGGCCGGTGTGCGCGGGGATCAGCCCTTGAGCGCTCCGGCGGTGGCGAAGGACCCGCCGATGCCCTTGGTGACGATGACGTAGAGAACGATCACGGGCAGGGAATACAACAGTGAAAAGGCAGCCAGCTCACCGTAGGCAACGCTCCCGTACTGTCCGAAGAAGTTGAAGACGGTGACGGCTGCGGGTTGCTTGTGGCTGGACAGCAGCAGGATGAACGGGATGAAGAAGTTTCCCCACGCCTGGATGAACACGAAGATGAACACCACCGCCAGACCCGGCCGCATCAGGGGTACGACGACGGTGCGGAGCGCCTTCATGGAGCTGGCCCCGTCTATCCACGCGGCTTCCTCCAGGCTCACGGGCACCGAATCCATGAAGTTCTTGGTCATCCAGATGGCCATCGGAAGGGACGTTGCAGCCATGAAGAGCGCAACCGCGGGCACACTGTCGAGCTGCCCCAGCCGGACGAACATGCTGTACACCGGGACCATCATGGCCGTGATGGGCAGTCCCGTGCCGAACAGCACCCCGTACAGGAACGGTTTGTTGTAGCGGGCCTGGTAGCGGGAGAGCGGATATGCGGCGAGGACGGCAGCAAGGACGGTGATCACAGCGCATCCGGTCGAGAGCAGGAAGCTGTTCCACAGCGGCCACAGGGTTTGCCCCGGCGTCAGCACCGCGGAGAAATTGGCCAGCGAAAACCGCTCGGGCATCCCCAGCGACGCACTCGCCCCGGGATCGAGGGAGGCGAGAACCAGCCAGGCCAGCGGCAACAGGAAGCAGGCCGCGATAGCGAGCAGCACACCGGAGGCTGCCGCCTTGGACGCACGGCGTTGTGTGGTGGCGATCCCGGCGCTCATGCGTTCCCTCCCGGTTTGAGGATACGGATATAGAGGAAGGAGAAAACCGCCCCCAGAAGCAGCATCACCGTCGCTATGGCGGTGCCGTAGCCGATCTTTCCCAGGCCAAACGCTTCAGCGTAGGCGAACAGCGGGAGCGTGGTGCTGCGCTGATTCGGGCCGCCGCTGGTCATCACGAAAATCAAGGTGAACACGGAGAGCGTCTGCAGGGTGATCAGCATGAGGTTCGTCGAGATGCTGTTGCGGATCATCGGGATGGTCACAAAGGCCAGACGTTTCCAGCCGCCGGCGCCATCGATTACCGCTGCTTCGGTGATTTCAGGGGCGACGTCGTTCAGGGCGGCTTCGTAGATCATCATCGAGAAGGCCGTCCCACGCCAGATGTTCGCGAGCACCACGGCTGCCAGCGGATAGGCAAAAAGCCATTCAACCGGTTCAATCCCGGCCAGGCCCGTGAGCGCGTTCAGTGTCCCGTCGCTGCTGAAAAATGCGTAGCAGGCAAAGGCAGCTACAATTTCCGGCAGCACCCAGGCCGTGACCACGGTCGTCGCAACGATCGAGCGGACGATTTTCGGTGCGTTGGCAGTCATCAATGCCAACGCCAGGCCGAGGAAGTTCTGGCCGATGACCGCCGAGACCAGCAGGAAAACGACGGTCAGCCAGAGGGCGTTCGGGAAGTCCGGGTCCGTCAGCAGCGCCACGTAGTTGTCGATGCCTATGAAACGCGGTTCGGAAGCCGCTCTGCCCGAAAGCGCCGCGTTGGTGAATGAACCCCAGATGGACCACAGGACCGGACCGAGCATAAACAACAGGAGCAGGACGACTGCCGGTGCCAAGGGGACGGCACGCCGGATCGACCTTCCCCTGGAGGAACGCCGCCCGGCAGGAACGGGTGACCGCACTGGATGGCGCGGCCCCCGCTCCTGCACCGGTTGGGTGGGAGTGGTTGTCATCCCCGGCTGACATTCTCTTCGCCTACGAGGGAAGTGACGGCTTCGTCGTATGCCGCCGCTGCCTCGTCCACCGATTGTTCTCCGGTCATAACCGCTTCCATGGCCTGCTGGATGTTCCCGGAGATCTCGGCGTAGTCGGAGGTGGTGGGGCGGTAGTGCGTCACTTCCACCAAGTCGCTGAAGAATCCGCTGACCGGACTGGATTCGGTGAAGGCCGGATCTTCCGCGACATCGCTGCGCACCGGAACCTGGGACGCGTTCACGTTGTAGGACAGGCTGTTGTCCTTGTTTAACGCGGTGCTGACGAAGTCAAAGGCCAGGTCCGGGTCCTCGGTCCCGGCGCCGACCGCGAGGGTCCAGCCGCCGGACATGCTGGTGGCGCCCGGCTCACCGCCGTCCTGGGTGGGCATCGGCGTCACACCCATCACCTCGGACCATTCGGGCCAGGGGGTCGGACCGTCCTCGAGCCAGTTCCCGGCAATCCATGAACCGTCGATCGAGGCGCCCACTTTGTTTTCCGGGTACCACTCGCCGTTGAGCTGCTGGTAATAGGTGGAATCGAGGGCTGTCGCGACGTCGGGGCCAAGGCCACCGACGTAAATGTCGGAGATGAACTGCAGGGAATCCTTGAAGCCCTGCGAACCGACAATCCACTTGCCTTCGTCAGTGTCGTAAAGGGTGTCGTCCGTGCCATAGAGAAGCATCTCGAAGCCCTGCATCGACGCTGCTTCACCCATGCCGGTGCCGGAGTAGATATTGAACGGCACGGCGTCGGGATCCGCTGCCTTTACCGCTTTCGCCGCGGCCAGAATGTCTTCCCAGGTCTGCGGCTCCCAGGGTATCGGCAGGCCGGCCTCTTCAAAGACAACTTTGTTGTACCAAAGCGCGCGGGTGTCAGTCCCCATCGGCACCGCATAGGTCTTGCCGTCTGATCCGAGTCCGGCCTGTTTTGCGCTTTCGATGAAGCCGGTATCCCAGTCTTCCCACTCGGCAAGGTAGTCATCAAGTGGCAGCAGATAGCCTGCTTCCGCGTCCGGCCGGACCCTGAAGCTGTCTTCATAGAAGACGTCCGGAGCGGTGTCCGGGGACCGCTGCATGAGGGACAACTTGGTGGCGTAGTCGTTTTCTTCTGCTTCGATCGGCTCCAAGTTCACCGTGACACCCGGGTTAGCCGCCTCGAAGTCTTCCTTCGCTTGCTGCATCAGTGCATCAACCTGCGTATACGCACTGGTTTTCTGGTACGCGACGGTGATCGATCCCCCGTCTGCGTTTTCTCCTCCTCCGCTTCCCTCGGGTGCGCAGCCACTGGCTGCGAGGACCAGGAGGACGGTGGTGGGCAATGCCCAGGACATGGACCTTCGCATGGTGCTCCTTTGCTCCATTCGCGACCCACGCTGTCTGAGCAACCGTTCGCTGTGACCGGAACCCAAAATGTGTGGGAGACGGCCCGGGTAGATATCGGCCGCCGTGCGGATAAGTAAAGCGACTGGACTAATTGCTGTCAACGGTTTCTTGAGAGGATCGAATCCGCACTCCGGGGCGGCGTACCCTGAGCTATGGAATCCGAGGTCCGCAATCTCAGCCTTCACACCGGCATCACGGTGCCGTGCCTGGTCCAGGGCGACGCCGATGCACCACCGGTATTGCTGCTGCACGCCTGGGCTGAATCCCGCCGGAGCTTCGACCGGCTGGTACCCGGACTGGCCGGCTTCCGGATCTACGCCCCAGACCTCCGCGGCCAAGGCGATGCGGATAAACCGCAGGACGGATACTCGCTGGCAGAGCAGGCCCAGGATGCCGCCGCGGTTCTGGATGCCCTCGACGTCGCGTCGGCGTCGGTCCTTGGCTCCTCGAGCGGCGGTTATGTGGCCCAGCAGCTGGCCGTTGCGCACCCCGGCCGGGTGGCGGCCCTCGTGCTGGTGGGCGCCCCCTTAACCCTCCAGGGCCGGCCCCCTTTCGCCGACGACGTCGACGGCTTGACGGATCCGGTCGCCGAGGACTGGGTGCACGGTTTCCTCGACTCGTTTCCCTTGATCCAAGAGGTTCCCCCGTGGTTCATCGAGGACCGGGTGCGTGACGGCGTCAAAATGCCATCCCACGCGTGGAAGTCCAGCCTGCGCGGCTTGTACATGGCCGCTCCGCCGACCGAAACGGGACCCATCGACGTTCCCACGCTGATCCTGTGGGGCGGGCAGGACGGCCTGCTGCCCCGCGCGGACCAGGACACCCTGGCCGCCCGGATTGAGGGCGCAGAACTGAAGATCTATCCCGATGCGGCCCACTTGGTCTTGTGGGAATGTCCGGAACAGGTCGCAGCGGATACGACGGCGTTCCTGGGCTCTCTCGCTTGAGGCCCGGTTCCGCCCAAAACCCGTCAGGGATGCAAACTTCCCGACATCATGTCGGTATAATCTTCTCGCCGGGCAGATCTGCCCGCGCGACAGTCGAAAGGACGCAAATGTACGTTGTGGTCAACACTTTGGAAGTTGGACCCGAAACCGCCGAGGCCTTTGAAAAGGCGTTCATTGACAGCATGGTGAATCTGGAAGGCGTCCCGGGACTGGGCCGCAGCACGTTGATGCGTCCCGAGGGAAAGAGCAACACGTATCTTTCCACCATGGAATTCGACTCCAAGGAGAGCTTTTTCGCGTGGCTGAAGTCCGATTCCTTCAAAGCTTCACACTCCGATGACCAGGCGCCGGGCATGCAGGCACCGAACGCTGTCGCTTCCTACACCGTCATCAAGGACACTGCAGCCTAGCGAAAAGTGACCGGGTACCTGCTGATCGCGGTTCCCTGTCGAGATTCCCTCCCCTGTTCCGTCCCCGGTGCGAACACAGCCACAATGGCTGTGTCACCACTGAACAAGGGAGACCGTCATGGCCAAGTACCTGCTGCTCAAGCATTACCGCGGCGCACCGGAAGCGCTCAACAACGTACCGATGGACCAGTGGACACCTGACGAAGTCGCGGCGCACATGCAGTTCATGGAGGACTATGCCGAACGGCTGCAGGCCAACGGCGAATACGTGGAGGGCCAGGCCCTCTCCCCCGAAGGAACCTTCGTGCGGTACGACGGCGAGGGCCGGCCTCCGGTGACCGACGGCCCGTTCGCGGAAACCAAGGACCTGATCGCCGGCTGGTTCGCCATCGACGTGGACGGCTATGACCGTGCGCTCGAATTGGCCGGAGAGCTGTCCGCGGCACCGGCCGCCGGCGGTAAACCGCTGCACGAGTGGATCGAGGTCCGTCCGTTCCTGGCTGCGCCCGTCACGATCACGGAATAACCACTCGTGGAAGAAAGCCTGCTGCGGGTGCTCACCCCGCAGGTCATCGCCGTCCTTGTCCGCCGCGGAGCCGACTTCGCGGCGGCCGAGGACGCGGTGCAGGACGCCCTGCTCGAAGCCCTGCGCACCTGGCCGGATAATCCGCCCCGGGATCCGAAGGGCTGGCTGGTCACCGCCGCGTGGCGGAAGTTCCTCGATGCCACCCGCGCGGAGTCGTCCCGCCGCCGTCGTGAACTAAAGGTCGACGGCGACCGCGCGCCCGGCGTCGTCGGCTCCACCGATGACACGCTGCAGCTGTATTTCCTGTGTGCGCATCCGTCGCTGTCCCCTTCCTCGGCGGTGGCGTTGACCCTGCGTGCCGTCGGCGGCCTGGCCACCCGGCAGATCGCTGCCGCGTATCTGGTGGGCGAGGCCACCATGGCGCAGCGGATCAGCCGGGCCAAACGGACCGTGGCCGGCGTCCGCTTCGACACCCCCGGCGACGTTGCCACCGTGCTGCGGGTGCTGTACCTGGTGTTCAACGAGGGCTACTCGGGCGACGTCGACCTCGCAGCCGAAGCCATCCGCCTTACGCGCCAACTGGCCGCCGCCGTCGACCATCCGGAGGTGCGGGGACTGCTGGCACTCATGTTGCTGCACCACGCCCGGCGGGCCGCACGGACCGACGGCGGCGGACGGCTTGTTCCGCTGGACCAGCAGGACCGCAGCCGCTGGGATACCCGGGTAATCATTGAGGGCGTGTCCATCCTGCAGCGGGCGCTGGCCCGCGACCGGCTGGGCGAGTACCAGGCCCAGGCCGCCATAGCGGCCCTGCACGCGGACGCGCAGACGGCGGAGGACACCGATTGGCCGCAGATTGTTCAGTGGTACGACGAACTGGTCCGGCTCACGGGCAGCCCGGTCGCCCTGTTGAACCGGGCCGTCGCCGTCGGGGAGGCAGATGGGCCGCGCGCAGGCTTGGCCGCGCTGGCGGAACTGGATCCGTCGCTCCCCCGGTACACCGCGGCTCGGGCGTACCTGCAGGAGAAGAGCGGCGACGTCGAACTAGCCGCGCGGCTCTACGCGGAGGCGGCCCGGCTGGCACCGAACCTCGCCGAGCGTGACCATCTGACCCTGCAGGCGGCACGGCTCAATGCTGCGGCGGGTGAAGGACGTACATAGCGGTGCGGCCGCACTTATTGACGCCGACGCAAGAGCTAAAAGACGGTATACCCTCCATCGACCACCAGCACGGAACCGGTAACAAAACTCGATGCATCAGAGGCGAGGAAAACGACTGCTGGGCTGACTTCATCGGGGTCGGCATAACGCTGCTGCGGTGCGTCTTCGATCCAGTAGCGTCGAAACCGGGGATCGTCCACTGGTGACATATCCGTTTTCACGTAACCAGGCGCTACAGCATTCACGCGGACACCGAGGGGCGCCCATTCGGCCGCCAGCGATTTTGTCAGCTGGTGCACGGCCGCTTTGGAGGCGTTGTAGGCCGGCTGCATCTGCGGACGGTTTACGATCATTCCCGAAATCGATCCAATGTTCACGATGCTCCCGGATCGGCGCTCGGTCATATGAGCGCCGACCTCCTGGGACATGTGCCAGAGTGCCGTGAGGTTCGTATCGATCACATGGGACCACTCGTCCTCGGTGACCTTCAGCGCCTCGTGGTGGATACAGGCACCGGCATTGTTGACGAGGACGTCAATGCGTCCCGCCTTGCCGACCGCCTCGGCGACAATGCGCTCGATGCCTGCCCTCTCGGTTAGCTCCCCTAGGACAACGTGAGAAGTGCTGCCGCGCGCCTCGATCTCGCTCTGCAGTTTGGCGGCGGCTTCAGCATCGCGTCCGTGCACGACGACGTCGGCGCCGGCTTCGGCGAGGGCAAGGGCAAACGCTCGGCCGAGGCCGCGGGTCGCGCCGGTCACCAGGGCAACACGGCCGTCCAGACGGAACTTGTTCAGTACGGTCACAGGTCTCTCTCATCTCTTCGGTCCATTTGAGTTTCCGGCGTAACCTCGGATGCTAGTTGCCGATAAGCCCTGCTGCCTTGTACAGGTCGATGTACTCCTGGGTGTTGTCTTTCGTGATGAGCGGATTGCCTACGTTCACCGAGACATTGTCTTCAGCCCCGGTCAAGAGGTCGTGCACTGCTTTGAGGTTCAGCTGGGCCAGCTCCGCGGCGTCCTGCAGTGAAGTAGCGGTCATCGTGCCCTCCTGGATGAGGAGGGTGGCTTCGGGTGTGCCGTCGACGCCGTATGCCAGCATCCCGTCGAAACCGGACTTGCCCTTCACCGCTTCGAGCGCCCCCGAAGCCATGTTGTCGTTCATTGAAATGACCGCGTCGATCTTCGGGTTGGCCAGCGACCAGTCCTCCATAAGGGTGAGCGCCTCATCCTTATTCCAATTGGCAGTGTCCTCGGCAACGATCGTGACATCCGGGCGCTGATCAAAGAACTCCTTTTCCCATGCCTCACGGCGCGCAGTGCCGTGGAAGTTCGCGGCTGGCCCGTTGAGGACCACAACATTGGCGTTCTCAGGGACTTGTTCCAAGGCAGCCTGAGCAACTATTGCGCCCTGGTCGTACGGATTGGCGTCCACGGAGCTCGCGCCGTCGATTCCCTCCACACGAGGATTGGTAGTGACCGTGACGATGCCGGCGTCGACGGCCTGCTGGATGTACGGAAGCTGGGCATCGGCGTTATTGGGCTGAATGATGATGGCGTCGAATTTGTTGGCGATCGCGTTCTCGATCAGTCGGTTCTCGATTTCATCGTCGGCCTGCCCATCGAAAACCTCCAAGGTGATGTCTTCATAGTTCGCAGCCTCGGCCTTCATTTCGTTCGCGAGCCACGCGGCGAAGGAATCCGCCTGTGCCCGGGCGATGTACGCAACCCGGTATTCATCTTTCTGTTCGCGTTCTCCGCCACCGTCGGAGGTGGGGTTGCCCGTGGTTACTGAACAACCAGCAACGTTGAGTGCCAAAAAGGCTGCCGCGCTGACCGCGGCGATCCTGCGGGTGAGGTTCTTCATTGAAGTCTCCTAGTGGACGTTGAAGGCAGAACGATTGGGATATGTCATTGCTTGGGATTGGCGTTTTCCAGGGCACCGGGTGACTCTCCGGCGGATGGTGGGGGCTGAACCGGCGGGGCCGACTTGAGGATGGTGGTCTTGGTCCTGCCCCGCTTGCTGAACACGTCGTAGGCCACGGCGACAACGATGATCAGCCCCATCACGATCTGCTGCACATAAGAGCCGATACCGATGAGATTCATAATGTTTCCGAGTACACCGACGATAAGTGCGCCGGCGAGCGTGCCGAAGACCGTCCCGACCCCGCCGGAAAAGCTGGTTCCACCAATAATCGGGGCGGTGATGGCCTGCAGTTCATAGCCGATGCCCGCATTGGGGAGGCCCGCGTTGACGCGTGACATGAAGATAACTCCGGCGATCCCGACCAACGCGCCGTTGATCAAGAACGCCTGATACTTCACACGCTCCACCGCAATGCCGGCCGCACGTGCCGCTTCCTCGTTGCCGCCAACGGCGTATACGGACCGGCCGTAACGGGTCTGGTTCATCAAGTACCAGATGACGGCAGTGATGATGAGCAATATCAGGACCGGTATCGGCAGCAAACCGAGGTTGCCCTGGCCGATCAAGATGAAATCCCCCAGCTGCAGGACGTTCTGCCCCTGCGTGAGTTCGAGGACCGCGCCTCGGGCCATCAGCATCATTCCAAGAGTGACGATGAAGGCCGGGGTGTGCAGAGTAGCTACGAGGAACGCATTGATGAGATTGCAGATCACGCCCACCGCTATCCCGGCTAGGAAGGCGAGAAGCATGCTATTGCTCGACTTATAGATCAGGACCGAAGCGACACCTGCGAATGCCATCACGGCGCCGGCAGAAAGGTCGATCATTCCGCCGATAATCAGCGTCATGGCACCGTACGCCAGGATCGTGATCACCGCGACTTGCCGCAGTACGTTGAAGACGTTGTCACCACTGAGAAAATTGGGGCTTAGGAAACTCGCTGCCACGAGTACCACTACCAGGATGATGAAAATGGAGTAGCGGCTTGCTTCGAAAGATCTCAGCCTGGACAACATAGTCATGCCACCTCGATTTGATTCATGGCGTGTTTGAGGATGGTTTCCTGTGAGAACTGATGCGGCTCCAACTCGGCGGTCATCCGCCCTGCCGACATGACGTAGATGCGGTCGCACATACCGATCAGCTCGGGCAACTCGGAAGAGATCATCAGGATGGCGCGGCCCTGGCGGGCCAGTGCGGTCATGAGCTTGTAGATCTCGAACTTGGCGCCCACGTCGATCCCCCGCGTGGGCTCATCGAGGAGCATGACCTTGGGATCGGCAATAAGCCAACGGGCCAGGAGAACTTTCTGCTGGTTGCCTCCGCTGAGCGATTCGATGCGGGTCTCGGTGCTCGGCGCCTTTACATTCATCTTCTGGAAGTACTCAGTGACTAATTGCTCTTCGACACTTGATCGATGAAATCCGCCGTGTATGACTTTCTTGAGACTGGCGAGCGTCGCGTTCTTTTTGATGCTGAGTTTCGGAATGATGCCCACCAGTCTCCGGTCCTCGGACAACATCGCTATTCCGTGCTCGATCGCCTTCTTCGGTGTATTGGTCCTGACCAGCACTCCGTCCACTTCGACGGTTCCTGAATCGAGAGGGTCGAGTCCGAAAACTGCTCGCACCACTTCGCTCCTGCCGGCACCGATCAGGCCCGCAAGGCCGACGATCTCGCCCGCCCGGATCTCGAAGTTGATGTCCTCGAAGGCATTCTCCCGGGACAGTCGCGAAGCTTTGAAGACCATGGCTCCCAGCTCAACACGTTCTTTTGGATAGCTTTGGTGGTCCAGATCGCGTCCCACCATCTGGGCAATCACCCGGGCCGAGGTGGTTTCCTGTGCCGGTTGAGAACTGACGATTGCGCCGTCGCGGAGAACGCTGACATCATCTGCGAGCTGGAACACCTCGTCCATTTTGTGGGAGATGTAGATGATCGACTTGCCTTCATCCCGAAGCGCCCGGATCTTCGCGAAAAGCGACTCGACTTCCTTGTGCGCGATCGCCGAGGTGGGCTCGTCCATGATGAGAATCTCGGCACTGTGATAGACAGCGCGCAGGATCTCCAGCGTTTGAATCTCGGATACCGTCAGCGTGTTGAGACGGCGGTTGCCGGAAAAATCCAGCCCCTCCTCTGTCATCACCCTTTTCGCTTCGCCGCGGATATAGCGCCAGTTCACCCTGCCGTACTTGAGGGGAAGACGTCCCATGAAGAAGCTCTCCGCGATTGTCATCTCCGGGACATAGTTCAATTCCTGGGAGATCATCGCGATGCCGTGGGCCCGTGCATCGATCGGGCTCTTGATGTGCACCTCCTCGCCGCGAACGTGGATCGTTCCGCTGTCGGGCTGGTAGATGCCGTTGATGATCTTCATGAGCGTGGACTTGCCCGCTCCGTTCTCACCGCAGACTGCGTGCACGGAACCGGGACGCACATCAAACGAGACCTGGTTCAGCGCCTTCACCCCGGGAAAGGACTTATTCAGGTCCCGGACCGACAGCAGGGCGCTGCTCATGCTGTGCCCCGCACATGCGGATTCTCCACGGTGCGCACGCCCGGAAGGACCATCCGCTTGAGGGAATTTCCAGCGCCTTCACCTACGAGAGCGTCCTCGACCTGCTCAATTCCGTATTCGTGGGTGACAAGCGAATCGACTTCCACAAGACCGGATATAAGAAGCGACCGTGCTATCGGCCACGTATTCGTATATCTAAACGTCCCGGTGACACTCAGCTCCCGCATGGCGATTTCGGGCACGGAAAGCGGAAATTCATCAGCGCTGCCGACCAGTACTACTGTCCCGCCTGCACGCGTGGAACGGATTCCGTTGAGAATGGCCGGCGTCGCCCCCGAGGCGTCAACGAATACATGCGCACCCAGTTGCTCCGTGGAATCCGCAGCTGGATCCACGACGCGGAGGCCATAACCTGCAGCAAGAGCGCGGCGGCCAGCGTTAATGTCGGCGACGACGACGTCGGTGGCGCCGAAGGCCCGCGCGACCTGGCCCGTCAGGATCCCAATTGGACCGCCTCCGGCGATGAGTACGGTATCTCCCACCTTTATCCCGCCCTTTTGCGCAGCGGCGATGCCGACGGACAACGGTTCCATAAGAGCCGCAGCATGATCGCTGATCGAGTCCGGCACGTCGTACGCGAAATCGTCTTGGATCAGGACGTATTCACAAAACGCTCCGTCAATCGGGGGCGTGGCATAAAACTCCATCTTCGGGCACAAGTTGTAGGCGCCCTCTCGGCAGAATTCACACACTCTGCAGGGACGCTGCGGCTCGATTGCCACCCGGCGGCCAACCCGGGACTCATCTACATCTGCACCGACGGCAACGATGGTGCCGCTCGCTTCGTGGCCGAGAACCAACGGGGACTCCACAACATAGGGACCGATACGGCCATGCTGGAAGTAGTGCACGTCTGACCCGCACACCCCCACGCTGTGAACCCGGATCAGCACCTCATCGGCCGCGGGAACCGGCACCGGCCGCTCCTCGACGATCAGGTCTTTCACTCCTCGAAGTACGCTCGCAGTCATCGTCGACGGGATCAGCACCATGAACTCCTTCGTTCCAGGTCTGCGCTTCAGTAGCGGGATGCGGTGAACATTAGAACGGTTTACGTAGAGTGGTCAATGTCTCCTCAAGGCCTTTACTTCGCATGGAACTTTTCTACTCAGGTAGTCGTGGCAGCGTTTAAACGTTTAGGTTGTTAGCATCGCGCAGTGACTAGGCAACCGAATCCCTCTAAGGCACCGACACTGACGAGCATCGCCCGGTCCCTGGGGCTTTCTCCTGCCACGGTCTCCAACGTCTACAACCACCCCGAGCGGGTCTCAAAGTCGGTGAGCGAGCGTGTACTCGCCGTTGCGGATGCGGTCGGGTACGCAGGGCCGGATCCCGTCGCCCGCCAGTTTCGCCGCGGGAAATCGGAGACCATCGGCGTTGTCTTCACGGACGAGATGTCCTTCGCTTTGCGCGATCCAGCCTCGGTCTCCCTCCTCGCGGGCCTTTCGACGGCCCTGCAGGATGCCCAGCTAAACCTGCTCCTGCTGCCGGCCGGCCCACCTCTTGGCAGCTCACGGGTATCAAACGTGATGGGAGCGGTGGTGGACGGCTTCGTGTTTTATTCGGTACCCGACGATGACCCGCATTTGGCGGCTGCGCTCAAGAGAAGGTTGCCGATTGTCGTCGTCGACGAGCCGGAAGTTGTGGGACACGCCGACTGGTTGGGACTCGACGACCATTCCGCAGCAGCTGATCTTGGTCGCTACTTGAGCCGCTTGGGCCACCGGAAAGTGGGGGTGATTACCTCCAGGTTGGGCCGTACCCGGCATAACGGGCCAGCGGATGAAGAGATGTGGAAAAACGCTGTCTACTCAGTCCAGCGCAATCGCATCCATGGTCTGAGGGAAGGCCTCTTCGGAGCGGACGCTGGGTCGATTGCGGTCGAGGAGCGCTTTGAAAACTCGGTGGACGCCGGGGTTACCGCTCTTCACACCCTTTTGCACCGGGACCCGGGCATCACTGCGGTCTGCTGCTTCGGTGATGTCCTGGCAATAGGCGCCCTTGAGGGGGCACGCCAGCGCGGATTGAGTGTGCCTGGGGACCTGACAGTCACAGGATTCGACGACGTGCCGGAAGCCGCACGGGCGGGTCTGACCACTGTGCGTCAGCCGCTGTTCGAGAAGGGCCGCATCGCTGGTGAAATGCTGCTCAGCCATCCGTTCTCCGATCGCCCCCGTCGCAGGTATCTGCCGACGTCCCTGGAGGTTCGGTCGACAAGCGACCGCCCGAATCGCAATTCCGTGTAAGCGGGGCCGTTCAGCTCGTCGGGTCCCGGCTGCCTGGAACCACAACACGCCAGGACTGAAGGCGTGGCCGCGATCCTAATCCTCCTTTCCTCGGCCGAGAAGCATTTAGCTAGGACTTCCTTGGCCTGATACGGTTTTTAGTCTGATTCACGCCCGCGGTAAGGACCGCCTGCCACACCGCGCCGCGACCGCCGCAGCAGCCGGCAAGCCCTACCTCCCCCACCAACCCCGAAGCACCGAGAGCACAAACCCACATGAGCAAGCACGCAGCAATGCCCGAACGGCCCGAACCGACGCCGATCCCCAACCCCGAGCGCACGCTCACCGTGTGGGAGGACGGGGTGCAGCTGGACTTCACCTTCGCCGACTGCATGAAGTACCACGGCCCGGGCTTCCCCGGCGGCGTCGCGCACGCCTTCGCAGCACTCGGCCGCGCATTGCCGGAACTGGCAGCCCGCACCCCCGGCGGCCGGGTGGAGCGCCGCGGGATCCGGATCCGCACCCCCTTCGGCGGCCCCGGCGCCCGGGACGCCTTCGAACTCGTGACCCGTGCGGTCACCGGCGACCGCTACGCCGTGCTGCCGGAGCTGGCCCGTCCCGAGCGCGGCAACACCCTGGCCCGCTACGTCTTCGAGCTGACCGCCGGGGAGGCAACCGTCACCTGCGTGATCCGGAATGAGGGCATCGTCGCGGACGAGTTCATCGAGCTCACCGCGAAGCCGGAGAAGACCGCTGACGAGCTGGCCCACCTGGAAGTCCTCAAGCGCGAGATGCGGGACCGGATCCTCGAGCGCGACCCGGCTCAGGTGTACGACGTCGAAGGCTAATTTCCACCTATTGGAAACCGGCCCTTCGCCTAGTGCCTGCGGTAGCGACTATTGGCAGAGGGGTCCGGGTGTTCTTCGCAGATTGAGGCAACCACCTTGGTCCCCGTTTCATCCGGGCTGATCCGGATATTGACCGGCCGCCCGTAGGTGTCGGTAGCCGGTATGTCGTAGGGATTCAGCGTGGTTTTGCTCTGCACAGTCAGGATGAGCGTCTTGGGATGATCCACTGTGTAACCGTGTTCCTGCCGCAGCATTTCCGCGATCCTGCCTTTAGCCGCTGACAGTTTCCTCTTGGCTGCAACTCCGACCTTGATGAGCACGGCAAAAGAAACAACGATAACGGCCAGAAGAATAATGATCCCCAGCATCAGCAGGTCTTTATAACCCTCAGCCTTGGGGTCACCCATGAATTCGCTGGCGACGATCATTCCAACGATCGATCCGATCGCCAGCACGATTGCCAGCCATGGGGCGGGCACCTTGGGAACGAGGCTTTCGCCCGCTTCTACTCCGGGGATTTCTTTGGCTTTTGACACTTTGAGACCTAACGGTAAAAGGCGTGCGGAACAGTAACTTCAGCAGTAGCACTGCAACGATACGGCTGGATCGCACGGATCACGGATTAAACCAAAACAGATTCAAGCGGGACGCGGAATCACTAAGAGATCCCCCACCTCGCAATCCAGCGCATTGCAGATCGCGGTCAGAGTGGAGAACCGGATGGCCTTGGCCCGGTCATTCTTGAGCACCGACAAATTCACCAGACTCACGCCAACCTGGCGGCTCAGTTCCGTCAACGTCATCCCGCGGGCTTCCAGGAGTTCATCAAGACGGCAGTGGATGTTCGACGAATCATCCGCCGGCATCAGACCAGGCCGTCCGTATCCTGCTGAATCCGACGGCCGTATTGGAAGACTCCCGCAACCAGTATCAGGACGAGGCTAAGCACCAGCGGCCAGGGGCTCAGCGTGCCTTCAAAGAGGACCAGTTCGTCGCCCGTCTGCCGCTCCATCACGACCAGGTCCGCGACGCGGGGCAGCGCGATTCCGTAGAGGCCCTGGCTAAACGTCCCGACCAGCAGCAGGACGATGCCGCAGGCGCCGATGATCCGTACGGACGCGGCGGTGAACAGGACCGCGCTGCGGAGCCGGTAGGCCAGCAGGAATACCAACGCCTGGACGGCCAGCACACCTGCCTGGTGCAGCGCCGAAGACCAGGCAAGGAGCGCTGCGGGGCCGGAGGGAAGAGCGGGAACCGTAGCCGTCAGTGTTGTGTAGTGCGCTGTCACTCCGGCCGTCAGCCCGTCCACACTCTGGTCCCGTGCGCTGACCGGAAGCTCCAGCGTCACCGGGCCCGTGAAGTACCCGACGATTTCGGAGATTGAAAAGGCAGTGCTGACCACCGCGGCCAATGCCGCCACAATCATGAATACGGTCGCGTCCGTTCGCGAAACGATTCTCTTTTCGCCTGCCGGCGCGCCGGTGTTTTTCATCAGCTTCATGTCCCCCCCCCCATATCGACTTTCGTTATTAACGATTGTCGATAACCTACGGCGCTGCGGTGTCGGCGTCAATGGCACCCTCCGATAACCGTCTCACTCTGGCGGCCCAGCCCGGCCGGCGCTAGGCTCCTGCGCCCTGGGCCCGGCGGATCCGGCAGCCCACCCTCTTCGGAAGGATCGGCATGCGCATTGTGCGGACGTGGCGCGGCGTAGTCCGCAGCGACGACCTCGAGACATACGTCGAATACGTTCAGGAGACCGGGATCGACGAGTACCGCGCCACTGCCGGCAACCTCGGCGCCTGGATTCTCACCCGGAGTCTGGACGAGGAGCGTAGCGAGATTGTCACGGCTTCCCTATGGGTTTCCCTGGAGGCGATTCGCGCTTTCGCGGGCGACGACGTCGGCGCGGCCGTCTTCTATCCCGAGGACGATCGGTACCTGCTGGAGCGTGACCGCACCGTCTCGCACTATGAGCTCGCCGACTAGTCCGGCCTAATGCTGTTCGTAGGGATGGTTTGCCGCTGGAGTGGGATGTTCCTCGCAGATGGAGGCGACCACTTTGGTACCCGTTTCATCCGGGCTGATTCGGATATTGACCGCCCGCCCGTAAGTGTCGGTCGCCGGTATGTCGAAGGGATTTAGCCGGATGGTGGAATTGCCGGTCAGGATCAAAGTTTTCGGGCGGTCAACGGTGAACCCGTATTGCCACCGCAGGGATTCGGCGATGTTCCGGTTGGCTGCTGATATTGCCTTCCTGAGTTTCACGATAAGCGGGATCGCGACCACAAGACCCACAAGCGCAGCGAGGAGAAAAACCAGGAGTAATACGAACCAAAACTCTTCTGCCGGACTGCCCTCAGTCTCGTCCATAGCCACACCTGCGAGGATGAGCCCAATGCCCGGGCCACCCAGCATGCCCATCAGCAACCACGAACTGGTCACCTTCGGAACGAGGCTCTCGCTCGGCTGCACACCGGGGATTTCTTTCGCTTTTGACACTTTGAGACCTATCGATAACGGGCGGACCGGCGGATCAGCAGTAGCAGTCTCCCGGGTGGGAGACAGGATCTGAATTAGACCCGGCGTTCGCGACGGTAGCCGGCAGCCTGAAGCATCAGCAGCGCAAGGGCACCGGCCAGGCCGAAGGGCAGCAGATACACACCCATCATCTGGAAGTTCATCATCGCTACGTCCTGGGCACTCGTGACTGCACTGCCGCCGCCGTAAATGGCCGACGTGATTTGGAGGTTGCCGGAGAGCCAGATCAGTCCAAGGACAAGCATCATCGCCACAACCGCCCACGCGGCACAGAGATAGGGGTTGAACCGGCTCCTGGGGGCAGCAGCCACTCCGAGGGGCCCTTGAGCAGCGGCGCCGTCAACGTCCGCGTCACTGAACTCCGCTTCGGTATGGGTAGTACGACTGGACACCCGCGGAGGTTCCCCGCCGTCATCCACCACTTCCACCCAGTCCCCGCTTTCGCCAGGCACCGGGCGGGAGTACATCCGGTAATCCGATTCACTGGTGCTTCGCCGATTTCCCATGGCCCGAAGCCTACTACGGGGCGGCTCCGGCCTGAGGAGCGGATGGGCACAAAGGTTAAAAGCCGATGCCCGTGTTCCGGTGATGGAACACGGGCATCGACCCGAGACGGATAAGAATCAAGGCGGGCAAACCGTGCGCCGCCTAGCTCTCTTCCACCTCCGAAAACAGGGCGATGAAGGTGGTCCCGGTGGCCTTCAGCTGACCGAAGAGGTCCGCGGCCGCAGGTGTTGTTACGGCAGCGGAGGCGTCCTCATAGGTGTCGAAGTACAGGTCCAGTGTCCGGTGGGCAGGCGTGGGCGAGCCGTTTTCCTTCGGCCATACCTTTCCTGCCTCGTAGCGGAGCAGCTTCGGGAGCTGCTTGGCGCTGTCCGCGATGCCTTTGTAGGCCGCCTCAAAGGCGTCGGGGTCCGCGGGGTTATCAATGACGAAGGTGATCTTGGTGGGCATGGTGTTCTTTCCTTTCGGGGGTGGGGATGGTTGAAGTGTCCGGGCACGTGGGACGGTTGTCTACCGTGCGGCGGTCTCCAGGAGCCGGAGCCAGACTTCACTGATCGTGGGATAGGCCGGAACCGCATGCCAGAGCCGGTCGATCGGCACTTCCCCGGCGATTGCGATGGTTGCGGCGTGCACCAGCTCGGTCACGTCAGGTCCGACGGCGGTGAACCCGACAATCGTGTTGGTGTCCTCCTTGATGACGATGCTTGCCCGGCCGGTATAGCCGTCGGCATGCAGGGAGGCACCGGCAACCGATCCAAGGTCGTATTCCACGGAACGGACCCGGAGCCCGGCGTCGACGGCGCCGGCCAGCGTGAGGCCGGCGGAGGCAATCTCGGGGTCAGTGAAGATGACCTGCGGAACTGCCCGGACGTCGGCGGTCGCCGCATGACGCCCCCACGGGAAGTCCTCCACAGGAGCGCCGGTTGCCCGTGCCACGATCGAGTCCCCCGCAGCCCGGGCCTGGTACTTGCCCTGGTGGGTGAGCAGCGCCCGTCCGTTGACGTCGCCCGCGGCGTAAAGCCAGCCGCCGTCGGGCACGGTCCCGTCGGGGCCGACCACCCGGAGCGTCTCGTCCACGTTCAGCCAGCCGGAGGCCGCGAGCCCGAGGCGTTCAAGCCCGAGGTCGCCGGTATTCGGCCTGCGTCCCGTCGCAACCAGGACCTCGTCGGCGTCGATAATCCCGCCGTCGGCCAACGCTATGTGCACGGTGCCGCGGGCATCGCGGGTGACCTCGCCAGGGCTTGCACCGATCAGCACCCGCACGCCGCTGCTCCCGAGGGACGCGACAACGTGCTCGGCAGCGTACGGCTCGACCCTCGGCAGGACGCCGTCGCGCGCAATCAACGTCACCGCAGCGCCCAGCGCGCTGAAGGCCGATGCCATTTCCGTGCCGACGACGCCGCCGCCGATGATCGCGAGCCGCTCCGGGATTTTCTTCGCGGACACCGCTTCACGGCTGGTCCACGGGGCGGCGTCCGCCAGTCCGGGGATCGGCGGAAGCGCCGCGCTGGTGCCGGTGGCGACGACGACGGCGTGCCGCGCCGTGATCGTGCTGACCGTGCCGTCCCGGCCCGTGACCTCCACGGTCCGCAGGGCACTGATCCGCCCGTGCCCGCGCTTCAGGGTGATGCCGGCCTGTTGGAGCCAGGCGACCTGGCCCTCGTCGTTCCAGTTCGAGGCGAACCGGTCCCGGCGGGCCAGCACCGCGTCGACGTCGAGCGTGCCGGTTACCGCCGCGGCGGCCCCGGGCAGCTGCCGGACGGCGCGGAGGGCGGCGGCGTCCCGCAGCAGCGCTTTGGTCGGCATGTATGCCCAGTAGGAGCATTCGCCGCCCACCAGCTCGGATTCGACAATCACCGCGCTCAGGCCGCCGGCAACTATCCGGTCCGCAACGTTCTCCCCCACCGGACCGGCGCCGATAACAATAACGTCCGTAACTGTCCCGGTCATCGCGTGCCTGCCTTGGCGAGACGCTGCAGCCGGATCGCGGAGAGCAGGAAGAACACGCCGCCGAGGGTGGCGTATCCCGCGACGCCGGTGAGGGCCGCCGAGGAGCTGCCGGACATCAGGATGAATCCGGTGCCGGCGAGGGTGGAGATGCCGCCGCTGAGAATCATCGGCCACTGCCCGCCCAGCCGCAGGCGGGAAACGGCAACGGCGAGCTGGACGGCGCCCGCAGTAATAGCCCACACACCCCAGACGACCAGTACTGCGGACACTCCCGAGGTGACGGCCACGCCGAGGGCGACGGCGGTCAGCAGGCTGAGCGCCATATTCACCAGGAGCAGCGGGCCGGGACGGGTGGCGCGGGAGGCGCGGTGGTCGACGACGGCGGCCGCGACGTCGAACAGCGGGTAGAGGATGAGCAGGGCGATGCTGAAGGGTCCGAGGGTGGAAGCGGTCAGGGCAATAAGGACTGCCCAGACGATAGCGAATCCGAAGCGGACGAAGTACAGCTTCCGGAGGACCGGCGAGATCGCCGGTGGGGCCTGGATGGTTGATGCAGTCATGATGTTCCGTTCTGTTTGAAGTGTTTGAAAGCGGGAAGGGGGCCTGTGAGGGGTCATCGGACGGTTACAGCCGACGTCGCCGCTTGGAGAATGAGGCCCGCGACGGTCGAAGGATGGCTGACCATGACGGCATGGGAGGCCTCGACCTCGATGACGGCCGCGCCGGTACGATGCGCCATCATCCCCTGCAGGTCCGGGTCGATGGCCCGATCCGCAGTGGTGACGAGTACATAGGCGGGCACGGTACGGAAGGCCTCCCGGGTGATCGGTTCCGCGACCGCCCGGACGTTGGCGGGACGCTGGACGATGCCGAGGACACCTGCCGTGCGCTGGTCGACGTCGGCGGCGAACGCTTCGCGGAAGCCCTCCGGGCTGATGTGCACCTCAGGCCCGCCCGGTGTCTCGACTGTCACCAGGGGCAGCGGGGTCGAAGACTGAGCGGCCAGCTGGCCGACCGTCTCCCCCGCAACCGGGATAAATGCCGCGACGTACACGAGGGCTCGCACATCGAAGGCACTCGTATCGACGTTCGTGATGATTGCACCGCCGTACGAATGGCCCACCAGCACCACGGGACCCTCGACCGCCGCTAGGTAGCTGGCCAGGTAGGCCGTGTCATGTTCCACGCCCCGCAGCGGGTTCGCAACGGCCCGGACAGGGAATCCTGCGTGCAGGAGTTCGTTGATCACCGGCACCCAGCTGGAGGAATCGGCCCACGCGCCGTGCACAAGCACTATGGTCGGCAAGCCCTGGTTTTCGGCCTGGTTTTCGGCGGCGGCGGAATCGGTGGCGGACCCCAATCGGGGTGAATTGTTGAACATCTCGGTTGTCCTTTCATCGGTGGTGAAGCCGCCCGACCGTCATCTGGAAGGTGTTTCGCGGCTGGTAGAATGACCAGTCACTCTACTTAGAAGGAGCGTAATGTGGATCACGGGGACACGCAAGGGCAACGGGAAGGAAACCATGGCAGAGGCTGTGAAGGTATCGATGAGGGAACGACTCGTCGAAGCCGCGACTGAGCTGTTCTATGCCGAGGGGCTGCGGGCGGTCAGCGTCGACAAGGTGATCGACCGTGCCGGCACGACGAAAGTGACCTTCTACCGGCATTTCAAAAGCAAGGACGACCTGGTGGTGGCCCATCTGGAACGCCGGGCAAAGATTGAGCGCGAGGGAATCGGCGCTGCAATGGAACATGCAGGCGGAGATGCCGATAAGACGTTCCAACTCATTGCCGAACACTTAGGCACGATGTCGTGCGAACCCGGATTCCGCGGGTGCCCCTTTATCAACGCCGCGGCAGAATATCCGGATCCCGCCAGTGCGGTCCGTAAAACCATCAAGGACCACCGCGAATGGTGCAAGGCTGCGTACACGGAAATTGTCCGTCCCCTGGCTCCCGCCGACCCGAACGCTGTGGCCCAGGACCTGATGCTTCTTCACGGCGGTGCGATGGTTGCCGGCTACCTTGACGCCGACGGCGATAACCTCGCCGCGTCCTTCCTGCGCAGCTGCCGTGCGGTCGTCAACGCCGGCTGACTGCGGACAGATTCATGAGCGCCGAAGGCGCCCGCTGCGAACGTGTGCGGCAGCTTGCTGCCCGCCTAGATCGCCGGAAGTGTCGCCGTGTCGATGACGAACCGGTACCGAACATCGGATGCGAGAACACGTTCGTAGGCATCGTTGATGGCGTCGGCGGCTATGAGTTCAATTTCGGGTGCGATGCCGTGCTCGGCGCAGAAGTCCAGCATGTCCTGGGTCTCACGGATACTGCCGATACCAGTGCCCGCGAACGAGCGCCGGTTGCTGCACAGCGTGTACACCTGTACCGGCAGTACCTCCGTCGGCGCACCGATGTTCACCATGGTTCCGTCGAGGCCGAGCAGTAAGAGGTAGCCATCCACGTCGATCTTCGCGCTCACTGTGTTGATGATGAGATCAAAGGTGTTGGCGAGGGTTTCGAATGTAGCCGGGTCACTCGTGGCGTAGTAGTGGTCAGCACCGAACCGCAGCCCGTCCTCCTGCTTACTAAGCGAGTGCGAGAGAACCGTGGTTTCCGCTCCCATGGCATGTGAAATCTTTACGGCCATGTGACCGAGTCCGCCCATCCCAATGACGGCTACCTTCTTGCCTGGGCCGGCATTCCAGTGCGCCAGTGGTGAATAGGTCGTAATGCCGGCGCACAAGAGGGGCGCGGCCGCTTCATACGGGATGCTCTGCGGAACACTCAGCACGAAGTCCTCCACCACGACGATATGCGTGGAGTACCCACCCTGGGTGATAGTGCCGTCGCGGTCCACGGCGCCGTAGGTAGCGGTGTTGCCGTTGAGGCAGTACTGCTCTGCACCCGCGCGGCAATTGGCGCATTCACGGCAGGAGTTGACGAGGCACCCCACGCCGACGCGGTCGCCGACTTGGTGCTGTGTGACGTCCGCACCAATCTCGCTGACGACCCCGACGATCTCGTGACCCACCGTCAACGGGTACTGGACCGGCCCCCAGTCACCCCGAACAGTGTGGATGTCTGAGTGGCAGATCCCCACGTAGGCGATCTCGATAAGTACGTCTTTCGCGCCAACGCTGCGTCGTTCAATCGTGGTAGCGACGAGCGGATCAGTGGGCGATATCGCGGCGTAGGCACTCACGGTCCGAGTCGGACGAGTCGCGATCTGAACTGGTGAAACCATGGTGGACTCCTAGAAACAGACTAGTTTGCTAAGTTGCGTGCCGACGCTTCTCGCCGGTCCTGCACGAGGCAACCGGATTTGTGAGTCGTGAATCTACTTAGCCCTCAGAGAGTTAGCCAGTGCCCCCGCGGGCCGAGGCACTGGCAGCCCCCCCCTTTGCCTGCAGGTCCACGCTTTTGCCGTTCCACAACAGGTAAAGGCCCTTATCCGGGCGCGCATGGTCAGCGGCCGGAATAGCGGTTGGCCTGACGGCGACCGTCGATGCCGAGCACGGCTGCGAGCTGTGGGACCGGGTGAGCCCGGCACCTTAGTATTCGTTCATGACCAGCGCGGCCAGCAGCCCCTCCGGTAACACCCGGCTGCTGGCCGTCGCCATTCTCGCCACCTTCGTGGCCTTCCTCGACGGATCCATCGTCACCGTGGCCCTGCCGGCCATCAGCGGAGAACTCGGCGGCGGGCTGCCCACCCAGCAGTGGACCGTGAACGCCTATCTACTCACCCTGGGGGCGTTCATCCTGCTGGCCGGCTCACTCTCGGACTCCTTCGGCCGGCTGCGGATCCTGCGGATCGGCATCCTGGGCTTCGGGGTCTCCTCCCTCGCCTGCGCCTTGGCCTGGGCACCCGGCGTCCTGATCCTCGCCCGCGGCATCCAGGGCATCACCGCCGCACTGCTGGTGCCCGGCTCGCTGGCGCTCATTACGACGGCGTACCGCGACGCCGCGCGGGCCGCCGCGATCGGCAGGTGGACGGCGTGGACCGGCACGGCCGCGATCATCGGCCCGCTTCTGGGCGGAGTGCTCGTGGACGTGGGAAGCTGGCGGCTGATCTTCGCCGTAAACGTCCTGCCGGTGGCCGCCTGCCTGCTGCTGATGACCGGCCTGCCGGAGAGCAGCGGACCGAGGCGGGCCGCGTTCGACCTGCCCGGCGTTGTGCTGGCCGTTGCCGGACAGGCAGGTCCTGTCTATGCACTGATCGAACAGGAGCGGCTCGGCTGGGGGCATCCCGCCGTCGTCGTTCCCCTGGCCGCAGGGCTGCTGGCCCTAGTGCTGTTCCTGCTGCGCGAGGCCCGAGCACCGGCACCGATGATGCCGCTGTCCCTGTTCCGGGCGCGGAACTTCCGCTACGGCAACGTGGTCACTGCGGGCGCTTACGCCGGGCTCTCGCTGGGGACCTTCGCCGTGACCGTTTTCGTGCAGGAGACCGCGGGGTTCTCCGCGACGGCGGCCGGCTTCACTGCCCTGGCGCTGCCGGTGGCCATGCTGCTGCTGTCCGCCCGCGTCGGCAGACTGGCCGGGATTTACGGGCCGCGCCTATTTATGACCGCCGGGCCGGTGATCTGCGGGACCGGGTTCCTCCTTATGCTCATGGTCCAGCCGCCGCTGGACTTTCTTACCGAGCTGCTGCCCGGGCTGCTGCTGTGCGGGCTGGGCCTGGCGCTGATGGTGGCGCCGCTGACCTCCGCGGTGCTCGGCGCACTGAGCGAGGACGACGCCGGCATCGGCTCCGCGGTCAACAATGCCGTGTCGCGGGTGGCCGGGCTCATTGCCATCGCGCTGGCCGGCACCGTGTCCGGCGGCGCCCTGGACTTTCCGGGCTTCCGGCAGACGGTGCTGGTGACCGCGGTCCTGTTCCTGGCGGCCGGGGCGGTCGCGTTCCTGGGGATCCGGAATCCGGCGACGTCGGCCCCCCACTCCCCTGACGGTTGAGGAGGAGCGGATACGCCGTCGTCGTGCTCCCCTTCACCGGGCCATGGTGCAGGCGGGCTAGCCTATTCGCGGGACCAACGCTGCGGCATTTTCGGGCGGCATTTCCTCGCCGCTGCGGACCAGAAGCAGTGCCAACCCGGTGCAGGCAACGAAGACGGCGCCGCCTGCAGCGACCGGGAGGGCCACATCGATGGTGGCCAGTGCTCCACCGGCAAGGGAACCGGCCATCGGGCCCAGCAGTTCCAGGGTGCGTGTTCCGGCATTGACCCTTCCGCGGAGGTTGTCCGCTACCAGCCGGGCGGTATTCCTCGTTTCAACAGCCTGAGTTCGATGCCGCTTTCCGCGGTCTGGGAAACGGCACCGGTCGCGGTGCTGGTAACGGTGGCCTATCTGGTCTTGCTGCTGACATCGGTGCTGCTTTGCGCCGTCCTCGTCACCGTCTCCCTCACCGCCGGCTCAACTTCCCGACGGCTCGGGACCCACCACCAGGCAGGTGCTTGACGCTGTAGCGAGAACCCGGCCGGCGGCGTCGCGCAGGTCCGCTTCGACAAACGCTGCGTTGCGTCCGGCCTTGGTCACCCATCCGTGGGCGGTGACGGTGCCCGTGTTCGCGGTGGCGGGCCGCAGGAAGGACACTTTGAGTTCGAGGCTGGTGTAGCCGGCGCCGGCCGGCAGCGTGGAGTGCACGGCGCAGCCGCAGGCGGAGTCCAGGACGGTGGCGAAAAAGCCGCCGTGGACGGACCCGATCGGGTTGTAGTGCGATTCGTCCGGTTCCGCCGTCATCACCACATCCCCCTCGCTTACGCTGACGAGGCGCAGCCCCACGTGGCTGCTGATCGGCGGGCCGGGAACCTCACCGGCGGCAAGCGCCTGCAGGTGCTCGAGTCCGGTCCGCGAGAATATGCGTGCGACGTCCCGTTCTGCAGGGGAGTATTCAAGCGTTTTCGAACGCATTTCGGAAGCGGGCATCGGAGCTCCTTCAGGGTTGGTGAGTGCTGGGACTCATAGACACAGCAATGCAGGCCATCTTGTCATGCCGGGTTCATGGCCGCAGATCCCAGCCCGCACAGCAGCCGAGCAACGCCGGCGACCGCGTCCTCGACGGTCCGTTCTCCAGGTCCTCGCCCACCCGCAGCAGCGCGAAAACAGGGACGGCGGTAGCTCTTCTCATGGTTCTTTCCCCCGGGAATCGTAGACGGTGGGGCTCTCCGACGACGGCGGCCCGGCCCCGCCGTCGTCGTGCCGCGGCGCTGCCGGCTAGAACCCGGACCGCCAGTCGAGAATGATGTCCGCAACCTCGTCGAGGTGTGACTCGAGGAGGAAGTGGCCGCCGTCGAGAAGTTCCACGCGGGCCTTGGGGACATCGTGGCGGAACTCTTCGGCTCCGGCCGGACCGAAGATTTCGTCATTCCGCCCCCATACGGCAAGCACCGGAACCTGGGTGGAACGCAGCCATTCGTGGAGCGCCGGATACAGTGCCCGGTTGGTGTGGTAGTCGCCGAAGAGCGCCAACTGGGCCTCGTCGACGCCGGAGCGGGCCAGGAGCGCCAGATCGTGCTCCCAGGCGTCCGGGTCCACGGTGGTGGGGTCCGGAACGCCGTGCTTGTACTGCCACTCGACTGCCTCCCGGCCCAAGGCCGGACGCAGGACCGCCTTGTTTTCTGGCGAAGGGTCCGCACCGTAGGCCCAGATGGGAGCCCAGAAGTCGGGCACAAAACCCTCTTCGTAGGCGTTGCCGTTCTGCGAAATCACCCCTTCCACCGCTGCCGGGTTGGCCAGGGCCAGCCGCCAGGCGATGGGGGCGCCGTAGTCCTGGGTGTAGACCGTATAGGCGTCCACGCCGAGTTCAGCCAGGAAAGCACGCGTCACCTCGGCCAGCCCGTCGAAAGTGTACGTAAACTCCTCGACCGACGGCGCTGACGAGCGGCCAAAGCCGACATGGTCCGGGGCGATCACCCGGTATTGTTCGGCGAGCCTGGGGATGAGGTGGCGGAACATGTGCGAGCTGGTGGGATATCCGTGCAGGAGCAGGAGCACCGGGGCGTCCACGGGGCCGGCTTCGCGGTAAAACACGTCTAGCCCGTTGACGGAAACGGTGCGGTGATGGACGGCAACCATGGACTAACCCCTAACAATCGTTTTACTGGTTATGGGACGGTAGCATGGAACTCGTTCAGCGCACCCGCGTAACCCCTGGAAAGTGTGCCGTCCTCCGAGAAAGGAACCCGATGGTCGAGGATGAAGACCTGCTGCTGGCGCTGCTGAACAGCACACCCGTTGTCGCGGGCCGTCCCACGGATGGACTCGCGGGCGCCTCCTGCGTCGAGTTCGTTGCACGCTACGGAGGCACGGGCTCTCAAGCCGAGCTTGCACATCTTCGACGGATGCGGGAGTGCCTGCAGGACGCCGTCCGGGAATCCAATGACGCACTGTCCCGCCTTTCAACAGCGCTGGGCGACGGCGCCCTGGTCCCCCGGGTCACTCCGCAGGGACTCCGCTGGGAAGTCCGGGCGCCGGAGGACGAGCGGCTAGCCTTCCGCGCGGCGCTTGCCTGGTCCCGTGTGGTCCAGGAGTTTCCCGGCCGTCTTCGTCCTTGTGCCAACAACGAGTGCAACCTCTTCCTCATCGACAGGAGCCGGCCGGGCACCGCCAAGTGGTGTTCCATGGCCGTCTGCGGCAACCGCATGAAGGCCCGCTCCCATGCCGGGCGCCAGCGGGCGGCTGCGGACCGACCGTAACGGGTCTGATTGTGAGTCGGCCGGGGCCCGGATCAGAGTAGCGTCCCAGGGCCGTTTGACCACCCTGTTAGGTTCGGACCATGGGGACAATCGAGAGCCGCACACTACATACCCTCGTGGATGCCGCCGTTGAAGGGCTGCCGCCCGCTGCCCAAGCAGCGCCCCGCTCGATTGCGGACACAGGGTCAGCCCACACCGTGGTCCTGCTGGACGGCACCGCCGCCGTTCGAATTGCACGGGACCCGGACACGGCGGCCGCCATGCGGAAGCTGCAGCAGCTGGTGGACAGCGTCCCGGACTCGATCGGCTTCCCCGGCGGACCGTGCCCTGCAGGGGAAGGCGAACCCGGCCAGCTTCGAGACCTCGGAGGGCACAACGTGTTCTGGGAAGGGAACCGCATAGTCGGGGTACTGGATTGGGATCTGGCGTCCCGGAGCGACCGCTCCACGGATCTTGCCTGCATCGGTGTCTGGAACGGGTGGGACAAGCTGCCGCTGATCGCCGGCTCCGCGGAAGTGCGCCGTGCTGCCATCCGGCGGAACACCTTCCGGCTGCAGCAAGTCGCGTTCGCGTTATTGAACGGCCGGCCCACGGACGAGATCGGGCAAGCGGTCGCCCGGGCAAACGCGTGGCTCCGGGAAAGCTTGTAACCGGTGGACTCCAACGAACCTCGCTACCGGACAGTTGCGCTGCGGGTTGTTGTGCCCGGTGCCTGCCTGCTGCTTGGGCTTGCGTTAGTCCTGTCATCTGCCACCGGCTGGATCCTCGTGATCGGCTCCCACGTCGTCAGCCCCTGGCCGGCGGCCGCCGCGCTGCTGCTGGCCGCCGTGGCGATTCGGTGGCTCGGCTCTCGGAACCGCGTCGGCGACCGCAAAAATCCACGGTTGCACTCCCCCGTTCCGGCACTGCTGGCGGCCGCCGTCGCGGGAGTCGGAATCGCCGTCGGATCGCTGCTCGACGCAGGGACCGAGAGCTTCATTCTGGATCCCCAGGGACCGGAGGGCTGCCGCGCCGCAGTGCGTGAGTCCGCTTTCCTCATGTCAGGAAGCGGCAAGGTTTACGCGGTCGGCAGCCACGGAATCGGCAGGCTGGCCGGTGAGTGGAACAGCGACGACGGCTACCGGCCGATCGAGGCCGGCAACTACACCCTGGAATGGACCGCGTCCGGCGGGCTGCTCACCGTCGGCGGCGCCTCCACCCCCAACGGGTATCGGCTGGTTGAAGACAGTGAATACACGGTGCAGGTCGACGCCGACGGCAACGAGCTCAGCGGTTACGTGCCCGTGGGGCCCACCAGGTTTGAGCAGCAGCCGGTCGCCTGCCATTGAGCCAGGTTTCCGCTAGTCCACCGGCAGCGCGAAATAGGTCGGCAGGTCCTCGTACTTGAACATTGCCAGGCCCTCACTGGTGATCGCCGTGGGGAGGTCACGCTTCGCCTCGTCGAACTGCGGCGCCATCTGCTCCGGGAACTTCAGGTACCCGGTTCTATCCCCGGCGTTGTTCCTGCCGTACACCTCGCCCGCGTCGGAGACCATGGCGGGGTAAAAGTCTGACGCCGGGTCGATCCGCTTCTGCTCCCCCGTCCTCAGATTCACCACCCACTGCGCGTCAACGCCCTGTTCGTTCTGCCAGTGCATCAGATGCAGCTCACCATTCGGGCTGGCCGCTGTTGCGTATCCGGGCAGCCGGGCCGCCGGGAAGGCGCATCCCTGTGCCGCGCCCTCGAAGACAACCGGTTGCCCGGTGTGCACGTCGACGGACTCGCACGTCTCGTCCACTTTGCGGACGGAAACGAACGTGGAGCCGAAGACGATGGACCCGGACGGATGGTCCGCGAACGTCATCGACCATTCGCCAATGCTGAGCGTTGCCTCCGGCAGACCCTGCTGCGGGTTCGCTGCCCGGGGTGAGCGGTACACGTCCACCCCGTCGATCCGGGCCAGCCAGGACTGCCCCTCAAGTTCCGGAATCGGTTCCAGCAGTCCTATCTCGGCATTGAGCACCCGGACAAAACCGGCGCTGTCCGGGCCGGCTGCGACGCCGCTTTGCATGCCGAGGCCGCCGTCGGTGGCGGTGAAGGCCAGCGCACCGTTACCGTCATGCGTCGACGTCGGACGGTAGCCGGTCATATCCTCTTCGACGGCCGTTGCTTTCCCCGCCGCGTCGACGACGATCAACTGGGCAACGGGTGCAGCACCTTGACCGGCGCCTGGCTGGAGCGGCACGCCGATCTGGTAAAACGTGAAGAACTCCTGCCCGTTCTGCCGCACCCGGTCCAGGGACGGCTCGACGCGCTGTTCCGGGTCCAGTCCGAGGGACGGCGACCGATACAGGATGTCGCCGGCGCTGTCGGTCACCACGAGGGTCTGGTCCCGGGTCTGCATATCCTGCTCAACGAAGGCAGTCAGGTCACCGATGACCTCCGCCCCGGCCCCTTTCTGGGCGTACCAACCGGCTTGGCTCAGCCACCGCGCCGGTAGGGCACCGGTCGCGTAGGAAAAGCCTTCCTCGTAGGAGGCGGGCTTGCCCAGCGTTGGCCGCTCAGTCGCGGTGGGCTCGGGTGTCCGGGAGGGGCTCGCCGAAACAGGGGCGGACGTCCGGGACGGGGACGCATCGGCCCCGTCGGTTGAAGAGGCTGGATCCTGCGACGACGGAGCACAGGCCGTAACGAGCAGCAGCGCTGCAAGACAAGGTGCGACGACGTGCTTGTTCATGCTGATTCCCCCATGGTGGTACCCGAAAACCGGAGTGTGCCGACCACTGTCACTTTGTGCCCGTGGGACGGCCTTACTTTAGACACCCTAACTAATGGCGCAACCGTCCAATCATGGGCCCGCGGCAATATCCCCCTGTGCGCCAAAGAAACTCCTAGCGCAAATAGCCTTCTCATTGTTGACTAATGCCCATGCCAGCCGTTGAAATCCGCCGAGCCACCGAAAATGACGCCCACAACCTCGCTCGCGTCCATGTCCACGCATGGCAATGGGCCTATCGCGGATTGATGCCCGATTCCCTCCTCGACGCACTGGACATTGAGCGGAGAGCTGCGGGATGGAAGCGAATGATCCATGAAGGGCGGGTGCCGCAACCACATTTGGCCGTGATCGGCTCGAACGTCGTGGGGTTTTCCCATGCGGACAGCAGCAGCGACGACGACGCCGACCCTCAGGTCGGAGAGGTCACGGCCCTCTACCTCCTGGAGGAATTTGTCGGCACGGGAGTCGGGCGCCGCTTGTGGGAGGCAGCGCTGAACCAGCTGCGCGAAAGCGGACACACCGTTGTCTCGGTGTGGGTGCTGGATTCCAACCAGCGCGGAAGAACCTTCTACGAACGAAGGGGAATGTCCCCGGACGGAGCAACCAAAGAAGAGTCCTTCTCCGGCTCCACCCTGACGGAGGTGCGGTACCGCTCTTCGTTGCATGCGGCGGGGAAGAGACAAGGGGCTATCGGCGTCGAGGGCCAGGACCGTTAGTCGTCAGGGCGATCGATAGTCCAGTAGCTCACCTCGTCGTCGGGAAACGGCCGCTCCGCCATTCCGATCTTGCGCGCTACCCGTTTCGACTGCTCGTTACCGGCATCGATCGTCGCGGAGATGAACTCCAGATGAGAGACCTCAAAGACGTAGGCGAGCATCGACCGGCCAATTTCGGTGGCATAACCTTTGCCCCAGAACCTTTGATGGAAAACGTATATCAGTTCGTCGAAGTCCTGGCCGGGCGCACGGATGACGCCGCAATAGCCGACAAATTCGCCGCTGTCCCGTTCAAAGACGGCTGAGGTGCCATAGCCGCGCTTCGCATACTTTTCTTTGCAGACCTGAATCCATCCTGCGACTTCGAACCGGTCCAATGTCGTCCCGTCACCGACGAACCGCATGACCGCCGGATCCGCGCAGAGCGCTGCAAAGTCCTCCAGATCCTCTCCACAAAGTGGCGGGCTTCAAGGCGGTCGGTTTCAAACATCATCCGGGAACGATAACCCACGGCAGCCGCATAACTCATTCCCTGTCTCCGGGGGCTTCTCCACTGCCCGGCCGTTCCGAAAGGGCACAATGACCAGTCCGAGGTGCCGTTGGTGGCCACTGTACTGGGAGAGCAGACGTTCCTCCCGCGCCATGGATTCGTCGCAGTTGTCTCTGATTCCATCGCTCGTGAGACGCTCTCAATCTCTCCGCGAGGATCTCGGTAACGGCTTTTGCCGCTCCTGCATCTTACTGTCAAGCTGATCAAATGACTGTTCAGCTCGTCCCTCTCCGCGCCCAACAATTCCCTGCCTGGATGGAACGAAGCCGCACTGAATACGCATCTGATCTCATTACGACAGGCGAATCCCCGCAAGAGGCACATCGGCGCGCTTATGAGAGCCTAGATGCCGCGTTTCCTGAGAACATTCCAACCACAGATAATGCCGTGTTCGATGTTCTTGACGGTACCGGCACAACCATTGGCTACCTTTGGGTTGGAACTGACAGTTCTGAAGATCATCGCTCTTGGTGGGTGTGGGACATAGTCGTTGATGAGGAGCATCGCGGCAAAGGGCTAGGCAGGAAGGCAATGAAGCTGGCCGAAGACTACGCGCGTTCCCAAGGCGCCCACACCCTTGGACTCAGCGTCTTCGGATTCAACCACGGCGCCCGAGGACTCTACGAATCGATGGGTTACGAAATAGTGACCACGAAAATGAAGAAGCACCTCTAAACCTTGAATCTGTGCCCCATCGAAGGATTCTTTAGCGGCCGCCCAAGGTGGGGTGGATAGTTCAGAGTCCGAGCGCTCCAGTCGGCCGAAGGAAATGGAATCGCCGTACCCGGTCGACTGGCCCTAACGGGCTGGGACGCATCCGCTGCCGGTGGGGAACGGCGACTGTCGTCAGCCGGCCCGGACGGATTCATCCTGGCCGGAGTCCGCCAGGGTCACTCCGGCGACCGACCAATTCTCACGGGGCAGCTCGTGAAGAACAACCCGAATAGTGTCCGGCCGAATCTCCATAACCCGGGCATAAGTTTCCGTAAGCGCTGCCAGCAGCTGGCGCTTCTTCTCGGTGGTGGATGGCGAGGCGTTAAGTACCTGAATAAGTGGCATCCGCAGAGTCTGCCACATTGCCGATGTCATTCCCGGAGGAAAGCTCGGTAGGGCGGTGATGCTCCGGTGGGGAGCGACTGCCTTCCCGTCATGGTTATCCTTAGCCGCATGCGCAACCTACCAACCACACAATCATGAAGATCGGAATCGTCGGCGCCGGCGGAGTCGGCGCCTACTTCGCCGCCGCCCTGTCCCGGGCAGGCCACGACGTCCACCTCCTGGTTACGCCCCGCCATGTCGATCCCCTTTCCGACCATGGGATTCACCTCACCTCGGGCGACGGACGGGATGAATTCATCGCGCTGGCCGGTGTTTCAACGGACGCTGCAGCCATCGGGGTGTGCGACGCCGTCATCCTAGGCTGCAAAGCAGGCCAGGTCCGCGCCGTCGTGGAAACCGCACTGCCGCTCCTCGGACCCGATACCCCGGTGCTGCCGCTGCAGAACGGTGTCACCGCATCCGAGCAGATCGAAGCCGCCGCCGGAAGCGGGCACGCTCTCGGCGGGCTGTGCATGATCATCTCGTACCTCGTCGAACCCGGGCACGTCCATCACGTGGGCGGGAATCCTGCCGTCACCCTCGGCGAGCTCAACGGCACCCCGACTGCTCGGGTAAAGGCCGTCGCCGCCGCTTTGATTTCAGCCGGCATCAGCACCCGTATCTCTGACGACATCACCACCGACCTGTGGCGGAAGTTCATGCTCATTGCCTCCTACGGCGGCATCGGAGCGCTGTGCCGTAAAAACGTGGGTGAAACGCGGACCCATCCGGGCACGCGGACGTTAGTTGAAGACGCCATGCGTGAAGTCGCCACGATCGCCGCAGCGGTTGGAGTGAACCTCACCGAGGATGACGTGAAAACGACAATGGCCCAGTACGACGCATTCACGCCCGACAGCACCGCTTCCATGCAGCGCGACCTCATCGCGGGACGCCCTTCCGAACTCGAAGAACAAAACGGCGCCCTCGCCCGTATCGCCGCGAAGCACAATACCCCTGCACCTATCCACACAACCATCTATCGGGCACTGAGCATCCTGGACCGTCCCACCTAGCCGATGCGTACGAAGGGCCTGGTACCCGTACGGAGGTACCCCTCAGGGGCTGGTGGGTTCGGCGTCGTGCAGGACCGTCCCGTCACGAAGGGTGATGGTGTAGGCGAGGTCAGGTGCGGGGCCGCCGTTGCCCTCAAGCTCGGAACCGAACGCGGTTCCCGGCCACCAGGCAACGTACCGGCCGTCTTCGAGGGAGGCCTGGACCTGCTGCCCATCGGCCGTGTGAATGGTTACGCCGACAACGTTGTCCCCGATTTGGCCCTGGGTGAGGGAAACCGTAGGCCGCGGCCGGCTGATCAGCGTCCTGCGGTCGTTGTATTCGGTGATGGGACCCTGCGTGAACTGATCCCCGACGGGCACTGCACCTTTTCCGCCGTTGCCCGAGGTTGCGACGTCGTCCGCCCGGCCGCTGCCTACCGGCACATGCGCCAGACAGTCCGCGGAGGTATCGTTCGCTCCGGCGTAAAGGAGCACCACCCACTCCCCCCTGCGCTCGGCGATGTCGAGTGACGGAGAGTCGATGTTCAGGCCCTGCTCGCGGCATGCCTTTTCCGTGGTGGCCAGGTCTGCGTCGGTCAGGGTCTCAGGGACGGGTGTCCAGGAAGCGTAAGCATTTTCCGCGCTAAGCAGGTTCGGGGCCAGTACGACGGCGGCCGCCAGGACCGCCGCGACGGCCGGTACCGCTATCCAGCGGGTGCGCCGGTGCTGCCGACGCGGGGCCGGCTCGATCCGTTCGGCTGTTGTGCCCGCCCCGGCTGTGGGATCGGTGGCAAGGATCTGCTGCAGTCCCGTCTCGTACCGCTGTCGGGATTCGCCGTCCGGTGCGGAACGCGGTGCCGGGTCCAGCGTGCGCAGGGCCCTGAGATAGGTATCGGGTTTCATATCAATTCCTCCAAGGTCGAGTAGTCCGGCGCCCGGTGCCGAAGGGCACGGTGCAGGGACTGGCGTGCGCGGTGGAGACGGATACGGTAGGCGGCCGCAGAGATTCCCAGTACGCGGCCGGCCTGCGGAGAGGTCAGGTTTTCCCACACTGCGAGCGACAGCACTTCCCGGTCCTCGGGCCGGACCCTGCTCCAAGCGGCCGCCAGGTCCACTTGGAGGGCAACCAAGTCGTCCTCCGGATCAATGAATTCCGGGATATGGGAGGCTATCCGAACCTCAAGGGCACCTTGGCGCGCACGGGAACGCTGATCGTTGAGCAGACAGTTGCGGGCCGTGCCGTACAGCCATGCCCGCGCGTCCCCTGGCTCCCGAGGCAGGTCATCCAGCCGGCGCCATGCTGCCATGAAGGCTTCATGGGTTACGTCTTCGGCCCGGTGCGATTCCGTCCGGCGCTGCACAAAGCGCAGGACGTCACCGTATGTTGTCGCGTAGAGCGCGGCGAAGCGGGCCTCGCGTTCCTTAGAGCTTCGTGTTGTCCCCATACCTCTACATGTCCGGCTCGGTGCCAAGTGTTACTAACCAGAGAAGATCACTGGATCGTACAGTGCCGGTGACGGATGGCAGTCTCTGCCACACGCCAGGTTAAGTCCGAGATCCGGGGCCGCCTCAACACTCTTGACAGCGGCAAACCTGTAAAGCCAACTAGACGTGTAAAGCGAGCTGTACATCCGAGGAGGCCGGCAATGTCCGTTGAGCAAACCCGCACAAAGTGGGGATATGCCAAGTTCGGAACCGGCCGCGTACCGGCCGCAGCCATCGCTGTTCCCTGTGGATTAGCCCTTGGAGCAGCAGGAGGTTTGCTGTCTGTCTTGCTCGGCATCACCGATCCGAATCCTGCCCTCGGCTTCTGGGTCTTTTTTGCCTGCATCGCGATGCCGGCTGTGGCCCTGGTCTATCTCCTGGTCGTGGATCGAAACACTTTGATAGGTGCAACCGAACGGCCTGACGACTCCGTCGAATCCGGGTGGATCGACAAGGCGGCTGCGGGTTCCTTCATGGATCTGATCCTGGTGCTTGGGGTCGCGGCTACCGTTCTGGCCTTCATCCCACGGGAGCTGGTAATCGATCTGAAGCTCGTCCTTCCAGCTGTGATCGCTCTGGGCTTCGCCTCCTTCGGCATCCGGTACCTGGTGCTGCGGTGGAAAGGCTGACGTGAAGAACCTGGTGCATGAGTCACGTCAGCGCCTGGCCTGGTCCCAACAGCGGCTCGCTGACGAGCTGGGCGTATCCCGCCAGACCGTCATCTCCATCGAACGCGGACGTTTTGACCCGTCATTGCCGCTGGCCTTTCGGATCGCCGGCGTCTTCAACTGCACCATCGAGGACCTTTTCTTTCCCGACGAGCCGCAATGAGGGGCGGCGGTGCCAAAGAGGTAGAGCCGACCCTGCGTCGCTATCCGGCATTCGTCCGGTTTTGGCTCGCGTCGACGGTTTCCGACTTCGGAACTTATACGACCACTTTGGCTTTGTCCGTACTGGTACTGGTAACCATGAACGGGACGGCGCTGTCGTCGTCGATAATGAGCCTTGAGCCCGGCCAGCGTTTGTGAAGTTCCCATGTGGTGATGACGAGGCATGTCCAGTCCAGAATTGCCGCCAACAGGCAGGCAGGCAGGGGAAAACATTGGTCACCATGGTGGATGTACCAGCACACTAACTGTAGGGACGGCTAGGGAACGGGGAGGCTATGAGCGCGGAGTTGGCCATCAGTGTTCAGGGGCTCGAGAAATCTTTCGGGAAATTCCAGGCTCTGAACGGGCTGAACCTCCAAGTTCAGCGTGGGCAGGTGCACGGTTTCCTGGGGCCAAACGGCGCCGGGAAGTCAACAACTATCCGTGTGCTCCTAGGACTGTTGAAGGCCGACGCCGGAGCCCTGCAGGTCCTGGGAAAGGATCCGTGGCGAGAGGCCGTGCCGCTGCATCGCCGGCTTGCCTATGTGCCGGGCGATGTCGCGTTGTGGCCGGGCATGACCGGCGGCGAGGCCATCGACCTGCTGGGATCGCTCCGCGGCGGCCTGGACGAGGGGCGGCGGGCGGAACTGATCCAGCGGTTTGAGCTGGATCCCGCGAAGCGGGGCCGCCAGTACTCCAAGGGTAACCGGCAAAAGGTGGCCATCGTCGCCGCCCTGGCCTCCGACGTCGAGCTCCTAATCCTTGACGAGCCAACCAGCGGTCTGGACCCGCTGATGGAGAACGTCTTCCAGGAAGTGATCGGCGAGGCAAAGCAACGCGGCACCACGGTGCTGCTCAGCAGCCATATTCTCGCCGAAGTTGAAACCCTCGCGGACCGGGTGAGCATTATCCGGGACGGACGGATCGTGGAGGAAGGGACACTGGCCCAGCTTCGCGGGCATACCACCGTCGCCGTCCACGCCACTCTGGAACGTGACCCACAGCCCGGCCAGCTGGCCGCATTCGAGGACGTGCACCTGGACGGCGGCAAACTCACGGCTGTGGTGGAGTCCGCACGGGTGGGTGAGGCAATGGCAGCACTCACCCCGTTCGGCATCACATCGCTGACCGTCGAACCGCCCTCGCTGGAGAGCCTCTTCCTGCGGCTGTACGAGGACGACGCCCCCTCCACACGGGCGCGCCCATGAGCAACGCCCTGACGGGTACCGGACCGCTGCTGCGTGCTACTGTCCGGTTCGACGGACGTAGCTTTGTGCCGTGGATCCTGATCGCGACGGCACTCTCTGCGTCCTCCGTACTCGTCTACCCATGGGTCTTTCCCACCCAGCAGGACCGCCTCGGACTAGCGCTTGCCATTGGCTCCAACCCGGCACTGGGCCTGATCTTCGGACCGGCCTACGATCTGAGCACCGACGACGGCTTCAATGCCTGGCGCAGCCTCGCCCTGGGCGGTTTCCTCGCCGCCCTCGGATCGATTTTCACCGTCACCCGGTCCAGCCGGGGCCAGGAGGACTCCGGACAGGCCGAGCTTCTGGCATCCGGTGTGCTGGGCCGGGGCAGCCGCCTGCTGGCGGGAGTCAGCCTGGCCCTGATCGGCTCGGCGGCTCTCGGAGCCGTCGCCGGGGTCGTCACTGCCTGGTGCGGCGGCGGCTGGAATGCCTCCCTGCTGCTGGGAGCAACGTTCGCTGCCACCGGTTGGATGTTTGCTGCGGTCGCCGCTGTGACCGCGCAGCTAGGATCCGATGCGCGGACGGCCAACTCGCTGGCCGTGGGCACCTTCGGCGCGTTGTTCCTGCTGCGCGGATTCCTGTATTCGGTGGAGGCACCGGACTGGATGTCCTGGACCAATCCGTTAAGTTGGATGACCGAAACCCGGCCGGCCAGCGGCAACCACTGGTGGCCGCTGCTTCCCGCAGTGGCCCTCGCCCTGGTCCTGCTCGGTGTAGCCTTCCTGCTGCAGTCGCGGCGCGACTTCGGGCAGGGGGCCATCGTTCCCGATCCCGGCCCGGCCCGGGGCAGAGTTGGAACTCCATGGAGCCTGGCGGTCCGGCTGAACCGCGCCCCGATCCTGACATGGACCATTGCATTCATGATTATCGGGGTGGTCTTCGGATTTTTTGCCCGCTCCTTTAAGGACATCCTGAGCGGTGACAGTGCTGCCGCCTCGGTTCTCGCCTCCGGTGCCGCCACGCCGGAGGCTCTCGCGCCGGCCTTCCTGGTGACGATTCTGAGCCTTGCCGGAATCATTGCGGCCATTCCCGGCGTGCAGATCCTGCAGAAGGTGCGGACCGAGGAGCTCGCGGGCCGGCTGGAGCCCGTTCTGGCCGCCGCCGTTCCGCGCTCCCGTTACTTCACGGCAAACGTCATGCTCGCATTGGCCACACCAACCATCTACCTGCTTCTCGCTGGAGCCATCATCACGGTGCTGGCCTCCGGAGACCTGGGCATCGACGCCGGCAAGGTTCTCCTGCAGGCCGTGGTGACCGTTCCGGCCATGTGGACGGCCACCGCCGTTTCGGTGGCGGTCGTCGGTGCACGGCCGCAGGTGGTAATCGCGTCCTGGGCCGGTGTTTTTATTTCCTTCGTGCTCACGTTGCTGGGCCCGACGTTCAGGCTCTGGGACTGGGTACTGGCGATCAGTCCGTTCTGGCACGTTCCCAACGTTTCCGTCGACGACGAAGGATGGGCCGGGTTGACGGGAATTTCCGCCGTCACCGCTGTGTTCCTACTGATCGGTTTCACTGGTTTTCGCCGTCGGGACCTCGATGGGTAGCCATTCGTCGCTGGCTCAACGGCGCACCAGCCCTTCCGGCGCCGCTCGATCCACGAAAGAGGAGACATCATGCAGACACGCACTCTGGGCAGCCAAGGCCTGACCACTTCCGCCATTGGTTACGGCTCAATGGGCATCTCGCTTGCCTACGGTCCCGGTGATGAGCAGGAAGGCATTTCTGCGATCCAGAAAGCGCATGAGCTGGGCGTGACGTTCTTTGATACAGCCGAGCTGTACGGCTGGGGTGCGAACGAGGAGATCGTTGGCCGGGCCGTGAAGAGCTTCCGTGACGAGGTTGTCATCGCCACGAAGTTCGGCTTCACGCGCGACGGCGGTTTCGATAGCCGCCCGGAACACATCCGCGACGTCGTCGAGAACAGCTTGGGTCGTCTCGGCGTAGACCACATCGATGTGCTCTACCAGCACAGGGTGGACCCCAGCGTTCCCATCGAGGATGTCGCCGGGACCGTGAAGGAGTTTATCGATGCCGGCAAGGTGAAGTACTTCGGTCTCAGCGAAGCTGGCCCGGAGACCTTGCGCCGCGCCCATGCCGTGCAGCCCGTCTCGGTCCTTCAGACCGAGTACTCCCTCTTCGAGCGCGACGTGGAGGTGCTGTTCCCCGTCCTGAACGAGCTCGGCATCGGGTTCGTGCCCTACTCACCCCTCGGGCGCGGGTTCCTCACCGGCACCGCGAAGCCGGCAGCCGAGTATGACGAGACCGACATGCGCAGCTGGGACGCCCGATGGCAGCCCGGCAACTTCGAGAAGAACGTCGACGCCACCCGTAAGCTGACTGAACTCGCCGCATCCAAGGACGCCACCGTGGCGCAGCTCGCCCTTGCCTGGCTGCTCGCACAGGGTGAACACATCGTCCCGATCCCCGGCACCCGCAGTGCCAAGCGCGTCGAGGAGAACGTCGGCGCCGTTGACCTCAGTCTCACTGATGCCGACCTGGCCCGCATCAAAGAGATCCTTCCGACCGGCGGATTCGGTGCCCGCTATCCGGAAGGCATGAGCCCGACCTGGCAGTAATCAGCTAAGGGAACACCGAGGCGCGGGACCCGCAATGGGCCCCGCGCCTTCGTCTGGGACAACTGATCCTGCTGTCGTCAGTGCACAGCGCCCAGTTCGATGAGCAGCACACCGCCGGCAATAAGGACTATTCCCAGGCCCATCAGCCAGGTGAAGGGTTCCTTGAATAAGACCCTGCCGATAACCGCAGTCAGTGCAACGCCGGCCGCCGCCCAGATCCCGTAGGCGATGCCCAGCGGCAGGCCGTGGGCGAGGGTGAGGGTGAGCATGCCGAACGCCACCAGATAGCCGACGGCGACTCCGGCGTACCAGCGCTTGTCGTCGACGGCGAGACGGAGGGAAACTGTGCCGGCTACTTCGAAGACGATCGCGCCGATCAGGAACAGGTAGGCCATTATGCGGTTTCGGCTTTCTCATGTGCCGCTTGGGACCCGAGTTCGACGCAGAGCACCCCGGCGATGACAACGGCAATGCCGATGCCCATCAGCAGGGTGAGCGGTTCGCCGAAGAAGACCAGGGAGCCGATGGCGGTCAGGGCGACGCCGCTTGCGCCCCAGACGCCGTACGCGACACCCAAGGCCATGCCGGCGCGCAGGACGCCGGCGAGCAGGATGAAGGAGCCTAGATAGCCGGCCGCGACCACGGCATAGAGACCGGCATGCTCCAGCGCACCTTTGAGCGAGAGCGACGCCGTCACTTCAGCCAGGATGGCGGCGGACAGGAGCAGCCACCCTTTTGCGGCGTTGTTCATCGGCCGGTTCCTTCCGGGACGTAGTAGCGGGTGGACTGCCGCATCGTATCCCGGAACTAGTTCCCCTGTTCTCCGGAGCGGCCGTGTTCCAGTCCGGTAGGAATACCGAGGAATGCAGGTTCCGGCGTCCCACAGCAGGACTCAGCAGTGGGTGCAGCAGCTGCAGGTTCCGGCGTCCCACAGCAGGACTCAGCAGCGGGCACAGCAGCTGCCGGTTCCGGCGCCGAGCAGCAGGACTCAGCAGCGGGCGTAGCAGCTGCCGGCTCCGGCACACCGCAGCAGGACTCAGCGGCAGGCGCAGCGGTGGCGTCGGTATCGCAGCCGGCCACGGTATCGCAGCTGCCGCCCAGATCCGTGGAGCAGACCCCGGTTTCGGGCAGGACGAGTTCGACGTCGTCGGCCGCCTTCTGGTCCCCGGCAAGGGCCGCGGCGATGGAACGGACCTGCTCATAGCCGGTGGCCATCAGGAACGTCGGTGCCCGGCCGTAGGACTTCATCCCGGTGATGTAGAAGTCCTTCTCGGGGTGGGACAGCAGCCGGGCGCCGTGCGGCGTCACGGTGCCGCAGCTGTGGAATTCCGGATCGATGAGCGGCCCGAGCGCCCGCGGAGCTTCCACGGCGGCATCCAGATCCAGCCGGATTTCACGGAGCATGTCCAGGTTCGGCCGGAAGCCGGTGGCCGGAACCAGCAGGTCGACGTCCAACTGCGTCTCCCCGCATGGAGTGGTCCCGATGACGGCGAGGCTGCCGGAGCTCTTGAAGCCGGTAATGGTGAACGAGGTGTGCAGTTCGATGCGGCCTTCCTCGACCAGGGTCCGCAGCCGACTGCCCAACGCGCCGCGGGCCGGCAGTCCGTCCAGGTCGCCGCCGCCGTACACGCTGGCCGCCGAGGACCGGCGGATGGCCCAGCTGATCCGGGTGTCCGGTTCCTGCTCGGCCAGCTCCCCCAGCGCCAGCAGCGTGTTGGCCGCCGAATGGCCTGCACCGACCACCAGGATGTGCTTGCCGGCGAACCGGTCGCGGTCCCGGCCGGTGACATCCGGCAGCGGCGCCGTGATGAAGCCCTCTGCATAGGCGGCGGCCTCCCCCGGTGCTGCGAGTCCGGCCGAGCCCAGCGGGTTCGGGGAGTTCCAGGTGCCGGAAGCGTCGATGACGGCGCGGACCCGGTGATCGGCGGTTGTGCCGTCGGCGGTCCGGACACGGACCAGGAACGGAGTGGCATCGCGCCCGCCGGTGCGGGTTTTGTCCAGGCCTTCCCGGCTGACGGCAACAACTTCGCTGTTGGTGTGCAGCACGTTCCGGATGGCGGGCACGGCAGCCAGCGGCTGCAGGTACTGCTCGAGGAGTTCCACGCCGGTCGGCAGGGTCTCGGCGTCCGGTTCCTGCCAGCCGGTGCCGGCGAGCAGGCGGCGGGCGGCGGCGTCGACGTCGTACTGCCACGGCGAGAACAGCCGAATGTGCCCCCAGGCGCGCACGGCCGAGGCGGGCGCGTCGCCGGCTTCGAAGATGACCGGAGTCAGTCCGCGTTCGAGCAGGTGCGCGGCGGCCGCCAGGCCCACGGGGCCGGACCCGATGACGGCGACGGGAAGCTGGGACAGTTCAGTGTTCATTGGTGCTTTTCCTCAAGGAGTACGAAGGTTTTGCTAAGCCGGCAGGAGGTCGGCGATGAGTGCGGTGATCCGGGTCTTGATGTCGTCGCGGATGGGTCGGACCGCGTCCACTCCCTGGCCTGCGGGGTCGTCGAGTTTCCAGTCCTCGTAGCGCTTGCCGGGGAAGATCGGGCAGGCGTCGCCGCAGCCCATGGTGATCACGACGTCGGACTCCTTCACTGCCTCGGTGGTCAGCACCTTGGGCAGCTCGGCGGACATGTCGATGCCCTCTTCGGCCATGGCTTCGACGGCGGCAGGGTTGACCGAGTCGGCGGGAGCGGATCCGGCGGACCGGACTTCGATCCGCCCCTCGCCGAGGTGTCGCAGGTACGCGGCGGCCATCTGCGACCGTCCGGCGTTGTGCACGCAGACGAACAGGACGGAGGGCTTGGCTGCGGTTTCGGTGCTCATCGGTTCGTCTTTTCTGTGGTGGCGTTTGTGGAGGCGGCAGGGGTGGCGGCAGGGGTGGCGGCGGGCCAGTATTTCTTCTGCGCCCAAAGGGCGACGTAGACCAGGGCGACCAGGACGGGGACTTCGATCAGGGGGCCGACGACGCCGGCCAGCGCCTGCCCGGAGGTCACGCCGTAGGTGCCGATCGCCACGGCGATGGCGAGTTCGAAGTTGTTTCCCGCGGCGGTGAAGGCCAGCGTGGTGGTGCGGGCGTAGCCCAGGTCCAGGAGCTTGCCCAGCAGCATGCCGGCACCGAAGACCACGAGGAAGTAGACCAGCAGCGGCAGGGCAATGCGGGCGACGTCGAGCGGGTTCGAGGTGATTTCATCCCCCTGCAGGGCGAACAGCAGCACGATGGTGAACAGCAGGCCGTAGAGCGCCCACGGGCCAAGCTTCGGCAGGAAGGTGCCCTCGTACCAGTCGCGGCCCTTCGCCTTTTCACCGAGGGTGCGGGTGAGGAAGCCGGCCAGCAACGGGATGCCCAGGAAAACCAGCACGCTGGCGGTGATGGCCCAGAAGGAGAAGCCGGCGCTGGTGGTTTCCAGGCCGAGCCAGCCGGGCAGGACCTGCAGGTAGAACCACCCCAGCGCGCCGAAGGCCAGCACCTGGAAAACGGAGTTGATGGCGACCAGCACGGCGGCGGCTTCGCGGTCACCGCAGGCAAGGTCGTTCCAGATCATCACCATGGCGATGCAGCGGGCCAGCCCCACGATGATCAGCCCGGTGCGGTATTCGGGCAGGTCCGGCAGGAAAATCCAGGCCAGGGCGAACATAAACGCCGGTGCGGCCACCCAGTTCAGTACCAGCGAGGTGATCATCAGTTTCCGGTCGGCAATCACCCGCGAGGTTTCGTCGTAACGGACCTTGGCCAGCACCGGATACATCATCACCAGCAGGCCGACGGCGATGGGCAGCGACACATTGGACACCTTCACCGAGTCCAGCGCGGGACCGATGCCCGGAACGAACCGGCCCAGCAGCAGCCCGACGGCCATTGCGGCGAGGATCCACACCGGCAGGAACCGGTCAAGCGTCGAAAGCCGGCCGGTGACCTGACCGGTCTGGGGTGGTGCGGTGGACGTGCTCACAAAGCTCCTCGGCGGGACATCGACAGGGCGAACTGCATTGAAGAATATCGATATCCTTCGATGTCGAGTATCCCGGGATATATCGATACCTGTCAATCTGTGCATAATGGGCAGGTGACCTCTGCACTGACAGTTCCCGCTCCCGCCGTCGAGGCATGCTGCACCCCGCTGACTTCTGAAGCGCTGAGCATCGAAGACGCCCAGCGCTTCGCCCAGCTGCTCAAGGCCGTGGCCGAGCCGACCCGACTGCGCCTGGTCTCGATGATCGCCGCCCAGGAGAACAAGGAAGCCTGCGTGTGCGACCTCACCGAGCCGATCGGCCTCGGCCAGCCAACGGTGTCCCATCATCTGAAGATCCTGGTCGACGCCGGCATCCTGCACCGTGAGAAGCGCGGTGTCTGGGCCTACTACTCCATCGTGCCGGGTGCGCTCGAACGCGCTGCTGCTGTTTTGTCGCCCCGGTGAGCCTGCAGCGCCTGGTGGTTTTGTAGATCGCTCGGTCTTCGGGTGTCGATCTAGCGCCCGCTTAGACTGCATCCATGTCAGTCTCCCCGCAGTCCTCCTTGGTAACCCTCATTCGCTCCACCCAGCTGTCCGACGCCGCGGAGTATGCCTACGCCGCCACGGCACCCGCGGACGCCAGGCTCATCTTCCTAGCGGGCTCCTGCCCGCTGGAGGAAGACGGCTCGACGGCGGCCATCGGCGACTATGCCGGCCAGGCGGCCAAGTGCATGGCCAACCTGGAGCTTGCGCTGAAGGCCGCCGGGGCGACACTCGAGGACGTCCTCAGCACGCGGGTGCTGGTTGCGTCCAGTGCCCAAGCGGACCTGGTCACCGCCTGGGAAGTAGTTCGGGATGCCTTCGGCAGCCACGACGCCCCCAGTACTTTGCTGGGCGTCACAGTGCTGGGTTACGACCACCAACTCGTAGAGATCGAAGCGGTAGCCGCGGTCCGCGACTAGTACCTTTCCACTGCCTTGCTACGCCGGGCCCAGAACAGCACCGGGATCAGCAGCAAGGCCAGGATGCCGCAGGAAAGGGCGAGTGCGGCGTAGCCGGCGCCGGCCATCGTCACGCCGGACAAGGTTCCGCCTCCGGCCCCGGCCAGGGCAACCAGCACGTCGATCTTGCCTTGGACGCGGGGACGGATCTCCGGCGACGTGTTATCGACTACCAGTGCCGTGCCGGCAATCAGGCCGAAGTTCCAGCCCATGCCGAGCAGGGCGAGGGCCAGGATCAGCAGGCCCAGGGATTCCCCCGGCGCGAAGGCTGCAGTGACTCCGGCCAAGAGCAGGGTGACCCCGGAGGCGATAGCCATTGGAGTACGTCCGAGTTTGTCCACCAATATCCCCGTGACGAGCGACGGCAGATACATCGCGCCGATGTGCACCCCGATAACCATTCCGACCGCGGCAAGGTCATGGTGATGGGCCCGCATATGCACCGGCGTCATGGTCATGATCGCCACCATCGCGATCTGGGTCAGCACCATCACGGCGGCACCCACGTAGACTCCGGTCCCCGGACGTACCGCTGCTTCGCCGACGGTGCTCGGCATCGGATCCGCTGCCTGGTTCCGGAACCGGCGTGCCAGCAAGAACGGGTCCGGGCGCAAAAGCACCAGCAGTACGACGCCGGCGGCCAGGAACGCTGTTCCGGCAAGGAGGAAGGGGCCGGCCAGGGCGGGAATACCCAAGCCCTCGGCGAAGCGGCCCATGGGCGTCACCAGATTGGGTCCGGCAACCGCCCCGAACGTCGTCGAGACCATCGCAATGCTGATGGCCTGTCCCCTGCGGTCCGGCAGCGCCAGGTCCGTTCCGGCATATCGAGCCTGCAAATTGGTGGCCGTTCCCGCCCCATATAGGAACAAGGCCGTAAACAGCAGAACAGGGCTGTCCACCACAGCAGCCAGGACCACGCCCAGCGCACCGAGACCGCCGGCCAGGAACCCGGACCCGAGTCCGATCCGCCGTCCGGCCCGCTGGGTAACCCTTCCCACGAGGTAGGCCGCCAGCGCGGAACCCAGGGTAATCAGCCCCGCCGGCAGGCCGGCCAACCCCTCCGACCCAAGCATGTCCTGCGCCAGGAGTGCCCCCACCGTGACGCCCGCGGCCAAGCCCGCCCCACCGAGAATCTGGCTGAGGACAACCGCGGTGAGGGTACGCCGCTGCACTGCGGCACGGCGCGCCTCATCCAGCACGATGGTCTTCATCCCCCGAGAATAGCCCGTACCAACGCGGGCATCCCAGCACTTAAAGCGCCGCGGCAATTACGCCTACCGCTGGTACTGTTCCACTGGTACAGTCCCCAGGCATGGACACAAACACCCTGCCACAGCCCACCGTCAATGCCCGCTCGCTTCTGCTGCCGTACACACTCTCCCTGGTTGCGGCCATGCTGCTCGTCCAGGCGTTGATCGCCCTGACCGGCGGCACAGTCACCGTCCTCGCCGGAGTCCTGACCGGCGCCGTCGCCGCCGGAATTGCCGTCTGGATGTGGCGCAACGCCCGGAAACTCACCCGGGTCCGCTTCGGTTTCGCCGTCGCGCATGCGATCGCCTTCGTCTCCGTGACAACCTCGTTCAATGCGCACGCGGTGCTGCGGGCGTTCACCGCGGGGGGCGACGGAGCCGCCGCCGAACTTCTGGGAACGCCATGGTTCGGGGCAACCCTGGTGATGAGCGCGGCCTGGGGGCTCGGGCTGCTGGTCCACCTCACCGGTGCGGCACTGGGCCGCGGCTGGGAGGACTGAGCATGGCCCGCCCCACGGAGGACGAGGAATGGGTGGAAGCCCGGATCGAGTCCTGGGTGGAGACCTATAAGAAATCGATGCTGACGCCGGTGATCCTTCGGGTCGTTGAAGCTGCGCAACCGGTGACGGTCGCCCGGATTGCAGCCGGCGTCGCGTCGGCCACCGGATGGACGATCACCGAACGGAGCATGTACCGGAGCCTGAAGCGGCTGCAGGATTCCGGCTTCCTACAGAGCGCAGAGGTTGCCGCACCCCGGACCGGAGCCAAGCGCAAGGAGATTTCGCTGACCGCGGTGGGCGCACGGTTCCTGGCCGGCATCAACGACAGCCTCGTCGGTTTCTCCCCGCCGCGCAGCGGGGAGGGTGCCGGCGCCTAGAGCACCAGATCAAACTCCAGCCGGCCGTGCCGGACCCCGTTCACCTGCACCTCCAGGGCGTGCGTACCGGCGTAATGCCGCCGGGTGGTCATCTGCCGGAAGCCGTGCCGGCCGCTCAGCTGCCGGGACTCCCCCGGTTCCAGGGACACGGTCGCCAGCTTGAAGACCTTCTCGGCCGTGGACCTGTTCGCCTTGACGTAGTGCACTGCGTAATCAACTGACAGGCGGGCCGGAGCGTCGCCGGTGTTGCTCAAGACAAAGTCGAAGGTTAGTTCGCCCGGCAGCTGCAGGACGGTTGTCTCCGTCTGCAGCCCGGTAATGCGCACCTCCGCTGGAGTGAAACCCATCAGCTCAAGCGCGCCCGGGTTTCCATTTTTCACCAGGGTGCGCAGGCTGCGCCGCACCACCCAGATGGCACCGGGCGTGCCGGTCTGCTGCCAGCGTGCGGCCGCCTTCAGCACGAGCTCGGGCGCGTGCCGCGCGAGGTCGTTGGTGTGGTTGGCGACGGACCGGCGCACGTATTCGGACTCGTCATTGTGCATCGCATCCAGCAGCGGCAGCGTGGCTCCCGATGTAGCGAGCAGCGACGGTACCCGGACGGCCCACGGCAGGTAGGGCCGGGTTCCCTCGCTGGCCAGCCGGCGTACGTGTTCGTTGGGGTGGTCGGTCCAGGTTCGGATGATGTCCAGCGCCCGCTTGTGATCGGCCTTCAGCAGCCGCCGGATGGCGAACTCGCTGGTCAGCCCCGGGGTCAGCTCCGCGAGCAGGGCTAAGGCGTCGTCGAAGGCCGGGGTGCCGCCGTCGGCCAGTGCCAAAGTTACGGCAGCCTCGGTGACGGGCCACAGCACCCAACCGGTGAAGGTCGGATCGTCCAGCGCGGCGCGGAACGCAGCCGCGGCGGCCGGATAGGTGCCCAGTGCGCTAACGAGGGCGTGCGCGACGGCGTCCGTCCGGCCGCGCAGCGACAACGGTTCCAGCTGGGTCCGGGTGGCCAGCACCCCGTCCCAATCGACACCGGGTGCCGCGCCGGCCAGCGCATCGTGCAGGGTCTTGACCTCGTTCGGCCCCAGCAAGTCATCCATCGCACCCATGGTGGTCCCCCGTTTTCCATTGCCTCTGATATCCGACGGGCAGCCAAACTGGATCCGATTGTCCCTTTGCTCGAGCCGGGTAAGCCTATCCCTAACCTACTGGTTATCGGATTCAGCCGCCGCTGCCGAAATCATCTGCGCTGACGCGACGGTAGGACTCGGCGATGATTCCTTCGAGGATCTCGAGGTCCACCTTCGCCAAGTCCTTGATGTACAGGCAGCCAGCACCCGTCGTGTGGTCGCCGAGCCGGGACAGTTGCTCCGTGTACGCGTCCACGCCGTCAGGAAGGTAAACCGTGGTGGCGCCCTTGCGCGGAGAAAATGCCGCCGCGCCGGCGTCCCCCTCCCGGCCGCTGGCATATTTGTAGTGGTAGCTGCCGAAGCCGACGATCGACGGCCCCCACATAGCCGGCTGCTCGCCCGTGATCCGCGTCATCAGCGCGACCAGGGTCTGGGCGTCGCGGCGGCGAACGGGAGATGCCACACCGTCGATGAAGCTGCTGACGCTGGTGCTGGCTGGTTCCATGGTGCGCCTCCTGGTTTAGGTCACGGCTACCGGGTCCGCGGGTCCGGCATCATCACTTCCACCTGCGGCTTCTCGTCCCGCTTGGCCTTCCACCAGACAAAGAATCCGGCAAGGGTGAAGCCGCCGTAGAAGAGGTACATAAACGCTGTGGCGTAGTAACCGGCGCTGAAGAGCAGCGGCACGCCCACTATGTCCACGGCCACCCAGATGAGCCAGAACTCGACCCAGCCCTTGGCCATGCCGTAAGTGGCCAGCAGCGAGCCGACGAAGGTCCAGGCGTCGGCCCACACCGGTTCGTAGGAACCGAGCCGGGCGAAGACCGGGGTCAGGGCAACGGTGCCCAGCAGCATGATGGTCACCAGCCCGATGCGTTCCCGGCCCGAAGCCCACTGCGGGGTCACCGCGCTCTCGCCGTGGGACTTGCTCTGCTGCCAGCGACGCCAGCCGTAGATGGACACGGCGATAAACATGATCTGCCGGCCGGCCTGGCCCAGCAGCGTGGCCGTATCGGCGCCGCCGAACATGGAGCCAAGGAAGACGGTCAGCAGGAGCAGGTTGCCCAGGATGCCGACGGGCCAGGCCCAGACTTTACGGCGCATACCGCCGAAGGCGCTGAGCAGCCCGAAGATGTTGCCCACAAGTTCGCGCACCAGCAGTGAGCTTGAGCCCACCGGAATCTGTGCCTCGAAGAGCCACCGTAGAAAATCCATGTCGTCCTATCCCTAAGCGGGTGCTCCGGGGGTACGACAGTACGATGCGTCGCCAGGGTGCGACCGGGTCGAGGGGTCACCCCTGCAAAAGGGGACCTCGAAGGGTCGGCAAAGCCGGCGGAACAACAAACTGCACGTGCTTCTCCCATCCAGACTTTAACTGTCGGTATCGGAATTTCACCGATTCAACCGAACCGCTGCCCCGATTACTCGGATCAGCAGTGCGGGTCGCGGACTATAACCGCCGGTTCGGAATTACACCGACCCCGGAGCACGTTTGTTGCTAACTATTCTTGCACAGCAGCCTCGGCAGATGCGCGCAGTTTGCGGATAGCGTCATTGGGATCACCAGCGCCGTACACCGCCGACCCGGCCACGAACACGTTCGCTCCGGCCTCCGCGGCCCGTTCGATGGTCTCCGGGGAGATCCCACCGTCCACCTGGATGGCCAGCGGCAGCCCGGAGCCGCGGACGGCCTCGGCAGCGCGGCGGATCTTGGGCAGCGTGACGTCCAGGAACTTCTGCCCGCCGAAGCCCGGCTCCACCGTCATGATCAGCAGCATGTCCAGTTCGGACAGCATGTCCAGGTACGGTTCCACCGGGGTGGCCGGGCGCAGGGCCATGCCGGCCTTGGCGCCGCGCTCCCGCAGGTCGCGGGCGAGCTTGATCGGGGCCGTCGACGCTTCTACGTGGAACGTGACCGAGGCGAGGCCGGCTTCGGCGTACAGCGGCGCCCAGCGGTCGACGTCGGCGATCATCAGGTGCGCGTCCAACGGCAGGGCGGACACCTGCTGGATCCGTTCCACCACGGGCAGGCCAATGGTCAGGTTCGGTACGAAGTGGTTGTCCATAACGTCCACGTGCACGGCGTCCGCGGCGCTGATCCGCTGCAGCTCGGCTTCGAGGTTCACGAAGTCGGCCGAGAGGATGCTCGGGTTGATGCAGCACTTGCTCACGAAGGGTCTCCTAGATTTTGCGGCGGATCAGTGCCAGGAACATGGCGTCGGTGGCGTGGATGTGCGGCCACAGCTGGGCGGTCGATTCGTGGCCGGCCTCCAGCGCGCCGGGCAGGCTGACGGCGTCCAGCGCGGCGCCGGCGTCGAGCAGTTCCAAGTCGTTGCGCTTGCGCATCACGTCGGCGACGACGGCGGTGGTTTCCGCGGGGTGCGGAGAGCACGTTACATAGGCCACCACTCCCCCGGGCTTAACCGCGTCCACAGCGGTGGTGAGCAGCTCGCGCTGCAGGATCCCGAGTTCGCCGACGTCGGTGGGCTTGCGCCGCCAGCGGGACTCCGGACGGCGGCGCAGGGCGCCCAGGCCGGTGCAGGGTGCGTCGACGAGAATCCGGTCGAAGGTTTCCGGGTAGTCCTCGGCGATGGTCCGGCCGTCTCCGGTACGCACGTTCCAGGTTTCCCCGGGCACAGCGTCCAGGGCCTGGCGGACCAGCTGCGCGCGGTGCGGAGCGGGCTCGTTGGCCAGCAGCACAGCGCCGGATTCGTGGGCGAGGGCGGCGAGCAGTGCGGCCTTGCCGCCGGGGCCGGCACACATGTCCAGCCACTTTTCCACGCCGTCCTCATCGACGGACGCGCCGCCGAGGTCCAGTTCGGCCAGGGCACGGGCGACCAGCTGGGAGCCGGCGTCCTGCACGCGGGTGGTGCCGGCGCGGACCGAGTCCAGCCGGCCGACGTCGCCGGCGGAGAACAGCGCCGAATCCTTCACGAGCTCGCCGTCCGTCGCTCCGGCGGCGCGGGCCTCATCGAGGTCGCCGAGGCCGGGCAGGGCGACCAGGTTCACCACGGGAGCGTCGTTGTCGGCACGCAGCAGGTCGGTGATCTCATCGACACTGCGTCCGTGCGCCACGAGTGACTGGCGCAGTGCCCGGACAATCCACTCCGGGTGGGAATGCTCAATGGCGGAGCGCTTAACTGCGTCGGTTTCGCCTTCGGTGAGCAGCTCCACCCACTCGTCCAGGCTGCGGGCGGCGACCTTGCGCAGCACCGCGTTGATCAGCGCCGAGGGTCCGGCGCCGATGACGGCACGGGCCAGGCCGACGGTCTGGTCGAGGGCGGCATGTGCAGGGACGCGCATGGCCAGCAGCTGATGGGTGCCGATGCGCAGGGCGTCCAGGACAGCGGGGTCCAGGCGCTCCAGCGGGCGGTCCACGCACTTGGCGAGGATGGCGTCATAGGTGCCCTGGCCGCGCAGGGCGCCGTAGGCCAGTTCGGTGGCAAAGCCGGCGTCGCGCTTGTCCAGCCGGTGCTTGCGGATGCTTTTCGGCAGCACGAGGTTGGCGTAAGCGTCCTCGCCGGAGACGGCGCGGAGCACTTCAAAGGCAACCAGCCGGGCCGGATCGGCTGCGCGGGTGCGCTGGCCGGGGGCGGCGGCGGTGCGGGTCTTCACTGCGGCGCGGCGGCGTTCGTGGCCCTTGTCGTTGCGGTGCTTTTCAGGTTGGGGGGTCATTCGAAGACCACGTCCTCACGGTTGGCGAGGCCGCGGGCCCAGTCGGGCCCCGGCATCATTTTCTTGCCTGCGGGCTGGACACGCAGCAGTTCGAGTCCGTGTGAGCCGGTGCCCACGACGGCGGCGGCGTCCCCGCCGCCGGTGAAGCGGACCTGGCCGGGGCGCAGGTCGGTGACATCGGGGCGCAGCTTGGCCGCGCCGATCTTGAACCGGGAGCCGTCCCAGGTGGTCCACGCGCCTGGTTCGGGGGTGACGCCGTTGATGCGGCGGCGGATAGCCAGGGCCGGCTGCTGCCAGTCCACGCGGGCATCGTCGATGCTGAGCTTGGGTGCCAGTGTGATGTCCCCCTGCTGCGGCACCGGCACGGCGGCGCCGGCGTCGACTGCGCTGAGCGTCTGGGCCAGCAGCACGGCACCGGAGTGCGAGAGGCGTTCGAGCAGGTCACCGCTGGTGTCCTCGGGCCGCACCGTTTCGGTGAGGGTGCCGTAGACCGGGCCGGTGTCCAGCCCGGTTTCAAGCAGGAAGGTGGACGCGCCGGTGATGTCGTCACCGGCAATGACGGCGTGCTGCACCGGGGCGGCGCCGCGCCAGGCAGGCAGCAGCGAGAAGTGCAGGTTGATCCAGCCGTGCTTCGGCACGGTGAGGGCGCGGGCCGGAACGAGGGCACCGTACGCAACGATGGCTGCGACGTCGGGCTCCAGGGCGGCGATGGCCGCGATGGCTTCGTCGTCCACCTTTGCAGCGCGGATCACGGGCAGACCCAGTTCCTCGGCGCGGGCGGCCACCGGCGATGGCGTCAGGACCTTTTTGCGGCCCAGCGGGGCATCGGGGCGGGTAAGGACGCCGACGACGTCGAACCCGGCGTCAATCAGCGCGTCGAGGGACGGTACGGCGACCGCGGGGGTGCCGGCAAACAGGACGCGAAGTGCCGCGGCCACCTAGGCTCCGGCCTGGGTGCCGAACGTACCCTTGGCCGCCTGGCCGAAGGTACCGAAGCTGGAGCCCACGCTCTGGGCACGCTGCGCTGCGGTACGGTCCGCGATTGCGTCGTACTCGCGCTGCCGGATGGCCCGGAGTGCTTCCTTGCGGTGCTCGCCTTCGAGCCGGTCGATATAGAGGGCGCCGTTCAGGTGGTCCGTTTCGTGCTGGAAGCACCGGGCGAGCATGCCCTCCCCTTCGATGCTGATGGGGTTTCCGTGCAGGTCCTGGCCGGTGACGCGGGCCCAGCGGAAGCGCGGTGTCTGGTAGCCAAGCCCGGGGATGGACAGGCAACCCTCCAGATGGTCCGGCTGGAGGTCATCGCTCAGGTCAAGGACGGGATTGACCACATGCCCGGCCTGGCCGTCCACGCGGTAGGTGAATACGCGCAGGCTGACGCCCACCTGGGGTGCTGCCAGCCCGGCACCTTCGACGTCCTCCATGGTTTCCTCCATGTCCGCTACCAGCTTCGCCAGTTCGGGGCCGAAGTCGGTCACGTCTTCGGCGCGGGTCCGCAGGACCGGGTCGCCGAGCGTGCGGATAGTCAGGATGGCCATCGGGGGTTTGTTCCTTACTCTTGCTGCAGGGGATCGGAATCCAGTCTAGTTGGCTCCGCCGCCCGCCGGGACGCTCAGGCCTGAGGAGCGCCCGCTGCCACCGAAGTCTGCGGATCTGGCGTCGGTGCAGCCTGCAGGGTTGAAGCCTGTGCAGCGGGGGCTTCGTGCGCTCCGACCGGGGGCGGCGGCACGGGCAGCAGGGCACGGCCTGCGGCAACGGCGTCGATGTTGGTCTGCCAGACCCGGCGCAGTGCGCAGAACTTGAACCAGTGCTGGGGCAGCACGTCCGGGTTGGCGCGCATGGGACGCACCTCGGTCTGGCCCACGGCGACGCCAAGCAGCAGCGGGTCCTGTCCGTAGGCCCACGGCTCCCAGGTGCCGGCACCGGCGTCGACCAGCGATTCCTGTGCCTTCATCCCGGCAACGAGCTGCATCACGACCTTGTCATCCAGCTGCTTCACCTGTCCGTCGCGGTCGGTGTTCTTGGTCTTGTAATCGATCAGGCACAGCCGGCCGCCGATCCGCGCCACCAGGTCCAGGGTGCCGGCGTAGCCAAGCTCGGCGTTCCACACGGTGATTTCCGGGGCGATGGGCTGGACATCGTAGAGCTTCCACCATTCGTCGAACCGGTCCGCGAACTGGTGCTCGCCGCGGGCCACAAGGTCCTCGCGGGCACGTTCGAGCTCATGCGGGCGGTCCAGGGCGCGGAGCGCAACCTGCTCGCAGTAGAAGTGGACGCGCGTGCCCCGCTGGGCGGCGGCGTCGCGGTAGCGTTCGGAGGCCGAGGAGGCCTCCTTGACCACGGAGCGCAGCTGCGACGGGCTCCCGAGGGCGGCGGTGAGTTTCGGATCCTTGACGACGGCGGAAGCTGCCATATAGCTGTGCCAGCCGTCCAGGGACGTTGAGCCCTGGGAAATGACCGTGGTGATGGACGGGACCGTGGGCGGCTCGGAAAGGGACCGCGAATACATGCGTCCGTATTCGGTTGCGTGTGCCAGTGCTGGTTCAGTCATGTCTCCAGTCTGCCACCCGGCGGTGACAGTCTGCTTTCGGCTCCCCGCACGGCCTGCGACTAGCGGCGTCCGCCTGCGCGGACCCGGTCTATCACGGCATCGACGCGGCTTCGAATCTCATCCTTGCCTCCGACCAGCCCGAAAGGAGGGCCGTCGTCCGTAGTGCCCCACGGCACGAGTACGTCAAAGTCCAGATCACGGACCTGCGCGAGGCTGGCGAGGTAATCACCTCGAAGGTGCTCGTCCAGAACCACCGCTTTCCACTCGCCGTGCTCAATCCAGATGAAGTCCCCGGTGAACAGGAAGCGCCTGTCCCCGTTGTTCCATAGGTAGCTTGTTGTGCCCGCAGTGTGTCCCGGCGTCGGAATTACCTCCAGGTCTTCGCCAATCATCTGACGCCGGTCAAACACGGCCGACACCGGAAGCGACCCGGCCACCTCGGCACGGTCCCCCTCATGGACGTATACCGGAACATCGAACTCCGGCACTCCGTACATCGCTTCATGGGCATGGTTGATCAGCAGCCGAGCAGCTCCGCCCCGGTCCATGATGGCCTCCGCGGAGCTGTTGATGCCCGGCGAGTTGTAAACAATCATGTTGCCGCCGGGCCGCTCGAGGACGAACGAGCGAAGCAGCACGTTGTGCTGATAGGGCAGGCGCACGGCGGAAGTGGCAAGCAACCCGTCCAAGGGTGCGTGCAACGGGCTGGTTTCCGGAAGGGTCACGATTGGCTCCGTAGTCATTGGGTCCGCAGTGTGGATGCAGGACCCATAACTACGCCCCAAAAAGAGCCGGCGCCAGATAGACGCAAAAAGCCGCCACCTTCCCGAAGGAAAGTGACGGCCAGTGAAGGGTGGGCGATACTGGGTTCGAACCAGTGACCTCTTCGGTGTGAACGAAGCGCGCTACCACTGCGCCAATCGCCCTTCTTTTGCTAAATCACGTTGATGCGCCCGGAAGCACTCCAACGTCTAAAGATGCTAGCCCAGATCCCGCCCCAGTCCAAACCTGGGCCGAACCCGGGACCGATTGGACGAACCCGCAAACGTCCTATAGAGTTTTTCTTCGTTGGAAAGCGGGGGTTCGCCGCGGAAAGCGCAAGCAATCCGGGGCAATAGCTCCCTCACCTGATCAACATGCGGACGTAGCTCAGCTGGCTAGAGCACCACCTTGCCAAGGTGGATGTCGCGGGTTCGAATCCCGTCGTCCGCTCGCAAGTCACTGTACAAGCCGCTCCCGGTTCGCCGGGTCCGGTTCTCCAAAGCTTTATGCGGCGGTTACGGTGGGGTGGCCGAGAGGCGAGGCAGCGGCCTGCAAAGCCGTATACGCGGGTTCGAATCCCGTCCCCACCTCCACAGTGGATTGTAAGAAACCCATTTATGGGCGCGATTGGCGCAGCGGTAGCGCGCTTCCCTGACACGGAAGAGGTCACTGGTTCGATCCCAGTATCGCGCACGAACAGTACTGTTTCAGTGCTTTTCTTGCGGACGTAGCTCAGCTGGCTAGAGCACCACCTTGCCAAGGTGGATGTCGCGGGTTCGAATCCCGTCGTCCGCTCTCCCTTCTGCTTATGGTTTTCCAGGAGTAATCCTGAACGGGCCGAGCAGTTTAGGGCGCGATTGGCGCAGCGGTAGCGCGCTTCCCTGACACGGAAGAGGTCACTGGTTCGATCCCAGTATCGCGCACGGACAGTTTCGACTGTTTGCATTTGCGGACGTAGCTCAGCTGGCTAGAGCACCACCTTGCCAAGGTGGATGTCGCGGGTTCGAATCCCGTCGTCCGCTCTCCCCCGGCGAATTGCCGGCTTAGAAGGAACAGGTTATTGCCTGTTCCTTCTTTTTGTTTAACCCGCAGTTCACACCAGCCGGATCTGCTCAGCAATAAAAGCTAAGTTTGCTTATTATCCGGCCTCTCGATAAAGTCTTTCCAGTAGAGAAAATGTCGACATGGTTTCAGTAGCGGGATCAAAGTTGCATGGCCACCAGGCCGCTCACACCACTACTTGAGGAGAACCACATGGCTAATACGCAGACTCACAACGATCACACGAACACCACCGTTCGCAACGCCAACGACATCAAGGTGTCCACGCGGACCCTCGAATTCGCCGTTTACGTCCTGGCCGTTATCGCCACGATCATCACGGCAGCAGTTGTTGGCGACAACGCCAACGAAAACGGCCTTGACGTGTTCAACGCCGCACAGGCAATGCAGTACATCACCTTCCTCACGGTCGGTCTGATGGTTGCCCGCGGCCTGGCCAAGTCCGGCCACCGCGGTAACAACAACCACAACGCGTAACACGCGTTTCCGGCCTTGAGCCGGACGCTTATTCCGGCGTGGAGCTCCTTGAGCTTCACGCCGGTTTTGCTTTAAATGCACATGTTTCCGGCGTCGGCATCAGCAACTCCCCCGCGGTTCTTTGCCGATAAACATCCCTGAAGACCTTAGAGTGTGGCCTATGGAAATCCGCCCGCTGGACCTCGATAATGACAGCGCCATGGCCGAGGCCTACCGCATTGAATGCGCGGCAAACCAAAGCGTAAGGCCCGGCTGGATTTCCCCCAACAAGGAAGCCCGGATTCTTGGCTGGCGTACACCCAACGGATGGCAAAACCATTTGCTGGGTGCATGGAACGGCACCACATTGATTGGTTTCGCAGCCGGCATGCATTCACCCGATACTCCGGACACCACGTGGATATTCGTTTGGGTCGACCCCGTCCACCAAAACGCAGGGGTTGGGTCGGCATTGGCTCGTGCCGCCGAAGACGCCGGTCCTGCATCCACGGCCAGGTTCGTGGCAAGCGCCATCCGGTCGTCCTCGGTCGAATTGGACGCGCTGATGCAGAATTTTGCTTTCCCTCTGGGTTATTCCCCGGCAACCACCGAAACCGTCGTAGAGCTGGATCTCCGTGACGCACAGCTTGCCGGTCCGACGACGGCGCCCGGCTACGAAATTTCAACGCACGTCAACGGCGTCCCGGAGCGGTTCCGGGAACAGGTTGGGCAGATCAAGGGCCTCGTGGATGCCGAGGCGCCCAACGGCGAGCTCGGCTGGGGTGAGACACCTGTATCGCCCGATGAGTATGCCGCCGAGATGGACCTCTGGATCGCGCAGGGGTCCACGGTATTCGAGTCGATCGCCGTGGACGCCGCCGGAAACGTTACCGCCTGGACCTGCCTGGTGGTTGATGCCGATACCGAACGGCCGGCGCACATCGAAGGGACCCTCGTGGTCTCCGGCCACCGCGGCCACGGCCTCGGAGCGGCCGTGAAGCTGGCTTCCCTGCACCGCGCCGTCGAACTGGGAAACGTCCGCACAGTCAGGACCAGCAGCGATGACGGGAATGTATGGATGCGTTCCATCAACACCCGCCTCGGGTTCACTCCCGTGGAGACCGAGATCATCCTGCAGAAGGAAACGATCAGCCCGTGACCGCGTCCGCTGCCACGTGTGCGGCATACAACGTCTCGAAAGTGGCATGCAGCGGCCAGAACCGGGACGCAGGAATGGCGCCCCCGGCAATGGCGGCTTCCAGATACGTCAGGTGGGTAATCCAGCCGGGGCCGTAGGAATCGACGAGGGCTCCGAGGTCGTGGTGCGTGAAGTCCATCAGTGTCCCCTCCTCCGCGTCCTGCAGTCGGATCTGGATCCGTGATTCGTGTTCCTCGGGAAACTCCCAGCTCATGGCCAAATGGCGCGGCTCCTCCACGTCGGTGATAACGCTGCGGGACAGGTAGCCGCCGCTATGGTCGACGACGATTGATCCGTCCGCTCGAACGTCGCATTCCACGGGACGGCCCAGCCACTGGGACAAAAGGGCTGCATCAGCGAACCCCGCCCAGACGGCCGGCGCCGGGGCGGGAAACGTCCAGGAAATCCGAAGCGAACCGTCGGCGGTCGAAACTGAAGTGAGCGGCATGGCCACGATTGTGGCACACCGTCATGTTCGCCGCACCGATCAGCTTCCGATGGCGAGTGCCAGCTGTTCGGCGGACGGGAGATCAGCCAGCACCACCTGGTAGCGGTGGCCGCCGGCGTCGGAGAACGTGACTGCACCGGCGCCGCCCATGTTCAGTCTCGTCAGGGAGCCGCGTCCGTGCCGCGTCACTGGCCAGTTCACCAGACCGGTGTTCAGTCCGTTGTCTCTGGCCACCGCGATGTCCTGTACGTTTCGGCGCTGAATGGAGCGTTTCCAAAGGGGTCCGCGTAGGGTGACGTACTGCTGGTCTACCGCAACCGTGATCCGCGCAAGAAAACACCACCAGCCGGCAGCGAGCAGGAACGCTGCGGCAGCTACATACAGCGGCCACACCGACTCGACGGCTGCCCCTACGCCCAGCGCGGCACCCACGGCGGCCAGCAAGGCTCCGCCTCCCCACCGCAGCCAACCGGGCGAACGTTCCACGAACCTGACACTGCTTGCCGGTGCCTGCGGCGCCATGCCTTCCCCCTCATCGTTTGCGCGGGCGGTCCTGATTAGGGAACGCTACCTCATTCTCCTGGCACCCTGAGAGGCTGCCGCCTACCCCATCCGCTCTTCCAGTCCGCAACTGTCTCGCTGGTGATCCAGCCGGTCCGCGCATAGTCTTTCACCACTCCCGCTGGCCCACCTGAAAGGATCCTTCCGTGACCATTGCCATCTTCGGCGCGACCGGACAACTCGGCGGCCTCGTGATTGACTCCCTGATCGCACGCGGTGTCGCGCCGGGCGACATCCTTGCCCTGGGCCGCAACCAGGACCGCCTGTCCCAGCTCGCCGGCCGCGGCCTGCGTACGGCACGGGTTGACCTCGACGACGCCGCCACCACAGCCGGTGTGCTGGACGGCGTCGAAAAGGTCCTGCTCATTTCCATGAGCGAACCGGGACGCCGCGTTGCGCAGCATGCAAACGCAATCGAGGCAGCACGGAACGCCGGCGTCCGCCAGCTGGTTTACACCTCAGTTCTTGAGGCGCCGACGACGATTCTCGCCCTCGCTCCGGAGCATCGAGCGACCGAGGAACTCATCACTGCGTCCGGCCTTCCGGCGACCTTTCTGCGCCATGGCTGGTACACGGAAAACCACAGGCAGGAGTTCGACGCCGCGCGGCAAACCGGCGTCGTCGCCAACAGTGTGGGTCCAGGGCGCATTGCCAGCGCCCCGCGCCGGGACTATGCCGAGGCAGCCGCTGTCGTGCTCAGCACTCCAGGCCACGAAGGCAAGGCCTATGAACTATCCGGGGATACGGCCTGGACCTACACGGAATTCGCTGCGGCCGCGCAGGAAGTGCTTGGAACCCCCGTGCGCTACGAGGTCCTGGCACCGGAGGAAGAACAGAAACAGCTGGTCGCCCTCGGACTTGATGAGGCGACCGCAGGCTTCCTGGGTACGCTCAATGCCAATATGCGCGACGGTGCGTTGGCTCCGGCGCCCGGCGACCTGGCCAAACTGATCGGCAGGCCTACCGAGCCGCTGATCGAGACCATGCGCGCCTGGGTCCGCTGAGCTGCGTCGTCAGCCGGCCCGGCGCTGCAGCCGCCGGCGTACGGCTATGAAGACAGCGCCGGCAAGGATGATGTGCACCAAGACCAGGGCGATCGCACCCGGTTCAACCCAGGTGATGGTCCATCCTGAGTCGAGCCATCCCGTTCCCCCGAGAATCGTGCGGGTGACGGTCAGCTGCGTCCAGTGGAATGCGACCGCCACCAACAACGCGCCGGGCACCGGGATGCGCCGGGCCGCCACGAGCGCGAGCCCGAACAGCACCAGCTGCACGATGTAGACAATCGGGTCGTTACCTGCCGGGAACACCTCGATTCCTCCTCCGTCGCCGCCGAGCACGGTGGTGATAGCCCACCGCACCGGTCCCACCACCACTCCCACGAATGGGAACAACGCAGTGGTCACCAGCGTCGCAACCGCCAGCCCCCAGCCGTCCCGCAGGTTCGTCCAGACATACCCGCGCAGGGCAAGTTCCTCCGGAAGCGCCTCGTAGAGAGCCAGCACCACGCCGTTCAGGAGCAGGAAGCCCAGGAACACGGCAAGGTCGAGCTGTTCCACCCGTATCCACCCGGCCAGGCCGGCGGGTAGCCAGACGAGGAGGCCGGTGAGCGCGCCCACAGCCATGCCCAGGGCCAGCGGCCGGGCGGCTGACCTGCTGAGGCCGAGTCCCTCCAGGTCGCGGTGGTCGAGCCGCCGACGCAGCAGCACGATACCCGGCACCACGACGGCGGACATCAGCACTGCCTGCAACAGGACTTCAGGAAGCCGTCCCCAACCAAATGCCTGGCCCAGGGCTTCGGCAATTCCTATGGCGGTTCCAAGGCTGATGCCGAGAAATGCCCATCCAAGGACTGCAGCCTGGAGTGCGCGCCGCCGCGGAATCGGTTGCCGCGTCTGGTCCGGCAGGTGAGACGTCACTGCAGTCGGTGTGCGTGCAGGCATATCGAGGGTCCTCATTTATCGCGTCGGGGCGGTAGTGCAGGATCGACGCCAGTCCACCACGAAGACCCGGGCAACCTACGAAGCCACGCCCGCTGGGTTGATTGCCGCGGCGACCGTAGCGGTGGCAGCGTACATCCGAGCAGCAACGGCGTCCTTGTTCGTCGACTCGGACTCGTGGATAAAGGCGGTTTTGCCGCGTCGCATTCCACAGAAGTCGATGATGCCGTGCTCCACCGAGGTGCTGAAGGACTGCGTATAGCCGTGCCTGGCAAAAGATTCAAAGCCCTCCTGTGCCAGGTGGACGATGCGGGTCGGCTCCTCCCCCAGCAGGTTGTGCAGCTGCGCCGCGGTGGCGTGCGTCAGCGATCCGGGATCCGGATGCGCGGTAACGATCAAGGTCCTCATGGCTGCTTACTCCTATCACCTGTCCCCCGGCCTCGCAGCGGGCCCCGAAAAATTACTCGCTTCGGCACCCCGGAAATTACTTGGTTTTTCTGAACGGCGGGCTGGCGCATGTGCCAAAACTACGTGTTCGCTGAGCCCGGCCATCCCTAGGCTTTGAATGCCTTGGCCGGGGGCGTGGCCGGGATCCACGGGAGGCCAAGAGGCGAGTCTCGCATTGCACCGCACCAATGCTGAGGAGATCACCGTGAAGAAATCATCACCTGCCCTCGCCGTTCTTGCCGCAACCGCAGCGCTGGGGCTGGCAGCCTCACCTGCGACCGCCGGCGGACGGCACCACCCACCATCACCATCCCCAGTACCTGTTGCCGGGGAAGTCACCACCGTTGCCGAGGGGCTGCTCGGTCCCTTGAGTTTCGCCGTCGGCCGTGGCGGCACCCTCGACGTAGCCCAATCATTCACTACGCTCCTGACCCGCATTACTGACGGCGGAGAACCCGAGGTCCTGGCCACGGCACCCGACGGCTATTCCCCCGGTTCCGTTTCCCGCGACCGCGGAGCTACCTATTACACGGTTGCCACCGGCGCCGGAAGCAACGACCCGGTCGCCAACGTCACCTTGCTGCAGTTCATTGACCGGGACGGCAACATTGAGACCGTCGCGGACATTTCCGCCTACGAATTCGCTGAGAATCCGGACAGCATCAACACTTACGGCTTCGAGGAGGCGCTTCCCGCCGAATGCGCGGCCCAACTGCCGCCTGGTGTTGCCCCTGCTCCCTACACCGGGCTCCCGGACTCCAACCCCGTGGCTTCGCTTCCCGGCAGGTACGGCGGAACCATCGTGGCCGACGCGGGAATGAACGCCCTCATCCAGGTGAACGACGACGGCGGCATCCTGACGGTCGCGGTGCTGCCTCCTGTGCCGCTCACCATTACCGCCGAAACGGCCGCGGGGTTCGGGCTGCCGGCGTGCACGGTGGGACTCACCTACAACCTGGAACCGGTGCCGACCGACGTCGAACGCGGTCCCGACGGCGCCCTGTACGTGACCTCGTTGCCGGGCGGCCCGGAGGGTGGAGCTCCGGGTTCCGTGTTCCGGGTCGACCCGGCCACTCTCGCACCGGAACTCGTGGCGACCGGCTTCATCGGGGCCACCGGTCTGGCGGTGAACGACAACGGCGATATCTTCGTGGCGGAGCTGTTCGCTAACCGGATCTCGGTAGTACCGTCCGGATCAGACACTCCGGAGCTGTTTCTGGAGGCCAACCAACCGGCCGCCCTGGAACTGCGCGGCGACGCGCTGTACGCGTCGGTTGATGTACTGGCCGGACTCCCGGCCGGACCAGGCCCCGAGGCCAAGCCGGTTGCGGAGCCTCCGGCCGAGCCGGCTCCTCCAACCGGCGGCAGCATCATCCGGATCGAACTGGACGACAACTGCGCCGGATACCACCATCACCACGGCGGTTCGGATCGGCACTCGGGTGACGGCGTCCGGGAGGACGGGTCCGGGGAATAGCGAAGGATATGCCCGCAGAGGAAAGTCCTTTCCTCCAACCCCTGCGGGACCTAACATGGAGGCGAACGGGAAACGAGCGGGTTTCCCCTGTGAAAGGAGGTGATCCGTGTCTGTATTTGACGAGCTCAAAGGCAGGGCCGGTGAGCTGAAGGAAAAGGCCACCGGATTTGTCGGACAGAATGCCGACAAGATCAAGGGCGGCATCGATCAGGCAGGGAACTTCGTCGACCAGAAGACCGGTCGCAAGTACTCCAGCAAGATCGATGGTTTCCAGAGCAAGGCCTCGGAAGCAGTTGATAAGACCAACCGCAACCGCGAGCCGGGAACCGGCAACGGTCCCGGACAGACGCCTCCGGCCTAACGACCCGAGAGCACGACAAAGAAGCGCCGGTCCCGCCGAGAGGCGGCACCGGCGCTTCCGCCGTTTAAACGGGTCCTGCTACGACGCTTCACCCGTCTGGCCCTCGCGGGCCAGTGCGGTCAGGCGCGAAACAGCTCGGAAGTACTTCTTCATGTACCCGCCGGCCATCATTTCCTTGGTGAACAGCTGATCGAACGGCACCCCGCTGGCCAGGATCGGCACGTCCTTGTCGTACAGCCGGTCGGCAAGGACCACAAAGCGCAGCGCCACGGACTGTTCGGTGATGGTCTGCACGTTGTGCCAGGCGACCGCTTCCACCCCGTCGAGCATCTGCCGGTACCGGCTCGGGTGGACCTGGGAAAGGTGGTTGATGAGTTCGGAGAAGTCGTCAACAGCGACGGTCCGGCCGGAGAATTCGGTTTCCATCCGCACTTCCAGTTCCCCGTCCTGCAGCGGCTGGGGCGACTCGGGCAGACCGCGGTGGCGGTAATCCTCACCGTCAATGCGGACGACGTCGAACTGGTCCGCCAGGACCTGGATCTCGCGCTGGAAGTCGACGGCGGCAAAGCGGCCCTCGCCCAGGGAACCCGGCAGGGTGTTGGACGTAGCCGCAAGCTTCACGCCGGCGTCGGCCAGTTCACGCATCAGGCGGGACATGAGCACCGTGTCGCCCGGATCGTCGAGTTCGAATTCGTCAATGCAGACCAGTTTGTAGGCGCTCAGCGCATCCACGGTCTTGCGGAACGTAAGCGCACCCACGAGGTTGGTGTACTCCACAAACGTGCCGAAGGCCTTGGGCCCTTCCACGGCATGCCAGAGCGAGGCCAGCAGGTGGGTCTTGCCGACGCCGAATCCGCCGTCCAGGTAGAACCCGGCTTTGCTCTCGGGTTTCCTGCCGCCGAAGAACTTCCGCAGGCCGCTGGGCTCGGGAGTGTCGACGTCGGCTGCGAAGGAACGCATCGCGCCCACGGCTTTGGCCTGGGAGGGCTGCTCCGGATCGGGACGGTAGGAATCAAAGGACACGCTGCCGAACCGGGGCGAGGGGAAGAATCCCTGCAGCAGTTCATCCACCGATACCTGGGGAGTCCGTTCTGTCAGGTGCTCGAGTTGTGCCACTGCGCGCTTTTCCGTCCGTTTGATGCCTGCTTCCGGCACGAAACGTGCCGGTTCTGCGGCGTTCTGCCGCCCTCGCTACGATACGCCAACGCGTTCGGGAATCTGGAACCGCCGCCGGTGGACTGCGGCTGTGTCTGCGGTCCATAGTCGGAGCATGATGCAGCAGCAGGACACGGCGGGCGCTCATCGGTATTCAGGCGAAGAGCGGACCCTGATGGGGCTGGAGTTCGGCACAGCTGGAGCGGCGCTTGGCGGTGGCATCCTCCTGGCCCTACGCCCCGACGGGGCCTTCCTGCACGCTGACCCGTCCGTGCTGCGGCGGACCCCGTTCCGGGACTGGCGGCGTCCGGGACTTCTCCTTGCCACAGGTTGCGGCGGCGGTTACCTCACCGCCGGGATGCTGCACCTTCGACGCCACCGGGCCGCCCGGCGGGTTTCCATCGCCGCCGGGCTCGCCCTGATCGGTTTGGAGGCTTGGGAAACCGCGTTCATCGAGTTCCAGCCGCTGGAAGCGGTGTTCGCGGGGATCGGCGCAGCCGTCGTCGTGCTGGCACTGCGCCTTCCGCCGGAGACGCCCGATCCAGGGGCACTAGGTGCTGCAGGTGCACTCCCGGCGGCACATTCACTGCACCGCAGGCGGCGCCGCAGAGGGCGCCCGATGAAGGCTGGCCTTGCGTCGACCGTAGCGGATGTCCGCCTGCATCCCTGAGGGGATCGGGTCAGAACGGCGGCACCTGTTCCTGCAACGAATCTTCCACGTCTGACTCCTCCCGTCCCTCTCGGGTGGAGTACATACCCGGATTCGGTGCCGTGTCCGGTAAGCCAAATTCCAGGAAAGGTTCCGTGCGGTAGACGCGTCCGGTCGGCGAGGTCCACTCGATCACCCCGGGCGAGGGCTGACAGGCTTTCCAGTAACCGAGGGTCTTGAACCGGTGGTGGCGTCGGCACAGATGTTCCAGGTTTCCGTGGTCGGTGGGTCCGCCGCGGGCCCAGTCGACGGTGTGGTCAATGTCCGCGTTCGCGGTGTTGACCCGGCAGCCGGGAAACCTGCAGGTTCCGTCCCGTGCCCGGAGCCAGCGGCGGAGTCCGGCAGGGACTTTTCTGCGCCGTCCTACGCCCAGGATCTCTCCGGTGTGCGGGTTTTGCGCCAGCCCGGTCCATCCGACGGCGTTGCGGGCCAGTCGGCGGGCTTCTTCGGCGCTGATGGGGCCGTAGCCGTGCAGCTCGGCGGGCTGCTCGTCGGCTCCGAAGAGGGTTTCGGCGCTGATCAGGACCATGATTTCCGCTCGAGGGACGATTCCCTCGTCCGGTCCTGCGTCTTGGCTCGTCGCGGTTTCGCCCGCTGCCGCATTTCTGTCCGCACTTCCACCGTCCGCCCCTCCAACACGGGCTGAACCGCTACCCGCAACACCGCCAGTCCAGCTAGTCCTGCCGGTCCCGCCTGCACCGTCCTCCACCCGGCCAGTCCCAGCAGCATTCCTGACACGAGCCGTTCCGAACCCTCCCATCAGCAGCTGCGCGAGGATGTCCGCACGCAGCTGATCCGTAGTCCGGGAATCGCCGGCTACCTGCTCACCCCGTGCTGCGGTACTCAAGGCCGTGTAGATCTGCTGGGCTTCTGCGGCCCGCAGATAGGCGGACAGGCAGGACATGCCGTCTTCTTCGCGGTCCAGGGTGACCTTGCGCTGCTCGAACGCGCTCAAATGCCGTTTGCTGATGGTCTCCGGATACCGTTTCTCGCGCAGCCGGCGGGCCTTGGCGGAGAACCGGGACCGGGTCTGGCCCTCCGCTGCTGCCAGCAGGTCTGCCTCAAATTCCGGTAGCGCCGAGGCTGGAACGTTCATGCATTGTTCCAGCACCACTTGGGCATGCTGGTAGGAAAGACGCCCCTCTTCCAGTCCGGTCAGGGTTGCCGTGTGGGAAGTGCATAGGCTCGTCGCTTCGTTCAGGAGCCGCTGACCGGTGACCTGCGGAACGTTTAGGATGGCCGCGCATTCGGAAGCTGCGAGGCTGAAAGCCAGACCCGGTTCGATCCGCTCGGAAGGGGCATACGTGTCGTCCCGGAAGAGTTCCCCCATGCGGTTGATCAGGCGGGCCTCCAGGGCCTGCCCCCAGGAAATCAGGTGCGCCGCCCGGGAAAGGGCTTCGCCGACCGTCTGCTCGTCAAAGGCTTCAAGGTTCTGCAACGCCAGTGTCCCGGTGAAACCGTCCGGGAAACCGCCCGCAGCCTCTCCACCCGGACCCACGTGGTCAGTGCCTTCAGGTTCTGCAGGCTCGGCTGCCGGTTCAGCCCGGTACACCGTCAGGGTACAGGCCGTGCGGGGCTCATCCGTTTCACCGGCGGTGCCATCCGGCTGCTGGTCTTCACTGCTTGGTTCTTCGGTTGTCCATTCGGTGTTCCCGAGCTGATCCATACCTCAGGATTTCATCCCGCACTGACATTTCCGGACCAAAAACAGGCTCAAACGAGCCTCCGCGGAAACCTAAAATACGCGTCTTTTTGAGACGACTACGTGCTGGGAAAACCGAGCATTTTGACCTGGCAGCAGGACCACACAGACCCCAACCGAATATGACCCTCAGGCCCTCCGCATCGGCTCGATTCGCGGCGCGTCGGGAAGCTGGCGTACCGCACCCGTCCAGGGCAGCAGCACAGCATCCCACCGGGTGGTGCTGGTGGTGTCGGAGGGACCTCAGCGACACCAGCAACCCCAAACCGTGGGACAGCGTGCCGAATGGCTTCACCTCCAGGGTTCGGCGCATGGAAGTTTTCGGCCGCCGTCATCGTTAGGCTAGAAGGAAGCCCAATTGCCGAGGAAAGAAGTTCCGCGTATGTCGATCGCAGCTGACAGCAGCCCCAAGTTCTCCGCCTATGCCCACCCGGAACGCCTGGTCTCCACGCAGTGGCTGGCCGACAACCTGGACGCTGAGAACCTGGTGGTCCTTGAATCCAACGAGGACATCCTGCTGTACGAAACGGGCCACATCCCCGGTGCCCGGAAGATCGACTGGCACACCGACCTCAACGATGCCGATACGCGGGACTTCGTAGACGGTAAGGCCTTCGCCCAGCTGATGGCCCGCAAGGGCATCACCCGGGACTCCACCGTGGTGATCTACGGCGACAAGAGCAACTGGTGGGCCGCCTACGCCCTGTGGGTCTTCACCCTCTTCGGCCACGAGGATGTCCGCCTGCTCGACGGCGGCCGCGACAAGTGGATTGCCGAAGGCCGTCCGGTCACCACCGACAAGGTCCCCGTGGAACCCGCCGAATACCCCGTGGTGGAGCGTGACGACGAGAAGATCCGCGCGTTCCTGCCCGACGTCGTCGGACACCTGGGCAAGGGACCGCTGATCGATGTCCGCTCCCCCGCCGAATACACGGGCGAACGCACCCACATGCCCGATTACATGGATGAGGGCGCCATGAAGGGCGGCCACATTCCCACCGCGAAGTCCGTTCCGTGGAGCAAGGCCGCAGCCGAAGACGGAACCTTCCGCGCCCGCGAGGAACTCGAAGCGCTCTACAAGGACGACGCCGGGCTGAAGGAAGGCGACGACGTCGTGGCCTACTGCCGCATCGGCGAACGTTCCAGCCATACCTGGTTTGTGCTCAAGCACCTGCTGGGCTTCGAGTCCGTGCGTAACTACGACGGGTCCTGGACCGAATGGGGCAACGCCGTGCGCGTTCCGATTGCCCGCGGTGAAGAACCCGGCAACGCCCCCAGCTGAAGCACCAAGTAAGAGAGATTTACTCATGACTGCCACACCCGAAAACGCTGTCCCGGACTCCCTGGCCGAGATCATCGACGACTTCCAGGCCATGGAGGAATCCGACCGCCTGGAGCTGCTGCTGGAATTCTCCCGCAGCCTGCCCGATCTGCCGGCTGAAATCGCCGACCGGCCCGAGCTCCTCGAACAGGTGGTGGAATGCCAGTCGCCGGTGTTCCTCAGCCTGGACGTGGACGACTCCCCCGAGCACCTGGTCTCGCTGTTCTTCAAGGCACCGCGGGAGGCCCCCACCACCCGCGGGTTCGCGAGCGTGCTTTACGAAGGCCTGAACGGTCTTCCGGCCGCCGCCATCCTGGCCGTTCCGGCCGATGTTCCTGACCGTCTGGGCCTCACCCGGGCCATTACCCCGCTGCGCATGCGGGGAATGTCCGCCATGCTGGGACGCATCAAGCGTCGGCTCGCCCAGCACGAAAAACTGGCACAGCAGCCGGCGTAGCCCGTAACCGGCCGGGTTTGCGGCCGCAGGAGCACAGGAGACGCAGCCATGGCAGGGAACCGCGACAAGCATCCGGGTAAGGGCGCGACGCCGGCCACCAAGGTACTGGACGACGCCGGGGTCACGTACACGGTGCACCACTACGAGCACGACGCCGGCGCGCCGTCGTACGGGCTGGAAGCCGCCGAAAAGCTCGGACTGCCGCCCGAAGCCGTCTACAAAACGCTGATGGTGGATCTGGGCGGGCATCTGGCGGTGGCCATGGTTCCGGTAGCCCTGAACCTGGACCTGAAGAAGTTCGCCGCCCTGATGGGGGCGCGCAAGGCCGTGATGGCTGACCGGCGGGACGCGGAGCGGCGCACCGGCTACGTGGTGGGCGGCATTTCACCGCTGGGGCAGAAACACTCCTCCCCTGCCGGAATCGAATCCCGGGTGGAGCTGCTGGACACCGTGTATGTCTCCGGCGGCCGGCGGGGGCTGCAGATCGGACTCTCGCCCTTTGACCTGCTCCGCCTCACGCACGCCATCACGGCCCCCATCGCCGCCGCACCTGCCTAGCGGCGGTTCCGCTCTCCTTTGGAGAGGTGGTGCAGGGCGTAACCGTAGCTCAGCCGGACCCGCTGCGGATCCTCGTTTAGCCACTGATCGGCGGTCCCGTTGGGGAATTCCATGCTGATCACGTCGACCAGGTCCTGCGGCTTGTCAAAGGTCCAGCTGCTCATGACCAGGGTCGTGGAGGCACCCTGCTGTGCCCACCAGTCCTTGATGTATTTGCCCTCGCCCTGATGCGCCGATGCGTTGGCCGCCTCCAGCAGGGCCGCAAAGTCGCCGTCGCACTGATCATTGTCGATGACGACCAGTGATCCGCCCGGACGCAGGACCCGCAGGACTTCCGTCAGCCCCGCCGTGCAGTCGCTCTGGGGCGACGGAAAGAAATAGGCGAACCGGGCATGGACAACATCCACCGAGGCGTCCGGCAGCGGGATGTGTTCAGCCGAGCCGTGCAGGACCTCGGCTCCGCCGGGCCTTGACCGGGCGGCCGCGAGCAGCTCCGGATCGGGTTCGACGCCGATGACGGACTTTGCGAGTTCGGCATAGCGCGGCAGCCAGAACCCGGTGCCGCAGCCGAGATCGAGGAGAGTCCGCCCGGCCCAGGGCGCCAGGCCCGCAAGTGCATTCCAGACCACCCCTTCCCGGTCAAAGGCCCGATTCTCCAGCTCATACAGCTCGGGATGTGCACCCTGGTTCCAGGCCGGAAAAAAGTCGTCCAGCGGAGCGGCCCCCTGTTGGTCCTGCATTATTGGTCCCCCCGTGAATGTGTCAGTGCGCCTCTAACCTACTCTGTGCCTGCCCTGGTTTTGTGCGGGTCCGGTCCGACGCCCGGCCTGCATTTCCCTGCGGTTTGTGCATTTTCCTGCGGTTTGTGCCTTTCCCTGCGCCGCGCCGCGCAGGGATTGGCACAAACCGGAGGGTTCTTCCCAAAGCGCAGGAAAACCACCGGTAGTAATGGCAGGATGAACCAACGCCATCGCCCTGGCGGGCCACACCAGCACCATCATCGGGGGAATCTTGTTGTCAGTCAGCGAAACACACCAGCCAGCCAGCCAGCGGCCCGAAGCGACGCTCGGGCAGGCCGCCTGGGCGTCGATGTTCGTCGCCCTGTACATTCTCGCCGCCTCCGGCGCACTGGTAGCGCTCGGACTCTCCGGCGTCGTTGACTTCACCCTCGAGTCGCTTCTCCCCGCTGCCTTCGGCTCCGTCACGGCCGCGGCGATGCTGGCCCTTTACGTCCACCTGTTCCGCCGCAATTCGATGACACCTGCGGACCTCGGGTTTCGCCGGCCCGGGCTGAGAATACTGCACCTGCTGTGGCAGATCCCCGTGGCGATCATCGTGTGCATGCTGGCACAGGGCCTGTTCCTCGGGCTGCTGTCCCTCATCGACTTCGATACGGCAACGGCTCGGTCCACCAGCGACCCGCTGAAGGATCTCGGCGGCCTGTCCACTCCGCTGACGGCCGTCGTCGTGCTTGTCGTAACGGTCCTGACGCCGCTGTGGGAGGAAGTCCTGTTCCGGGGCGCCCTCCTCGACGGGCTCTCGCGGCGCTTCCGGCCCTTCACCGCCGTCGTCCTGTCCGCAGCACTCTTCGCTGTGGTGCACCTGGTCCTGGTGGGATTCGCCTACCTCTTTATGCTGGGCCTTGCGCTGGCACTGCTGCGGCGCTTCCACGGGAACATCTGGGCCCCGATTCTGCTCCACGCCGCAAGCAACGCCCTTGTCACCCTTGTAGTCCTTACCGCGATCTAACTACCCGCTATTCCGCGTCCATACGGTGCTCCGCCGGATGCCGGGTGCGGCCCAGGGCTTCGTTGAGCCACCCCAGGACCAGGCGCTCCCACCGCTCGGGGTCCACGTTGTATTCCTTGGTATGCCGGGCCTTGGTGAAAGCCTCGAACGTGATGACGTCCGGGTTTTTCTCCGCAAGTTCCGCGGACGGCCCGTACGGCACAAAGTCGTCGTCCTTGCTGTGCAGGATGAGGGTGGGGATCCGGATTTCCTCCGCACGGGTCACCCAGTCCATGCTCTTGAGGTCCAGCGGAGCAGCCAGCCCGGTCAGCGCCCGTCCGGCGGCGTTGGAAATCAGCCACTGTCCCAGCCGGCCGGCCTGGGCAGGAATCCGGTTGACGCGGGCATGGTGGGCCAGCACGTCCACCCAGTTGATCACCGGCCCGTCCAGCACCATGGCACGGATGTACCGGCGCAGCGGCGAGCGGTCCGCGGCCTGCAGGCTGATCGCCCCGCCCATGGACCAGCCGAACAGCACCACATCCTGGGCGCCGTGGTCCAGGGCGTAGCGGATGGCCGCCTCCACGTCCTGCCACTCGGTCAGGCCCAGCCCGTACCGGCCGTCGGCGGCGTAGGGGGCCTCGCCGTCGTTCCGGTAGGAAATGACCAGGCTGGTGAGCCCGGCTTCGCGGGCGGTACGCAGCGCCCGCAGGCATTCGGTCCGCCGGGCGCCTCGGCCGTGGACCATGATGGCCCACGTGTCGGCACCGGGAGTACGCACCAGCCAGGCCGGCGCCGTTCCGTTTTCCACCGGGATGTCGACTTCCTCCTCGGGAAGCCCGACGGCGGCCGGCGAGGGATAGATGGAACCGCTCCACCAACCGCGGCGCGCCTTGCTTAGGTCGCCGCTATACACCTCTTCCACGTCCCGCTGCACGGTGCCCTCACGGGGCACATAGGAACGAATGGCTCCGATCCGGGCATGCCCGTTGCCGTTGTCGAAGTACAGGCTGTACGTGCCTTCGACCGTGGTGTCCAGGTTTGCCGGCAGGATGACCTGCCGGCCGTGCTCGCTGTCCATGACGGCCAGGATCTCCAGGTTCGCATCCCGCGTGCGCGCCGGGGTGACCACCTGGCGCGCGAAGTAGATGCCGAGTCCGGAGGCAGCCGCCACGACGGCGGTGGAAGCCGCAGCACCGACGCCGGCGCCGAACGCCGTCCAACGGACCCACGGAACCGAGAGAACCGGGGTGGTGCCGGAGGATGCATCGGAAGGAACGGAGATAGCCATAGAACATTTTTACCGGATGGGTGCCGGGTCCGTGTAACGGCAGGCCGGTGCGGCCTTGGGCGGCCTGCCCGGACAGGCGTACTAGGCTGGTGCGCATGACTTCGACAATTGTGGTGCTGACGGAAGAATCGCTGGGTAGCCGCGACATAGACAACCTGCGTGCGGTTGCAGGAGAGAACCCCGTCCGCTTTGAGGTTCTGGTGCCCGCTGATCCGGGCCGGAACCTGCTGGTGGACGTGCTGGACAACCTCAGCCTGCTCGATTTTGCAGAAGCCTTCCGGAACCTGACCGGCGGCCGCCCGTCCAAGGCCGACGAGGTGAAGGAAGCGGTCACCTCGCTCGCCGACTCCCTGGAACAGCTGCAGGCAGCCGGCCTCGAGGCCACCGGCACGGTCACCGGCGAAGACCCGGTGGCCGCCGTCGTCGAAACCGCCAAGCGCACGCACGCGGACCAGGTTGTAGTGATCACCACGCCGCACGCCGTCGAAGACACCTTCCACACGGACTGGGCCAATGAGGCGCAGGACCGGCTCGGCGTTCCCGTGCTGCATCTGTACAGCGGCTCGGGATTTATTGGCGACTCTTAAGCGTTGACGCTGACATGACTACCGAAGAGAACACCGGAACCGTCCCGGTCCAGAAAACCGACGAGCAGTGGCGCGAGGAACTCACTGAGCAGGAGTACGCCGTGCTGCGCAAGGCCGGCACCGAACGGCCGTACACCGGCGAGTACTGGGACACCAAGACCGCCGGCGTTTACCAGTGCCGTGCCTGCGGCAGCGATCTGTTCACCAGCAGCGAGAAGTTCGATTCACACTGCGGCTGGCCGTCCTTCTTCGCTCCGCTGGCCGAGGGCAAGGTCCGCTACCTGCATGACCGCAGCATGGGCATGGACCGGATTGAAGTCCGCTGCGCCAACTGCGATTCGCACATGGGACACCTGTTCGAAGGCGAAGGTTTCGACACTCCCACCGACCAGCGGTTCTGCATCAACTCCGTCTCCGTGAAGCTGGTCCCCGCCGCCGACACCGCGGAATAGGGAGCCATGGAGCACGGAGTCTTTCCCGGGGAAACAGTTGCCGGGCCCGACCTCCCGGACGAGGTCATCGACCGGTACCGGGAGCTGAGCGCGGACATCGCGTCCGGCGTCGGCGTGGTGTCCACCCGCCTTCGCGGACGCGACTACGCGGCGACCGTCAGCGGGTTCCTCTCCGTCTCCTACGATCCGCCCACCCTCCTCGTGAGCCTGTACGCCGAGGCACGCATTGCCGAGGCAGTGATCGACGCCGGCAGCTGGGCCCTGAGCCTGCTGCCGGCTCGGCTGCGGGGCACTGCCAACTGGCTTGCCAGTCCCGGCTCGCCCCTCGAAGGGCTGCTGAACCAGGTGAACTACGGCCGGGCGCCGGAAACCGGTGCCGCCGTCATCGAGGACTCCATCGCCTGGTTTGAGGTCCGCACCACGCAGGTGACGACGGCGGCCACCCACCAGCTGATCGTGGGCGAGGTGGTGTCCATGGGCCGGCGCGCGGGGGCCGACGACGAGGCCGACCCGCTGCTGCACTTTGCCTCCGCTTACGCCCGGCTGGCCCGCTGACCTTTCGTTCCTTCCGCTGCGGCCGCCCGACCCGGTCGAACCATTGTTTCCCTCCCGTGCCCCACGTAACGTCGATGAACGGGGGAACGTTTCGCAGCCGGATGGACGCTGCGGATCCACCGGGCCTGAGGAGATGCAAATGGGCACAGACCAGTACCATGAGCCGCCTTCCGAACTTCCCGCAGAGACGCGGACCTTTGCGCGCATGTGCGCCAGCCTGGCGGAGGAAGCCGAAGCCATCGGCTGGTATGTCCAGCGGATGGCCGTGGAACCCGACGCCGAGTCGCGGGCCATCATGCTTGATTCGCTCGGCGAGGAGTTCAAGCACTTCAGCATGGAACTTGAATTCCTGCTGCGCCGCACTCCCCTCTGGCGGGAAATCGCCCGCGGCATCCTCTTCACGGACGGCGACATAGTCCGGCACGGCGAGGCCTCGGAAGCCGAAGCCACCGGAGACTAGCTTGCAGGAACCCGCAACCGCCCCTCCGCTCAGGGAGATGCCGCATGGCACGCAACAGCTTGCTGGACCGTTTCCGACCCGTCGGCGCGCCAGGACCGGCCGGTCCTGCCGGCGTCCCGGCTACTGACGACGAAGGCACAGCCGCCGAGCTTATCCCCGTCTTCGAAGCACTTGACCCCACGATCGCCGAGGGCAGCGAGCAGACCGGATCCGCCGGTGCGCAGGCACAGCAGACCGTCGCTGCTGCCCGGCGCCAGGCCGCTGCCCTGGTGGAACAGGCCCGGTTGGACAGCGGTGCCGTGCGCGCCGAAGCCGCAGCGCGGGTCTCCGCCGAAGCCGCAAGCGAAAATGAACACCTGCTCGACGAAGCCCGGGAAGAGGCACAAAGACTCCGCAGCCACGGCGAATCGCGGGTGCCGGAACTCGCCTCCGCCATTGTGGCGGACCTGGTGCAGGACCTGCTGGGCCGCGGAACGGACACCGGCTGATGCGAGCGGACTGGGTGGCGGCCACCGTACGAGCACGGTCCATGGCGCAGCGGCGGGTGGGCGCCGGCACCTGCCGGGAACTCTCCGCGCTGCCGGACCTCCCGGCAGCCGTCGAGGCCTTGGAAGGATCGGTGTACGCCGATCAGCTGTCCGGCGCCCGAACACTTGGAGCCGCGCAGCAGGCCACCCGGCGTACCGTGCTCTGGCAGCTGCGTGTCCTGGCGGGCTGGCTGCCGGCCGGCCAGGACACGCAGCTGGTCCGGGCTGCCGCCGCACGGTACGAGGCGGACAACATCGTTGCCCTGGCCGCCGCACTGCGGCGGAACGTCGCCAGCGGGACGGAGCCGGAACCAGCGTCTGATTCCGCACCCGTGTTCGACCTGGGCGGGCTGGCCACGGCCTGGCCGCGGCTGCAGACCGCCGACTCCCCCGAGACCCTGCAGGCCATGCTGGCCGCGTCGCCCTGGGGCGACCCCGGGTCCGCCGTGTCCCTGCCGGATATGCTCACCGCCGTCTGGCTGCGCCGGCTGGCCTCGGCCGCCCCTGCAACACGCCCGTGGGCCGTTGCCGGTGCCGTGCTGCTGGCCGCCCGCCTGCTGCTGGTGACCCGAACCGGAACCACGGACCGGCTGGTATCCCTGCTCCGTCCGCTGATCGGCACCGAATGGACCGAAGCTGCGTCGCTGCCGGAACTGACAGCGGCACTGAGCCCGGCGGCCGGACAGGCCCTGGCCGAGGTGCAGGAACCGCACGAGCTGTGGCGGGCAGAGGCCCGTCTCGCCGCGCAGGTCGAAGCCGACGGTTTCGGCCTGCTGCGGGCCGGGCTGCCCGGCCCGGACGTCGTTGTCGGGGCCATGGCGGTCCTGGCCGCTGATGCCTGGCGGGTCCGGGCCGCCCTGGCCGCCGCCGCGACCGGCAACGGGAGAAGCGAGGTGCTTGATGCCGTGGCGTGAAACCCTCAGTCCGGTTCGGATGGAACGTATTGCCCTGGTCTGGCCCTTGGACGCCGGCCGTCCCGTGCTGACCGAGGTGGCGGGCAGCGCCGCCGTCGAACTGGATCTTCCCTACGAGCCCGGTGACGGACCCGACGAGCTGGAGCGCGCTGAAGACGCCGCCGTCGTGCACGGTCCCGTGGCCGCACTGGTTGGCTGGTCCCCCACCCGGCAGCTGCCGGAACTCCGGAAGGCCCTGGAACCGCACGGCGCCTCGGCGGTTCCCCTGCGCCGGCCGCACGGCGTGCAGCCACCCACCCAGCTGACCGGCGAGGAACGACGCCGGCCCCGGCTGTCACGGCTGCTGGTGGACACCTACACCACGGTCCCCTATGCGGACCTGGACCCTGCACGGATAGCCGCCGTGGCGTACGTGGTGATGTTCGGCATGATGTTCGGCGACGCCGGGCAGGGTGCGCTGCTGGTGATTGCCGGGCTGCTGGTCCGGTTCCTTCGCGTGCCCTGGCTGGACCGCTACCGCCGGACGTGGCTGTTCATTACCGGCGCGGGTGCCGCTGCGGTGTTTTTCGGGTTCCTCTACGGGGAGTTCTTCGGTCCCACCCACGTGCTGCCGGTGCTGTGGCTGGAACCGCTCGAAGAACCCATCCCGCTGATCGTCGCCGCCCTGGTGCTGGGCGCCGTCCTGCTGGCCGGGTCCTACGCGCTGGGGACCATCAACCGGGTCCGCGAGGGTGGCTGGGCGTATGCCCTCTACGCCCGCTCGGGGTTGGCCGGCGCGTTGCTGTTCGCGGCAATCGGGCTGGTGGCCTGGGGGCTGCTGGCCGGCAGCGCAGTAATCCTGGTGGCCGCCGGAACCGCAGCACTGATCGCACTGGTGTTCATCTTCATCGGTTTGTTCGTGGAATCCGGCGGCGGGCCCACCGGCGGGCTGCAGGCCACAGTGGAGCTGGTGGACACAGTGGTTCAGCTGGCTTCCAACTTGGTGTCCTTTACCCGGCTGGCCGCGTTCGGCCTCACCCACGCCGCCCTGATGATGGTGGTCTGGCAGGCAACCACGGCCATCTGGGAACCGGGCTGGAGGATCATTCCCGCCATCCTGATGTTCGTCCTGGGCAACGTGCTCACCTTCGCCCTGGAAGGCCTCGTTGCCGGAATCCAGGCCCTGCGGCTGGAGTACTACGAGCTTTTCTCCCGCGTCTTCACCGAGGAGGGACGCCCGTTCCGCCCCTGGACCCCCGATCTTGGCGCCGCCCCTGCCCCCGCCCCTGCTGAAAGGCCTCTGCCGTGAATCCCTGGTTTGCCGTCCTTCCACTGGCCCTGTTCCTTACCGTCCTGCTGGCCGGGGGCGCCCTGGCCCTGATGCGCCGTCGCCGCCGGGCGGGGATCCGCGCGCTGCTCGGGTTGAACGGCGTCCTGATGGCCGGAGCACTGGCCCTGCTGGTCTCCGCCCTGAACGCGGCACCGGCCACGGCGGGCGACGGCGGAGCCGCCGCCACCGCTGTCGCTGCAGCGACCGACGGCAGCGACAGCAGCGGTGCGGCCCTGATCGGCGCCGCCATAGCCGTCGCCGGGTCCTCCATCGGTGCGGCCATCGCCGTGGCCTACACCGGCTCGGCTGCCCTGGCGGCAATGAGTGAGCGGCCGGAAATCTTCGGACGCGCCATGGTGGTGGTCGGGCTGGCGGAAGGCATCGCGATTTACGGGCTGATCATTTCCATCATCCTCATCGGCCAGGCATGAGCCGCCGGGAAGGAAGTGTTGCAGCGGTGGGCAACCGTGCCCTGCTGGAGGGGTACCGGCTGGCAGGGGCCGTGCTCTACCCGGCCGCGGGAGCAGCCGATGTGCGGGCGGTCTGGGCCAACCTGCCGGACTCGGTGTGCGTTGTCCTGCTCACGCCCGACGCCGCCGCGGAGCTGGGCATCGAACTGGCCGATCCGGCGTCGCCCCTCACCGCGGTGCTGCCTTCATGACCCGGCTGCCGCAGGGCGCCGAGGCAGCCCTGGACCCGGTGCGCCAGGCACTGCGCCGAAAGGCCGGGACGGAAGCCGCCCGGCTGGATGCCGAGGCCAGGCAGCAGGCCGCGGATCTGCTCGGCCGGGCGCAGGCGGAAGCGGACGCCATCCACCGAACGGCGCAGCGCGAGGGGGCCGAGGCCGCCAGGGCCGACGCCGCTGCCTCCTCCGCACGCGCCCGCAGGCAGGCACGCCGGACAGTGCTGGCCGAACAGGAAAACCTGCGGTCGCTGCTGGCCGAGCAGGTGCAGGAGCAGGTGCATGAAGTCCGGAGGGACCCGCGCTACCCGCAGATCCTGCGGCGGCTGACAGCGCAGGCGGACCGCGTCCTCGGCCCCATGGCATCCGTGACCGAAAGCTACAAGGGCGGAGTCATCGGAACAGCCGGTTCGCGGCGGCTGGACCTGTCGCTGCCCACCCTGGCCGACCAGGCGCTTGAGGACCATGCCGGGGAGGTGCGGCGGTTATGGGACGACGCGTGAGGACTTCGGGCCCGGCTGAATCAGCAGGCGGCGGCCGGATCACCCGGGTGAGCGGACCGCTCGTGGAAATCAGCGGACTGCCGGGATTGTCCATGCTTGAGGTGGTCAACATCGGTCCGGACGGCATTGCCGCGCAGGCGGTCGCCATCAACGGCGACGAAGCCACCCTGCAGGCTTATGAGTACACCGGCGGATTGAAGGCCGGCGACCGCGCCGAGCGGACCGGCCATCAGCTGGCCGGACTACTGGGGCCGGGACTGCTGGGCACGGTCTTCGACGGGCTGCTGCGCCCCCTGTCCTCCGCTCCCCTGTGGCTCACGCAGGAGCGGCAGAGTTCGGCCGAAGACCCGGCAGTACTGGAGACCCGGTGGGAGTTCGCGCCGACGGTGGCCGTCGGCGACGTGGTGCGGGCCGGCCAGGTGCTGGGAACCGTCCCCGGAGTGGGGACGATCGAGTTCCGCGTGCTGGCACCGCCGTCGGTCTCCGGGGAGGTGACCTGGCTGGCCGAGGGCAAGGTCCGGCCGTTGGATCCCGTGGCCCGGATCGGCGGCGTGGAGGTGCCGCTGGCGCAGCGCTGGCCGGTACACAGCCCCCGGCCGTTCGGCGAGCGCATCACCGATGTGGTTCCGCTGCAGACCGGGCAGCGGGTCCTGGACCTGCTCTTCCCGGTTCCCCGCGGCGCGGCAGCCGCGGTACCCGGCGGCTTCGGCACTGGCAAGACCCTCACCCTGCAGCAGATCGCCAAGTGGTCGGACGCGGATGTGATTGTCTATGTGGGCTGCGGCGAGCGCGGCAACGAGATGGCCGACGTCCTGGAAGGGCTCTCCGGGCTGGACGATCCCCGCACCGGCGGGAAGCTGATTGACCGGACCGTCATCATCGCCAATACCTCCAACATGCCCATGATGGCCCGGGAAGCGTCCATCGCCACCGGCGTCACCGTGGCCGAATTCTTCCGGGACATGGGTTACGACGCCGTCGTGATTGCCGACTCCACCTCCCGCTGGGCCGAGGCGCTGCGCGAGTTCGCCAACCGCAACGGCGACCTCCCCGCCGAGGAAGGCTATCCGGCTTCCCTCGCCAGCGAACTCGCGGCGTTCTACGAACGCGCCGCCCGGGTCCGCACGTTGGGCGGTGCGACGGCGTCGGTCACCGTGATCGGGGCGGTCTCCCCTCCGGGCGGGGACATGAGCGAACCGGTGACCACCGGCACCCAGCGCTTTGTCCGTTCCCTGTGGCTGCTGGACCGGGACCTCGCCTACTCCCGGCATTACCCTGCCGTCAGCTGGCGCGGTTCCTTCTCCCGGGATGCGGAGTCGCTGGGCCGCTGGTACTCCGCCCACGGGGATCCGCAGTGGGCACAGCGCCGCGCCTCCGCCTCCCTGCTCCTCTCGGAAGCTGACCGGCTGACCGCCCTGGCGGAAATCATCGGCGCCTCCTCCCTCCCCGGACATGAGCAGATGGTCCTCCTGGGCGGGCGGCTGATCCGCGACGGGGTGCTGCTGCAGAACGCGCTCAGCCCCAATGACGGCTACAGCTCCGCCGACAAGGGTGCCGCCCTGCTGCAGGCGGTCCTGGATGTGGTGGACACCTGCCAAACCCTGGTGGCCCGCGGGGTGCCGCCGGCCGACGTCGACCGCTATGACTTCTCCCCCATCCTGCGCCTGCGCGAAGACACCGGGCCCACCGATGCCGCCGGGGTGCAGGAGCGCGGCCGGGCCTTCGTGCGGCAGCTTACCGAGACACTGGACCAGCCATCGACGGGAGATGCCCATGGCTAGCGGCAACCGAGCACGGGTGGGACACAGCGATGTGCGTGAACTGCGCGGACCCCTGCTGGTTCTGGGCGACACGGAGGGTGTGGGCTGGGACGAGTTCGCCACCGTCGACGTCGACGGCGGTCCCCAGCGGCACGGGCTCGTGCTGGAGATAGACGGCGACGAGACCACCCTGCAGGTGCTCGAAGGCACCGAGGGCATGGCACTGGGCGGAGTGGAGGTCCGGTTCCAGGGCCGGCCGCTGGCGGTGCCGGTGGGTACCGGCTGGCTCGGCCGGGTATGCAACGGACGGGGAGAGCCGCTCGACGGAGGCCCGCCGGTCACCGCGGAGCACACCTCCCCGGTGAGCGGCTGGCCGCTGAACCCCGTCTTCCGGGAACCGCCGCAGGACCCGGTGATCACCGGCATCTCCGTGGTGGACGCCCTCACCACCCTGGTCCGCGGCCAAAAGCTGCCGATCTTCTCCATCCCCGGGCTGCCGCACCTGACCCTGGCCACGCAGATCGCCGCCCAGGCGACCGCATCCTCCGGGCGGGCCTTCCGGGTGGTGTTCGCTGCCATGGGCATGACGCATGCCGATATCGCCTATATCCGCGACCGGCTGGAGGAACGCTCCGCCGCCGGCGAGCTGGTCCTGCTGCTGAACGCGGCCGATGATCCGGTGATTGAACGCATCCTGACCCCGCGCATCGCCCTGACCATCGCGGAGTCCCTGGCCTACGACGACGGTTCCGACGTGCTGGTGGTGATGTCGGATATGACCAGCTACGCCGAGGCGGTGCGCGAAGTGTCCGCGGCCCGCCGGGAAATCCCGGCCCGGCGCGGCTACCCGGGTTATCTCTACAGCGACCTGGCCACCCTGTACGAACGCTGCGGACGCGTCCGGGGCCGGGAGGGATCGGTGACCATTGTGCCGGTGCTGACCATGCCCGCCGGGGACATCACCCACCCGGTGCCGGACCTCACCGGCTACATTACCGAGGGGCAGGTGGTGCTCGACGGCGACATCGACGCCCGCGGCATCTATCCCCCGGTGGATGTGCTCTCCTCCCTGTCACGACTGATGCGCAGCGGTGCCGGGCGGGGACGCACCCGGGAGGACCACCTCGACGTCGCCGCGCAGATCCTGTCCGCCATGGCCCGCGCCCGGTCCGCAGCGGAACTGGCCGAACTGGTGGGGGCCGCGGCGCTGAGCGAAACCGACAAGGCCTACATCGAGTTCCGCACAGTGGTGGAGAAGGAACTGCTCAACCAGGGGCGGGACGAACTGCGCACCCTGGAACAGACGCTGGACCTTGCCTGGCAGGCACTGTCCCTGCTGCCGCGGCGGGAACTGACCATGCTGTCCGCCGAATTCCTGGACCGGTACCTGCCCGGGACAGGCGCGGACGTGCCATGAGCGGAGTCCAGCCGTGAGCGGGTTCCGGTCCGGAGGCAGCCGCGCCGAGCGGTCCGAGGTGCAGCGGCGGCTCGCCACGGCCCGGCGCGGGGCCGAGCTGCTGGACCGGAAGCAGCGCATCCTGCAGGCGGCCATCGACGGCCTGCAGGAACGCGCCGATGAGGGCATCCGCGTCTGGGAAACCAGAGCCCGTGAAGCCGCGGTGTGGCTGCAGCGCAGTACCGGGCTGGACGGTGCGGACCGGCTGCTGGGGGCGGCCCCGCCGGACCCGGCGGTCGCCGTCGTGCAGTGGGGCGGGGCGATGGGCATCTCGTATCCCGAATCCGCATCCTGTACGGTGCCGACGTCTCCGCCTGCCGGCGGCAGCTCTGCCCTGGCGTTTGCGGCGTCGGCGCACCGGGCAGCCCTTGAGGCGGCCGTGGCCGCGGCGGCCGGGCAACGGGCGTTGCTGCTGGTGTCGGAGGAACTCGCCGCCACCCGGACGCGGCAGCGGGCAGTAGAGAATCGGTGGATCCCCCGGCTGGAGGAACAGTTGACCGCTATCGAACGCCGCATCGCGGAGCAGGAGCTGGAGGAGAGCCTGCGGCTGCGCTGGGCTGCCGGGCTGATGTGAGGGCGGGAACGCGGGCGGCCCTCAGCGGAACAAGGACCCGTTCAGGGCACGTTGTGGCCCGCTGCCTGAAGGAGTCCGTACCACTCGCCCCTGGTCAGCGGAATGTCCGATCCCTGTGCCGCATCGGTGACGCGCTGCGGCGTCGTGGTCCCGAGGACCACCTGCATCCCGGCCGGATGCCGGGCGATCCAGGCGACCGCGATCGCGGTAGGCGTCACCCCGTACTTCACCGCGAGCCTGTCGAGTTCGGCGTTCAACTCCGGGTAGTCGGGCGACCCGAAGAAGACGCCGCCCTGGAACCCTCTCTGGAACGGTGACCAGGCCTGCAGGGTGATCTTATTGATCCGGGCATAGTCGACCAGGCCTCCGCCGTCGCGGCTGATCGAGTCGTCATGGCTGGCCATGTTCGATGACAGGCCCTGGGCGATAATCGTGGAGTGCGTGATTGAGAGCTGCACCTGGTTAGCCACGATCGGCTGCCGCACCGCGGTCTTCAGCAGGTCGATCTGGCGCGGGGTGTGGTTGGAGACTCCGAAGGAGCGGACCTTTCCGCTGGACTCGAGGTGGTCGAAGGCACGGGCGACTTCCTCGGGTTCGACCAGGGCGTCAGGCCGGTGCAGCAGCAGCACATCGAGGTAGTCGGTGCGCAGCGCCTTCAGGGATTCCTCTGCCGAGGTGACGATGTGTTCGTACGACTGGTCGTAGCCCCATGGGTCGTCGACGATGCCCGTCTTGGTCTGCAGGCTGATCTGCCCGCGCTCTGAGGAGGTCAGCTGCAGCGCCTCGGCGAAACGGCGCTCGCACAGGTGGTAGCCACCGCCTGGGTGGTTGAACCCGTACAGGTCGGCGTGGTCGAAGAAGTCGATCCCCGCCTCGCGGGACGCCGTATACAGGGCACGGATCTGCTCATCGGTGTCGCCGGCGATGCGCATCATTCCCGCAATGACGTTGGGCACCAAAAGGTCGGTACTGCCGAAGGGCACAGTCTTCATTGGTTCCTCCAGGTGGGCTTTGGTCGGGGAGGCGTGTCCCGGGGGCCCCAGCCTACCGGGTTGGTGCCGGGCAGGGTGCTGGACCGCCGGAACCGGGAACGAGTCAGGGCTTAAACGCCACCGCGCGCACGGGCGAACCGTCCAGCCCCTCCAGCCGCAGGGGCAGCGCCGAGAACCACGGTTCCGGCCACGGCACCGCGTCCAGATTCGTCAGGTTCTCGACGATCCCGCCGCCTGAGCCCAGGAACACATCGTGGAACGGCAGGAACGTTCCGCCCTGGGCCTGTCCGGGTTCCGCCGGTCCGGGAGTTGGATCCGGGTTCAGGGTGTCGACGCCGACCAGCCGCACCCCGGCCGCCACCAGACGCTCGGCGATTTCGGCATCGAAGGTCGGGTGCTGCAGGTAGGTGCGCGTGTTGAAGTGCCGGGACCAGCCCGTGGAGAACAGCACGATGGTTCCGGGCAGCAGGCCCGCCAGTTGCCCGCTCACGTCCTTCCAGCTCAGGACGGTGTTGGCGGCGGACCCGGGCAGGGAAACGATCCGCGCGGGACCCATGAGGGCCTCCAACGGCATCGCGTCCACGGCAGTACCGTCCTGCACCGTATGCAGCGGCGCGTCCAGATGCGTTCCGGTATGGCTGCCCAGGTGCAGCTGCGCCACGGCGAAGCCGTCCGCAGCCACGGTGGCCGCACTGCGCAGCTCCACCGACGGGTCGCCCGGGAAAACCTGCATTCCGGTGCGGACCGGATGGCTGAGGTCGACAACCTGCATCGGCTACACAGTTCCGTCCGCAACCGGGGCGGGCTCGCTCAGGTGGAGGGACTGCGGCCGGCCTGGAACCACGCGGCCGGTCACCGCACACCAGCCGAGGTAGAGGACAAAGGTGAGGGCAAAGGTGGGGATGGTCGCCCCGAGCGGACTGGGCAGCACATAGGTCAGGAGCACGGAGGCACCCGCACCCACCAGCCAGGCCACCAGCGCCGCCGCGTTGACACCGCTCCGGAACCAGTAGCGCCCGCCGTCGCCAAGCAGGATGTCCGCGCTGTACGAACGTTTCTGCACTACGTAATAGTCCGCGATCATCACCGCGAACACCGGAATGAACAGGGCGCCGATGACGGTCAGGAAGGACGTGAAGCTGTCCAGCAGGCCCAGCCAGGTGGAACCGAGGACGGACACGGCACCCAGCACGACGGCTGTGGGAAGGAAACGGATCCGCCGGGACGGCACCATGTTCACCACGGAGGAGACCATGCCGTACACCACCATGGTGTTGGTCGCCATCACGGACAGGAAAATCACCACGGCCAGCGGCGCGCCGAAGATCGCCACGATCAGGGCCGGATCGAAGCCCACCGCCTCGCCGCCGTCGAGCACAACATAGCCGATCGCGGTGGCGCCCAGCGCCATGGCCAGAACTGTCGAGACCACGTAACCGACGGCGGAGCCGGCCACGCCGGCGGTCTGGGACTTCGCCAGCCGGTTGAACTCGGCGGAAAGGACCGTCCAGGAGATGGCCGTGGCAATGACGACGTCGAGCACGGAGATCGCTGACATCCCGGCGTCGGCGTCCCGCGGAATGGCAGCGAAGTCAGCCACCGGGAATTCCCGGAACGCGACGGCGAAGACGTAGGCCATGATGGCCAGGATCACCAGGGCCAGCCACGGCTCCACGCGGGCGATGCCCTTGTGGCCGAAGATGGCCAAGGCCACCACCAGCAGCTGGCAGAGCACGGAGAAGAGGACGGGGCTGGAGAAACCGGTGGCGCGTTCCACCAGGAAGTTCACCGTGACTCCGGCAAGCATGGCCTGGACCCAGCTCCAGCCCATCAGGATGACCACGTTTGCGGCCACGGGCAGGAACGAGCCACGCAGTCCGAAAGACCCCTTGGTCAGGGACATGGTGGGCAGCCCGGTGCGCGTGCCCATGTTGCCCACCAGCACCAGTACTCCTCCCCCGATCAGGGTGCCCAGCACGATCATAGCCAGGGCCATGGGCCAGCTGACGCCGGGAACGAAGAGGGTTCCGGTGAGCAGGGTGGTGACCACCAGGTTGGCGGCCAGCCAGATCATGCCGATGCGTCCGACGCCGAGGGTGCCGCGGAGCGGGCCGTAGCCCTCGGCGTCCTTGTCGAGGCGGAGGGAGAGACGGGTCCAGGCGGACGGCTGCCCGGTTGCTGACATTGGATTCCCCTTAGGCAACGACGACGACGGGCGTGGCGCCGGCTTCGGCGCCTTCTGCAGCACCCGCATCCGCCGGCTCGAGACTGAAGCCGGGGTCCGGCACCGGGGAAAGATGCTCGTGAACTGCCAGGATCCGGTCCCCGGACCGGGTGAAGACGATCGTTTCCCGTTCCCGGGTGGTCGCCGTGGCGCCGGGGGTGCCGGCCGTTGTCAGCACCGTGTGGCTGAACACCGCGCTGGTGCCGTACACCTGCACATGTGCCTCGGTACTCTCACAGGACGTGACCGACCAGCCGTCAGCTAGCCAGAATGCCCAGAGCGCCTCGTATTCGGCACGGCTTTCAAGCCTGGCCGGCTCCGTGTGGAAGACGAACGTAGCGTCCGGAGCGAACGCCGCGAAGTACTCCTGCGTGTCTGTACGGGAGAACGCGGCGACCAGGCGGGCCGCCGCGTCCAAGACGTCGGTTTCGGACAGGGACTGGGCCGGAGTGGGGGTATCCATGGGCCAGCCTTTCAGAACGGGCTGCGGGCAGCGTTAGCGGATGGGGCGTTCCTGAAACGCACCCTCAGGAAACAAGTGGTGCGTATTAGAAAACCTGCTCCAGTCTGATGTGAGCGCTGTCACGTGTCAAACGGGGCGGGACCCGCTCGGTGTGGCCGGCCCGCGCGTGCCGCCCGTCGCGTGCCGCCCGTCCCGCCTACAGACGGAAGCCCTCGTCCAGCCGCTCGATGATGGTGACGTTCGCCTGGCCGCCGCCCTCGCACATGGTCTGCAGCCCGTAGCGGCCGCCGGTGCGTTCGAGTTCATGCAGCAGGGTGGTCATGATCCGCGCACCGGTGGCGCCGATCGGGTGGCCCAGGGCGATGCCGCCGCCGTTGACATTGACCTTGTCCATATCCACGCCGAGCTCACGCTGCCAGGCCAGCACCACGGAGGCGAACGCCTCGTTGATTTCAAGCAGGTCCATGTCATCGATGCTCATCCCCGTGCGCTTCAGTGCATGGCGGGTCGCTTCGATGGGGGCACTGAGCATCATGACCGGATCATCCCCGCGGGCGGAGATGGAGTGGATGCGGGCCCGCGGCTTCAGACCGTAACGGCGCACCGCGTCCTCGGAGGCGAGCAGCAGGACGGCGGCGGCGTCGGAAATCTGCGAAGAGGTGGCGGCCGTGAGGTGCCCGCCCTCGGCCAGCGGGGCCAGGGTGGCGATCTTCGCGCGGTCGGGATCGCGGGGGCCCTCGTCCGCGGTGACCCCGTTCATGGCAAGGATTTCCCGGTCAAAGCGCCCCTCGGCCTGCGCGGCGATGGCCCGGACGTGGGATTCGACGGCGAAGTCCTCCATCTCCTCACGGCTCAGCCCCCACTGCTTCACCATCATTTCCGCGCCGATGAACTGTGAGATCTGCTGGTTCCCGTAGCGCTTTTCCCATCCCACGGAACCGGCGAACGGGTTCGGGAAGCCCAGCTCCTTGGCTGCGGAGTTGGCGAAGGACAACGGGACGGAGGACATGCTCTGCACGCCGCCGGCAATCACCAGATCACTGGTGCCGCTCATAACGGCCTGCGCCGCGTAGGACACGGCCTGCTGGCCCGAGCCGCACTGGCGCTCCACGGTGGTGCCGGGGACACGTTCAGACAGGCCTGCCGCGAGCCAGGAGGTGCGGGCAATATCCATGGCCTGCGGTCCCACCTGGTCGATGGCACCGAGGATGACCTCGTCATACTCTTCGGAGTCGATTCCCGTGCGCCTAACCGTTTCGGCAATCACGTGCGCGGCGAGGTCGGCAGGGTGGATTTTGCTCAGCCCCCCGTTGCGCTTGCCGACGGGAGTGCGGACGGCGTCGATGATGAACGCTTCAGCCATGGTCGAGGGCCTTTCGTCGTTGTAAGGCAGGTTGGCACCAAGTCTTCGGAACCCGGGGCGGCACTCGATGCACAAGGCATGTGCCGTGCACCACAATAAGCGATTCTGACGCGCCGGTAACCAGACCGGCGGTATGTGTCCGGCCGTGCCGCCTTCCGGCCCGGCCAGCCCTCCGGTTTGTCCAGATCCCCGGCCCGAGTCCCTCCGGTTTGTCCAGATCCCTGCACTTTGTGACATTCCCTGCGCTGCGCGGCGTAGGGATCGCGACAAACCGGAGGGATTGCGACATAACCCAGGGATTCAGCACCGGGCCCCGCACCGTCCGCACGATCCCCGCGACCCCAACACCGCAACGGGCGGACGCCGGCCCCGCACCGTCCGCACGAGCCCAGACCCAGCCCCGGCACCGAGCCACGCCGGCCCCGCACCCGAGCACTTGCTCGACTTCGTCCTCCCGGAATCCAACCTAAAGAACCCTTGCTAAAGATTCCTTTAGCACTTAGCCTCGACCCATGAACCAGACCCCGGACCCGGCGGAACCCGGCATCAAACGGCACGCGGCAACCCCGGGAGCGCCCGGCGAGCAAGTGTTCGCCGATCCGGTGCAGATCCGCGCATTGGCGCATCCGGTCCGGCTGGAACTGCTCGGCCACCTGGACGACGCCGGAACGGCCACGGCAACTCAGTGTGCCGCCGCCATCGGCGAATCCGTAGCCAGCTGCTCCTACCATCTGCGTATCCTGGCCAGGCACGGCTTCATCGAACAGGTCCAGCAGGCCGGGCGCGAAAAACCGTGGAAGACGGTTGCACTCCACCGCTCGCACGTCATCGATCCGAAGGCGCCCGGCTCCGTACACGCGGTTTCCGCCGTGGCCGCCATAGAGGTGGACCGCCAGCTGGCACGCATCCAGTCCTGGCTCCGCCGCTCCCCCGCACTCCCTCCGGAGGACCTTGAGGTTTCCACGGTGCACGAGGCCCGCACCTACGCCACCCACGAAGAAATCCTGCAGCTGCGCGAAGACCTGTGGCAGTTGGCCCGACGCTTCGAAGGCCGCTGGGAGAACCCGGATCAACGCCCCGAAGGAGCGGTCCCGGTCCGCCTGTTCTCCGTCCTCAATGTCGATCCGGGGCAGGAATGACCACGGCGCCGCCGGCAGTGGGCACCAACCGCGACGTCCTGCGCGTTCCCGGCTTCCGGAGACTGGCGCTGGCCTGGGTGTTCTCCAACTTCGGCGACTCGGTGCTGTTCCTGACCGCCGCCATCTGGGTCAAGCAGCTCACCGGCAGCGACGCCGCCGCTGGCCTCGTCTTCGCGGCCCTCGGCCTCCCGGCCCTGCTGGCGCCCTTCACCGGGCGGCTGGCAGACCGTTACCGGCGTCGACCGCTGCTCATCATCAACAACCTGGGCGCCGGCGTCGTCGTCCTGGCACTCCTGGCTGTCCGCGGCGTCGACACCGTGTGGCTGGTCTATGCAGTCATCTTTGTTTACGCCATTTCCTCCTACATCACTGCAGCCGCCCAATCCGGACTGCTTCGCGACCTGCTGGACACCCGACTCCTCGCCCCCGCAAACGGCATCCTGAGCAGCATCGACCAGGGCCTGCGCATCGTCTCGCCGCTGGCAGGCGCCGGGATGCTCGCCCTCTGGGGAATGCACACCGTTGTACTGCTCGCCAGCACCTGTTTCCTTGCGGCCGCGCTGATCCTGGCCACCTTGAAACTGGCCGAAACGGTCTCTGTCCGGGACGCCGGTGAGACGTTCTGGCAGAGCATGACGGCGGGTGTCCGGTTCATGGCACGGCATCGCCTGCTCGGCCGCGCCCTGCTGACCCTGGGTATCGCCATGGGCGCCACCGGCATCCTCAACGTGACCGTCTTCGCCACGGTGGAGCAGGGCCTGGGGAAGCCGCCGGAGTTCCTCAGCGTGCTGCTGGGCGCACAGGGAGTCATGGCGGTCTTGGGCGGGCTCACGGCCAGCCTGGTGATCCGGCGATTCGGGATCCGCCGCTGCATGGTCTTCGGCGTCGCCCTGCTCGCCGGCGGCGTACTGACCACCGCGCTGACCGTCCTGCCCTTGGTGATGGCCGGCGCCGCGGCGGTCGGCACGGGCGCTTCGTGGATGATCATCGCCTTTGTCACGCTGCGCCAGGAGGAGACACCGCCCGGCATGCAGGGGCGGACCGCGGCCGTAACGCAGGTAATGACCAACCTTCCCCAGGTCGGGGCCTCGGTGCTTGCGGCGGTGCTCATCGGGATCCTGCCTTACCAAGTGCTGGTGGCGTCCATGGCCGCCGCCAGCCTGCTTGCGGTGATGCCCCTGCTCTCCCGGCGCGCACGGTCGGTCGGAGACGCGCGTGGCGACGGCGACGACGGCGGCACCGACACACCCGTCCGGGTGCCCGAGAGAGGACGGGTAGAATGAAAAAGCTGTGTTCTGAGCAGCCGACTGCCCGGCAGCAAGCAGTTCCCCCGCCGGCAGTCCCACCCACCAGAGTCTGAAAGCAGCGGAGTGTCCCAACAGGTTTCCACCCCCGTCAGCGCCACCGCCACCAAAGAGATCATCAAGGAGTCCGCCCGGCGGCGTACCTTCGCCGTGATCTCGCACCCCGACGCCGGTAAGTCCACGCTCACCGAAGCGCTGGCCCTGCACGCCCGGGTGATCGGCACGGCCGGTGCCACCAACGGCAAGGAAAACCGCCGCGAAACGGTCTCCGACTGGATGCAGATGGAAAAGGACCGCGGCATCTCCATCAGCTCCACTGCCCTGCAGTTCGCGTACCGCGACACCGTGATCAACCTGCTGGACACGCCCGGCCACGCCGACTTCTCCGAGGACACGTACCGCGTCCTCGCCGCGGTGGACTGCGCAGTGATGCTGGTGGACGCCGCCAAGGGCCTGGAAACCCAGACCATGAAGCTCTTCGAGGTCTGCCGCGCCCGGAACCTGCCCATCATCACCGTGATCAACAAGTGGGACCGGCCCGGCCTGGATCCGCTGGCCCTGATGGACGAGATCACCGAACGCACCGGCCTCGAGCCGATGCCGCTGACCTGGGCCGTGGGCATCGCCGGCGACTTCCGCGGCGTCTGGGACCTGCAGAAGGACGAATACGTCCACTTCGAACGGCAGAACTCCGGCGCCTCGCTGGCGAAGGAAGAACACTTCAGCCCCGAAGACGCGCTGGCCCGCGAAGGCGACGTCTGGACCGATTCGCTGGACGAAGCCGAGCTGGTCATCGACGGCCGCGAGTTCGACCGCAACAAGTTCCTGGACGCGAAGGCCACCCCCATCCTCTTCTCCTCGGCAGCCCTGAACTTCGGCGTCAAGCAGATCCTGGACGCCCTGGTGGACCTGGCGCCGTCGGCCTCCGCCCGCGAGGACAAGGACGGCGGGCTCCGGCCGGTCGAGGCGCCGTTCTCCGGCTTTGTGTTCAAGGTGCAGGCCGGCATGAACAAGGCCCACCGCGACCACGTGGCATTCATCCGTGTCTGCTCCGGCATCTTCGAACGCGGCATGGTGGTCACGCATTCCAACACCGGCAAGACCTTCGCCACCAAGTACGCGCAGCACCTGTTCGGCCGCGAACGCGAGGTCATCGACCAGGCGTACCCGGGCGACGTCGTCGGGCTGGTCAACGCTTCCGCCCTGCGGGTGGGCGACAGCCTCTACGTCGAGGAACCGGTGGAATACCCGCCCATTCCGTTCTTCTCCCCCGAACACTTCCGCGTGGCTCGGTCCCAGGACCCCAGCCGCTACAAGCAGTTCCGGCGCGGCATCGACCAGCTCGAGCACGAGGGCATCATCCAGGTGCTGCGCTCGGACCGGCGAGGCGATCAGGCACCGGTCCTGGCCGCCGTCGGCCCGATGCAGTTCGAAGTGGTCGAGGACCGCATGACGCAGGACTTCAATGCGCCCATGCGCTACGAGCAGCTCTCCTACTCGCTGGCCCGGCTCACCACGGCAGACGCCGCGGAAATCCTGTCCAACGTGCATGGGGCCGAGGTCCTGGTCCGCACCGACGGCGCCTACGTGGCCGTCTTCAACGACGTCTGGGCGCTGCGGCGGGTGGAAAAGAACCACCCGGAGGTGTCCCTGACGGTCATCGGTACCGAATCGCCCAACAGCAGCCGCGGCTACTAGGCTCTGCTTCCCGCACGCCTTCGGACTTCGTGAAGGGATTCTTCCCAGGCGCACCGTTCGGTGCCAATCTGCGTTAGCCTGCCCGAATGATGCGGAAAGGGATCGCGGGATGCTGGGTACTCCTGGCTGCCTCACTGCTAACAGCGGGGTGCGGGGGCGGCGCGGGCGCGGGCGCGGCGCCAGCTGACCCGGCCGGAACGATGGATCCCGCACCGGCAGTGCATCCTGCCCCGCAGATCGAGTGCACGAGCGGCGCGGACGCGGCGCCCGCCGGACCGGTGGAGGTCGTAGAACCCGTACCTGCGGGCCAGTCTGCCACTCCGGAACAGCCCACCCCGCCGGACCAGGCTGCCCCCGAGGCAACGCCTACTGACCCCGATCCCTGCGCGCTGTCCGTCTCCCACGCGGCGGAACCCGGTGAGGCTGCCGAGGCGTTGGAGTACTGGACACCCGAGCGCATGGAAAGCGCCATCCCCGAGATGCCCACGGAGAACGAGCCCCGGAGAGAAGGCGGCCATTCGCCGTCGGACCCAAGCGAGACCACTGGAGTGACCCCCGCCACATCACGTTGAGCATAAGCATTGCTAATTTATCCGCAGCTTTCAGGTAAGCGTTAGGAATTTGTGAGTATGCTGGCCGCAACTACTCCACCTGCCGCCCCCGGTCTCACGGGAAGGCCCTTCCCGGAAGGCACTGCACCATGTCCTCCCCTGTTTTCCCCTCACTCTCCCGCCCGGTTTTCGCTGCCGTTACCGCGGACGTCCGGCCCGAGGAATCCGAAGCCTGGACGGCGCTGAAGCAGGCGGCCACGGCCCTGCAGCCCCTGCAGAACAAGAACGGATCGGTGGATCCCGAGCACCACGGGCAGGCGGTTGAACTGATTGGAACCATTGCCGCTGCCGTCACGGCCCTGGCTCCGGCCTTCCCGCACGACGCCGGGTATCTGCATCTCGTAGTGGAAGACTTTGAACGCTGGGTGGACGGCGGACTGGACAAGGAACCGGATTTCCTGGATTCGCTGATGGCCTTCGCCCCGCAGCAGGACCGCGTGAACGGCCTCTCCCATCTGGTGGTCTTCCCCATGTACACGCAGAACGGCAGCACCAACCGCCTCGTGGAAGCCGTGCTGATCGAGGTTATCTGGCCTGAATTTGTCGCCGAGCTCGAGGCCGGCGAGTACTCCAACGGGCTCTTCGTCCCCATCCGCTTCCTGGACTTCACCCCCGGCTACGACACCAACTCCGCCGTACTCTTCCCGGAAACCGTGGCCGTGCGCGAAACCCCCGCCTTCACCTGGGGCGCCATCTTCGCCGACCGCGAGGCCGCCCGCTTCCGCAAGGTCCTGGCCGCGGCCGCGGACATCACCTCGCTGCAGCTTCCCGCCGAGGCCGCCGAACTGCTGAACAACCAGCAGCTCACCGAGGAAACCTTCATCATGTGGGACCTCATCCACGACCGCACCCACATGCGCGGGGATCTCCCGTTTGATCCGTTCATGATCAAACAGCGCATGCCCTACTTCCTCTACTCCCTGGAGGAACTGCGCTGCGACCTCACCGCGTTCCGCGAAGCCGTGAAGATCCAGCGGAACGAGGACGCCCCCGAGGAAACCCGCCGGCACGCCCGGCTGGTCCAGTACGCGGTGATCTTCGACCGCATCTTCCGCTTTGCGATCACCGGCAGCCGGGTGCGCAACTACGACGGCCTCGGCGGCCAGCTGCTCTTCGCCTGGATGCACCAGAACCACGTACTCCACTGGACCGACGGAAAGCTCAGCATCGACTGGGAGGAAACGGCCGACGTCGTCGTCCGGCTGGGTGCCGAAATCGAGGAGCTCTACTGGCGTTCCATCGACCGGCCCAAGACCGCGCACTGGCTTGCGGCGTACGATCTGGTGGCAGGAACACTGACGCCGAACCCGGCCTCGGTCTGGGCCCGCGGCCCGCAGGCCCTGCCGCTGGACGGGCCGCCGCGCGGCCTTACCGACCAGGTGCTCGACGACGAATTCCCGCTCTCCATGTTCTACGAAGCCCTGTCCAAGAAGATGGCCCCGGTGATCGAATCCACGGCCGGGATCACCGGCTACCGCACGGGAGGCACCTCCGAATGAGCGCTGAATCCGGCACGGCAGCCCCGGCCCCGTTGAAGGGCCGGACCGTCCTGGTGGCCGGCGCCGGAAGCCCCTCGGGCACTGCCGTCTGTGAAGCCCTGGAGGCGGCGGGTGCCAAGGTGGTTGCGGTAGGCCGCGATGCGGCACGGCTCGAGAACACGCTGTTCCAGCTGTACGACGCCGACGTGCGCACCTGCGACCTCAGCGACGCCGGCGAAGTGGCGGCCCTGGCGGCCGACATGCAGGAAATCTACGGCGGGATCGACGGACTGATCCACCTCGTGGGCGGCTGGCGGGCCGGTACCGGCATCGGCTCCCAGAGCGAGCAGGACTGGGACTTCCTGGAAACGAACATCCTGCGCACCCTGCGCAATGTCAGCCGCAGCTTCTACGACCAGCTCGAGGCCTCCCCGGGCGGGCGGCTGGCGATCGTCTCCTCCACGGCCGTGGAGTCCCCCACGGCCGCCGGCGCGGGATATGCGGCTGCCAAAGCCGCGGCCGAAGCCTGGGTCCGGGCCATCGCCGCTGGTTTCCGCGGTGCCCAGTCCGGACGGAAGGAAGACCCGGAACCCCAGCGCGCCGCCGCCGTCGTGTTCGTGGTCAAGGCATTGGTGGACTCCGCTGAGCGCGCCGCAGCCCCGGACCGCAGGTTCCCCGGCTACACCGACGTCGCGGACCTGGCCGCCGCCGTCGTCCGGCTCTTCCAGCAGGATGCCGCAGAGGTCAACGGGCAGCGGATTCGCCTCGTACCGGCGACGTGACCTGAACTACATCAAGGTAAGAGATACTAGGAACCGTGACTGACATACTCCCCCTGCACGACACCGCAATTAAGGCTTTTGCTTCCGACAACTACTCCGGTGTCCATCCGGAAATCCTCGCCGCACTGACCGCCGCGAACCAGGGCCACCAGGTGGCCTACGGCGAAGATGTGTACACCGCGAAGCTGCGCGAGGTTTTGACCGACCAGTTCGGCAACCACATCCGCGCGTTCCCGGTCTTCAACGGCACCGGCGCGAACGTCATCGCCCTCCAGTCCCTGCTGCCCCGCTGGGGTGCGGTCATCTGCCCGACGACGGCGCACATCAACGTCGACGAGAACGGCGCACCGGAGCGGATCGGCGGCATGAAGCTGCTGGGCATCCCGACCGACGACGGCAAGCTCACGCCCGAGCTGATCGACCGTGAGGCGTGGGGCTGGGGCGACGAGCACCGCGCGCAGCCGCTGGCCGTTTCCATCACCCAGTCCACCGAGCTCGGCACGCTGTACACGGTGGAGGAGATCGCCGCGATAGCGGACCACATCCACGCACGCGGAATGAAGCTGCACATGGACGGCGCCCGGCTGGGCAACGCCGCCGCAGCGCTGGGCGTGACCTTCAAGGAAATGACCGCCGACGCCGGCGTGGACATCCTCTCCCTGGGCGGCACCAAGAACGGGATGATGTACGGCGAGTGCATTATCACCTTCGACCCGGAAGCCTCCCCCGGACTGGATTACCTGCGCAAGATGAACATGCAGCTGGCCTCCAAGATGCGCTTCATCTCCGCACAGTTCGTCGCCCTGTACGGTACGGACCTGTGGCACCGCTCCGCCTCGCACGCGAACGCCATGGCGAGTCGCCTCCGCGCCGCCGTCGAGCAGATCGACGGGGTGGAAATCACCCAGCCCAGCCAGGTCAACGCTGTCTTCGCCAAGCTGCCTGCCGGTGTCGCCGACCGCCTGCGCGGCGACTTCCGGTTCTACGACTGGGACCAGTCCACCGGTGAAGTGCGCTGGATGTGCACCTTCGATACCTCCGAGGATGATGTTGATGCCTTCGCTGCGGCCATCGCCCGCGAAGTCGCTGCGGATCCGGCACCGCTGGCCGCCCGCTGAGCCGCGGTTACCTGCCGTCCGGCCGCTTCCGCGGCATGGACGGCAGGTAACGAAACGGCCACAGCGGCGAGCCTGCCCCGCCCCCGGCCCTGCACAGCCCGTAGTCTGCGGAGGTGAGTGCAATAGGTGACCTGTCCCAGGTACCCCCGGATTTCCTGACCGCGCTCGGTGCCCTGCGCCGGGCGGCCTGCCGGGCGGAGCTGAAGCTGGAAGAAATCCCGGCACCCACGCGGCTGGCCCCGTATGCCGTTTCCCTCGGCGCCGAGGTTCTGGCTCCCGGCCCCGTCGGTCCGGGCAGCCTGCACGGACCCGCCGCACCCCCGGTCCCCGACCAGCTTGAGCTGGCCACCGGACGCTTCATCCTGCTCCACGATCCCGCCGGCTCCCCCGTCTGGAACGGCACCTTCCGCATCGTCACCTATATCCGTGCGGAGCTGGAACCGGACATGGGCAATGACCAGCTGCTCGGCTCCGTCGCCTGGACCTGGCTGGTGGAAGCGCTGGAGCAGCACGACGCCCGCTATTCCATGGCCGGCGGAACGGCCACCCGGGTGCTGTCGGAGAGCTACGGCACCCTCGAGCGCCGGGACGATTCGATCGACATTGAACTCCGCGCCTCCTGGACCCCGGCCGACGCCGATGTGCAGTCCCATCTGGAAGCCTGGTCGGACATGGTGTGCACCTTCGCCGGCCTGCCCCCGCTGCCCGACGGCGTCACGCCCCTTCCCGGCCGACGCCGGAGCTGAGCGCTGCACCTGCCGCGGGCGCGGACCCGCGGGCTGTCCCCACTGTCCGCAGCCGCCGGCTTCCTCGGTAGAATGGAATCCTTATGACCGCGCACATACCCGGCACGACCGAAAACCAGTCCAGCACCACATCCGATTCAGCCGGAGAACAGCCGGAGCCGCAGCCGATTCCGGTGCTGGAAACGCCGCGGGACGGCGTGCCGCTGGTCATTGATTCCCAGCGCGGCCTCGAACGGGCCGCAGCGGCCCTGGCCGCAGGCACCGGCCCGGCCGGTGTCGATGCCGAACGCGCCTCGGGATTCCGCTACGGCCAGCGCGCGTTCCTGGTCCAGATCCGCCGTGAAGGCGCCGGTACCTGGCTGATCGATCCGGAAGCCTTCGATGACCTGCGCATCATCAACGACGCCCTGAGCGGCGTCGAGTGGATCCTGCATGCGGCGACCCAGGACCTGCCCTGCCTTTCGGCACTGGGCATGTGGCCCGACAAGCTCTTCGACACCGAACTGGCCGCGCGCCTCGCCGGACTGCCTCGCGTGGGCCTGGCGGCCGTCATCGAAGCCCTGCTCGGCTTCTCGCTGGCCAAGGAACATTCGGCTGCGGACTGGTCTACCCGCCCGTTGCCCGAACCGTGGCTGCGTTACGCCGCGCTCGACGTCGAGGTCCTCGCCGAGCTGCGCGTGGAACTGATCCGCGTCCTGGCGGAAGCCGGCAAGCTGGAACTGGCCGAGGAGGAATTCGAAGCCATCCGTACCGCTCCGCCGGTGCCTCCGCGGGTGGATCCCTGGCGCCGCACCTCCGGCATGCACCAGCTCCGGGACCGCCGCCAGCTGGCCGCCGTCCGCGAACTCTGGACCGAACGCGAGCACCTGGCCGAGCTGCGGGACACCGCACCCGGCCGGCTGATTCCGGATTCGGCCATTGTCGCCGCCGCCCGGGCCATGCCGACGACCGTGCCGCAGCTGCTCAAGACCCCCGGCTTCCACGGCCGCGCGGCACAGAAGGAAGCTCCGCGCTGGCTCCGCTGCATCTCCGCGGCGCGCTCTTCTGCGGACCTGCCCCCGCTGCATATCCCGACCCATGCACCGCCCCCTCCCCGCGTCTGGGCCAAGAACGATCCGGCAGCCGCTGCCCGCCTGCAGACCGCCAAACCGCGGCTCACCGCGCTGGCGGAGAAGCTGAACCTGCCGCTGGAGAACCTGCTCACGCCGGACCATCTGCGGCGCCTGGCCTGGCGTCCGCCCGCCGAAATCAACCTGGAGACCGTGGGGGCCGCACTGCGCGACCTCGGTGCCCGGGAGTGGCAGATCGAGCAGACCGCCGCTGTCCTCACGGTGGCCTTCCTCGATCCGGACCCGCTGGAGGAAAAGCCGGCGGAGGACAAATCCGCCGGCCACCGCGGCCGCTAGCGGGTAGAGCCTGCTTCCCTACTGCTTCCAGGTGGTAATCCGGTGGGCATGCTCCGGCAGCCACTCCTGAAGGGGAGCCACCAGTTCCGGGTCCACAACCACGTCAAGGTCCATGGAGGACTCCAGGATCGGCTTGATGGCATCGGGTACCCGGTTCGGGCCCTTGTACAAGGGCTTCAGCATGGAAATCGCCGGCTGAACGCCTTCTGACCAGATACCCTGCAGCGTCAGCGACCACTGCGCCATCAGCAGCGGATCAGTGCCGACGTCGTGCCCCACATAGATAAACGGCTGCCTGCCTGGAACGGCCATGGCCTCGAGCTTCTCGATTGACTTAGGGAGACGCCCGGACAGTGACTCGTCCTGGTTGACGGCAACCTCCGAGCCAAACGCCGAGGCCTTCAGTCCCTTTTCGTCCAGGCCCGTGTACGGGGCACCGAAGAAATGTGTGGCGCAGAGAGTCGCGACGACAGATGCCGCGGTGACCATGCGCCGGTCAGAGACTGCGCGGATTCGCGGGAGCAGAAGTTCAGCGGCACCAATGACTGCGCAGGCCACCGCAACCAGTTCCACTGCCAGCATCGACTTGTGGAAGTAATACGTGATCTCGTCGGCGCTTGCGAGCTGGAACACTGCCAAGGCAATGAGCAGCACGGCGGCATAGAGCGGTGTGGCAAGAAGCCAGCCCGAATGCTCAGCCCTCTGGATGGTGCGGGACCGGGTCCCGCGTGACGCTGCCAGGGCCCAGACCACCACGACATTCGCCATAACGAAAATAAGGGTATGGCCGGGATCCGCTTCACTCATCCCGCCGTCAGTGTTCAGCACTTCGCCTGCAGACAGTTTCCGAAGCTGCCAGGCGGCAGCCAGTACGCCTGCGAAGCCAATGGCGATAATCAGGACCTGGCCTGTGAGTTCCGGCCAGCGCCAATCGCGGCGATGCGACAGCAGATACGCGGCATAGACGATAACCGCCGGGAGGCAAAGGACGAGCAGCAGGATCCAGCCATGTGCCACTCCAACAACGGCAAGCACCAGAGCCGCTGACGAGACAAGAGGATGCAGGAGTGTCCGCAGGTGCACCAGCGCTATAACGGCAATGCAGAGGGCCACAGCAAGTCCGAAGTTCGGGAACGCGTTGAACACCGGGATGGCCCCCGGGCCCACAACCCAGGCAGTGCAGGCCAATGCCGTCAACGGTGCCGTCACTGCAAGACGGCGCCGGAACACCGGCAGGGCAGTCAGCGCCGAAACCACCAAAACCGTCCCGAGGATGGAACTGACCCCCACAAGCTTGAGGAACAGGGTAGCTTCCCCGGCGGCGTCCATGGCTTCGCTGCCCATGGAAATCTCCGCAAGGGACGCCAGCAGGGCGTGATAGCCCTGCGGATACGACGAGGCGGTCCACGAGCTGCCGTCGAATGCCGGTGGAAGCACCGCGATCACCGAGCCGTGGTTCCGGATCATGTTGAACATGTTGAAGTGCGGCACAAAATCCCAGGACCGCGTCAGGAGGAACAGGGTGGACTCGAGACTTCTCGAGAAGAGGTAATTATGGACAATCCAGGTTGACGCAGCGCCGGCAAGGAGCGGAAGAACGTCCATCGAACGGAACTCCGGCAGCAGCCTCCGTAGGGACAAGCCCCTGGCAGCCACAGCACCGGCCGAACCACACAGGACCCCCGCTGCCAGCGCCAACAGGATAGTGCCCCGGTCCGTAAACAGCAGGTCGGCTCTGACCCACCACAGGAACGGGGAAATGCCGGCAAGTCCAATGATGCCAAGCAGGATCCGAAGCGAAAAAGACCTGGCGACGGGCGTAAGGATGATCATCCCGGCCAACAGGACCAAACTGCCCCACCCGACCAGTCCTCCGGCTGCCCGGACTGCCACGACTGTCCCAAACCCGGCAGCGGAGCAAAGCAGGGAGACCAACACCCACGTGAATGTGGCACTGCGGGTGCGGCGCGCGGCCCGATGGGAGGACGACAAATGACGCGGGAGCACAGTGCTCTGTTCGTCGGTGGCTGTTGTTCTGATCTCGTCCCCCGTTAACTATCCCGAAAAATCCCGGCGTCTTACAATACCAGCAGTGTGCCATCGGCCTGCCCCCTCCGTGATGCACGGAACGCCGCCCGCTCCTAGCCAGTGGCTGCTGACCCTCCCAGATCCAGTTCAAGCACCCATGCCTCCGCGGTTTCCCCGCGTGGATCGATCACGAATCCCAGCCCCTGGTAGGCCCGCAGGGCGACGGCGTTCCCCTTGGCGACCCTCAACCCCGCGCTTCGGGCGCCCTCGGCGCGGGCCCGTCCCAGGACCAACCGCATCAACCGTTTCGAAAGCCCCTGCCCCCGGAACATCGGGTCCACGATGACCCGGGCAATATGCGCGTGCCCGTTCTGCACGGTCAGCTCGGCATGCCCCAGCGGCGAACGCCCGGCACACATTACCCAAGAGCTAAGTCCCGGCACGGCTGCCGGTTCCGCGAACTGTGCACCGGTTGGCGGCCACGACAGCCGGGGTCCGGCAAACATCAAAAGCGCGGCATCGTCGGGAATCCAACTGATGACGGTGTCCAGGTCCCGGGAAGTACGTGGGCGCAGGGATAGCGGTTCGGGCATGTATGGATTATCGTCACCCGCGACGGCACCCGGTAGTGCCACCCCTCAGGAAAGCGGATCCACTATGGACGAGACAGCTTCGACGATCTACCGCACGCACATCGCAGCCACTCCCGGCCGGGTCTGGGCAGAGCTGACTGCTGCCGGCACCCCGAAGGCCTGGATGTGGGACTCGGTCCTGACCGGATCGTTGGCGGAGGGTAGTTCCTATGCCTTCCGCTACGACGGCGAGGACCTGATCACCGGAACGGTCCTGACGGTGGAGGCTCCCGTACGCCTGGCCCTGACATTCAACCCGGAATGGGATGGAACGGTGGCCGCCGAACCTCCCGGTGTCCTCGAATACACCCTGGAACAAGCCGGAGACGGGTGTGATCTCACCGTCCGCATCACCGGACTGCACGGTGCCTCCGCCATCTCCGTGGACCATGACACACCGGGCATCTACGCGGGACTGAAGACACTGTTGGAAGCAATACCCGTGGCCGGACAGGCGGAACCTGTCTAGGGGTTGGGCAGCCCTGTCCCAGGGCGCAATAATTGCGGATGCCACTTCTCGCGCAGACCCCGGACACACTCCAAGTGGGGAGGTTCACCCTCCACATCCTGACGGCGGCGGACTGGCGCCTTGAGCAGGCCCTGTCCAGGGACGGCGACGTCATCCGCTGGACCCTCTTCCCGCCGGACCTCAGCGAGGATCGGGCCCGCTACCGGATGAGCCGGGCAGCGGAAGCCCGCGGCGAGAGCCTCCTGGCCCGGTACTCGCTGCGGGAGGGCAAGGAGGTGCTGGGCACAGCGGGAATCTCATCCACGGTGGACGGCACGCCGGAGCTTATGTATGCACTGTTGCCCTCCGGCCGCGGCCGGGGCGCCGCCACTGCCGCCACGCGCGGACTCAGCGACTGGGCCCTGGCCAGTGGCATTCCCAAGGTCGCCCTGCGCACCATCTACGGAAACAGCCTGAGTGAGGCTGTTGCGCGCAGGGCCGGATTCCATCCGGTGCGGACCGAGCAGCAACGCCAACGCGGTGCACTCGTCAAGATGTACTACTGGACCCGGTCCGGTTCGGACGGCACTCGGCTGACGGACTAGTCGCCGGTGGAGCCGTCCAGCAGCTCGCGCAGAATGTCCAAATGGCCGCAGTGCCGGCCGGTTTCTTCAATCATGTGCACCAGCACCCAACGCACGCTCTGTTCCCCATTGCCGCCCCGGCAGCGGTCCTCCAGGCCATACCGCGCCAACACTTCCCGTGACCGGCGGCAGGCAACGTCATAGTCGGCAAGCAGCCGGTCCAGGCTGTCTGACTCGGAGACGCGGAACTCTCCGTCCGGGTCCTCGTCGGACCACCGTGTCCGCACCCCCTGCTGCCCGTCTATCCGGCCCTGGAACCAGAACTGCTCGACGTCGGTCAAGTGCTGAACGAGTCCCGAGACCGTTGTCAGGGAGGGCAGTAGCTGTTTGGCGCCGTCGGAATCGCTGAGTCCTGCCGCCTTCAGGTGCACTGTGGCCCGGAAGTAGTCCAGGAAACCGATCAGGGTCTCACGTTCGCCTGCTGTCTCGGGCGGGTCCACCCGGGTGTCATTTTCCATGGCCCCAATCTAAGTGTTCTTCCCCTTATCGGCCGTATTTACATAGGGTGCCGAACAGGTTAGGGTGGTAATCCCTTGGTTTAGACGCGGGCCCGGGTTCCTCTGTTTAGGATTCTCAATGACCCAACGTCCCATTGTTTCCATTGATCTGTTCCCGGCCTTTTCCGCAATGACGGACAGCACGCTTGAATCCCTGTGCGATCAGGCGTTTATCCAACTTGAAGACGGCCCCCTCGTTGAAGGGCTTCTTGCCTTCTACCTCTCCCTTCAAGCGGAGATTCGAGATCGTGAGGCCCAAACCGTTCCGAGGACGATGCTCCCGGTGGAGCAGCAGAGCGGCTGGCAGCCCGTTTCGGCCTAGACCGGGCCCGACCCCCAAGCATTTTTCCGGCTGGCAAAGCAGCCTTAAACCAAGCCGTCCCGGCACCCAACGCGTTGTACGCGCCGGGTGCCGGGACGGCTTTGGTTAATGGTGCGGTCTAGCGGCGTACCTGGTTGCCCTTGCCGCGGCCGGCAACGGCCTCGGCGACGCCGATCAGCAGGACGGCGGCAACAACGGCGACGATGAAGCCAAGGATGTTGAGCTCCCAGATGTCTCCGGTGCCCAGCAGGCTGGCGATGACTCCGCCGATGACGGAGCCGACAAGGCCGAGAAGGAGGGTCGCAACGATTCCCAGGTTCTGCCGGCCCGGCTTGATCAGCCGCGCGAGGGCTCCGATGACAAGCCCTGCAATGATGAATCCGATCATGGTTCTGGTCCCTTCGTAGCGGTGCATGCAACGGGAGCACGAGGCGCCCGCGCGTTCTGCAGTTAAGCTTAGACAAAACCCGCTGGATTTCCTAAGCGTGCTGTCTAATTCGGCTTGGCCAGGCCGGGATAACCGGACGATTGGGTCCGGTCAGCCCGGCAGTGTCAGCTGCCCGGCTATTCGAAGACAGGCACCCCGTTGCGTACCAGGCGCCAGTTGTCCTCGGCGAAATCAGCCGGATCCACGGTCCCCTGGGCCACCACATAGTCGATGAGCAGCTGCCGGATTTCCGTCTGCTGGTTCACCAGCACCGGAGCCGTGGAAATGTGCGGGAAATTCCCGCCGCCTGACTGCCGGTAGTTGTTGGTTGCCACGGCAAACCGCTGGGCCGGATCCACCGGAGCCCCGTTGAAGCTCAGGTTGACGATGCGCTCCCCCACCGGGCGGCTGATGTCGATGTCGTAGTCGACGCCGGACATCATGTCGTAGTTGTAGTCGGGAGTGCCGCCTGCGTTGGTCAGGGTGGCGGGATCCACCGGTGCGCCGGGGGCGGTCTGGGTGAAGTACTTCGCCGAGTACTCCAGGTAATCCTTGACCTGTGCGCCGGTCATTTCCACGCCGAACAGGGTGTTCGGGAAGACGTACAAACCGGCGAGGTCCCGGATGGTGACCGGACCGGCGGGGATTTCCGCGGTGCGGCTGAAGGGTGCCACCAGCGAGAGCACCGGCAGGTCGGCGTTGGGGCCGCCGTCGAGCGCCCGGTCCACCGCCTGGGCCTGGACGGAATTCACGAAGTCCATCACGGCGGTGTCGCGGTACCGGGACTCCTCCGCGGGCATTGACTCGGTGGCGTTGCCGACGGGCGTGTTGACGTAGTCGATCACGCGCTGGTGCTGTTCGGCCACCAGTTTGGAGACCACGGGGTCCGCCTCGACGGTGTTGGCGTTCAGCAGGGATGCCGACGCCGAGGTCACGTCCCACTGCCCCCGCACCTTGGTCAGTTCGAAGTCCATAACGGACAGGCGCATGCCCCAGTTCAGCGGCTCGGTCAGCAGTACCTTCTCGCCGGTGGTCTTGTTGGCGACGAACCGTTCAGGGATTTCCTGATGGGCATGGCCCACCAGGATGGCGTCGATGCCGGGCACGGTTTCAGCCAGCTGGGTGGAGGCGTTTTCCAGCGGCAGGTCGTCGCCGTAGGAGGAGGTGCCGGAGGTTCCCGAGTGGGAGCTGACCACCACCACGTCGGCGCCGCGTGCCTTCATTTCGGGAACGTATTTCTGTGCCTGCTCCACGATGCCGGGAAATTCGAGCTTCCCGTCAACGTTGTTCTTGTCCCAAATGGCCACCCCCGGATTCGTGAGTCCCAGGATCCCGACCTTCACGGGTTTGTTGCCCTTCGTCTTGACCGTCTTGATGATGTACGGGGTGAAGGCAGGTTTGTCCGTTGCTGCGTCCACGGCGTTGGCCCCGAGCAGCGGGAAGTCCAACTGGCCTTCAAACTCGCGGAGCAATTCGAGGCCGTAATTGAATTCATGGTTGCCCAGTGCGGCGGCGTCGTAGTCCATGGAATTCATTGCCGCAGCCATGGGATGGATTTCCCCGGTCTCCGTGATCGGCTCCGTGTTGGCGAAATAGTCGGTCAGGGAAGTGCCTTGGATGGTGTCGCCGGCATCTATAAACATGGTGGATTCCACGCCGCGGTCGGCGCGGACGGAGTCCACCAGTGTGGAGACCTTTGCCAATCCGACGTCGTTGTGTGCTGCGTCGTCGTATTCGCCGTCCTTGAAGTAATCCCAGTTCTCGACATAGCCATGCATGTCGGAGGTCCCCATGACCGTGACACTGGTCTTCTGGTCCTTGCCGGCATGCTCGGGCGGCGCGGCTGCTGCGGGTGTCATCGACACGAGTGTAACTGCCACGGCCGCGGTGACTGCGGTGGCAGTGCCCCGGCGGCGGACGGATGAATGCATCAATCTAAACAACTCCTCATAGTGCGTGTGAATGTCCCCTTAGGCACCCTTACAGGTAAAAGTTCCATTCCGGAAGACCTCGGCGTTCTTTTGCTTCCACTTTTCTCCAAATAAAAAGACTCCAGTCTGTCCGGCCTGAAAGGCGACATCCAAAACGTAACGTAATCCCACCTCACTCACACGCTGCACTAAGGGGAAGCCTTGAAAAACGAAAACAGGCGCCGGAGTTTCCGGTGCGCATTGGTATTGGCCATCGGCAGTGCCGTTGCCCTCTCCCCGGTGGCGGCCGTGGCCGCCCCGGCCAAACCTGCGCTGGCACCCAGCGGATTCTCCGGTGCGCCGGGACCGGACGGGAACGCCGCCAAATCAGACGACCGTTCCGATCCGGCGGCCGACGAACGCCGGCAATTGAACCAGCAGGCTATTGAAAAGGTCCTCCGCTCAGAAGCGCCCGTGCAGACGCGCGGCGGTTCAAAGGCCGTGCAGGTGGCGCCCGGGCAGTGGGCGGAGTACGGACTGGAGGACAGCGACCAGATCCTGTCCTTCCTCATCGACTTCGGCACCCAGGTGGATCCGCGCTTCCCGACTGCGCCCGCCGGGCCGCAGCACAACCAGATTCCGGAACCGAACCGCGCGGTGGACAACTCGACGTACTGGGAGCCGGACTTCGACCGGCAGCACTATCTCGATATGTTCTTCGATCCCCAGGGGGAATCGTTGAAAACCCTCTATGAGGAGATGTCCAGCGGCCGCTACACGGTCGACGGCGATGTCAGCGACTGGGTTACGGTCCCCTACAACTCCGCCAGCTACGGGGAGACCGAGAGCCAGCAGGACATGACCCGCTTCGTGCAGGACGCCGCCGACGCCTGGTACGAGGCGCAGATTGCTGCCGGGAAGACTGCCGCGGATATCGACGCCTATCTGGCCGGGTTCGACCAGTGGGACCGCTACGACTACAACAACAACGGCAACTTCGATGAGCCCGACGGCTACATCGACCACTTCCAGGCCATCCACGCAGGCGAGGGCGAAGAGGCCGGCGCTCCGACGTCGACCATCTGGTCGCACCGCTGGTCAGTTGGCCAGGCCGGCGCCGGCACGCAGGGACCCGCCACCAACCCGTTCGGTGGTATCCGGATCGGCGATTCCAAGGTCTGGATCCGCGACTACACCACGGAACCGGAAAACGGCGGCCTCGGCGTGTTTGCACACGAGTACGCCCATGACCTCGGACTTCCGGATCTCTACGACACCAGCGGCGGCGAAAACAGCACCGGATTCTGGACGCTCATGAGCTCCGGTTCCTGGCTGGGCCACGGCAACGGAACAATCGGCACCACACCGAACCACATGGGGGCCTGGGAAAAGCTGCAGCTCGGCTGGCTGGACTACGACACCGCGGCCGCCGGCACAAAGTCCACCCACAAGCTCGGCCCGGCCTACCACGCAACCAAGAAACAGCAGGCCCTGGTGGTCACGCTGCCCCGGGATGCCGCCGGAAACGGCCGTTACTACATTGCCGAAAACCGGCAGTACATGGGTTACGACGACACCCTGCGGACCGGCCCGTACAACTTCGGCTGGGCGGTCAGCGCCCCGGACCGGGTAGAGCACTACCCGTACCAGGACGGCTTGCTGGTCACGTACTGGAACGCCGGACAGCGGAACAACAACACCCAGCAGCACCCGGGTGCGGGTCTGATCCTTCCGGTTGATGCGCATCCGCAGACCCTGCGGTGGTCCGACGGCACCATCGCCCGCAACCGCATCCAGAGCTTCGACGCCACCTTCGGCAAGGAAGCCACCGACCCGATCCTCCTGCACCGGGAAACGGCCACCGGGATGACCACTATGCAGGCACCGTCCCGTCCCGGCGTTCAGGTATTCGATGACACCAACCCGAACGCCTACTACGATCCGGCGAACCCGCAGGCGAGCGTGGTGGTGGCCGGGACGGGCACGAAGATTACCGTCGTGAACAGTAATCCGAAGGGCATGATGACGGTGCGGGTGAACTAGGCCGCCCTTTGCTGGAACCGTTTTCCAGGCTTGGCCCCGCCTACGGGGCCTGGCTCCGGCGGCAACGAAATTCCAGAGCTCGCAGAGCTCGCTTGGAATATTAAAGCCGCCTCCGCCAGACCCCTACGGCTAACCCGACAGCGTCACCGCACAAGCGAAGTCACCACACAAGAGAAACGGCAGGGCCTCGGTATCGTCCGAGGCCCTGCCTTTTCCTTGTTGCCGTCGTCCCTAGATCGTTATGCCCCAGTTGGGGTGGAGTCTTCCCAGTATTCTTCGCCGTCCTCGTCAAAACGGCCGGTCGGGGTGAGGCCCAGGTGGCGGGCGACCGAGGCTGAGGCAGTGTTTTCCGGATGGATAGACGCCGTGATCCGGACCGGTGGTTGTTGGTGCCGCAGCCAGGTGACCATGGCTCGGGCGGCCTCGGTGGCAGCACCCCGGCCCTGGAACGGCTCACCCACCACCCACGCAACGTCCGACGTCGCCCCGTCCGTCTCCACCGTGGCCTGGACAAACCCGATGCTTCTGCCCTGTTCACGGATAATCCAGTTGAGCCACGCCTCACGGCCGTCCGGCGATGATCCAATCGATTGGGCGGCATACCGCTTCTCCAGCTCCTCAGCTGTCGGTGCCTGACCGCCGATGTACTGGTAGATGGCTGTGCCGGCCAAAACGCTCACCATGTCGGCCGCGTGGTGCACACCCAACGGTTCCAGTGTGAAGCGGTCGGTGGGGATCAGTGCGGCCCGCAGGATGTCCGGCATCGCTTCCTCCTAAAGGATCCGCTGGAAGAGCAGATGGTCCTGCCACTCTCCGGCAATTCGCAGGTAGTCCGGTGCCATGCCGATCCGCTCGAACCCTGAGCGGTCCAGGACTCTCTGCGACGCGGCGTTCTCAAGCAGGGTTGCCGCCTGGATCCGGTGCAGCCCCAGCTGGCTTCGACCCAATTCGACGACTGCCGCCACCGCTGCAGTGCCGATCCCCCGTCCGGCGTAATCGCCGTCCACCCAGTAGCCGAGGTTGGCCGATTGGAAGGGACCTCCGACGATCCCGGTGAGGGTAATGGTCCCGATGATCCGCTCGTGATGAACCAGGACCCAGGGCACCTCCGTACCCGCGGCATGCTGGACCAGCTTTGACCGGATGACCGAGCGTTGGCCGGCAGGAGTGAAGAACAAATCCTCCCGGAGCGGTTCCCAAGGCGCCAAGTAGGTCCGGTTCCGGTGGTAGGCGGCGGCGAGTGCATCGGCGTCGGACAAGTCCGCGACTCGAAGCCGGACACCGTGCAGCAGCTGTGTGGCGGGGAAAGGTTCGCTAAGCACACTTCAGGGTAGCTGCCGTGTTCCCGGTCACTGTGTAAAGCGCCTACGCCGCGCGTCGCCACCGGAGCGCCAGTGCAGGGCCCGCGCAATGCCCGCCGTCTCCCACGCGGCCAACTCGCAGGTTGGTGTGGAAAGCTGGCCCCATGAATAGGACGGAACGGATTCCAGCGTGGCTGCGCCGCACCGGCATTGAGGTGGCCGGATGGTCCCTGGTGATCCTGGGCCTGGCCGCTCTGGTGCTCCCCGGCCCGGGGCTGCTTATGGTGGTGGCCGGGCTGGCCGTCCTGTCCCTGCGCTATGCGTGGGCCCACCGCTGGCTGCATCCCGTGAAAGCACGCGCTTTCCGTGCGGCCGCTCAGGGGGTGCAGACCACGCCGCGGATTGTCGCGACTGTCTGCGGCGGCCTGGCGGTCATGGCCGCCGGCGTGATCTGGGGGCTTTGGCGGCAGGTGCCGCATTGGTGGCCGCTGCAGGATTCCTGGTGGCTGCCCGGCGGGTGGGTCACCGGTGGAACGCTCATTGGGTCGGGCGTCATCGGCCTGGCCCTGATTGTTTACAGCTATGTGCGCTTCCGCCGTCCGGGGTCAACCCGTCACTAGGTCCTCGACGCCGGGGGCCGGCCCGTCTAGCGGAACCCGGCCAGCGACTTGGTAAAGGCGACCGGCAGCGCGGCCAGCCCGGCCAGCACTGCCCACAGCCAGAGCACCGGCAGGGTGCCCGCTGCCGCTGCCGCCAGCCCGGCCAGCAGCGCTGCCACGGGCATCACGCCGAGGGTCAGCGTCCGTTGCGCGGCACCCACCGTGGCCAGTTCGTTCCGCGGCACCGTCCGGGGCAGCACTTCCGCACCGGCGACGCCGGACAGAGCCACCAGGCAGCCCCAGGCCAGGGTGGAACCCGCTAGCCACGCCAGCGCCGGACCGGGGAGGGCGGAACAGAACACCGCCAGCAGGACGGCGGGCACCGACAGCAGGGCGGCACCGGTCCTGACCGCTTTCAGCCCCAGCCGGCCTGTGAGGTACGGCGCGGCCGCAGCACCGGAAACGGCTCCGAGAGCGGACAGCACCCCCAGGGCCGCAAAGGCCGGCGGCGCAACAGCCAGGTCTCGCAGCACGTAGACCGGCAGGACGGTGTTGCCGACCATGGCACCGGCATTCGTCAGGCAGGCGGACAGGGTCAAGGCCCTCAGCGCCGGGGTGCGCCGGAGCGTGGCGAATCCACGGCGGGCCCGCCCACGTGCAGGGCGCCCGGGAGCCGGTGCAGCCGCAGGCAGCCGGATCCCGAGTTGAAGCAGCCAGGACGAGGCATAGGCCGCAGCACCGGTCAGGAGCAGCACCGGCATGCCCATCAGGCCCAGAACAGTGCCGGCCGCGGCAGCGCCGCCGGCAGTAGTCGCCTGGTTGATCATGGCCAGCCGGGAGTAGGCCCGCTTCATTCCCTGCGGACCGGACACCACCGGGACAACGGTGGAATGGGCGGTGGTGAAAAGGAGGTCCGCGATACCGATCAGCACGGCAGCAGCGAACAGGCCGCTTCCGGAGAGCCACCCCTGCCAGGCGCCGGCGGCGAGGAACAGCAGGACTCCGCAACGCAGCAGGGAAGCTGCACCCATCGCAAGCAGTGGTTTGCCGATGCGGTCCACGGCCACTCCGGCGCTCATACCCAGCAGCAGGAAGGCTGCAATTCCGGTGGCGTTGAGAATACCCACGAATACCGGCCCGAGACCCAGCACCGCAACCGCAAGAATGGGCAGGACCGTGCGGGTCAGGGCGTCGCCGAAACCTTCCGCCGCACCTGTGGAGGCGAGGAGGCGGAAAGGGCGTTCACTCCGCCCCCCGGCGGCCGTCACCGGATCCGGAAGTTGATCAGTAGCCACGCGACTCCCCCTCATGTGTCAGGTAATGCCTGACACATACTGTCAGGGGTTGCCTGACAACACAAGGGGTAGGTTCGATGGACCGCTGGCTAGACTGGGGCCATGCCTTCTGAGCTGAGCGGTACGGACCGCGATCACCCGGGAAATGAGCCCTTCATGTGTTCGTTCTGTCTTCGGCCGCGGGAGGAAACCGGAGTATTGGCAGCGGCCCCCACCGCAGCCATCTGCCGGGACTGTGCGGAAGGTGCCCGGAAACTGCTGGATACACCCCGTCCGGCGGACCCCGATCCGCTGCCGGCCACGCCCTGGGAGGCGCTGAGCAACGACGAGTTGCTGGAACGGCTCCCCCGCGTGGCGGAAGCACGGGACCAGGTGGAGGAGCAGCTACGTCGCTGGGTGGGAGCGGCCCGCGGCAGGAGCATCAGCTGGGCCGCCATCGGCTCGTCGCTGGGGATGTCCCGCCAATCCGCATGGGAGCGTTTCCGGACCGCGCCCTAGGCTACGGGAGCAGCTTGAGCGCCGCCGACAGGTAGGGTGCCGTCCGGCTGGCGTCGCACGCGGCGACGTCGTCGGCCGTGCCGGCACAGATGATCCGGCCGCCTTCCTCGCCGCCGGAGGGCCCCATGTCGATGACCCAGTCCGCGGACGCCACCACGTTCATGGAGTGCTCCACCACCACCACGGTGTTGCCGTTATCCACCAGCCGGTTCAGCTGGCGCAGCAGCAGCTGCACGTCCTGCGGGTGCAGGCCGGTGGTCGGCTCGTCGAGCAGGAACAGCGTATGGCCGCGGCGGGCGCGCTGCAGTTCGGTGGCGAGCTTGATCCGCTGTGCTTCGCCGCCGGAGAGCTCGGTGGCGGGCTGGCCCAGGCGGAGGTAGCCCAGCCCGACGTCGAGCAGCGTCCGCAGGCTCCGGGCTGCCGCCGGAACGTCAGCCAGGAACTCGGCGGCGGTTTCCACCCGCATCGCCAGGACGTCGGCAATGCTCTTGCCCCGGTAGGTGACCTGCAGGGTTTCCTCGTTGTAACGGGCGCCGTGGCAGACCGGGCAGGGGCCGTAGGTTCCGGGCAGGAACAGCAGTTCGACGGCGAGGAAGCCTTCACCCTGGCAGGGCTCGCACCGTCCGCCGGCCACATTGAAGGAAAAGCGTCCGGCGTTGTAGCCGCGGGCGCGGGCTTCCTCGGTGCCGGCGTACAGCTTCCGCACCGCGTCGAAGAGTCCGGTATAGGTGGCGAGGTTGGAGCGCGGGGTGCGGCCGATGGGCCGCTGGTCCACCCGGACCAGCCGGTCCAGGTGTTCCAGTCCGGCGATGCTGCGCACGTGGGCCCCGGGATCATGTTCTTCGGGAGCTTCCGGGTCTTCGGGTTCAGTCGGCACGCCGTTCACCTGGCGGCCCACCGTTTCGGCCAGGACCTGGCTGACGAGGGTGGATTTGCCGGAGCCGGAGACGCCGGTCACTGCGGTGAAGACGCCGAGCGGGATCTCGGCATCCAGTCCGCGCAGGTTGTGGCGGGTGATTCCCTTCAGGCTCAGCCACTGGTCCGGCGTGCGGCGGGCCGGCTTTGCTGTTTCGGCCTCCCCGAACAGGAACGGACGGGTGGCGCTCTCCTCAACCTCGGCCAGGCCCTCGACCGGTCCGCTGTAGAGCACGGTTCCGCCGCCGTCGCCGGCCTGGGGACCTACGTCCACAATCCATTCGGCGCTGCGCACCACATCCATGTTGTGCTCAACGACGAACACGGAGTTGCCGGCGTCCTTGAGTTCCTGCAGCACGGTCAGCAGCGGCTCGGCGTCGGCCGGGTGCAGTCCCGCGGAGGGCTCGTCCAGGACATAGATAACCCCGAAGAGGCCCGAGCGCAGCTGGGTGGCGATCCGCAGACGCTGCATTTCCCCGGGTGAAAGGGTGGGGGTGGCACGGGAGAGGCTGAGATAGCCGAGGCCCAGGCCGATCAGCACCTCCAGCCGGCCCAGCAGGTCCCGTGTGATGGTTACCGCAACTTCAGTGTCTTCATTGGAGGCCGCCGCACGGGAGGCGGTGCCCGCAGATTTCAGTTCCGCCGTCGGCCGGATGATTTCGGCCAGCTCCGCCAGCGTGGCACCGTTCAACTCGGCAATGTTCCGGCCGGCGAACGTGACGGCAAGCGCCTCGGGACGCAGGCCCGCTCCGCCGCAGACGGGGCAGGGACCGGACACCATGTAGGCCAGGACGCGTTCGCGCATCTGGGCGCTGCCGGAATCCGCGAGGGTATGCATCACGTAGCTCTTGGCGCTCCAGAACCGCCCCTTGTACGGTTTGGCTACGCGGTCGCGCTGCGGAGTGATCATGACTACCGGCTGTTCTTCCGTGAACAGGATCCAGTCACGGTCCTTCTTCGGCAGCTTCTTCCAGGGCACGTCGACGTCGTAGCCGAGCTGGATGAGGATGTCACGCAGGTTCTTGCCCTGCCAGGCGCCGGGCCAGGCGGCAATCGCGCCGTCCCGGATACTGAGGCTGGGATCCGGGACCAGGGACTCTTCGGTGACGGTATGCGCAATGCCCAGTCCGGAGCACTCCCGGCAGGCGCCGGCGGCTGTGTTCGGCGAGAAGGCGTCAGAGTCGAGGCTGCCCGGTTCGGCATTTGCCGGATAGGTGCCGCCGCGCGAATACAGCATCCGCATCGAGTTGGAGAGCGTGGTGAGGGTGCCGACGGTGGAGCGCGAGCTGGGGGCTCCGCGGCGCTGCTGCAGGGCGACGGCGGGCGGCAGCCCGGCGATTTCCTCCACCTTCGGGTTGTGCCCCTGCGAGAGCAGGCGGCGCGCGTAGGGGGCCACCGACTCGAAGTAGCGCCGCTGCGCCTCGGCGTAGATGGTACCGAAGGCCAGGGAGGACTTACCTGAACCTGAAACGCCGGTGAAGGCGACAATCGCGTCGCGGGGGATGTCGACGTCGACGTTGCGCAGGTTGTTCTCCTGCGCTCCGCGCACGCGCACCATGCCGCTGGCGTGCAGATTAGGGGCAGATTCCGGGGAAGTTTTCGCGCTAGTCATCATCAACAGGTTACCGAGCCCGTGCTCCCGGGACTAAATCATCAGCATGCTTTCCGCCTAGAGCGTGAGCTGCCGGACTGGCACGTTCTTACCCATTGGCATCATGGGCGTGCCGCAGCGCCGTCCCGTAACGCCGCAGCAGGGCATCGCCTGCCTGCCGGGCGGCCGGCGAGACAGTGTCCAGGGTCAGGAAGCCGTGCACCAAACCGGGGTGGGCCACATAGTCGACGTCGGTTCCACCGCGCACCAGGGTTTCAGCCAGCAGCTGCCCCTCGTCCCGCAGCGGATCATGCTCTGCCGTGGCGAGCAGGGTCCGCACGGACATCAGCCGCCGTCCGCCGGCAGCGGCAACAGCCAACGGGCTGTACTCGGCAAACATCTCCGGGGACGCCGCCGGCACCCACTGTGAAATGAAAAACGTCAGCTCCCGCACCGACAGACCCCATCCCTCGCCCTTTTCGCCGGCACTGGGCAGGGCTAGGGCCAGGTCGGCGTTGGGATAGGCCAGCAGGAGCAACTGAGGCTGCAACGCGGTACCGGCCAGCCTGTCTGCGGCCAGGAAAGCGATCAGGCCGCCGGCACTGTCACCGGCCAGCCCGACGCCGGGACGGACGGACCCCAGTTCCCCCGGACCCTCCGCAACCCAGGCCAGGGCACACACAATGTCATCCACTGCCGCCGGCGCGGCATGCTCGGGGGCGAGCCGGTAGTCCACCGCCAGGACCGCGGTGTTGGCCAACAGTGCGAGGCGGCGGCAGAGCCTGTCGTGCGACTCGAGCCCGCCGAACACGAACCCGCCGCCGTGCACAAACACCGTCAGCGGCTGAATTCCGGCACCAGAGCGGTACAACCGGGCCCGCAGCGCAGGCCTTCCTGGGATGGTGATGTCGGTGACGCTGGCCAGTTCCGGGCCGGGAGGCCGGGCGCGGTCCTTCCTCAACAAACAGATGGTTTCGAGTGAGGGCTCCACGCTTTCGCCGGCACGTATCTCATCCAGCCAGGCAGCCAACGCCGGATCAGCTATGGACTCCATGCGCACAACTTACCAGCGCCGTTAGCGGGACACCTTCCAACCGGTGGACGCCGGGAGGAAAATGACGACACCAGCGGACTCCACGATTGCTCTTCGATGTGCACATGGCCACGTACGGCGGGCCCGCCACGCACCCCGGGGGGAATTATCAAAGGAGATTGACATGAGCTTCTGGGAATCCATGTGGAGCATCGTTGTGGCGTTCTTTTTCGTGGCCTATCTAATCCTGCTGTTCCAGATCCTGTCGGATCTGTTCCGTGACCGGGAACTCGGCGGTTTCGCCAAGGCGGCCTGGATTTTCTTTCTGTTCATCGCCCCCTTTATTACGGCGCTGGTGTACATCATCGCCCGGGGCGGAGGCATGGCTGCGCGGGGTGAGGCCCGGGTCCGGGAGGAGGCGGAGGCAACAGACAGCTATGTACGGCGGATCGCCGGAACGGCTTCTCCCGCCCAGCAGATTGAGTCCGCACGCAGCCTCCTTGCCGACGGGAGCATCACCGAATCCGAGTTTGACCGGCTGAAGTCCATGGCGCTGTCCGCCTAACCCCCGGCCGCATGAAAAACCTGCTGATGACGTGCCTGCTGCAGATACTTGCGGCAAGCGCAGCCCTTCTGCTGAGTATGTGGTGGGTGCCCGGATTCCGCGTCCAGTGGCCCGGATTCGTCGCCACGGTACTGGTTGTGGTGCTCGCCCAGGCACTTATGACGCCGCTGACCAACTGGGCGGCAAAACGCTACGCGCCCGCGTTCCTCGGCGGGACGGGGCTCGTCGCTGCCCTGTTGGCGTTGGTGATAGCCAGTACCATCCCGGCTGGAATCAGCAACACCGGGATTGGCAACTGGATCCTTTCGGCACTCATCCTCTGGGTCGCATCGGCGGCCGGAACAGCGGTTGCCCAGGTTTTGGCCTCACGTCGCGGGGGCTCCCCGGACCAGGCTGCCGGACGCGCATAGCCCTGCTCCCCGCCTAACCTGCTCCGTTGCTGCCCGGTGCACCGGAATCCCGGCACGGACCACGGGTTTGTCGAACGCCGGTATGTGGGTAGGGTCGATTCGGAAGCGGCGTGATCCACGCCATAGCGGTCAGTCCATGGCTGTCCGCCGGCGTCCTTGCGGCCTATGTTACTCACGAGTAACATCGACTCGGACGTTGTTCCGTTTCATATCTCAAAGAGGAGTAAGTACGTGAGCCCACAAAGCCGATCACGGCAGATCAGGGACGTAGTTTTCGTTGACGGAGTGCGGACCCCGTTCGGCAAAGCAGGCGAAAAAGGCATCTACGCCGGCATGCGGGCTGATGACCTGGTGGTCAAGTGCATCCGCGAACTGATGCGCCGCAACCCCTCCCTTCCTCCGGAACGCATTGACGAGGTTGCCATTGCAGCCACCACCCAGTCCGGCGACCAGGGCATGACCATCGGGCGCACCGCCGCGCTGCTGGCCGGCCTGCCGCGCACCGTCCCGGGCTTCGCCATTGACCGCATGTGCGCCGGTGCCATGACGGCCGTGACCACCACTGCGTCCGGCATCGGCTTCGGCGCCTACGACGTCGTCATCGCCGGCGGTGTGGAGCACATGGGCAACCACCCGATGGGCAAGGACGCCGATCCGAACCCCCGCTTCATGACCGAGCGGCTGGTGGACCCGGCCGCCCTGAACATGGGCAACACCGCGGAAAACCTGCATGACCGCTTCCCGCACATCACCAAGGACCGCACCGACGCGTACGCCGCCGCCAGCCAGGAGAAGCTGGCCAAGGCCTACGCCGGTAATGCCATCCAGCCGGATCTGGTCCCCGTCGCCACGAAGAAGCCCGGCTCCGGCTGGACGCTGAACACCGTGGACGAACCGCCGCGCCCGGGCACCACCGTTGAAGACCTCGCCCAGCTGCGGACCCCGTTCCGTGCCCACGGCCGGGTCACCGCCGGCAACGCCGCCGGCCTGAACGACGGCGCCACCACCGCCCTGCTGGCCTCCGCCGAAGCGGCCGAGGAACTGGGATTGGGCGTCAAGATGCGCCTGGTCGGCTACGCCTTCGCCGGCGTCGAGCCCGAGGTCATGGGCTACGGCCCGGTCCCCGCCACCGAAAAGGTGCTGGAGCAGACCGGACTGTCCATCGAGGACATCGGCCTGTTTGAGATCAACGAGGCCTTCGCCATCCAGGTGCTGGCTTTCCTGGACCACTTCGGCATCGCCGACGACGATCCCCGCGTGAACCGCTACGGCGGCGCCATCGCCGTTGGCCACCCGCTGGCCTCCTCGGGCGTCCGCCTGATGAACCAGCTGGCCCGCCAGTTCGAGGAAGACCCGAGCGTGCGTTACGGCATGACGACCATGTGCATCGGCCTGGGCATGGGCGCCACCGTGATCTGGGAAAACCCGAACCACCCCGACTACAACACCGATTCCACGGAGGCCACGAAGTAATGTCTGCTCCTGACTACCAGCGCCTCGCGGGACTCTTCCCCACCGAGGTCATCACCCACTCGTACGTCTCCGACATCCAGCTGCCGGGCAACCAGGGCACCTTCGCCCTGATCACCCTGGACAACGACGTCGACCACTCACGTCCCACCACGCTCGGCCCGAACACGCTCCTTGAGCTGGGCGAGAAGCTCGACGAGCTCAAGGCCCGTGCGGACAAGGGCGAGATTGTCGGCGTCGGCGTCACCGGCAAGCCGTTCTACCTCGTCGCCGGCGCCGACCTTTCCGCCGTGAAGTCCATCTCCGAATATGAAGACGGCGCCGCCATGGCCCACCTGGGCCATGACGTCTACGCCAAGCTCGGCAACCTGGGCGTGCCCAGCTTCGCCTTCATCAACGGCGTTGCCCTCGGCGGCGGCCTGGAGATCGCCCTGCAGTCGGATTACCGCACGGTCTCCACCGGCGCCGGTGCCCTGTCGCTGCCGGAGGCCTTCATCGGCCTGGTTCCGGGCTGGGGCGGCGTGTACCTGCTGCCGCGCCTGATCGGACCCGAGAACGCCGTGAAGGTGATGATCGAGAACCCGCTCAGCAACAACCGCACCCTCTCCGGGGCTGCCGCTTACAAGCTGGGCATTGCCGACGCCCTGTTCGAGCCGGCCGACTTCCTGGAGCAGTCCCTGGCCTGGGCCTCCCGCGTCATCAGCGGCGAGGAGCAGGTTTCCCGGCCCAACGCCGTCGAACCCGCCGAGGCCGGCGAAGCCTGGGACGCCGCCGTCGCCAAGGGACGTGCGTTTGTGGAGGCCAAGACCTCCAACGCAGCCCCCGCCCCGGCCCTGGTCCTGGACCTACTTGAAGCCGGCAAGACCTGGACCCGCGAGGAATCCCGCGAGGCCGAGTGCAATGCCTTGGCCGAGCTCATGCAGACCCCGCAGTTCCGCTCCACGGTCTATGCCTTCCTTGACCTGGTCCAGAAGCGCGGCAAGCGCCCCGCCGGCGCGCCGGACAAGAAGCTGGCCCGCCCGGTCACCAAGGTGGGCGTGGTCGGCGCCGGCCTGATGGCCAGCCAGCTCGCCCTGCTCTTCGCCCGGCAGCTCAAGGTGCCCGTGGTGATGACGGACATCGACCAGGCGCGCGTGGACAAGGGCGTGGGCTACGTGCACGCCGAGGTGGACAAGCTCCTGGCCAAGAAGCGCATCTCCCCCGACGCCGCCAACCGCACCAAGGGCCTGGTCACCGGTTCCGTCTCGAAGGAAGCGTTCTCCGACGCCGACTTCGTCATCGAGGCCGTCTTCGAGGAACTCTCCGTAAAGAAGCAGGTGTTCGCCGAGGTGGAGGCCGTGGTCTCCCCCGAATGCATCCTGGCTACCAACACCTCCTCGCTCTCCGTGACGGAAATGGCCGCGGACCTGCAGCACCCGGAGCGGGTAGTGGGCTTCCACTTCTTCAACCCGGTCGCCGTTATGCCGCTGCTGGAAATCGTGCGCGCTCCCAAGACCGACGACGCCGTGCTGGCCACCGCCTTTGTCCTGGCCAAGCAGCTGAAGAAGACGGCCGTGCTGGTCAAGGATGCCGCAGCCTTCGTGGTCAACCGCATCCTGGGCCGCATGTTCGGCGAGATCACCATGGTCTTCGATGAGGGCACCGACGCCGCCACCGCAGACAATGCGCTGCGTCCGATGGGCCTGCCCATGTCTCCGTTCACCCTGCTCGCCCTCGTGGGCCTGCCGGTGGGACAGCATGTGCAGGAATCGCTGCACTCGGCCTTCGGTGAGCGCTTCTGGCTCTCGAAGAACTCGCAGAAGATCATCGACGCCGGCATTAAGTCCCTGTGGCAGAAGGACGAGGACGGCAACGCCTACATCCCCGAGGAAACCCTGGCGATGCTGGACTTCGGCACCACGCCGTCCACCTCCGAGGAAGTCCTGCGCCGGACGCAGGACGCGCTGGCCGAGGAAATCGGGCTCATGCTCGAAGAGGGCGTTGTGGCAGCTCCCGAAGACATCGACCTGTGCATGATCCTGGGTGCCGGCTGGCCGATGCACCTGGGCGGCATCACGCCGTACCTGGACCGTGTCGGTGCATCCGAGCGTGTGAACGGCAAGAAGTTCCATGAGGCTGCTGTGGCTGCTCCAGCCTAGCTAGGCCGTTTGTTTCGCCCGCGCCGGGCGGACCGGAACGGCGGCAACGAAAATCCTTTGCTCGCAGAGCTCGCAAGGATTATTAGAGCCGCCTAACCCGGTCCGTCCGGCGCTTTCGCGTGCCTGTCCCGGTACATTTCATTCGGGTCTGGTCAGCGGGCAGCGGCCGCGCTAGCCTCCCTGCATGAGTCAGGGCCCAGCATGGTCGCAGACGCGTACAAAGCGAATGGTCGTGTTCATGCTCAGTGCTTGCGTCTCGTTGTGGCTGGTTCTTCTCCTACCGTTCGACGAGCCGTGGAATTGGCTATTGATAGGTCTTTTCCTGGTACTGGGCGCTGCTTTCATCAGGCTGCTGGCAGGCTTCGTCCTACATCAGCGTGGGGGTTACCGGCAGGAACGCCGGGAAGAGACCGGCGGCTAGCGATCCAGCGAATCCGCAAAATCAGCTCAGGATTTAGGAGAACAACCATGTCTTTCCAGGCTTATCTAGACGCAGTTGAAGAAAAAACAGGATTGACGCCCCGCCAGCTTATGGATATCGCCGCAGCCAAGGGGTTCAGCGGCGGCAACGTCAAGGCCGGCGATATCCTCGAATGGCTCAAGACCGATTACGGAATCGGACGCGGGCACGGCATGGCGCTCGTCCACGTCATCAAAAACGGCCCCCAAATAGATCAGAAACACGTCGGAACCACAGGAACACACCGGGACGACTCCGACACCCTCTGGCTCGACGGCAGGGCCACCAAACCGGAATGAACCTCCCGAACCACGCAGGCCGGGAGTCGGCGGCGGGTCTGCATGCTTCGAAGGAGCCGCAGGGTCCGGGTTAGGCGGCGGGTCTGGATGCTCCGAAGGAGCCGGAGGGTCCGGGTTAGGCGGCTTTAATAATGCGAGCGAGTTCTGCGAGCTCGGATTTTCGTTGCCGCCGTTCCGGACCCTCCGGCGCACCCAAGGCGACGCACGGTTGCCGAGAGGAACCTAGAACAAAGCGACCTTCGGCGTCCGCGGGAAGATCCGGTCCAGTTCCTCGAGGTCCTTCTCGGACGGGACCCAGGAAACGGCGTCGGCATTCTGCTGCACCTGCTCCACCTTGGTGGCACCGGCAATCACTGAGGCCACGGACGGCTGGGCGGCAAGCCAGGAGAAGGCCACCTGGACCTCGGTAAGGCCGCGCTCGGCAGCGAACCGGCCAAACGCGCCAAGCTGCTCGAAGTCAGCGTTCTCGAGCAGGTTGGTCCGGGAATGCGTCAGCCGGCTGCCCTCGGGAGCCTTGCCGCTGCTGTACTTGCCCGTAAGCAGGCCGTTGGCCAGCGGGAAGTAGGGCAGCACGCCCAGTCCGTAGGCTTCGGCTGCCGGAGTGACCTCCAGCTCGGCCCGGCGGTCCAGCAGGTTGTAATGGTTCTGCGAGGAGATAAACGGAGTGAAGCCGCCCATCCGGGCCACAAACTCGGCTTCGGCAATCTGCCAGCCCGCCCGGTTGGAGTGTCCGATGTACCGGACCTTGCCGCTGGTCACCAGATCATCCAGGGCCGCGAGGGTCTCCTCGATGGGCGTCAGCGGGTCCGGGGTGTGGAACTGGTAGAGGTCAATCCAGTCCGTGTTCAGGCGGCGCAGGGAAGCCTCCGCAGCCTTGACGATGTACCGGCGGGATCCCCGGGCACCGAAGTCTGCACCGTTGACGCCCTTCATGTCCATGCCGAATTTGGTGGCTACCACCACGTCGTCGCGGCGGTTGCCCAGCGCCTTGCCCAGCATTTCCTCGCTGAGCCCCGGGGTGCGCCCGTAGGCGTCCGCAACGTCAAACAGCGTAATGCCGGCGTCGACAGCGGCGTTGACGACGGCGTCGGTGCCCTCCTGCGATTCGGTGGGCGTCCCCGGACGGCCCAGATTGTTGCAGCCCAGTCCGACCGTGGAGACGGTCAGGCCGGAATTTCCGAGTCTGTTGTAAGAAGTCATGCAAGCTACGGTACTCCCGTGTACCGATCTCCTTGTGCGTCCCCTGGATCCCTGCGGTTTGCGCAGAATCCTTCGGTTTGTCCGGCTTCCTGCTCGGCGCGGCGCGGGAATCCGGACAAACCGCAGGGATTCGGACAGAAGGCAGGGATTCGGGCTGCCGCTGCGCAGCGGAGGCTTTTCCCAAACCGGCAGCAAAGTCCCGGACCGGCAGCAGAACGCGTTAGCCCAGGAAGGTGTCCAGGCTGTTGTTGGGACCCGGGGCCTTGTCCGTTTCCAGGATGTACTGGATGGGAATGGCTCCGGTGGGAAGCAGTCCGGTGTAGACCTGCTCGCTGCGCCGGCGCTCGGCCTCGATGCCCTCTTCCTGGACGGCGGCGGAGAACGCCTGCACTGCCAGCGGCTCGGTCCCCTGCTGCTCGCTCCAGATAATGTACATGCCGTACAGGTCCGCTACGGGTGTTGTTTCGTCATCCAGATCGCCCACCGTGCATTCAGCGAGAAAGCGTGGGACGTCCGAGGGCATGTGGTGTTCCATACATTCGAGCCTATCCCCTGAAGGCCCCGCCGGGCACTCCCCTGCGGCGATCAACTACTGGTTTGCTGCAGGTAATCCTCGAGCCCCAGCGGGGCAATACCGGTGAGCTGTTCGATGTCCGGGGTGGCCGGTGCCAGCTGGCCCTCGGCAATGGCCCGGTAGCTGCTCGTCCACGCCTCCGCCTGCCATCGGGCGGCGCCCGCCTTCATTCGGGAGGCCATGGCCTCGTCCTCGGTTTCCGCCTGGTAGCTCACGGGTCTTCCGGTGACCCGGGCCAGGATGCCGGCAACATCCTCCATGGTCAGCTCATCAGGACCGGTCAGGGTGTAGGTGCGGTTCCGGTGCTGCTCCGGCGACAGCAGGATCTTCACGGCGGTGCGGGCAATGTCCCTCCGCGCCACCGGGGCGAAACGCCCCTCTCCCGCCGGGCCGCGGATGACGCCGTCGGGCTGGACAAAGGTGGGAAGTACGTCTTGGTAGAGGCAGTCGCGCAGGAACGTGTGCTCCAGGCCCTGCCGGGACGCGATGTACTCCTCGGTGGCTGCGTGGTCTCGGGCCAGCGTGAAGACGGCGTCGGGCGCCGCGCCCATGAAGGACGTGTAGACGATGTGCTCCACACCGGCGTCGACGGCCGCGTCCACAAAGGTGCAGTGGTCCTCCACCCGGTGCGGGCTCTCAGCGGCTGACACCATAAACAGGGTCTGCACCCCGCGCAGGGCACTGACCGCCTGCGGCCTATCCAGGTAGGAGGCCGCGAAGACGGGGGTATCCGGCAGCTCGGGCAGGCGGGCGGTGCGCCGCGCGAGCAGCCGCTGCCGGACCCCTGCCTCTGCGAGCAATCGGGCAACCGCGCCGCCCAAGGCACCGGTGGCTCCCGTAACGGCAAGGGCAGGAACATTATCCGCCATGGCTTACACCCCTTCAGAGTGGTCCGGCCGCGCCGGACCCTGCGCGGCTACTGGATCTTCGGTACCTGCCCCGTCGGCATTTCGGAGCCCGGCAGCGGCCGGGCAAACGGCACCTTCGTGCCGAGGACCTGGGCGACGACGTCGTTGGCGATCTGCCGGGCGGTCAGCCCCACGCGCTCCAGCACCTCGCTGCGGCTGCCGTGGTCGAGGAACTCGGCCGGCAGTCCAACCTCGTTCAACGCGGTATCCACGCCAGCGGCCCGCATTTCCTGCCGGATCCGCGAGCCCACACCGCCGGCCCGGACGCCGTCTTCGATCACGATGACAATCCGGTGGTCGGCGGCAATGCGGATGATGGACTGCGGCACGGGCAGCACCCAGCGCGGATCCACGACGGTGGAACTGATGCCCTGCGCGCCGAGCCTGTCGGCGACGTCGAGGGCCATGCCCGCCATGGCACCCACGCTGACGATCAAAACGTCATTGGAGCTGTCCTCGGTGGGGCGCCGGGCCAGGATGTCCACGCCGTCGGCGGTCCGTTCCACGGCGTCGATGTCGCTTCCGACCGTGCCCTTGGAGAAGCGCACTACGCTGGGGGCGTCGGAGATGGCCACGGCTTCGCGCAGCTCCTCCTTCAGCCGGGTGGCGTCGCGCGGCGCGGCCAAGTGCAGCCCGGGGACGATCTGCAGCATGGACATGTCCCACATGCCGTGGTGGCTGGCCCCGTCCGGACCGGTAACGCCGGCCCGGTCCAGGACGATGGTCACGCCGGCCTTGTGCAGGGCGACGTCCATCAGCAGCTGGTCGAAGGCACGGTTCAGGAAGGTGGCGTACAGCGCCACCACCGGGTGCAGGCCGCCGAAGGCCATGCCGGCGGCGGACGTGAGGGCGTGCTGCTCGGCGATGCCGACGTCGAACACCCGGTCCGGATGCCGCTCGGCAAAACGGTGCAGGCCCACCGGGATGAGCATGGCACCGGTGATCCCCACGATGTCCGCGCGTTCGTCGGCGATCTCGGCGATCTCGGTGGCGAATACGGACGTCCAGGATTCCTTGCCGCCCGGTTCCACGGGGGCGCCTGTTTCCGGGTCGATGATCCCGACGGCGTGGAACTGGTCCGCTTCGTGGGCGCGCGCCGGAGCGTAGCCGCGTCCCTTCTCGGTCATGGCGTGCACAATGACCGGGCCGGCGTAGTTCTTCGCTTTGAGGAGGGCGCGTTCGACGGCGTCGAGGTCGTGGCCGTCGATCGGTCCCACGTATTTCATGCCCAGGTCCTCGAAGAGGCCCTGCGGGGACCACCAGTCCTTGATCCCCTTCTTCGCGGCGTGCAGGCTGCGGTAGGCGAAACGGCCCGCAGGACCGCCCTGCTGCAGGCGCTTCCGCCACCAGTCCAGGGTGTTCTCGTAGGCGTGGTGGGTGCGGACGGCGTCGATGGTCGGACGCAGGGACGCCAGGTAGTCGGCAAGGCCGCCGATGGTCGGGGCGTAGGAGCGGCCGTTGTCGTTGACCACAATCACCACGCGGCGGCGCTGGTCCACGGCAATGTTGTTAAGGGCTTCCCAGGCCATGCCGCCGGTCAGGGCGCCGTCGCCCACCATGACCACGGTGTAGCGGTCGCCTTCGCCGCTGAGCTGCCGGGCACGGGAGATGCCGTCCGCCCAGGACAGGGAGGATGAGGCGTGGGAGCTTTCCACGATGTCGTGGACCGATTCGGCCCGCGACGGATAGCCGGACATGCCGCCCTGCTGGCGCAGCGTGGCGAAGTCCTGGCGGCCGGTGAGGATCTTGTGCACGTAGGACTGGTGCCCGGTGTCAAAGACAATGCTGTCCCGCGGCGAATCAAAGACCCGGTGGATGCCCATGGTCAGTTCCACCACGCCCAGGTTCGGTCCGAGGTGCCCGCCGGTCTGCGCGACGTTAGTGATCAGGAATGAACGGATCTCCTCAGCAAGCCGCTTCAGCTGTGTCAGCGAAAGCCTGCTGAGGTCCCGAGGATCCCGGATTGTTTCCAGAAGTCCCAACAGGGGTGCCTCCCTTGAGTCGTATCGGCGGCACTGCACACCGTCGCAATGGATTAACTCTAACGCGCGGCGTGCGCTCCGCGGTTCCTACCCAACGCTTCAGGGCCCCGTTTCCCTCCACCGCCCTTTGGACGGATCGGGGAAACGGGGCCCTGAACGTGGTGCGTTTGCTACTACTTAGCGGAGATCTGGCGCAGTACGTACTGCAGGATGCCGCCGTTGCGGTAGTAGTCGGCTTCACCCGGAGTATCGATGCGGAGGACCGCGTCGAACGTGATGGCTTCGCCGTTTTCGGGGGTGGCCGTGACCTTTACGGTCTTGGGCGTGGTCCCGTTGTTCAGTTCGGTGACACCTTCAACGGAGAAGGTTTCCGTACCGGTCAGGCCCAGGGACTCGGCATTGACGCCGGCCGGGTACTGCAGCGGAAGGACGCCCATGCCGATGAGGTTGGAGCGGTGGATGCGCTCGTAGCTCTCGGCGACAACGGCCTTGACGCCCAGCAGTGCGGTGCCCTTGGCGGCCCAGTCACGCGAGGAACCGGATCCGTATTCCTTGCCGGCCAGGACTACCAGCGGGGTGCCGGCAGCCTGGTAGTTCATCGCGGCATCGTAAACGGCAGCCTGCGGTGCGTCGGCCTGGCTGAAGTCACGGGTGAAACCGCCTTCAACGCCGTCGAGCAGCTGGTTCTTGATGCGGATGTTGGCGAAGGTGCCGCGGATCATGACTTCGTGGTTGCCACGGCGCGAGCCGTAGGAGTTGAAGTCCTTGCGGGCCACACCGTGTTCCAGCAGGTACTTGCCTGCGGGGGTGTCGGACTTGAAGGAACCGGCCGGGGAGATGTGGTCGGTGGTGACCGAATCGCCCAGCTTCAGCAGCACGCGTGCGCCTTCGATGTCGGAGACGGGCTCCGGCTCGGCCTTCATGCCCTCGAAGTACGGGGGCTTCCGGACGTACGTAGACTCCATGTCCCATTCGAAGGTTGCACCTTCGGGGGTGGGCAGGGACTTCCAGCGGTCGTCGCCTTCGAAGATGGTGTCGTAGCTGTCGCTGAACATCTTCTTGTCGATGGAGGCATCGATGATCTGCTGGACCTCGACCGGGTTCGGCCAGATGTCCTTCAGGAAGATGTCGTTGCCTGCTTCGTCCTGGCCCAGCGGGTCATTCTCGAAGTCGAAGTCCATGGTGCCGGCCAGGGCGTAGGCGACTACCAGCGGCGGGGAGGCCAGGTAGTTCATCTTCACGTCCGGGTTGATGCGGCCTTCGAAGTTGCGGTTGCCGGAAAGAACGGCGGTGACCGCCAGGTCGGCTTCGTTGATCGCCTCGGAGATTTCCTCTTCGAGGGGACCGGAGTTGCCGATGCAGGTGGCGCAGCCGTAACCCACCACGAAGAAGCCGAGCTTCTCGAGGTACGGGATCAGGCCGGACTTCTCGTAGTAGTCCGTGACAACCTTGGAGCCCGGAGCAACGGAGGTCTTGACCCACGGCTTGGACGCCAGGCCCTTGTCCACCGCGTTACGGGCCAGCACGGCGGCGGCCATCATCACGGAGGGGTTGGACGTGTTGGTGCAGGAGGTGATCGAGGCGATCGTTACCGCACCGTGGTCCAGCTCGAAGCTGCGGCCGTCGGCCATGGTGACCGGCACGGAGTTGGTGGCGCGGTGGGCGGGAGCATCCGCCTCGGCAACCAGGTCGTGGTCATGGTCTTCAACCGTGGTGGCGTTGGCATTGAACGAGGGGGCGTCGGAGGCCGGGAAGGTCTCTTCCAGCGTCTCGTCGACAGTGCCGCTCTCGGCCTCTACGGTCTCGTGGACGTAGTTCTTGAGGTCGTTACGGAACTGCGTCTTGGCGTTGGTCAGTTCCACGCGGTCCTGCGGACGCTTCGGGCCGGCGATGGAGGAAACCACCGTGGACAGGTCCAGTTCCAGGTACTCGGAGTACTTGATTTCCTTGGACGGATCGTGCCACAGGCCCTGTTCCTTGGCGTAGGCCTCAACGAGGTCTACGTTCTCCTCGGACCGGCCGGTGAGGCGCAGGTATTCCAGCGTCACGTCGTCGATGGGGAAGATCGCCGCAGTGGAACCGAACTCGGGGCTCATGTTGCCGATGGTGGCGCGGTTGGCGAGCGGAACAGCGCCGACGCCTTCACCGTAGAACTCGACGAACTTGCCGACCACACCGTGCTTGCGCAGCATTTCGGTGATCGTCAGGACGACGTCGGTGGCCGTTGCGCCGGCGGGGATCTCGCCGGTCAGCTTGAAGCCGACGACGCGCGGGATCAGCATGGAGACGGGCTGGCCGAGCATTGCTGCTTCGGCCTCAATGCCGCCAACGCCCCAGCCGAGCACGCCCAGGCCGTTGACCATGGTGGTGTGGGAGTCGGTGCCGACGCAGGTGTCCGGGTAGGCACGCAGGACGCCGTCAACTTCGCGGGTCATGACTGTGCGGGCCAGGTACTCGATATTGACCTGGTGCACGATGCCCATTCCCGGGGGAACAACCTTGAAGTCATCGAATGCCGTCTGGCCCCAGCGGAGGAACTGGTACCGCTCGCCGTTGCGCTGGTATTCGATCTCCATGTTGCGCTCAAGGGCGCCGGAGTTGCCGAAGGCATCGATCTGCACGGAGTGGTCGATGACCATTTCGGCAGGTGCCAGCGGGTTCACGCGCTTGGGATCGCCGCCGAGAGCGGCAACGGCCTCGCGCATGGTAGCCAGGTCAACGATGCAGGGTACGCCGGTGAAGTCCTGCATGATCACCCGGGCAGGGGTGAACTGGATTTCGGTGCTGGGCTCTGCGTCTGCGTCCCACTGCGCCAGGGCACGTACGTGGTCTGCCGTGATGTTTGCACCGTCTTCGGTGCGGAGCAGGTTCTCCAGCAGGACCTTGAGGCTGAACGGAAGGCTCTGGGCGCCTTCGACGGAATTCAGCCGGAAAATTTCATACTCGGACCCTTTGACGTCTAAGACGCCCTTGGATCCGAAGCTGTCCACATTAGTCATAACAGGACTCCTCTCGCCACCTTGTTATCTTTGTCCAGGTCACAACTGCCCGCCAGTTAGGTTTCCCTAAAAAGTCGGGCAAAGGGGGCGGCATGGAAACCGGTGGTTCATTTCCTGCCGACACAGGCCCCCTGCCTGGGCAACGACTCCTCCGAAAACAGAAATTTCCGGAGAACTCCCCCATAAAGGCGCAGTACTGGACAACTGCTTCCCATCCTAGCCTTTACAGGGGCGCCCCGAGGAGATATGGGCCACGACGCGTCGTGACCGGCGTCGCCGGCGGCGTTTCCGGCGCCGGCGACGGTCCCGCTAGCGCTTGCGCAGGACGGCGAAGGACTCCATGTGGTGGGTATGCGGGTACAGGTCGAAGACCCGCAGGCTGTCCATTTCCCAGCCGGCGGCACGGAAATAGCCCAGGTCCCGGGAGAACGACGCCGGGTCGCAGGACACGTAGCCGACCACGCGGGGCGCGGCGGCGTCGATCTGCTGCACCACCGCTTTCCCGGCTCCGACACGGGGCGGGTCCAGGAGCACGACGTCGAGGTCCCCGGCTTCGCGGAGCATCTTGTCCACCCGGCCCTGGCTGATCTGCACCTGGGGCGCGGCGAAGAGGTTCTTCCGGGCGTCACGGCTGGCGCCCGGGGATCCTTCCACCGAGAGCACCCGGCCGGATTCCCCGGCGGCCGCGGCCAACGGAGCCGTGAACAGCCCGGCACCTGCGTACAGGTCCGCCACGGATTCCCCGGACTGCACCTGGAGCCCTTCGAGGACTGCCGAGGCCAGCGTCTGCGGTGCGGAGCGGTGGATCTGCCAGAAGCCGGCACCGGTGACCCGGTAGTCGTGGCCCAGCACCGTTTCCTGCACCCAGGTCCGTCCCTTCAGCCGGGTGAGCTCGTGGCTCTCCGGGTCCCAGGCGGCCACGGACACGCCGTCGGGCAGGTTGCCGGCAATCCGCGCGGGAATCCGCGGGTGGGTTCCCGCCGCCGGGATCAGAAGGACCAGGGGCTGTCCGCCGGCAGCCGGAGCGGCTACCTCCACACGCTCGATTCCCGTGAAATCCGTCTCCCACAGACGCAGGGCGTTGATCGCCCCGGAGGCCAGCGGCATTTCTTCGACGGGAATGACTTCATCCGAGCGGTGGGCGTGCATGGCCAGCCGGCCGCTGGGCGCCACCGAGAAACTGACCCGGGTACGCCAGCCCAGCCCGTCGGCGCTTTCCTCGAGTGCGGGTTCAACCTCCGGGACCAGATCGGTCCCGCCGAGCCGGCGCAGCTGCTCGGCGAAGACCTCCGCCTTCAGCCGGCGCTGGACGGGCAGGTCAATGTGTCCGAACTCCGCGCCGCCCACGGGCAGCTTTCCCCGTGCCGCGGCGCGCAGGGCGTCTGCGTCCTTCCAGAAATGCTCCCGGCGTCCCTCTGCCGCCTCGAGGACCTCGACGACGTCGGCCCGCCAGAACTTGGCGTCGTCGCCGGATTCGGTGAGCCGGACCCGGACCCGCTCCCCCGGCAGGGCATGCCGGACAAAGACGACGCGCCCTTCATGCCGGGCAACGAAGTGGCCGCCGTGGGCCGGGGCGCCGATGGTGAGTTCAATAGACATGGGGTGGTTGTACTTCCTTCATGGAACCTAAAACTCCATCTCACCACGGGAGCCGAGCCCGGTGCTATTTGGGGCGCCGTCGGGACTAAGCTGGCGTTGATTGTTTTTAATGCGCGGACGGCTGCGCGGCCGCTTCCTGCGGCGGGCAGTCCGCGACAGGACCAAACCGGAACCGAGGTAGGGCAGTTGGCCCATTACGTGATCATGGGGTGCGGGCGCGTAGGCGTCAGCCTCGCCCACACCCTGGACAATGCCGGCCATTCGGTCGCCATCATCGACCAGGACGAGCGGGCGTTCCGCCGGCTGCGGCAGACCTTCACCGGACGCAAGGTGACCGGCGTCGGCTTTGACCGCGAGACGCTGAAGGCAGCGGGCATCGAAGAGGCCTATGCCTTTGCCGCCGTTTCCAGCGGCGACAACTCAAACATCCTGGCCACCCGCGTGGCGCGTGAGACCTTCCACGTAGGGCACGTCGTCGCGCGCATCTATGATCCGGGACGCGCGGAAATCTACCAGCGGCTCGGCATCCCCACGGTTGCGGCCGTTCGGTGGAGCGCGGACCAGGTCCTGCGCAGGATCCTGCCCGAGCAGAGCATCAACGGCGACTTCAGGGAGTCCTCCGGCCGGCTGATCCTGGGTGAGCTGTCCCTGCACGAGGGCTGGCTGGGCCGGTCGCTGTCCAGCATCGAGACGGCCGCGGGGGTGCGCATTGCGTATGTCACCCGGTTCGGGGAAGGGACCCTGCCGCGCCAGGACAGCAGCTACCAGGAGGGTGATGTCCTGCACGCGATGATGTCCGTTGACCGGACCGCGGAAATCAGCAAGATCCTGTCCAAGGAACCAGCCAAGGAGTCCCTGTGAAAGTTGTTATTGCCGGCGCCGGCAGCGTGGGCTCGTCCATCGCCAAGGAGCTGCTCTCCCATGGCCATGATGTCCTGCTGATTGACGAGAAGCCCGAGTGCGTGGGCCGCAGCGGCCTGCGCGGAGCGCGGTGGCTGATCGGCGATGCCTGCGAGTTGACCACGTTGAAGGATGCACAGCTGGAGGAAGCCGACGTCGTCGTGTCCGCCACCGGCGATGACAAAGTCAACCTGGTGGTCTCGCTGCTGGCCAAGAGCGAATTCGGCGTTGCGCGGACCGTGGGCCGCGTGAACAACCCGAAGAATGACTGGATGTTCGATGATTCCTGGGGAGTGGACGTGGCGGTGAACACGCCCCGCCTCATGACAGCCCTGGTCGAAGAAGCCGTGGAGATCGGCGACCTGGTCCGGCTGCTGAGCCTGCAGACCGGGGTGTCCTCCATGGTGGAGTTCACCGTTCCCGCCGATTCGCACCTCACGGGCCGGACCCTGGGATCCATCGACTGGCCGCTGGATGCCACCGTGGTTGCGATCCTGCGCGACGACGCGCCCATCACGCCGAGCAACGACGACGTCGTGGAGCCGGGTGACGAGCTCTTCTTCATCACCACGATTGCGGCCGAAGACGAACTGCGCGCAGTCCTGTCCCCGGCCGCGGCCGCGGCGGCCGCACAAGTCCGTCAGGAATCCCTGGACGCCGAGTCGGGCGCTGCGGGATCCCCCGCGGCGGCGGAGTCCCCCGCAGCCGAACCGGACCCGCTCGCGGATTCAGGGGCCACGACGGCCGAGGGCCGGGAGACCACCCATGCCAGCCAGAGTCCCAGCGCATAAAGCGGCACACCCATAGCCAGGCGCATGGTGCCCAGCGCGGCAACATTGTCCGCCAGGAACAGGGGCAGCTGGACGGCCAGCCGGAGGGCGAAGACCGCCACGATGATCCAGCTGGCCCAGGTGTAGGCCTTGAGGCGGACCGGAGCGGCGCGCCAGTCCAGGTTCTCGCCGCGGATCATCCCGAACAACAGTCCGGCAACCGGCCATTTCACTGCGATGGAGATCAGGAACGCCAGGATGTAGGCGCCGTTCAGGTAGAACCCGGGGACGAAGTACGTGGCGCCGTCACCGCTGCGCAGTGCTACGAAGGCGCAGATGGCCACACCTGCCACACCGGTGAGCGACTGCATCAACGGGCGCCGTTGGAGAAGGTTGGCCGCTGAAAACACGGCTGCAGCGGCTACGGCCGCACCGAGCGAGACGTTCAGCTCCGCCCCCACGGTGTAAAGCAGGGTGAAGAGAAGCCCGGGAACAATCGCCTCGGCGAGTCCCCGGACACCGCCGACGGACTTGAGCACATCGATCTGCCCGTCGTCGCGGCGTTCCACTCCGGCCCGGGCCGCATATTGTCCGGCGAGCTGGTTCAGGTCCGGCTGGCCCTCTTCCGGCTGCTTGGGTGTGCTCATGCGTCGGCCTCCGGGCGTCCAATGATTTCGTATCGCGGATTGAAGATGGTGGGGCGGCCGTCAACATTGGACACCATGCCCTCGAACGCCAGACAGGTTCCGGCTTCGATCCCCGGCACCCTGCGCTGGCCTACCCAGACCAGGCGCACCTTCGCCCGGGACGCCAGGGGGCTTTCGCGGTAGGCGGCCATCGAGTCTTCCACCACGGCGGTAAACCGCGGCGGGTCGTTGGCCGGAACCACTGTGATGGCCGAGACATAGCCGCGGCAGTAGGCCCGGCCGCGCTCCGGGAGGGACTTGATGCTCGCGCAGTGCGTGGAAGCGGTAACGGCTGGCACCGGTTAGCCGATCGTCGTAATTTCCGGGCCGCGCTCGGGTGCGGCGGGCTTGGCTGCACCCTTGTCGGCACGCGGGAGCGGGGAAGCATCGCGGGGCAGGCGCAGCTGCAGGAGGTCGCGCGGCGGCAGGGGCTGCTCGCCCCGGACCACCACTACGTTGCGGAAGACTTCCTCGAGGGGGCCGGCGGCTTCGGGATTCATGGCTGCCGGGCCGCCGAAGACTCCGCGGAGGAACCAGCGGGGACCGTCAACGCCGACAAAGCGGGCCACACGGTAGCCCTTGGAGCCGTCCTGTGCCTGCGCAGGCACCCGGGCCAGCAGCTCGGTGCCGAACGTACCGGAGAGTTCATCCACTGTGCCGCCCTGCGACCCCACGGACTTGCCGATCTGGTCCCGGATGTCGTCCCAAAGGGTCTCCGACCGGGGAGCGGCGAAGGCCTGCAGCTGAAGGCTGGATCCCTCCAGGTCCAGCGTCACGGCAACCACGCGCTGGGTCTTTTCCTCGACCTCCAGGCGCAGCTGCAGCCCCTGGGAGGCGGCGATCCGGAGCGCTCCGAGATCAACGTAGCCCTCCTCGGAGGGCCGCTCGCTCAGGTCGTAGGGACCACCGGCTGCGGGAGCCTGCACGGCGTCACTGCCGGCGTCGGCGTTTGCCGGGTCCGTGTCCGTTGCGGCCGCATTCTCCGCTGCTGCTTCCGACCCGGCGGTTTCCTCTGCCTTGGTTTTCTTACGGCGCCCAAATGCCATAACCGAAGTTCCTTCTCTCTTGTCTGCAAGTTCTAAGTACGGCCGCCGTCCGCGGTCCGGTTGCCGGTCAGGCCGGAACTGCGGTGAATCCTCCGGTGGAGCCGAATCCCCCGGCACCCCGGACGGAATCCGGCAGCTCATCGACGGGAACAAACTCGGCCGTTTCCACACGCTGGATCACCAGCTGGGCAATCCGGTCGCCGCGCCGCAGCGTCACCGGCTGCGTCGCATCCGTGTTGATCAAGGTGACGGAGATTTCTCCGCGGTAGCCGGCGTCCACGGTCCCGGGCGCATTGACGATGCTGATGCCGTGCTTGGTGGCGAGCCCGGACCGGGGGTGGACAAAAGCTGCGTAGCCGAAAGGCAGGGCCAGTGAAACACCGGTGGGAATGAGCTGCCGTTCCCCCGGCTCAAGGGTGAAATCGATCCGGGAGCGAAGGTCGGCTCCGGCGTCGCCGGGGTGCGCGTACGACGGCGGTTCCAGCCCGTCGTCGAGCATTTTCAGCTGTACCTTCAGCGTGGTCCCTGCATCTTGCACCAGTTTCTCCGGTTTCAATAGATTCCAACAACAGCAGCCGGGACGGCTGCGGGGGCGGTGGAAGCATCCGGGCGGCAGGGCCGTTCGGCCCAGGCCACCGGGCCAACCACCACACTTTAGCGCGTTTTCCTGAACGGCCGCCGGGCATTTGCCCACCGGCACGGCGCGGGATGAAATGCTCCGCCAAAGGTGAAAAGCTGGGGGTATGTCATCCCCTTCTGCAAAGAGCCCTTCTTCCAAGAGCTCCGCCGGCACCGTGCTGTACTCCGAACGCCTCACACCTTCCTTCGGGATCTGGTTCGTCGCCGCCCTCCTCGCCGCGGCCTGCATCCTTGTGTTTGTCCCGATCAGCCTGGCTGCGGGCATTACCGGTGCCGTAGTCGCCGCAGTCATCCTGGCAGTGCTCCTGGTGATCTCTACACCCCAGATCCGGGTTACCCCGGAAACCCTGCAGGTTGGACGGGCGCAGATCGAGCGGCGCTTCATCGGCAAGGTCGAGGCGTTCCGGGGCGAAGACGCCACCATGCAGCGCGGTCCGGCGCTGAACGCTACCGCCTACATGTGCATCCGCGGCTGGATCTCCCCCGTGGTCCGCATTGAAATCACTGATCCGGCGGACCGCACGCCGTACTGGCTGACCTCCACGCGCCGTCCGGAAAAGCTGGTCGAGGCGCTCACCTCCGGGCGCTGAATCAGCCCTCGCAGTCCACGCAGTAAAACATGCCGTTCTTTTCCAGGGCTATCTGTGAGCGGTGGCGGACCAGGAAGCATGAGGCGCAGGTGAACTCGTCGGCCTGCGCCGGAAGGACCCGGACCAGCAGCTCCTCGCCGGAAAGGTCCGCCCCGGGCAGCTCAAAGCTGTCAGCCGCCTCTGCCTCGTCCTCGTCCACGACGGCTGTCTGCACAGGGGTGCGCCGCGTTTTGAGCTCCTCTATCGACTCTTCTCCGGCGTCTTCCCCGGTCTTGTGCGGGGCGTCATAACCTGTCGCCATAGTGTCTTATCTCGCCGTCCGTTTGAATGGTGTTCGCTGCTGCCTGAGCCCCGGGGCGGACCGGCTCTTACGGACCCGCGTCGGTGACTCGGAGATATCAACGCCACGGATACCTGTTTTGTGCCCGTAAAGCAGAGATTTTTACCCACATAGGGCCAAAAAGCGAACCGGCTGCTGCTCCGGACGTACGCTCCCGCGCAGGGACGGCAATCCTGCACCCTTTCCAAATGCGCCACACCCGGGCAAAGCTTAGGTTTTCGGCGCCGGGGATGGCATTGTTTCAAGAAGGAATTGCTATCGGGTGGAGGACTTTTTGATGCAGGATCTACGGCTGGTGGGTGTCCATGAAGGTGGCGAACATCTGCTGTTAAGCGGCAAGGGCGGGGAAACCTTCCGTCTCCGGATTGATGAAGCCCTCCGGGTGGCGGCATCGCGCCCCGTACACCGGTCCGCACCGCAGGCTGCTCCGGCGGCCGGCACCACCATGACTCCGCGGGATATCCAGGCCCGGATCCGATCCGGCGCCAGCGCCGAAGAGGTTGCCGAACTTTCCGGCCACGACCTGGCGCACATCCGCCGCTACGAAGGCCCCGTGCTCGCCGAACGTGAGTACGTTGCGCGGCAGGCGCAGGGCGTTGAAGTTGCCGCGCCCATGTCCGCCACCCACGACGGTTACCGCAGTGCCTTTGGTGAGAATCCGGTAAACCTCGGCGACATGGTGCTGCACCGGCTGCGTTCCTTCGGCGTGGACCCCGATTCCGTCGAGTGGGATGCCTGGCGCCGCCCGGATGGAACCTGGGAAGTGGTGGCCCGCTTCGAGCTCACCGAGAAGTCCCGGGTCGCCGTCGGCGAAGAACCGCCGGCCCGCTGGATCTTCAGCCCGCTGCGCAAGAGCGTTACGAACACCAACCGCTGGGCCCAGGTCCTGAGCGAACTGGAACCGCTGGACACACCCGTGCCCACCCGCCGCCTGGCCGCCGTCGCGGACCGCGTCTTCGATTTCGAAGCAGAAGGCGGAGCCTCCTCCGACGACACCGACGACATCCTCGAAGTCCTGCGGTCGCGGCGCGGCCAGCGGCTGGGCAGCGATGAAGACGGCGACGATGCCCTGGCAACCCTGCTGTCCAAGGGCAGCGTCCCCGCGGCGCACCCGCGGGAGGGCAGCCCCGATACGGAGGACGAGGACAGCAACGGCAAGCGGCCGCGTACCGGCCGCCTGACTCTGGCGCCGTCGGTCGACTCCGCCGACAGCGACGATCCGGTGGATCCAGTGGCCCTTCCCGGCAGCGTTACCCAGACCCGGGAGATCAGCGTCCTGGCGCGGCCCTTCCGCCGGCGGGCAACCCGGGAACCTGCCGCCGGCGGTACCGACGAGGAAACGCCCAACCCGCCTGCGGAAGCAGAGACCGCTGTTCCGGACGAGGCACCGGTGGAATCCCCCGCCCGCAAGAACGCCGGACGCGATTTCCCGTGGGACCGCCTGCCCAGCGGAGGCAAGGGCCAGCAGCCGTCCGACGCCGATAAGGCAGAGGGCAAGGACGACGGCGCCCAGGAACGGCGCGCCATCAAGCCCAAGCGGTCCTCGGTCCCGTCCTGGGACGAGATTGTCTTCGGGACCAAGGGCGACTAGTCCCCGAGGACGTTCGATTCGCTGACGAGGCCCTTCAGGGCTGCCCTGAGCGAATCCCGGCGCTAAGCGAATCCCGGCCCTGAGCGAATCCCGGCGCGCCCTACGCGAAGGTACTGCCTAGGGCGTTTCCGCCTTGGACTCCACGCAACACACCGACGCTGATTCCGCTGGGTCTGCGAGGGCCGCTGCCTGCTGTGCGGTTACCCGGCGCATGTAGTGCCGGCGGCACAGTGTTTCATAACCGATGACGGGGGCCGTTTCCGCCGAAGTTCCCGCCGGGGACCCTGCAGCGCCGGGAGCCAGCAGGTCATCGGCGTCGAACAACGGTTGATCGTCAAACAAGGGCCGGTCCTCGAACAGCGGCTCATCCGCAAACAGCGGCAGCTCCGCTTCGGCGGCAGGGGCCGGAGCCGGGGTGCGGGATTCGACGTCGCCAACCACCACCTGGTCGCCCTCCGTCACCATTACCCCGTCCACGGTGCGGGCGTTGTGGGTGGCGCGCCGCCCGCACCAGCACAGGGCGCGGACCTGGAGGACCTCCATGCGGTCCGCCAACTCAACCAGGCGCTGCGACCCCGGGAACAACCGGGTCCGGAAGTCGGAGGTGATGCCGAAGGCGAACACGTCGATGTCCATCTCATCCACGATGGAGGCCAGCTGCTCAACCTGCGCCGCACTGTAGAACTGTGCCTCGTCGCAGATCAGGTAGTCCACGTTGTGCCCCGTTGCCCTGCAGCGCAGCACCTCGGCCCAGAAGTCCGTGTCGTCACGCACTTCAACCGCCGGCGTCTGCAGTCCAAGGCGGCTGGAGATCATGGACTCCCCCGCCCGGTCATTGCGGCTGAACAGGATTCCACCGCGGCCGCGGGCGCTGTGGTTGTAATCCATCTGCAGCGCGAGCGTCGATTTGCCGCAGTCCATGGTGCCTGAGAAAAAGACCAGTTCCGCCATGGCTACTTCCCTCCCTGCGCCGGAGAAGACGCGCGCTTCCGCGTTTCGGGGCGTGCCAGGACCAGGAGGGGCACTTCGCACTCTGCCTTGGTGAGCGACCCGTGCTGGCCGGTGACCTCCAGCGCCGAGGCAGCAACGCGGCGGGTGTCGAACAGTGCAATCTGCTCCCGTGCGGCGATCATGAGGTCACCGATCCGGGGCAGGACGGCGGCATCCACATCGGGTCCGAAGTAGCCGGCACGCACTGCTTCCTCGCGGGTGAAAATCCATGCCCGGGTGCCGTAGGCGGCCTGCCAGGCGGCTTTGAGCCGGCTGAGCGCATCATGTCCCGCGTCAGGTTCCAGGTACAAATGGACCATGCGCGGCTCACCTGCCGTGTGCCGGACGCCGTCGATCAGTTCCGGCTGGGTACTGAAATCGAACCGCTGGGAAGCGGGGACATCCACCATGCCGTGGTCTGCGGTCAACACCACCAGGGTGCCGGCCGGCACCCTGGCCACGAGCCGCTTCAGGGCACTGTCGAGTTCTTCCAGCTCGTTGCCCCACTCCGGGGAAGCTGCACCGTACCGGTGCCCCGCCTTGTCCAGCTCATTCCAGTAGAGGTACATCAGCATCCGGTCCGCACCTGCCAGGGCGTCGACGGCGGCCGATACCCGGGCGTGCACCCCGGAGGCCGGGATGAACGTGCCGCCCCGGAGCGCGGCACGGGTCAGGGCGGAATCGGCAAAGCGGGGCAGGCTGACCGTGGCCACGGGAATGTGCTCCGCGGCCGTTTCCAGGATGGTGGGATAGGGCTGCCACTGCAGCGGGTCCACCCCCGGATCCCAGGAGCCGAGCATGTTTACTACCTTGTCCTGGTTCGGATCCAGGACGTCGTATCCCACGAGTCCGTGCCGGCCGGGAGGCAGCCCGGTGCCCAGGGATGCCAGCGACGCAACAGTAGTGGTGGGGAAGGAGGCGCTGAGGGTACGCGCGGTAGGCAGGAACCCCTTCAGGAAGGGGGCGTGCCCGCCGCGCTTTTTGAGCAGCGACAGGCCCAGCCCGTCCACCATCACCACGCAGACCCGCCGGGCCGCCGGAAGGGACAGCAGGTTCTCATAGCCGGGCACGCCCAGCACGGCTGCGGCGCTGGACAGCACGTCCGCTACGGAACGGGTTCCGTAGGCCGGTGCTGCGGGCAGGAGGTCAGGAGCAGCGGGGTTTGATGCCACGGTGCTAGCGCTGCGGGTGGGCGCGGTTGAAACGTCCGCCGATGCCGGGCATGCGCTGGCGCGGGTCGCCGCCGTCGACCGGGCGGGGAACCGCAGTGGTGTCGGTATTCACCTTGCGAAGGGCGCGGGCGAAGGCCTTGGCGTTCTGGACCGCCTGGGCGCCGTCGGCTTCCGCACTGACGCGCAGCACAATGTCTTCCTGCGCGATGGTCCCGGTGTAACCGTGGTCCGCGTCGCACTGGGGGTCCGCACAGCCGGCGGGACCCATGTCCAGGCGCTGTCCGCCGGACCAGGCAATGGCGAGGGTCATTTCCCGTGCCGGATCCGATGGCTTGTAGTTCTGCGGCTGGGCATACATGTAGCCCAGCACTACGGAGCGGATCTGCGTTACCGGTACGGATTCGGTGGAGACCTGCGCCATCATCTGCTCGCCGGCTTCATCCAGCTGCTGGTCATCGACGTGCGTGATGACGAGCATGTCCTCGGTCAGCACCAGGACCGTGATGTGGCGGTGCACCTCGGTACGCTCAAAATGCGTTTCGAGGTGGATCAGATGGGACAGCGGTTCACGGCCGTCGAGGGCATCATGGACCACGTCGGCCAAAAGCGTCGGGTAGAAGCCTGCCCGTTCCATGGATGCGTCAAGGCTGCGGCGTTCAGCGGAAAGTAACGGCGACATGCTTCCAGTTTCCCCCAGACCGCCCCTACATGCCTAAATGGCGCGCGGGCAGGTAAGCAGATCAGTCCCGCATTGCGCGCCGGGCGCTGTCGGTGCGGCGCTGCGGGTTGCCCAGCCGGATGTCGGCGCTCAGCACGGTCACGCCGTCGGCGGAGACCAGGACCGGGTTGATGTCGATCAGTGCGATCTGCGGATGCTCGTCCTTCAGGACAGCCAGCCGGGCGATGAGGTCCTCCAGCGCTGCGATGTCGGCTTCGGGCAGTCCCTGGTAGCCGAAGAGCTTGGCAGCTGAACGGGGTGCCCGCACCAGGTCGGCAATGTCGCGGTCCGTCAGCGGTGGAACGCCGTGCGCCCAGTCATCCAGCAGGCTGGTGGCGTCACCGGCGAGCCCGAAGGAGATCACCGGTCCCAGCAGCGGATCCTCAATGGCCCGGATCCGGCAGCCCTGCCCGCTGTTGGCCATGGACTGGACTTCCATTTCGAATTCACCGTAGCGGCGCAGGGCCTGGTGCATTTGCCCGATGTTGGTCCGCAGTGCTTCCGGCGTGGAAATATTCAGCCGCACCCCGCCGAGGTCCAGGCGGTGGCGCAGGTGCCCTTCACGGGTCTTGACCGCCACCGGCCAGCCAAGCTGTTCAGCTGCGGCCACGGCTTCGTCCGGCGTGGAAAAACCGACGGCGGGCAGCACGGAAATGCGGTAGAACTCCAGGAGCCTTGCCGTCTGTTCCTGGTCCAGCCGGGTCAGGGCGTCGCCTTCCACCCGGTCCATCAACGAGTCGAGGTAGGCCGAGGCTCCTTCGGTATCGACACCGGCGGGTTCCACGAAACTGCCGTGGTCCCGCTGCGCCCATTCCGTGTAGCGCACCACGGAGGCCAGGGCGGTGACCGCTGCGCCGGGGCTGCTGAAGCAGGGCAACCCGCCGCCGGGCACCTCGGGGTCCGCCGCAAGCAGCCCCTCGACATGCGCGCGGGGGTCCACGATCCCGGTGAAGGCGGCAACCAGGGGCTTGCCGGTCTCCTGCACGCATTCGGCCAGAACGGCGGCTATCGCTTCCGTCCGCAGTCCCGGCGCCGGGAGGATGGCGACGACGCCGGCATCCACCGTGTCGTCCGACAGCACCTCGGTGACCGTGCGGCGCAGCTGCGGCAGCGCCACGCTCATCCCGGTGTCCAGGGCCAGTTCCGCCTCGAGGCGGGTGATGTCCAGGTCCAGTCCGGTGCAGGCATCGGCCAGGACCCGGCCCAGGGCCACCGAGTTGCTGAAGACAGCCACCCGGCGCCCGCGCGGCAGCGGCTGGCTGACGGCAATCTGGGCCACGTCGATCAGCTGCTCGTTGGTGCTCACGCGGATGACGCCGGACTGGCGGAGCATCGCGTCCAGGGCGCCCGGAGGGGCCTGCGTGGTCCGCACGGCGTGGCCGGGCGGAAGCTGCAGGCCGGTCACGTCCGACTTGGCGACAATCACGGGTTTGGTGCGCGCCAGCCTGCGGGCCAGGCGGGAGAACTTACGCGGGTTCCCCACCGACTCCAGGTACATGGCCACCACGCGCGTATCGGCGTCGTCCTCCCAGTACTGCATGGCGTCATTGCCGGAGACGTCGGCCCGGTTGCCGGCGGAGATGGTGGAGGACAGTCCCAGCGCGCGCCGCTGGGCAGTGGCGTAGAGCAGGACGCCGATGGCGGCGGACTGGCTGAAGAGCCCCAGTCCCCCGCGCCGGGGCAGCGCCGGTGCCATGGAAGCGTTCAGGGACACGTCCGGCCGGGTGTTGATCAGGCCCAGCGACGCCGGCCCGACCACGCGCATGCCGTGGGCCCGTGCACGTCGGACCAGGGCACGCTGCCGGGCCAGCCCCTCCGGGCCCTTCGGTCCGAAACCGGCAGTCACCACCAGCAGGGCCTTAACCCCGGCGGCAGCGCATTCGTCCGCCACCTCCAGGACCTGTTCGTAGGGCACGGCGATGACGGCCAGCTGGACCGTTTCCGGCACTTCGGAAATCCGGCTGTAGGAAATCATGCCGGCCAGTTCGAAGGCTTCCGGATTGATGGCGTAGACGGATCCCTTGAAGCCGCCCTCGATGATGTGCTCCAGCAGCTGGTAGCCCACCGAACCCCATTCGCGGCTGGCTCCGATGACGGCGATGGACGACGGCGAGAGCAGGTCGGCCACGCTGCGGGCCTCGGCACGGTGTTCGCGTGCTTCCATGACCGCCAGCGATTTCTCGGTGGGGTCGATGTTGAAGTCCAGGGCGATCACGCCGTCGTCGAAGTGCCGGCTTACCTCGTACCCGGCATCCGCGAAGACTCCGATCATTTTGCGGTTCTCGGGAAGGACTTCCGCGGAGAAGCGGCGGATGCCGTTTTCGCGGGCGGCGGCGGCCAGGTGTTCCAGCAGGATGGACCCCAGCCCGCGGCCCTGGTGGCCGTCGGCTATGTTGAAGGCAACCTCGGCTTCGGTGGGATCGTCGAGGCGGTCGTAGCGGCCGATGCCGATGATTTCATCACCAATGGTGATGACGAACGCCACGCGGTCCCGGTAGTCCACATTGGTGAAGCGCTCCAGCTCCTTATTGGTGAGCTTGGCCTTGTAGGTGAAGAACCGCAGGTAGATGGAACTCTGCGACTGCCGCATGTGGAAGGCCTGCAGCGCGTCCGCATCGGAGGGGGAAACGGGGCGCAGATGGCCGGTCCCCCCGTCCCGCAACACGACGTCGGCTTCCCAATATTCGGGGTAATGTCCCTGCTCCACCATAGAATCAGAGTAGTGGGCAAACTTCCCCATAGTCATCCACCCGCTCTGTACAGCGTGGCTCCGCACCGCGTGGATTATGTACGGGGCGCAATCCCTGTCCCCTAACACTGCAAGGATTCGACAAAAGCATGGCCCGGCGCCAACCCGTCTCCAAATCCGTACCCGGCGAAAAGATCGCCGAGAACATCATCGAGATAGATGTCACCACCGAGATGGAGGGCTCCTTCCTCGAATACGCCTACTCGGTGATCTATTCGCGTGCCCTCCCCGATGCACGCGACGGCCTGAAGCCTGTCCAGCGGCGCATCCTGTACATGATGTCCGACATGGGGCTGCGGCCCGACCGCGGGCATGTGAAGTCCGCCCGGGTGGTGGGCGAGGTGATGGGCAAGCTGCACCCGCACGGTGACACGGCCATTTATGACGCCATGGTGCGCATGGCCCAGGACTGGGCTCTGCGCCTGCCGCTGATCGACGGCCACGGCAACTTCGGCTCGCTCGACGACGGTCCGGCCGCCGCCCGTTACACGGAGGCCCGGCTGGCGGCCCCGGCCCTGACCCTGACGGATCACCTGGACGAAGACGTAGTGGACTTTGTCCCGAACTACGACAACCAGCTCCAGCAGCCCGAAGTGCTGCCCGCTGCCTTCCCCAACCTGCTGGTCAACGGTGCCACGGGTATTGCCGTGGGCATGGCCACGAACATGGCGCCGCACAACCTCGGCGAGGTTATTGCCGCCACCCAGCACCTGATCGCCAACCCGGACGCCGGGCTGGAGGAGCTGATGCGCTTCATCCCCGGACCGGACCTGCCCACGGGCGGACGGATCGTCGGGCTGGACGGCATCCGCGACGCCTACGCCAGCGGCCGCGGTTCCTTCAAGACCCGCGCCAAGGTGGAGGTGGAGCAGCTCACCGCGCGCCGCACCGGCCTGGTGGTCACCGAACTGCCCTACATGGTCGGCCCGGAAAAGGTCATTGAAAAGATCAAGGACGCCGTGACGTCCAAGAAGCTGCAGGGCATCTCCGACATTGTGGACCTGACGGACCGCAGCCACGGCCTGCGCCTGGTGATCGAGCTGAAGAACGGGTTCAACCCCAACGCGGTGCTGGCCCAGCTGTACAAGTTCACGCCCATGGAGGATTCCTTCGGGATCAACAACGTCACCCTCGTGGACGGGCAGCCCCGGACCCTGGGCCTGGTTGAGCTGCTGCAGGTCTACGTTGCACACCGCCTCGGCGTGGTCCGCCGCCGCACCGCCTACCGGCTGAGCCGGAAGAAGGACCGGCTGCACCTGGTCGAGGGCCTGTTGATCGCCATTGTGGACATTGACGAGGTCATCCAGATCATCCGGTCCTCGGATGAAACGGCCCAGGCCCGGGAACGGCTGATGGCCGTGTACGACCTGACCGAAGTCCAGGCCAGCCACATCCTCGAGCTGCGCCTGCGGCAGTTGACGAAGTACTCCCGCATCGAGCTCGAGAAGGAGCAGGACGAGCTGCGCAAAGCCATCGAGGAACTCGAAGCGATCCTCGGCTCCGAGCAGCGGCTGCGCTCCCTGGTCTCGGATGAACTGGGCGAAGTGGCGGCAAAATACGCGACGCCGCGGCGTACGGTGCTGCTCGAATCGGAGGCCGCTTCACCCCTGAAAGGTGCGGCAGTGACCGCTGCGGCCGGCGTCGCGGGCAAGGGCGCCAAGGCGATCCTTCCGCTGGAGATCCCGGACGATCCCTGCTGGGCCATCCTGTCCGCCTCCGGCCAGGTGGCCCGGACCTCGGACCAGGAACCGCTCGCCGAAGGCGGGCAGCGGGTGCGCCACGACGTGTTCCGCTCGGTGGTGAAGACCACCGCCCGCGGCGAGATCGGGGCGCTGACCTCCTCGGGCCGGATGATCCGGATCTCCGTCCTTGACCTGCCCGCCCTGCCCCCGACCGCCGGCCTGCCGAACCTTGCCGGCGGCGTGCCGGTCAAGGAATTCATGACCCTGGGCAAGGGCGAGAAGCTGGTGGGACTTGTTCCGTTGAACGCCGTGGTGGCCATCGGCACCCGAAACGGCGTGGTGAAGCGGGTCAATCCCGATTACCCGCTGAACCGCGATGACTGGGAAGCCATCACGCTCAAGCCCAAGGACGAGGTCATCGGGGTGTCCGTGGCAGCGGATGAGACGAATGAACTGGTCTTCATCACCCGGTCGGCGCAGCTGCTGCACTTCCCTGCCTCCGCGGTCCGCGCCCAGGGCCGTACGGCAAGCGGCGTGGCCGGGATCAAGCTGGCCGCCGACGACGCCGCAGTGTTCTTCGGTGCCGTGGCCGCGGAGGATCCCGACGCCGTCGTCGTCACCGTTTCGACCACCACCGAGGCCTTGCCGGGCACTCCCGGCGGGTCGGTGAAGGTGACACCGTTCGCCGAATACCCGGCGAAGGGCCGGGCCACTGCCGGCGTACGGGCGCACCGCTTCCTGAAGGGCGAAGATTCGCTGTCGGTGGCGTGGGCCGGACACGGTCCCGCGAAGGCGTCCGCAGCCAACGGCGTGGCGCGGGCCCTGCCCACCGAGCATGGCCGGCGGGACGGTTCCGGGGTGCCCCTGGCCAACGCGGTAGACGCCGTAGGACCAAGCCAGGGCTGACGCCGGCAGGCAGCAACAACGAAAAACGGGCCGGTCCGCGGAGCATGCAGCTCCCGCGGACCGGCCCGTTCTTTGCTGTCTGGGCGCCGGTCTTCCTATTTGCCGAAGCTGCGCAGCCGCAGCGAGTTGCCGACCACCAGCACCGAGCTCGCCGCCATCGCCGCCCCGGCGATCATGGGGTTGAGCAGTCCGAAGGCTGCCACCGGGATGCCGACCGCGTTGTAGAAGAACGCCCAGAACAGGTTGGTCTTAATGGTCGCCAGCGTCCGCCGGGAGAGTTCGACGGCGGTGGCCACCTGTCCCAGGCTGCTGCCCATCACGGTCAGGTCTGCCGCTTCCATGGCGACGTCGGTGCCGGATCCCATCGCGATCCCCAGATCCGCCTGGGCCAGTGCCGCGGCGTCGTTCACGCCGTCCCCGGCCATCGCCACGGTGCGTCCCTGTGCCTGGAGCCGCCGGACGGCGTCGACCTTCCCTTCGGGACGGACATCGGCAAGCACATCCTCGGCCGGGATTCCCACCTGTTCCGCGACCTGGGCGGCCACCACCGCGTTGTCGCCGGTCAGCAGCACCGGGTGCAGGCCCAGGCTGCGGAACCGTGCAATCGCCTCCGCGGAGCCTTCCTTGACGGTGTCCTGCAGGCTGATGATTCCCGCCGCCCGGTCATCGACCGCCACCAGGACGGCAGTGGCGCCGGCGTCCTGCTCTTCCCGCAGCGCGGCGTAGGCAGCATCCGGCAGGTCTACCCCGTTTTCGTCCAGCCAGGCCGGGCGTCCGGCCACGATGCGGTGTCCGTCCACGGTGCCGCGGACTCCCCCGCCCGGCGCTGAATCGAAGTCGGTGACCGGCACGGTGCCTGGACCGGAACGTGCGGACTTGGCGATGGCCCGGGCAATCGGGTGCTCCCCGGCATCCTCGACCGAGCCGGTCAGGCGCAGCAGGTCATCCGCGGTGAAATCCGCTGATTCATTGTCCAGCAGCCGGATCCGGGCCACGGACAGCCGGCCCGAGGTAATGGTGCCGGTCTTGTCCAGCACGATGGTGTCCACTGTCCGGGTGTCCTCCAGCACCTGGGCGCCCTTGATCAGGATGCCCAGCTGCGCGCCGCGGCCGGTTCCGGTCAGCAGGCCCACCGGGGTGGCGAGGCCGAGGGCACACGGGCAGGCGATCACCAGCACCGTGACGGCGGCAGTGAAGGCTGCCTGCAGGTCGCCGGTCAGGAGCATCCACAACACGAAGGTCAGGACCGCGATTCCGAGGACCACCGGAACGAACACGGCACTGATCCGGTCCGCAAGCCGGGCGATCGGTGCCTTGGACGACTGGGCGTCGCTGACGAGGCGGCCCATCTGCGCCAGGGTGGTCTCGCTTCCTACCCGGGTGGCCCGCACCAGCAGGCGGCCGGAGGTGTTGATGGTGGCGCCCGTGACCGGGCTGTCGACATCCACCTCCACGGGCAGCGACTCGCCGGTGATCAGGGAAGCATCCACCGCCGAGCGGCCCTCGAGTACCACGCCGTCAGCCGGTATCTTTTCCCCGGGCCGGACAACGAATACGTCGCCGACTTCAAGCCGGTCCGCCGGGATGCGGACTTCCGATCCGTCCCGCAGCACTGTCGCGTCCTTGGCGCCCAGGTTCAGCAGTGCCTTCAGCGCATCCGTTGCCTTGGTTTTGGCGTTGGCCTCCAGGTAGCGGCCCAGCAGCAGGAAGGTGACCACCACCGAGGCGACCTCGAAGTACAGGTGCGGGTCCGATCCCATGCCCGGATCAGACGTGATTCCCGGATCGACGGCCAGCTGGCCTACCGAGAACAGGTAGGCCGCCGTGACGCCGATGGAGACCAGGGTGTCCATGGTGGAGGCAAGGTGCCGGGCGTTGATGGCCGCGGCCCGGTGGAAGGGCCACGCGGACCAGGTCACCACGGGCAGGGCGAGCAGCGCCACCACCCATCCCCAGTTCGGGAATGCCAGTGCGGGAACCATGGAAATGAGCAGGACCGGAACGCTGAGGACCGCTGCCAGGATCAGCCGGGGACGCAGCTGTGCGGCAGTCCCGCCGTGGGACATGTGGTCTTCAGCGGACATGTGGTCGTCGCCGGCCGTGTGGTTGTCACCGTGTTCCACCGGCGTGTTATCCTCGGCGCCCGCTCCCGGTGCCGCGGCGGCGTGCCCCCCGTGGGCGGAAGGCCGGGCAGGCTGCCGGGTTTTCAGCCGGGCGTTGTAACCGGCGGCATTAACGGCGTCGACAAGCTGCTGGTCTGACACGGCTGCGGGGGCGGTGACCCGCGCACTTTCCAGCGGCAGGTTGACTGACGCCTCGACGCCGTCGATCTTTCCGAGCCTGCGCTCCACCCGCGCCACGCAGGAAGCGCAGGTCATGCCCTGGATCTCAAGTTCGACTGCCCTGGTTGCCGCTTGTTCGCGAGTGTCCATGATGGTTCCCTTCTCCTACTTCCTGTGCGCAGTATCCGCTGCGTTGCGCATGGTGCAGCCGCTACGCGTCGGCGTCGACCACCAGGTAACCGGCTTCCGCAACCGCTTCGCCCAGTTCGGCGGTGCTGAGGCTGCGGTTCGCGGTGACAGTAGCGGTTGAGATGCCGCCCGCGTTCAGGTCCACGGTGACCTTGTCGACGCCGTCGAGTGCCTCCAGTTCCTCGGTCACGGAGGCGACGCAGTGGCCGCAGGTCATGCCTGAGATGTTCAGTGTGGTGGTTTCCATGTGAATCTTCTTCCTTGGGATGGGTGAATGGATCGGGTGCCGGTCCTAGCGCAGCAGCCGGCCGATAGCGTCGGCAGCTTCCTGGACCTTGGCGGTCACAATCTCGGGGTTGCCGGTCCGCTCGGATTCCTGCGCTGCGTCTACCAGGCAGTGCGACATGTGGTCCTGGACCAGTCCCAGGCTGACCGCGTGCAGCGCCTTGTTGATGGCCGCGACCTGGGTGAGGATGTCGATGCAGTATTTGTCCTCCTCGACCATGCGGGCAATTCCCCGCACCTGTCCCTCAATCCGGCGCAGCCGGCGGAGGTAGGCGTCTTTATCCGACGCGTAACCATGCGGCCCGTCGTGGGACTCCACGGTGTCCGGAACGTTCTGCGTGACTGCGTCCATTGCCTCTGCTCCAATCCTTGACTGCCTCCAAGGTATACCCTGCCGGGGTATCGATTCAAGTACCCCTAGGGGGTATTTATCCCCGGAGGGGCGGCGTCCTGCCAGTAAGGTGGATTCCGTGGCACACAGTGAACTCTCGACAGCAAGCCAGGATTACCTGAAGGTCATTTGGACCGCGCAGGAATGGACGGATGAACCCCTGACGGTGTCCGCGCTGTCCGTCCACATGGGCTTCTCGCCGTCGTCGGTCTCCGAGGCGGTAAAGAAGCTCACCGGCCAGGGCCTGTTGACGCACGCCCGCTACGGGTCGATTGCGCTGACGGACGCGGGCGAGAAGGCTGCCGTGGGCATGGTCCGCAGGCACCGGCTGATCGAGACGTTCCTCGTGGAGTACCTGGGCTACCGCTGGGACGAAGTGCACGACGAAGCCGAACACCTCGAGCACGCCGTATCGGACAAGATGGTGGATGCCCTGGCGGCTCGCCTCGGCAATCCCGTGCGTGACCCGCACGGCGACCCCATCCCGGCCCGCGACGGCAGTTTCCCCGTACTGGACGCACAGCGCCTGAGCCGGTGCGAACCCGGTACCCGCGGAACGGTGGCCCGCGTCTCCGACAACGAACCCGAACTGCTGCGCTACCTGGCCGGGCTGGGGCTCCACCTGGACACCATGGTGTCCGTGGTGCAGCGCCAGCCGTATGCCGGCACGCTGACTATTGAAACCGGGGGCCGGACGCTGGACCTGGGCCTGCCCGCAGCGGAAGCCATCTGGATCCTCAAGGTCCCGGCCACGTCCCCGGAAACGGCCGCGTCGGACCGGTAGCGCGACCTTCCCGCGGCCCCTGCTACAGGACCGTCTTGTCGAAGACCACTTCCCGGTGCGTGGGCTTATAGCCCAGGCTTTCGTAAAGTCCCAGGGCACCGGACGGGTTCTCCGTGTCCACCCCGAGCCCGGCGTTGTCCATGCCGCCCTCCCGGAACCGGCGCATTGCTTCACGCAGCATCGCCGGAGCAAGTTTCCGTCCCCGCCAGTCCCGCCGCACGCCGAGGAGCATGGTGTAGCCCTCGTTGTAGCCGTGGATGTCCTTGCTCTCCGGATCGAAGCTCGCCAACTGGTACGCGGCAACCTCGCCGGAGCCGGTGTCCACCACCGCGAAGCTCCAGTCCGGCCGGAACTGGGGATGGTCGATGGTGAATCCCCACCGCTCCTTGTTCCGCGGCTCGCTCCCCCAGTGGTCCTTGAACGCTTCGTTATGCGCCCGGCGCACGGCGTCGGAGATCTCGGGGTCAAAGGTGCGGAATTCCATCCCCTCCGGCAGTACGGCGTCGGGCAGGCCGCCCGTCAGCGGTCGGCTCATCTCGGTGAAGTAGCGCACCACCTCGGCGCCTTCGGACTGCAGCAGTGCAACCTGGGAGGCGTTGGATTCCTCGGCGTAGGTGCGCAGCACACCGTGTTTCCGGTGCTCCGTGAGCAGCCGCTGGCGCAGGCGGGTTTCCTGCCAGCGGTAGACCTTGGAACCGATGCCCCGGCGCCGCCACTGCGGGTCGACGCCGCCGAAGCCGGAGCCGGTGTCCGAACCGGGGTTCACGGCGATCCGGCCGTACGCCCGTGCCGCACCGGATTTGTCCAGCCCGATCAGCGTGTCCTTTGCGGGATCCCCGGAGGTGGTTTCCAGCGCCTGCTCCAGGTCCCTGCGGTCCTCCACCCATCCGGGTTTGTCCACCTCCGCCATCCGGCGGATCAGGGCGTACCAGGCGTCGACGTCGTCGGCTCCGATGGAGCGCCAGCGCAGTCCGGTTTCCGGCCCGGGGAACAGGGGTGGGGAGGGCGTCTGCATCCATCCACCCTAGGACATCAGCACCGCTCCCAGTGAGATTTCCCGCCCGCACCAGGCTGCGTCTGCCGGATTATGGGTTACCACCACCACTGCCTTGTCCTGCAGTCCCGATTTCAGGTCGGCCATCAGCTGCGCCCCCGTCTCCGCGTCCAGGTGGGCCGTGGGCTCATCCAGGAGCACGACGTCGGCCTCGGCGAGCAGCGCACGGGCCACGGCAAGCCGCTGGCGCTGGCCGCCGGAGAGGAAATGCCCGCCGGCGCCGATGGCTGTATCCAGGCCCTCGGGCAGTGTGTCGAACAGCGGCCCCAGGCCCACAGCACGGAGCGAGCCGATCATTTCGGCTTCCGTCGGCGCGAGGGTGCGGTCACGGGCCAGGAGCAGGTTCCCGCGGAGGGTCGAGTCGAACAGGTGCGCCTCCTGCGGGCACCACGCCATCCGCCGGGCTGCCTGCGGGACCGACTGCGCAGGAACGCCGTTGATCAGATAGGTACCGCTTCGGGGCGGCAGGAAGCCGAGCAGCACGCCGAGCAGCGTGGATTTGCCGCTGCCGGAGGGACCGGTAACGGCCACCCACTCCCCCGCGGAGACCGTGAGGTCCACGCCGGTCAGCACATCTGCGGCAGCACCGGGATAGCGGTACCGGATGTTATCCAGTTCCAGCACCTGGACCTTGCCGAAGCTCTCCCGGGCAGCGGTTTCCCCGGCGGTGTCATCGGGCGCGACGTCTTCCGTGCCCAGATCCGGCAGCACCTTGTCCCCCAGGGCGCGCCACGCTGAGAACTGCTGGATGGAGCCGTTGACTGCGACAAAGGGCTCAATCAGCGCCAGCTGCACCAGGACTACCACCGCGGCCACGGTGGCCGGACCGTCCTGCGACGCGCTGATCATGTAGAGCGCTGCAAGGGAGCAGGCCAGGGCGGTGACGGCATTGGCCAGGCCCTGGGCCCAGGCACTGCGCCGGACAGCCCGGGCCGCGGCTGCTTCGAACTGCTCCTGGCGGGCCAGCACCGGCCCCGAGCTCGAGTTGGCTTCCAGGTCGGAAGCAGCCGTGAGCAGGCGGGCCATGGAAGACATGGACCGGGCCTGCAGGTTCACGGTGGCTGCACGGGCAGCGGAATCGGCGAACAGGGCCAGCAGCGGAGCAACGGCCATCCCCACCACGGTCAGCGCCACCTGCACCGCCAGGCCTTCCGGGACCAGCAGCCAGGTCACTACACAGGCAGCGACGGCGGTGAGCAGACCGGTCAGGGGTGCGAAGACCACCCGTGGCGCGATGTCCCGCAGCTCGTCCACGTCACCCACCAGGCGTTCGAGGGCACCCGAACCCCGCGCCACGCGGCGCCAGCCTTCGGGGCGCTGCAGCAGCCCGTTCCAGAGCCGGACCCGCAGCGTGTTGGTGGCCCGGAAGACGGCGTCGTGCAGGGAGAGGCGCTCCAGGTACCGCAGCAATGCCCGGCCGATGCCGAAGAACCGCACCCCGACAATCGCCATGAGCAGGTACAGGATCGGCGGCTGTTCCGCGGCACGCACGATCAGCCAGGCGGACAGTGCCGTCAGGGCGACGGCGAACATGGTGGCACCCGTGCCCAGCACCAGCGCCAGGACGAACTGCCTGCTCCACGGCTTCAGCACCATGAGGTTCTTCCACAGCGGCTCATGGCCCGACGCCGGCTCCGCGGCCGTGTCGGCTGCGGAGCCGCCGGATGCCGGGCCGTCGGCTTTCCCGGGACCGGCGCCGGCAGCAGCTGCCGGGCCGGAGCCGGCCGGAACCCTTACCGGTGCGCTGCGGGCAGCGGCGGCCAGGGATGCCGCATGCTTGCCCTTGACGCGTTCCCGGGGCAGGCCTCCGCCCGCCGCCCCTTCAACCGGAATCACCGTGTCGGCGATGGCTGCGGTGGCGGCGTCGTGGGCTACCAGCAGCACGGTGGTCCGCCCCCGCAGCGCGGCGAGGGCGGCACGGACAGCCGAGGCGCTGCGCGAATCGAGGTGTGCGGTCGGTTCATCCGCCAGCAGGATCCGGACGCCGGGATTCCCGTCGATGCGGGCCAGTGCCCGCGCCACGGCCACCCGGCGCTGCTCGCCCGGACTCAGGTCCGCGGTGGCGGAATCGAGCAGGTGCCCGGCGTCGATGCGTTCGAGTGCCCGGCGGGCGGCCGTGCGCCCCGCGTTGTCCGGGCTTTCGGCAGCGCCGGAACCGGTCACCGGGAGACCCGCGTAGAGGGCTATCTCCGCGGCAACGGTGTCCTCGACCAGGACGGGGTGCTGGGGTATCCACGCCTGCGTTTCGCGGCTGATGCCCTGCACGGTGCCGTCCAGCCGGGTGTCGCCGCCGTTCCGCCGGAGCCCGGCCAGGACTTCCAGCACGGAGGTTTTTCCCGCCCCGCTGGAACCGGTCAGGGCGGCAACGGCACCTGCCGGGACCGTGAAGCTGAGGTCCTCCACGGCAGGATGCGGCCGGCCTTCGTAGGCGATGGTCAGGTTCCTGACCACGAGCGCCGACCCGGCGGTTTCCTCAGCGGCGGCTGAAGCGTCCGCCAGCGGCACGGCCGCGGGTGCGTCCAGCACCGCGTTGGTCCGGTTCAGCGCTTCGAGGCCGTCCTCGCTGGCGTGGTGGGCGGTGCCCAGGTCACGCAGCGGCTGGTAGCACTCGGGTGCAAGGATCAGGGCCAGCAGCCCCAATTCCAGCGGCATGCCCCCGTGCACCAGCCGGACACCGATGAATACCGCCACCAGGGCCACCGAGATAGTGGCAATGAGTTCCAGCGCCAGCGAGGACATAAACGCCACCCGCAGGGTTGCCAGCGTTGTGGTGCGGTAGCGGTCGGCGACGTCGCGCAGTGCCCGGGTCTGCGCACGGGCACGGCCGAGGCCCACCAGCACGGGCAGGCCCTTGGCGAGCTCCAGCATGTTGTCCGAGAGTCGGTTCAGTGCGTCCACCGCGGCGGCGGTCTTGTCCTCGGTGTGCAGGCCGATCAGGATCATAAAGACCGGAATAAGTGGGACGGTCAGCACGATCGTGACGGCGCTGATCCAGTCCGCGGCGAGGATGCGGGCACCCACCAGCAGGGGGACGACGGCGCAGGTCACCAGTGCGGGCAGGTACTTGGAGTAGTAGTTGTCCAGCCCGTCCAACCCCCGGGTCAGCAGGACGCTCAGGGCGCCGCTGCCCATCCCCGGGACGGTGCCGCCGTCGGCCAGTACCCGCTCGGACAGCTGCCGGCGCAGTTCGTCCTTCACCCCCGCGGCCGCACGCTGGGCCACGGTGTCCTGGCCCCATACGGCCACGGACCGCAGCACGGCGCCGGCGGTGCCGAGCAGGAACACGCGGTTCCACTCCGGGCCGCCGGCGGCCAGGCCGGCGATGCCGCTGGCTACGGCGTCGGCCAGCAGCACCAGCCCCGCGGCCTTGATGGCTGCGAGCAGCCCGAGGAGGTACAGCGCGCGGCGGCTGGTGGCACTGACCGGAAGAACCGGCTTCACTGCGGTTTGAAACTGTGGGGGGCGGGGATGGACTCGGTGGTGACCCGCTTACGGAACACCCAATAGGTCCAGCCCTGGTACAGCACCACTACCGGCAGGCCGAACAGGGCCACCCAGCTCATGACCTTCAGGGCGTAGGGGGAAGCGGAGGCGTTTTCCACCGTCAGGTTCCACGCGGCATCCAGCGTGGAGGGCAGCACCACGGGGTACATGGAGGCGAAGATGGTCGCCGCTCCGGCCACCAGGAAGATCCCGAGGCTGATGAAGCTCAGGCCGTCACGGCCCCGGCGGGCGTAGAGCCAGGCCAGGAGGGCTCCCACCACGGCAATCACCAACAGGGGCAGGGTCTCCACCTTGGCGTTCATGACCTGCACAATGATGGCCCAGGCCGCCAAGGGCAGGATGCCCACGGGCAGCCAGCGCGTCACGATGCGCTTGGCGCGGTCACGGATCTGTCCGTCGGTCTTGAGCATCAGGAAAACGAGGGCGTGAACCAGGCAGAAGGCCACTACGGCCACTCCGCCCAGCACCGCGTACGGAGTCAGCCAGGCGAATGCCCCGCCCACGCGGTCGCCGTTCGCATTCAGCGGCAGGCCTGTGGTGGTCAGTCCGAGCGCGGCGCCGACGCCGAAGGCCGCCGCGAAGGAGCCCAGGGCCAGGCCCCAGTCCCAGCGGTTGCGCCAGCTGTCACTGTCATGCTTGCCGCGGTACTCGATGGACACGGCCCGGAAGATGAGCCCCAGCAGCACAATGACCAGGGGGATGTACAGGGCGGAGAACAGCGAGGCGTACCACATCGGGAACGCCGCGAAAGTCATTGCACCGACCGTGATCAGCCAGACTTCGTTGCCGTCCCACACGGGGCCGATGGTGTTCAGCAGTACCCGGCGTTCTTTCTCATCACGGGCCATCAGCTTCATAAGCATGCCGACCCCGAGGTCGAAGCCCTCCAGGAAAAGGTACCCGACCCATAGGAAGGCAATCACGATAAACCAGAACAGCGGTAGCGACATTACTTTCAGAGCTCCAGAAGTGCCGGTGTCCGGCAGATTGCAGGGTGGAGGACCCGGAGGGCGGCCGCGTGCACGGCCTCCCCCCGGGGCGCCTTAGTAGGCAAAGTCGAGGACATCATGCTTCTTCGTTCCTGGGCTGCCGTCCGGATCGCCGCCGGCGGAGTCCAGGCCGCCCGTGCCGCCGTCGTCGCCGCCCAGCAGGTCCGGCATCGCTGCCGGGACGCCGCCGCGGACGAACTTGAACAGCAGCCGCACCTCCACGATCAGCAGGGCCAGGTACACGACGGTGAAGGTGATGACGGAGAACAGCAGTTCCGCCATGCTCACACCCGGCGAGACGGCTGCTGCTGTGAACATGAAGACGCCGTCGGTACCGGTGGGGTTCGGAGCCACCACAAACGGCTGGCGGCCCATTTCGGTGAAGATCCAGCCTGCGGAGTTGGCGCCGAACGGTGCCAGGATGCCGAAGACGGCCAGGCGCATCAGCCACTTGGACTCGGGGACGGTGCCCTTGCGGACCGCCCACAGGGCGTAGGCCGCGGCGACGGCGGCAACGCTGCCGAAGCCGATCATGATGCGGAAGCCCCAGTAGGTGACGGCGAAGTTCGGCGTGTAGTCGATTTCCATGCCGGAGTTGGTGCCGTACATTTCGTTGTCCGGCAGGTGGGTGCCGTAGGCGTCGCGGTACTCATCCAGCAGGGTGTTTACGCCCCGGATTTCAGTGTCGAAGTCGCCGTTGGCGAGGAAGGACAGCATGCCTGGAATTTCGACCAGGGTGTCCACGTCTTCACAGTTCTCCGCACCGGGGTCACCGATGGACAGGACTGAGAAGCCGGTGCCGTCATGGCACGCTGCCTCCGCAGCCGCCATCTTCATGGGCTGCTGCTCGAACATCAGCTTGCCCTGCAGGTCACCGCTGACGGCGACTCCGGCGAAGGAGATCATGGCGACGACGGCGCCGATGCGCAGGGACCGCAGCCACACGGTGTGGTCGGTCTTGTCACGGCCCGTTTCGGGCCGTTCGCCCACCACCACGTTGCCCTTGGCATCCACGGTGTCGATGCCGTCGCGGCGCCGCTTCCAGAGGTGGTACCAGGCGATGCCGAGCAGGAATCCGCCGGCAACGGCAAAGGCACCGAAGATTGTGTGCGGGAACGCGACGAGGAGGGTGTTGTTGGTCAGGACGGCCCAGATGTCGTTCATGACCGGGCGGCCGTCCACCATTTCCACGCCCACGGGGTGCTGCATCCAGGAGTTGGCGGCGAGGATGAAGTAGGCCGAGAGCATGGAGGCGAGCGTGGTGATCCAGATGCACGCCAGATGGATCTTCGGGGGCAACCTCTTCCAGCCGAAGATCCACAGTCCCAGGAACACTGATTCCGTGAAGAACGCCAACAGTGATTCCAGTGCCAGCGGGGCGCCGAAGACGTCGCCGACGAAGCGGCTGTACTCGCTCCAGGCCATCCCGAATTGGAACTCCTGAACCAGGCCGGTGGCCAGGCCCAGGATGAAGTTAATGAGGAACAGCTTGCCCCAGAACTTCGTCATTCGCAGGTACTGCTCTTTGCCGGTGCGCACCCAGGCTGTCTGCATGGCTGCCACCACAATCCCCAGCCCAATGGTCAGCGGGACCATGAGGAAGTGGTAGACGGTCGTGATGCCGAACTGCCACCGGGCGATATCCAGTGCTTCCACGCTTATGTCCTTCAGCTTGAGGAACGACTTCTACACGACGTAGAATTCCTTACTTCTACACAGCGTAGAACAACTTTCGCAAGATTTCTACGTGATGTAGAACAAACGATCGAAACGCGGTACATTAGTAAGTCTGGACCCGACACGGGGGTCCGCGGGGGATCTCGATCGAAAAAGGATGCACATGGCAACGCTCGGTGAGTTGGAACGCGCAATGATGGATCTGCTCTGGGAATCAAACGAAGCAGCAACCGCCAATGAACTCCGCGAGAAACTCGCGCAGCGTGAGGATTCCGCTGACGGCAAGGGTCTCGCTGTCACCACCGTGCTGACCGTGCTCTCACGGCTGGAAAAGAAGTCGCTGGTCCAGCGTGAACGCGACATCCGCCCCCACCGCTACCGTGCCGTGACCAGCCGCGCCGAACACACGGCCGAACTCATGCATGAAGCCCTCGGCACCGCCAATGACCGCGAAGCCGTGCTGGCCCGGTTCGTCGGTTCCGTCTCCGACACCGAGGCTGAAATGCTGCGCAGGCTGCTCGGCGCCTAGGCACCGGCACCTGCGGTGTTCTGGGCCTCCTATGCTTTGGCGGCGCTGGCGATCGTGCTGGCGTGGCCCGTTCCGATTCTTCTCTCGCGGGCAGCCTGGCCGGCCCGCTCCCCTTTCACCGCCATGGTCCTGTGGCAGGCGATAGCCCTTGCGGGCGGTCTGTCCATGATCGGAGCCATGCTGACCTGGGGCCTGGAGCCGCTCGGGGACAATCTCCTGGCCGGACTCCACGGCTTATGGCGCATCCTTCTGCAGGGCGCCCCGGCAAGCACCCTCGGACTGGTCCACGTTTTCGCGCTCAGCGCCGCAATGCTGCTCAGCGCCCACTTGGTGTTCACCCTGCTGCTGACGTACTACCGGATCCTCCGCGGCCGGCATCGGCACCGGGACATGCTCAACCTGCTCAGTTCCCCTTCCGCCGACACGCCTGCCACCCTGGTCATCCAGCATCCAACCCCGGTGGCCTACTGCCTGCCCGGCGGCGCGCGGTCCGTCACCGTCCTCTCCGACGGTCTGCTGAACATGCTTTCCGAGGATGAGCTTTCCGCGGTGCTCACCCATGAACGCGCGCATCTGGCCCAGCACCACCACCTGCTGCTGTGGGCCTTCGCGGCCTGGCGTGCGGCCCTGCCGTGGCTGCCGACATCGATGCTGGCCCAGCACTCGGTGAACGAGCTGATCGAAATGCTCGCCGACGACGAGGCGCTGCGGAAGGTGGACCGGATGACGCTCGTCCGCGCCGTGGCAATTGTCGGGTCCGGGTCCCCCGCGGTACCCGGGGCACCGAAGTCCCCGGCCGTACAGCAGGACAGCCTGCGCGGGACGCCCCCGCTGGCTTTGGGTGCCCCCGAGGGGTCAGAGCCGCTGGGTATTGCCGGCAGGCTCAGCCGCTTGCTCACACCGCAGCCGCCCCTGCCCCGCTGGCAGCAGTGGAGCGTGCTGTGCCTCTCGGCCCTGCTGCTGGCGGTACCGACCACCCTGCTGATCGCCCCGGGGCTACTGCAGGATTAGGCCGGGCCCGCCTCGTGAGATGCGGACCGCGGCCCACCGGCCTGCTTCCCCGGGCACGGGTCCCGGCTAGGCGTCGATCCGGTCCCGGTCCAGCATGGCCGCGCCGGCGATGATGAAGTCCTTGCGCGGCGCCACGTCGCTGCCCATCAGGAGTTCGAATGCCTGCTCGGCGGCAGCCGCCTCCGAAATCCGGACCCTCCGCAGGGTGCGGTGCCGGGGATCCATGGTGGTCTCGGCCAGCTGGCCCGCGTCCATCTCGCCCAGGCCCTTGTAGCGCTGGATCGGTTCCTTGTAGCGCTTGCCTTCCTTTTCCAGGCGGGCAAGGACCTGGTGCAGTTCCTTTTCGCTGTAGGTGTAGACCATCTCATTGCTCTTGGAGCCTGCGTTGATGACCTCCACCCGGTGCAGCGGCGGAACGGCCGCATAGACGCGTCCGGCGTCCACCAGCGGGCGCATGTAGCGGAAGAACAGCGTGAGCAGCAGGGTCCGGATATGGGCGCCGTCGACGTCTGCATCGGTCATGAAAATGACCTTGCCGTACCGGGCCGCGTCGAGCTGGAAGCTGCGGCCGGAACCGGCCCCCACCACCTGGATCAGCGCCGCGCACTCGGCATTGGACAGCATGTCCGCCACCGACGCCTTCTGCACGTTCAGGATCTTGCCGCGGATGGGCAGCAGCGCCTGGTAGTCCGAGGACCGGGCAAGTTTGGCCGTGCCCAGGGCGCTGTCGCCTTCCACGATGAACAGTTCAGAGCGTTCCTGGTCATCGATCCGGCAGTCCGCCAGCTTGGCGGGCATGGTGGAGGTTTCCAGCGCGTTCTTCCGGCGCTGGGTCTCCTTGTGCACCCGGGCGGAGATCCGGGACTTCATCTCCGCCACCACCTTTTCCAGCAGCTGCGAAGACTGTGCCTTGTCGGCGCGCGCCGTGGAGTTCAACCGGGCGGTGATTTCCTTCTCCACCACCTTGCTCACAATGGCCCTTACGGCGGAGGTGCCGAGGATTTCCTTGGTCTGGCCCTCGAACTGCGGTTCGGCGAGGCGGACCGTCAGCACAGCCGTGAGCCCGGCGAAAACGTCGTCCTTTTCGATCTTGTCGTTGCCGGCCTTGAGTTTGCGGGCGTTGGCTTCAATGACCTTGCGGAAGGTCTTGAGCAGGCCCTGCTCGAAGCCGGTCTGGTGCGTTCCGCCCTTGGGTGTGGCAATGATGTTCACGAACGAGCGGATATTGGTTTCGTAGCCGATCCCCCAGCGCAGGGCGATATCCACCTCCGCCTCGCGTTCAATCTCCGTGATCCGGCTATGTCCGCTTTCATCGAGTACGGGCACGGATTCCTTGAACTTGCCGGAACCGTGCAGGCGCCAGATATCGGTGACGGCGGCGTCGGCGGCCAGATAGTCGACGAACTCGGCGATCCCGCCGTCGTGATGGAAGACTTCCTCCACGGGACCGTTCTCGCCCGGGGTTCCGGGCAGGCGCCGTTCATCGCGCAGGGTGATGCGCAGCCCGGGGACCAGGAAGGAAGTCTGGCGGGCACGGGCCTGCAGTTCGGTGTAGGAGAACTTGGCGTCCGGCGTGAAGATCTGCCGGTCGGCCCAGTACCGGATGCGCGTGCCCGTGACGCCGCGCTTGGCCTTACCCACAACTTCAAGGCGCGAGCTGTCCAGGAACGGAGAGAACTTGGCCTCGGGGCCGGGCTTTCTGCCGGTGTCGTCGAAGTGCCCGGGCTCGCCGCGGCGGAAGGCCATCTGGTACGTCTTGCCCGCCCGGTCCACCTGCACGTCGAGTCGGGAGGAGAGGGCGTTGACCACGCTGGCGCCGACGCCGTGAAGGCCGCCGGAGGCAGCGTAGGACCCGCCGCCGAACTTGCCGCCGGCGTGGAGCTTGGTGAAGACGACTTCGACGCCGGAGAGCCCGGTTTTCGGTTCGATGTCCACCGGAATCCCGCGGCCGTCGTCGTGGATCTCCACGGAACCGTCCGGGTGGAGGATGATCTTGATGCTCTGCCCGAAGCCGGCGAGGGCTTCATCGACGGAGTTGTCGATGATTTCCCAGAGACAGTGCATCAGGCCGCGGGAGTCGGTGGACCCGATGTACATGCCGGGACGCTTGCGGACGGCTTCCAACCCTTCCAGGACGGAAAGGTGCCGGGCAGTGTAATCGGAACTAGGGGGCGCCACGTGCGTTGAAACTCCTTGGTGTCGGCTGTTTCGCCGGTAGGGATAGCCGGGAACAATCAGGAACTCCTACAAGGTTAATCCCCGGCGGTGACACTTCCGCTCAACGACTCAGTTGCGTGAGTTTGCCCACGGTGGCCGCGCCGAAAGGGTACGCGTAGAGCGAAAGGCGGGCCAACCTGCAAGGGACGGGGTGTCAAAGGTGGTTATATGAAGTATCAACACCCTTGAGGAGGCAACTCATGACAGCAGCAGTAGCAACCCGTGAGCTGAACAGCCTGGACCGCTGCGACCGTTGCGGCGCACAGGCATACGTACGTGCCGTACTGGAATCCTCCGGTGGGGAACTGCTTTTCTGCGGGCACCACGCCCGTGCGGTGGAGGCGAACCTCCGTCCGCTCACTTCGGAATGGCAGGACGAGACCTCGCGCCTGAACGAGAAGGCACCGGTTTCTGCAGAGTAAACACGCAGGCGCCTGAATGGTCAGCGAAGCCACGGAGTAAAGTCCGCGTCGACGCGGCGTACCAAGCTTGAAGAAGTCCCCTTCCGGATCGGAAGGGGACTTCTTTTTGTCCAGCTGCATCTTGGTCCGCCGGGGCGCACACAACAGCACCCCGACCGCAGACGCGGATCGGGGTGCTGTTGGTGAAGCGGATTGCCGGCGAACCGGCAGGTGTCTAGTCCAGGTAGTCCCGCAGGACCTGCGACCGCGACGGGTGGCGCAGCTTGGACATGGTCTTGGATTCGATCTGGCGGATCCGTTCACGGGTCACGCCGTAAACCTTGCCGATTTCGTCCAGGGTCTTCGGCTGGCCGTCGGTGAGGCCGAAACGCATGGCAACAACGCCGGCTTCGCGTTCGGACAGCGTGTCCAGCACTGAATGCAGCTGCTCCTGCAGCAGCGTGAAGCTGACCGCATCGGCGGGAACCACGGCTTCGGAATCCTCAATGAGGTCGCCGAACTCGGAGTCGCCGTCTTCACCCAGCGGGGTGTGCAGGGAGATCGGCTCACGGCCGTACTTCTGCACCTCGACGACCTTTTCAGGGGTCATGTCCAGTTCCAGTGCCAGCTCTTCCGGCGCGGGCTCGCGGCCCAGGTCCTGGAGCATCTGGCGCTGCACACGGGCCAGCTTGTTAATGACTTCCACCATGTGCACCGGGATGCGGATGGTGCGGGCCTGGTCTGCCATGGCGCGGGTGATGGCCTGGCGGATCCACCACGTTGCGTACGTGGAGAACTTGAAGCCCTTGGTGTAGTCGAACTTCTCTACGGCGCGGATGAGGCCAAGGTTGCCTTCCTGGATCAGGTCCAGGAAGAGCATGCCGCGGCCGGTGTAGCGCTTGGCCAGCGACACTACGAGGCGCAGGTTGGCTTCGAGCAGGTGGTTCTTGGCGCGCTTGCCGTCATGGGAGACCCACTGAAGCTCACGCTTGAGCTTGGGATCCATGTCGGGATCCGCCGCCATCTTCTCTTCGGCGTACAGGCCGGCTTCGATCCGCAGTGCGAGGTCGACTTCCTGCTCGGCGTTCAGCAGGGCGACCTTACCGATCTGCTTCAGGTAGTCCTTGACCGGGTCGGCCGTGGCACCGGCGGAGACGACCTGCTGGGCAGGGGCGTCGTCGTCGTCGGCATCCGAGTACACGAAACCGGATCCGGTGGGTGCTGCTGCAGTGTCTGCACCTTCGACGGCGTCCGCGTCCGGCTCTACGTCGGCAGAGTCAACCTCTTCATCAACCTCGGCCTTGGCAGCCTTGGCGGTCTTCGCAGCGGTCTTTCGTCCAGCTGCAGTGGTGCCGGCCTTCGCCGGAGCCTTCCGGGCAGCCGGCTTGCGGGCCGTCTTGGCCGCGGTCTTTTCGCCGGAAGCAGCCTCCTTGTCGGCCACCGCTGACGGGGCCTCAGTTGCGGCAGTGCGCTTATTTGCAGTGTCAGTCTCTTCGACTGCAGTTGTCTTTCTCGGCGACACAGAAAACCTTTCATACGGCGGGTTGTGGCACCGCCATTGGGGGCAACACCACTATGACCCTGTCAAGTCCGTGATTCTATCCAAGTGTTTCGGTTTGGCTTGCTCTGAATAGAACACGCCGTGCCGGTGTATTGTTCCGCTGGCCACAAGGACTGGCAGTTCAAAGGACACTTGATACACGAACCCGACCGGGTCTCGGTTCCCATTGTCGCACGTTTTCCGTCCCGCCACAGCACCGGCGCACGTTATCGGCACACTCCGCGGGCCTGTTCCGCCGTGCGGCTTTTCCCCGCCGGTTCTCTTTCAGCACTGGTTCATCGGGGTCCCGGGCCAGCCGTCCGCCGTGCCCGGCCACGACCCGTCCCGGGAGCCGGTCCAGTCCGGGAGGATTCCCGTACCCAGCAGTTCACGCAGCAGCAGCGCCAGGCGGTAGCCGGGGCACGCATCGAGCGCGTGCTGCAGATGGACGTGGGCACGCGAGCCGCGCCCCCTGGCCCACTCCATCCAGGCCAGCAGCGAAAGCAGCGCCGCCTTGGCATCTTCGTCCGCGGCGGGCACGAGGTCCGAGAAAACGGCGTACGCCCGGTCCAGCAGGCTCCAGTCCGGGGCACCCCCTCGGCCCACCAGGATGCTGCGGAAGTCCGCAGCTGCCTTGGACTGCCTTCGAGGGCGCGGCAGCAGGGGAACGACGCCGGATGCTGCCGCTCCGCGATCTGCGGAACCGGGAAGGACCACGGGGTGGACCTGCCGGCGGACCAGGCCGTTGGCCTCTGCGCCGTAAACGGCGGCGGCTTGGCCCGCAGCAGTCAGGACCAGCAGGGCATCACGGATCCCGCGGTCAGAGAGGCTCGCCAGGAGAAACCCGGCACATTCGGGATCGCGGTGCAACCGGTTCCGGGAACCGGCGAACGGCTCGAACGCGTCTTCGGCATACGGTGCAGCACCCGTATCGAGGCCGCCGCCGGCAAAACAGTTACCCCACAGCTCCAGGGTGCGGTGGAACTGGTCCCGTTCACACCAATGTGCACCCATCTGTTCCCCAAAGCGCGCCCGGCTGTCCGCAACCTCGCCCTTGTTGGGCCACTGCAGCGGGAAAGACTCCCCCACTGCCCTTTCCAGCGACGCGGCAAAGGCACTTCCCCGGTACACCAGTTCCGTGTTCAACATGCTGTCCGCAATCTGCGACCTGGGCGCCCCCGGCCAGGGGCAGCAGTCCGGTTGGGTGCAGAAATAGTCCCGCCAGGTGTCCGGCCCGACCAGCCAGCCATCCTGCAGCGGGATGCCGGCGGCGGCCAGGTCCTTCCCAAGGCGGCGGACCAGCGGCCGGTAGGGCGGATGCGCCGGGTCCTTCCAGGGCCGGTCCGTATACAGTGCCAGCAGCACGCCGTCAGCCTCGGTGTCGGCGGCCATGAACCGGCAGGCCGCGGCGGCATAGGCGGCATTCGCTCCGGCTTTGGCTCCCGGCCCCGGAGGCAGGTCCAGCCGCAGCGTCGCACCGAGCCGGCCGCCGCATAATGCCATCAGCACCAGGGACTCGCGCGGCTCGAAGCCCAGCGTGTGGGGAACCAGGCTGAGGATGTCCGCCGGAGCGTTGATGCGGTAGGGGTTGCGCGGGGTGCCGTCGGCCGGTTCTGTGCTCATGGCACAAGGGTCCCCGGGAATCCGCGGTCGCTGCAGAGCAGGCCCGGGGCCTGTGCATCCGGCGCCGGCTGAGCCGCAGCGTCGGCAGCCGTGGAGGAAGAGTGGAGGAAGAGTGGCCGGGTGCAACGCGGGCCGGCAGGCATGCCCGCCCGCCACGGAGAGGTCACTTCCAGCGGAAAACCTTCGCGGCCGGCACCGCGCATGCAACGGTCCAGACGAGCATCACGAGGAAGGGGGCAACCGTCACGGTTCCTCCGTACCAGGCGGCGGTCAGCGCCTGGGTCATGGCACCGAGCGGGGTGAAAGACGCCACCTGCCGGATTCCTTCCGGCATCAGCGGCCCGGGCGTCCATAACCCGGCGGTGAACATGCACCCCATAAACACCAGGAATCCGATGCCGTAGGCGTTCTGGGCGGTCCCGGCGAGGGCGGCAATGAGTGATCCCACGGCCATCATGGCAGCAACACCGAAAACCACCACGAGGACAACCACTCCGGGACTGCCCGGCATCCGGCTGTCAAAGACAACCCTGGCGAGCAGGACGGTGACGGTCACCGCAACGGCGAGCGCTGCGCCGCTGACGATCCATTGGGCAAACAGGATGCGGTGCGCGCCGACGGGCGTCACGCCCAGCCGGCGCAGCACGCCGGTCTCCCGGTAACCGCTGATCGCGGACGGGTAATTGGTCACCGCCACACTGGCCAGTGCCACCGCTATGGACAGCGGCACGAGCAGGTCAATGGGGCGCAGGGCCGCATAGACGGGATCCGTGCCTCCCAGCGGGACGCGCGTGTTGGGAATGACGAAGCCCTGGAGCAGCAGAATGGCCGAGGGCAGCACCAATGCCATGAAAATGCTCACCGGATTGCGCAGATACAGCGTCGCTTCCGCGCGCGTCAGGGCTCCCAGCGCCCGCATGCTCCACCTCTCCCCTTCAATCGGCTGCCGCCTGCTCGATGAAGGCCAGATACGCATCCTCCAGAGCACCGGGTTCGGCGGCGTTCCTGCCGGAAACGGCGAGCAGTTCCGCCGGCGTGCCCACGAACCGTGTCCGGCCGGCGTCGATAATCGCCAAGCGGTCGCAGAGGCGTTCGACGTCGTCAAGGTAGTGGGTGACGAGGACAACCGTGATGCCGCCGTCCTTCACCCGTTGAATCAGCTGCCGCACATCGCGCCGGCCCTGCGGGTCCAGCCCCGTGGTCAACTCGTCGAACACGACGACGTCGGGATTGCCGATGAGCGCGAGGGCAATCGACAGGCGCTGCTTCTGCCCGCCGGAAAGCTTGCCGAAGGGGCGTTTGCGGTGTTCGTGCAGCCCGACGGTGCGCAGCAGCTCCGGCACATCAGCAGGCGCAGGGTAGAAAGCGGCAAACAGCCGCAGCGCCTCCTCCACGCGCAGGGCGGGAGGCAGGGCGGCGGCCTGGAGCTGATAGCCGACACGCTCACGCACGGTTGCCCGGTCAGCCGCGGGATCCACGCCCAGCACGGTGACGCGTCCGCCGTCGGGCCGCAGCGTGCCGGCCACACACTCCACCGTGGTGGTCTTGCCGGCGCCGTTGGGACCGAGAATTCCGAAGGCTTCACCCGCGTCGATCGAAAAGGTGACGTCCTCGAGCGCCGCGATACGCCGGAACGCCTTGGATATCCCGCTCACGCTAACCACCGTGCCGGCAGGCACCTGTGCCCTGGTCATGCGGATCATTTTGGCGGCGGGGCCGCACAAGGGTCAAGGGTGAAGGGTGCCGCGCTGCTACTGCGGACCCTGACCGCCGCGTTCCCCGCGGCGGCGCTGCCGTTCGCGGGCCAGCGCTGCACGGAGCGGCGGCAGCGGGGATCCTTCATCGGCCAGCCGCGAGCGGATCAGCCCCCGGGTCCGGAGGATGCCCGCGACGCCTACCGCCATCACGGCAAACTGGACGGACAAGGCGATGCGGAAGGAATCCAGGGCGTACAGGTTCCCCCCTGAAAAGCCGCTGTTGTTCAGCACGTCCAGCACCACGCCGATCAGGTACATGCTGACCAGCGAGGCAATGAAGCCGCCGATGTTCACAATCCCGGTGGCTGTTCCCAGCCGGGCGCTGGGGTTGTACGTCCGGGCAAAATCGAACCCGATCATGGAGCCGGGACCACCGACGGCAAGCAGCGCCACGAGGAGGACCAACAGCCACAGCGGCGCCGGACCGGGATATAGCAGCACGGCGGCCCACCCGGCCGCCATGGCGCCGGCGATCAGCAGCACCATAGTCGACCGGCGCAGCGGATGCCTGCCAACCCAGGACCCCATCCACGGTCCGCAGACAATCGCCACCACCACGAAGAAGGTCATGAGGCCCGACGCGACGGCGGAAGACACGCCTTCGGCACTGACCAGGTACGGGAAGCCCCACATCATCACGAACACCGTGCCGGGGAACTGCACGGTGTAGTGGGTCCACATGCCCAGGCGAGTCCCCGGCTGGGCAAACGCCTCCGCCAGCGACGTGCCCGTCTGCCGCAGCGGCAGCGGGACGGGGGCTTCGCCGCCCTCGGGCCGGTTCCGCACGCAGGCCAGGGTCAGGACCAGGGCAAGCAGGGACAGCGAGGCCGCGGAGACAAACGCCGTGCTCCACCCGAAGCGGTGCAGCACATAGGCGAAAGGAATGGCGCTGGCAATCTGCCCCAGCTGGCCGACGATGCCGGTGTACTGGGTCAGGACGGGGATTTTCCTGCCGGAGAACCAGGCCGGAAGCAGCCGCAGCACGGAGATGAAGGTGAGGGCGTCGCCGGCGCCCACCAGGGAGCGCCCGAGGATGCCGGCGCCGACGGAATCGGCGGTAGCCAGCTGGAACTGTCCGGCAAGCAGCAGTGCCGCTCCGCCGGCGATCAGCAGCCGCGGGCCGAAACGGTCCACCAGCACCCCTACGGGTATCTGCAGCCCCGCATAGACCAGCAGCTGCACCACCGTAAAGACGGACAGGACGGACGCAGTCGCGGAGAAGCGTTCAGTGGCTTCGATGCCGGCCACGCCGAATGAGGTCCGCTGGGTCACCGCCACCATGTAGGCAAAGACGCCTACGCCCCAGACAATCCAGGCCCGTGTTCCGTTCACCGGCACACCTGCCCTGGGCAGGGGCGGGGATGCGCGGCGTCAGGCCGTGCCGGTCCGCCCGTTCCCGTCGTCGCTGCCGTGCCCCTCAACCGTGCCCTCGGTGGCATTTGGTGCATTCTCCTGATCCGCGTTTCCGCTCGGTCCGCTGTTCTCGGTTTCATGCTGGTTTTCGGGCCACAGCGCCTCGGATTCCTCTTCGGCCTGCGGGCTGGCCAGGTAGGCCTCCACCGCGGCTCCGATTTCCTCGGCGTCTGCCAGCTCGTCGTTGCCCTTGACCAGCAGGGAGCGCCGCACGGTGCTTTCGGTGTACTGGTCGTAACGCTTTTCGAGCGTGGCCACCACGCCCTTAACCTCCGCAGATGCCTCAACCTGTTCGGTGATCTGGCGTTCGACGTCGCGGCCTGCTTCGCGGAGCCGGTCCGTCGGCAGCACCAGTGAGGCGGCGGCACCGAGGTACTCGAGTCCGGCGACGGCTGCGGGCGGGAACTCCGCCTCCGCCAGGTAGTGCGGTACGTGCACTACGTGACCGACGACGTCGACCCCTGCTTCGACGAGCCGGAGCTCCAGGACGTGTCCGACGGCGGCCTGTACCTGGGCGATCGGCGTCCAGGAGCTGATCCCTTCCACCAGGTCGGGCCGGTTGCCGTGCGTGGTCACGCCGATCGGGCGGGTGTGCGGGACGGGCATCGGTATCGAATGGACCCAGCAGACCAGGCTTACGTCGAAGGCCTTCACCAAATGCACTACGGCCGCCGTGAAACGTTCCCACTGCAGGTCCGGTTCGAAGCCGGTCAGGAACAGGAACGGTTCGCCCAGCCCGTCATACATCCGGTGCAGCTCAAGCCGCGGCGGTTCGTAGTCGCTGAGGTGGTCTTCGATAAAGGAAATCTGCGGCCGGCGGTTGCGGTAGTCAATCAACTGGTCCGCGTCGAACGTGGCCACCAGGTCATGGTCCAGGGCATCAAACAACTCGTCCCGGATCTGGCTGACCACGTGGCCCGCCTCGGCAAAGCCCGTGAAACCGACCAGGAGCTTCAAGCCGGAGAGGTCCCCGGATTCCGCGACCTCCGGATTCAGATTAAACAGGGTCAACGGATCCAGCATGTCTTACCCCTCCCGGGAACTCACGTGCGCTCTTGGCACAGGCTCTTGGCACAGGAAGGTGACGACCGGTGAATCCGGCTGCTTTAGACCGTTGCTGTGCCCTTACTCAAGGGTAAACGCCCGGACGCGTGCGTTTCATTCCGGCACCGGGACCTGCCTTTGCTAACGGCCCCGTGCAGCAGCTAAGGAGCAACGTTGCGGCATGCGGGCGTTCTTCGGACTACGATCGGTGTGGTAAACGCAGAGCAACACAGAACCGTGAGGAACCAGCTTCGTGAACAAAGCCAGTGAACCCAGCCTGTCGGCAGTATCCAGGGACGGGCGGAAGGTTGCCGCCAGCGCACTCGTGATCGGCGTCGGCCAGACCCCCGACGGTCCCGTCCTGATTGAAAGCCCGCTCTCCCCCAAGGCGTCTGCCGCCCTGGCTGCTTCACTGCCGCTGCTCGGCGTCACCGGCGCCGTTGACGAAGTCCACCGCCTGCCCGGCCTGCCCGAGGCCGACGCGGACATGCTGGTCCTTACCGGCCTCGGCAAGGTTTCGGCCGGCGTCGCCCTGACCGAGGAAGCCCTGCGCCGCGCCGCCGGATCAGCCGTCCGCCAGATTGCCGGCACCGGATCCGTCGCCCTCGCACTGCCGGCCGGCACCGTGGCCGACGCCGCAGCCGTCGCCGAAGGTGCCCTGTTCGGCGCGTACAGCTTCACCGAACACCGCAGTGCCGCCACCGCGGACAAGGTTCCGGCGCCGGTTTCCGAGATCACCGTTATCACTGCAGCCGCTGAGGAGAAGGGCCTGAAGCCGGCCCTCGAACGCGCCCGCATCCTCGGCCGTGCGGTCAACGCCACCCGGACCCTGGTCAACCAGCCGCCGAGCCACCTCTACCCGGAGACCTTCGCCGCCGCGGCCAAGGACCTGGCCAAGTCGCTGCCCGTGAAGGTCACCGTGATGGACGAAAAGAAGCTTGAACGCGAAGGCTTCGGCGGCATCCTCGGGGTGGGCAAGGGATCGGCCCGTCCCCCGCGCCTGGTCAAGCTCGAATACGCGCCGCTGCGTTCGAAGGTCAAGCTGGCGCTCGTCGGCAAGGGCATCACCTTCGACTCCGGCGGACTGTCCCTCAAGCCGGCCGCCGGCATGGAGGCGATGAAGTCGGACATGGGCGGGGCCGCCGTCGTACTGAACGCCCTGCTGGCCATCGCCGAACTGGGGCTTCCCATCAAGGTGACCTCCTGGCTCTGCATTGCCGAGAACATGCCCTCGGGCACGGCGCAGCGTCCCTCCGACGTCATGACCACCTACGGCGGCCGCACCGTCGAGGTCCTGAACACGGACGCCGAGGGCCGGCTGGTGATGGCCGACGGTCTGGTGGCTGCCAGCGAGGAAGCCCCCGACGCGATCATCGACGTCGCTACGCTGACCGGTGCCCAGATGATTGCCCTGGGCCGGCGCGTCTCCGCAGTCATGGGCGAAGAAGGCGTTCGGGACGCCGTCAAGGCAGCGGCGGACCGTGCCGGCGAGCTGTTCTGGCCGATGCCGATTCCGGAGGAGCTGCGGGCTAGCCTGGATTCCCAGGTGGCGGATATCGCCAACCACGGGGAGCGGTTCGGCGGCATGATGACCGCCGCCACCTTCCTGCGGGAATTCGTCGGCGAGGTCAACGGAACCAAGATTCCGTGGGCACACCTGGACATCGCGGGACCGGCTTTCAATGACAGCGCCCCCTACGGCTACACCCCGAAGGAAGGCACCGGCGTCGCCGTCCGCACCCTGGTGGCCTACGCCGAAGACGTCGTGGCGCGCGCCTCATAGCATCCAATACGGTTCCGTGAAACGGAACTGACGGTTGTGGCAGGTGTTTCTCATTACACTTCGCCCCCTACTGCCTGTGTTCAAGTGGATGCCGGTGGTAGGGGGCGATAGGGTGAGGACTGATCACAAACGCCCAATAACTCATCGGCGCGCATGGGCGCGTCTAACGAATACGCGAGGGAGCGTCCAAGTGGCCGATAAGGCAGCTGCGCAAGAGTTCGACATCCTGATCCTCGGCGGAGGCAGCGGCGGCTACGCCGCGGCACTGCGCTCCGTGGAGCTGGGATTCTCCGTAGGTCTGATTGAAAAGGGGAAGCTGGGCGGGACCTGCCTTCACAACGGCTGCATCCCCACCAAGGCGCTCCTGCACTCCGCTGAAATCGCGGAGAACGCCAAGACGGCCTCGAAGTACGGCATCAACGCCACCTTCGACTCCATCGACATGACGGCCGTGAACTCCTACAAGGACAACATCATTGCGGGCAAGTTCCGCGGCCTGCAGGGCCTGATCAAGTCCAAGGGCATCACCGTCATCGAGGGTGAAGGCAAGCTCACCAGCGAAAAGACCATCGAGGTCAACGGTGAGACCTACACCGGCAAGAACATCATCCTGGCCACCGGTTCCTACTCCCGTTCACTGCCGGGCCTGGAAATCGGCGGCAAGGTCATCACCTCCGACCAGGCACTGAAGATGGACACCGTACCCAAGAGCGCGGTTATCCTCGGCGGCGGCGTCATCGGCGTCGAATTCGCCTCTGTCTGGAACTCCTTCGGCGTGGACGTCACCATCGTGGAGGGCCTGCCCTCGCTGGTTCCCAACGAGGACGCAGCCATCATCAAGCAGCTTGAACGCGCGTACAAGAAGCGCGGCATCAAGTTCAGCACCGGCATCTTCTTCGACAACGTCCAGCAGAACGACGACGGCGTCGTCGTCACGCTGGCCGACGGCAAGACCTTCGAAGCCGATCTGCTGCTCGTTGCCGTGGGCCGCGGACCCGTCACCGCCAACCTGGGCTACGAAGAAGCCGGACTGACCATGGACCGCGGCTTCGTCATCACCAATGACCGCCTGCACACCGGCGTCGGCAACATCTACGCCGTGGGTGACATTGTTCCCGGCCTGCAGCTGGCCCACCGCGGCTTCCAGCAGGGCATCTTCGTTGCCGAGGAAATCGCCGGCCTGAAGCCCGTTGTGGTTGACGACGTCAACATCCCCAAGGTCACCTACTGCGAGCCGGAAATCGCCTCCGTCGGCCTGACCGAGGCCAAGGCCAAGGACAAGCTGGGCGCCGAGAACGTCGAGGTCCAGGAATACAATCTGGCCGGCAACGGCAAGACCTCCATCCTCGGTTCCTCCGGCCTCATCAAGATGGTCCGCGAGAAGGACGGCCCCATCGTGGGCGTTCACATGATCGGCGGCCGTATCGGCGAGCAGATCGGTGAAGCCCAGCTGATCGTCAACTGGGAGGCGTACCCTGAGGATATTGCCAGCCTGATCCACGCTCACCCGACGCAGAACGAAGCGCTGGGCGAAGCCGCTATGGCCCTGGCCGGCAAACCCCTTCACGGTTAATACCTAAGATTCACTCCCCCGGGCCGCATCCGGTTTGCGGCTGCGGCCCGGGGGAAATCATCACCAGCACCAGCGGCACGGCTGGTCACAAAAGATCTAACAAGGAGAAACGGGGACAATATGTCTGAAACCGTGAACTTACCAGCCCTCGGGGAAAGCGTCACCGAAGGCACCGTCACCCGCTGGCTGAAGAACGTGGGCGACCGCGTCGAGGTCGACGAGCCCCTGCTCGAGGTATCCACCGACAAGGTTGACACCGAAATCCCCTCCCCCGTTGCCGGCGTCATCGAGGAAATCCTCGTGGCCGAAGACGAAACCGCCGAGGTCGGCGCAGCACTTGTGCGCATCGGCGACGGCTCCGGCTCCGGCGAACAGCCGGACGACGGCGGCAGCGCCGCCAACCAGGAAGCACCGGCCGAAGAGGCTCCGGCTCCGGCCGCTGAAGAAGCTCCCGCGGCTGCTGCCCCGGCTGAGGAAGCCCCCGCGGAGAGCGGCTCCGGCGAAGGCACCGAGGTCACCCTCCCCGCCCTCGGCGAGTCCGTCACCGAAGGCACCGTCACCCGCTGGCTCAAGGCCGTTGGCGACGACGTCGAAATGGACGAGCCGCTGCTCGAGGTTTCCACCGACAAGGTCGACACCGAGATCCCTTCCCCGGTAGCCGGCAAGCTGCTGGAAATCCGGGTCAATGAAGACGACACGGCCGAGGTCGGTTCCGTACTGGCCGTCATCGGATCCGGTGCTGCTGCCCCCGCCAAGGCCGAGCCCAAGGGAGCCGAGCCCGTAGCGGCCGCTTCCAAGGACGAGCGCGAAGCGCCGGCCGTCGAGCCGGAAAAGAAGGAAGAGCCCAAGGCGGAGGCTCCCAAGCAGGAAGCTCCCAAGGCCGAAGCTCCCAAGCAGGAAGCCCCCAAGGCCGAAGCTCCGAAGCAGGAGGCTCCCAGCGGTTCCAACGACGGCGGCACCTACGTGACCCCGCTGGTGCGCAAGCTCGCCAACGAACACGGCGTCGACCTCTCCAGCATCAAGGGTTCCGGCGTCGCCGGACGCATCCGCAAGCAGGACGTGCTGGAAGCCGCCGAGGCCAAGAAGGCCGCCTCGCAGCAGCCCGCCGCTTCCGCTCCCGCAGCCTCCGCCGCCTCCGAAAAGGCAGCACCGGCGCAGATCAGCGAAGCCAGCGCGAAGCTCCGCGGCACCACGGTCAAGGCACCGCGCATCCGCCAGACCATCGCGCGCCGTATGCGCGAGTCCCTGGAGGAGTCGGCACAGCTGACCCAGGTGCACGAGGTCGACATGACCCGCATTGCAGCCCTGCGCCAGAAGGCCAAGGGCAACTTCCAGCAGCAGAACGGCGCGAAGCTCACCTTCCTGCCGTTCATTGCCAAGGCAGTTGTCGAGGGCCTGAAGCAGCACCCCGTCCTCAACGCCTCGTACAACAACGAGACGCAGGAAATCACGTACCACGACGCCGAGCACCTCGCGATTGCCGTGGACACCGAGAAGGGCCTGCTGGTTCCGGTCATCAACGACGCCGGTGACCTGAACATCACCGGCCTCGCCAAGAAGATTGCCGATGTCGGCAGCCGTACGCGCAACAACAAGATCGGCCCCGACGAGCTCTCCGGGGGCACGTTCACCATCACGAACATCGGCAGCGTCGGAGCCCTCTTCGACACGCCGATCATCAACCAGCCGCAGGTCGGCATCCTGGGCACCGGCGCGATCGTCAAGCGTCCCATGGTTGTCACCGACGCCGAGGGCAATGACAACATTGCCATCCGTTCGATGATGTACCTCTCCCTGACGTACGACCACCGCCTGGTGGACGGCGCCGATGCAGGCCGCTTCCTGCAGACGCTGAAGGCACGCCTGGAAGAAGGCAACTTCGAGGCAGACCTGGGGCTCTAGTTCCGGTTCCGCTGAGGCAGGGCGCTCTCCCGTTACCGGGAGGGCGCCCTGCGCTGTTTCTCCGGGGGAATCGACCCTGCGGAACTTTCTCTACATGTTGTAGAAAAGTTACCTGCCTCCCGTGCTTTCCCCAAGGTTCCCGACTTCCAGTCGGTAAACTGGCCTTATGGACTTCCTTCACAGCTTCCTCGTTTTCCTGCACATCCTCGGCGCAGCCATCATTGTGGGCATCTGGTTTGCCCGCATCAAGAATCCGACCGTTCTGCCCGGCCAGTTCCACGCAGCACTGCTGCAGCTGGTCACCGGCCTGGCATTGGTGGCGCTGAATGAGATGGGCGACGGCGACGTCAACCACCTTAAGGTGGGTATCAAGCTGCTGATCACCCTGGTGATTGCCGTACTGGCCTTCATCGGACAGCGCCGCTACAAGAAGGACGAGCCGGTGTCCTCCGGACTCGCGAACGGTGTGGGCATCCTCGCGATCATCAACATTGCCGTAGCCACTATGTGGTAGTCCGCACAACAGCGGAAATAGGATGGGATGGTGCGCCGGCTTGTTGCCGGCCCCGTCCCATCACTGTTTAAGGAGACCCCCATGGCTACAGTCCGTTCAGCCCATACCGTTTGGAACGGCGACCTCTTCAACGGCAAGGGAAACGTCACCCTCGACTCCTCCGGACTCGGCACCTATGACGTCACGTGGAAGGCCCGCGCCGAAGAAGCCAACGGCAAGACCAGCCCTGAGGAACTTATTGCCGCTGCCCACTCAGCCTGCTTCTCCATGGCCTTCAGCAACGGTTTGGCCGAGGCAGGAAAGACCGCGGAACGGATCGAAACGTCCGCTGACGTGACCTTTGTCCCCGGCACCGGCATCACCGAAAGCCGGCTGAAAGTTACCGCGGTGGTTCCCGGCCTGACCGCGGAGGAGTTCACGGACATCGCTGAGGCTGCCAAGAGCGGCTGCCCCGTGTCCCAGGCACTCGCCGGCATCAAGATCTCCCTGGACGCCACTCTCGAGTCCTAGGAGCCGGCTATCCGCAGCACAGAGGGCCCCTGTTCCGTCCGGAACGGGGGCCCTCTGTTCTGCCGCCCCCCCCATTTCTCCGGGTACGGGCGTAGATGGCCGGGAACGGGTGGTCGTGGCTGATGCGTGCGCGTACGGTTTTTTGTAAGCGAGCCAGGCCGGTGCGTCGGGCGAGCGGTCCAGATACGATCGCAACTGCGTCTGAAGGTGAAGGTATGAACCTCACTCCCAAGGAAATAGACAAACTCTACATATACCAAGTGGCGGATTTGGCCCGTAAGCGGCGCGAGCGGGGAACCAAGCTCAATGTCAGCGAGGCCACCGCCCTCATCTGCGAGGCGATCCTGGAGGGTGCCCGCGACGGCCGGACCGTCGCAGAGGTGATGGAACTCGGTAAGACCATCGTTTCTGAAAGCCAGTGCATGGACGGCGTCCGTGAACGGCTGCCCCTCCTGCAGGTCGAGGCGACTTTCGCCGACGGCAGCAAGCTGGTCTCCTGTCACGATCCCATCGGGGTGTGACTTGACCTGGCCCATCGAGCCGGGTGTGACGGTGGTACTGGTCGGAGGACATGAGAGCGGCAACGGAGCGGATCTGTCCTTTGTCAGGGCTTCCCTTCCGGGGGCCCTCATTACCCCCGCCGGACGACCGCTGCACAATGTCCTTACTCGGCTGCGTGCGGACAGGGCCGACGGAGCGGACCCCGCACCCGTCGTCGTGCTGCCGCTGACCTTCGGCCGCAACCCGACACTTGTTGCGGACACGGCGAAGACCCTCCGCTGGCTGGGAGCCGTTGCAGTCCCGCGCGGTGCCGCCTCGGCCCCGCTGGCCCTGGCCGACGAATTCGGCACCGGCGACCATCTCACGGCTTGGCTTCGGGCCGCCGCCGTCGAGGTGCGCAGGCAGTCCCCGGAGGCGGCAGTGCTGATCGTCGGGGACGCCGCCAATCCTTTCGATGACGCCGAGCTCTACCGCATCGCGCATCTGGTGCGCACGAACGGGGCCGGCAACCTCGTGGAGGTTGCCACTGTCAACGACGCGGATGCGCTCCTGGAGGCCGTACGACGGCTGGGTCTGCTCGGCAGCACGGAGACGGTGGTTGTTCCCGGAGGATTTCGGCGGGTGCCGACCGTGCACGGCGAAACGGTGCCCTTCGGCGAGGGAGATTTCGCCCAAGCCCGGTTCTACGGTGCACTCATGAGCGAGCAGGCGGTGCTTCGCGTCATCGGCGAGCGTGTTCGCGACGCACTGCACAACCTCAGCCACGGCTCCACCGGTATTGACGCCGGACTGCAGGCTGATCACGGTCACGGTTACGCCCACTCACACGCCTTTGACGCGGACATCGGCCATTCCCACAACCACGGGGCGGCCGACGGCCATCCGCATCACCACCCTGTCCCGATCCGCTCGAGTTGACCGCAAATCCCATCCAAACGCCACGTGCAGCGACGCTGCGCCGCAAGGGAAGGAAATACCATGCTGGGCAGCCCCACCTACCACCACAAGCAAGAAGACATCGAGATCAACGCCGGCAGGCCGAGCGTCACACTGCTGGTGAGCAACACCGGCGACCGGGCCGTGCAGGTCGGCTCTCATTTCCACTTCTTCGAAACCAACAAGGCGCTTTTGTTCGAACGCGAACTGGCGTACGGAATGCACCTCGATGTGCCGGCGGGTACCGGAATCCGGTTCGAGGCCGGCGACACCCGGGAGGTGACGCTCACCGCGTACGCCGGCAACCGGCGAGTCATCGGCTTCAATAACCTCGTCGACGGCGGCCTCGACTCTGCGGCCACGAAGATCCGTGCCATGGCGCGGATGAAGGAACTCGGATTCCAGGACGGAAAACCGAGCTCCAAACCCAGTGCAAACAACGCGGGCCCTGCAGCGCAAACGGGCCGCCCGGAAGAGGGGAAGAAGTGATGGCGAAAATCTTGCGCAAGCAGTATACCGATCTCTTTGGTCCGACCACCGGCGACCGGGTCCACCTGGCCGATTCGAATCTGGTGATCGAGATCGAGAAGGATTACAACGAGGGCCATTACGGCGACGAGGTGGTCTACGGCGGCGGCAAGACCGCACGCGACGGCATGGCGGCCGATCCCCAGGCGACTTCCGCGGAAGGCGTGCTTGACCTGGTGATCACCAACGCAATCATCCTGGACCCGGTGCTGGGTGTCGTTAAGGGCGACATCGGCGTGCGTGACGGCAAAATCGCCGGTATCGGCAAGTCCGGCAACCCGCACACCCAGAGCGGAGTGGATCCGCGCCTGGTGGTTGGCCCCGGAACCGAGCTGCTGGCCGGCGAGCACTTCATCGCCACCCCCGGCGGCATCGACTCACACGTGCACTACATTTCGCCGGAACAGGCGCTGGCCGCCCTCTCCAACGGCATCACGACCCTCTTCGGCGGCGGCACGGGACCCACCGACGGCACCAACGGCGTCACCACGACTCCGGGCGTCTGGAATCTCGCCAGACTGCTGGAATCGGCCGAAGGGAGTCCCGTCAACATGGGCTTCCTCGGCAAGGGGAACGGCTCGCTGCCCGATGCCCTGATAGAACAGGTCGAGGCCGGCGCCTGCGGACTCAAGGTACACGAGGACTACGGCACGACGCCGGCTGCGCTCAGCAACGCACTCTCCGTGGCCGATGACTACGACGTGCAGATCTCGGTGCATACAGACAGCCTCAACGAGGCCGGTTATGTGGAGAACACCCTTGACGCCATCGACGGCCGCACCATCCACACCTTCCACACCGAGGGTGCCGGCGGCGGCCACGCCCCGGACATCATCAAGGTGGCCGGCCACCCGAACGTGCTCCCGTCTTCGACGAACCCGACCCTGCCCTACACCGTCAATTCGGTGGATGAGCTGCTCGACATGGTGATGGTCTGCCATCACCTCTCCCACGACGTCCCCGAAGACGTCGCCTTCGCGGATTCCCGCGTACGGGCCGAGACGATTTCCGCGGAGACGGTTTTCCACGATGAAGGGATCATTTCGATGGTCTCGTCCGACTCCCAGGCAATGGGTCGCATCGGCGAATCGTTTATGCGCACCTTCCAGATCGCCCACCACTGCAAGGACCAGCGCGGCCCGCTGCCGGAGGACAGCGGCGACAACGATAACTTCCGGGTGCTGCGCTTCCTCGCCAAGATCACGATCAACCCGGCCATCACCCAGGGCGTGTCCGACTACATCGGCTCGCTGGAAGAGGGAAAGATCGCCGATATCGTGCTCTGGCCGATCCAGTCTTTCGCTGCCAAGCCCCGGCTGATCGTCAAGGGAGGCCTGATCAACTGGGCATTGATGGGAGATCCGAACGCCTCGCTGCCCACCCCGCAGCCGGTGTTCTACCGCCCTATGTTCGGTGCGCAGGGCAAGGCGCTGCAGAGCACGCGGGTGACCTTCATGTCGAAGGCGGCTATCGACAAGGGTGTCCCGGAACGGCTTGGACTGGAGAGCCAGGTGCTGCCGGTGCACCGCTGCCGCGGCATCGGCAAGGAGCACATGGTCCGCAACAACGCGACGCCGGTCATCGAGGTGGACCCGGAGACATACGACGTGACATACAACGGCACGCTGGCCACCATCCCGCCGGCCCAGTCACTGCCGATGACCCAGCTGTTCTTTCTCGCCTAGGGCCGCGGCATGTCGGATGTTCGCCAGTTGCTGACGAGCCTGCAGTTCGCGGACTCGGCCTTTCCCAGCGGCTTCTACACGATGTCGCACGGGCTCGAGGGATACAGGCAGGCCCGGCTCGTGTCCGGTGACGGAGTGCAGCAGCTGCTGGCCGAGCTGCTGCTGCACTCCGTCGGCCCCGGGGACGCAACGGCGCTTGCTGCTGCGCACCGCGCCGCGGCAGCCGGCGACGTCGACCTCGTGCAGGAGGTCGACCAGCGGTTGTTCGCCTCGAAGCTGAACGCCGAAATGCGCACCGCCTCCGTACGCAGCGGCCACCAGCTGATCGATCTTGGCGCCGAGTTGACTGAGCACGCACTGCTCGGTGAGTACGCAGAGCGGGTGAAGCTGCGCAGCACACCCGGCTGCCAGCCAGTCGCGGCGGCGGTGGTGTATGCGGCCAACGGAGTCACAACCCGGCAGGCCGTGGCATCGGACCTGTTCGCCTTCTCGGCGAGCTTCGTCGGAGCGGCCCTTCGGCTGCGGCTGACCGACCACCGCCAGGCGCAGGCCATCCTGCTGCAGACATCCCCCGTCATGGAGCAGGTGACGGAGGCCGCCCTGGCGCGCGATCTCGCTGACCTTGGCGGCTTTGCGCCCATGGCAGACGTCATGTCAGCCCAGCATGAGAGAGCCGAGGCCCGCCTGTTCGCCAGCTGAGGACGGCACTCCGGCCACGAAGAATGAAAACGGCGCCGATGGGTGCCCACACGAACACAGCAGATCCACTGGAAACGAGGAATTCATGAGTGAGAACGTATTGAGGATCGGCATCGGCGGGCCCGTGGGCAGCGGCAAGACGGCGCTGACGGAGGCGCTGGTGCCGCTGCTGATCGAGGCGGGGCGCACCCCCGGCGTCATCACCAACGACATCTATACCCAGGAGGATGCCCACCACGTGCGCAGGGAGCTGGCCGGCATCCTCGACCCCGAGCGAGTGGTGGGTGTCGAGACCGGTTCCTGTCCGCATACAGCCGTGCGCGACGACCCGACCATGAACCTGGCCGTCGGCGCGGAGATGCTCGAACGGTTTCCCGACATCGACACGCTCATCTACGAGTCCGGCGGCGACAATCTGACGCTCACCTTCTCCCCGGCGCTTGCCGATGTGTTCGTGTTCGTGCTCGACACCGCTGAAGGCGAGAAGATGCCGCGCAAGCGCGGTCCCGGCATCACCGACAGCGACATCCTGGTGATCAACAAGATCGATATCGCGCAGTACGTCCGCACCGACCTCAACGTGATGGAGTCCGACGCACACCGGGTACGTGAGGACCGGCCCGTGGTGCTGACCAATTCGCTCACCGGGTTCGGCGTCGATGAACTCCACCAACAAATCATGTCGCATTGGAACGGTGCCAGAACCGAGCTCATCGGATGACGCTCAAAGCGACGGAACAGCGAAGTGTGCCGGCACCCGGAGGCAACACCGCGGCGGGTGAGAACGGGCTTGCGGGCGTGACCCCTCTCCCCCGCCCACCGGTTCCCCGCAACGCGGGCCGGACGGGCCCGGGCACGGGTGGCTACCGACTGGATCCGGCGTTTTATGAGCCTGGCCGTGTGCCTGCCGAAATGCGGCGGCACACCCAGGAAGAGTGGAAGAATCTGCCCGTCGGCAGCCCGGGCAAAGTCGGCATTCTTCAGCTCGGGTTCGCCTGCAACCGGGGCCGAACCGAGCTGGTGCAGCACTACCAGAAGTCACCGTTGCAGATCATGCATCCGCTCTATTTCAACCCGCTGCGCCCCGACATGGCTTACACCTACCTGATGTCCTCGGGCGGCGGCATTCTGCAGGGAGACCGGCTGCGCACCGATTTGACCTTCGGCCCCGGCACTTCGGCGCACGTCACCACTCAGACCCAAACCCGGGTCTACCGCATGGACCACGACTACGCCTCCGCGATCATGAACCTCACGGTCGAAGAAGGCGCCCATGTGGAGTACCTGCCCGAGCCCGTGGTGCCCTTCGCCGCTTCGCGCTACTACCAGCAGACATCAGTGGTGATCGACGAGTCGGCAACCTTGCTGCTCGGCGACACCATGTACGCGGGCAGGCTCGCCCGCGGCGAGCGGCACGCCTACGATGTGTACGCCTCCGACCTCGAGGTGCGGCGGCCGGACGGCCGCCTGGTTGCCCTCGACCGGGTTCGGCTCAGCCCGGGAGCGGGAGCCCACGGAGCGGTCTCCGGGGTCAGCGGGCTAGGCGTGCTTGCCAACCACGATGTGCTCGCCATGCTGTACGTCTTCACGCCCCTCGTTCCGGCGGCCCAGCTCGCTGATACCCTGCACCGTGCGCTTGCCGAAAGCGGCGGCGACGTGATCTTCGGGGTGAGCACGTTGCCCGGTGATGCCGGCGTGTGGATGCGCCTGGTGGGCAACGACACCGTAGCTGTGGCGGCCGCAAACACGGCCGCAGCATCGGCGGTACACGAGTTGCTGACCGGGAAGCAAGCACCCGCGATTCGAAAGAGCTAGAGAGGGGTCTAAGGGTGAGTGAACAAGCGAACACGCAAGAGAAGGCTGTGGCCCCGGGGCGCTCCTACCGTGCGCAGGTGGTGCTCGCCTTCATCCCGGTCGCGCTGTTGCACATCGCGGGCTTCGGACTGTTCTTCTTCCTGGTCGAACCGCTGCATCTGCAGCTGGGCTCCTCGGTCTTCGGGGTTGGTATCGCCGTGGTGGCCTACGTCCTCGGCGTACGGCACGCCTTCGACGCCGACCACATCGCTGCGATAGACAACACCACCCGCAAACTGGTGGACCTGCGCAGGCCGGCCGCCGGGGTCGGATTGTTCTTCTCCCTGGGGCACTCCACCATTGTGTTTCTGATGGCCGCGCTTCTGGCACTCGGGGTGAGCTGGGCCGTGGGGCTCAGCGATGACGGCAACGAGGTGCGCAACGGCCTCGGTGTCTTCGGTACGGTCGTCTCCGGAGTCTTCCTGCTGCTCATCGGACTCATCAACGCCGTCGCGTTCATCGGAATCCTCAAGGTCTGGCGGGCCTCGCGCAATGGCGACCTCGACCAGCTGGAGCTGGAGCGGCACCTGCAGGGCCGCGGCCTCATCAGCCGCCTTATCCGGCCGATGCTTCGTACCATCGACCGCCCGGGGAAGATGTATGCCGTTGGCTTTTTGTTCGGGCTCGGCTTCGACACCGCCAGCGAGATTGCCCTGCTGGTGCTGGCCGGAACCGGGGCAGCGACGGGGCTTCCCTGGTATGCCATCCTCTGCCTGCCCCTGATCTTTGCCGCAGGCATGAGCCTGTTCGACACGCTCGATTCAGCCATCATGGTGAAAGCCTATGGCTGGGCGAGCGTCAACGCGGTGCGCAAGCTGTACTACAACCTCACCATTACCGGGCTCTCAGTCATGATTGCCGTCATGATCGGTGGCATTGAGCTGGTCGGGTTGCTGAATGAGAAGCTCGGGCTCCAGGACCCACTCACCGGGTGGGTAGCCGCCATCGACCTGGAGAACGTGGGCTACATTGTCGTGGCCACGCTGATACTGGTCTGGTTGACCTCTACCGCCTACTGGCGGTTGGGCCATGTAGAGGAACGATGGGCGCTGGCAAGCAGCGGGGCGGGCACACCTGGCGGCGCAACCGCGCCCGGCGGGCCGGAGTTGAGGCAGACGCCTGGAAAGGACGCGCCGCCTGAGGACGCCCCGCCGAAGGAGCAAGCATGAGCAGCGCCAGTGCGGCCTCGCCGAACCCATCCATCTCGAGTGCAGGCTGGCTGAAGGGCTGGGGCCAGGGGCTGTCGCAGATCTTCTTCCAGAGCAATATCTACACGGCGTTGCTGATTCTGGCCGCCTTCGTTGTCGCGGACTGGCGCATGGCCGTGCTCGTGCTGATCGGCTGTGCGGGAAACACGGTGGGAGGGCGCCTGCTCAAGGCCGATTCATCCTCAGTGACATCAGGCCTGGAAGGTTTTTGCGGCGCCCTTGTTGGGGCTGCGACGTTCTCAACCATTGGGGGTCAGTGGGCGGCGTATCCCATCGCGCTCATCGGCGGCTTACTCTGTGCCCCGGTGACGTGGCTGGTGGTTGCGCTGTTCACCAAGACACCGCTGAGGGTGTTCTCCCTGCCGTCCACGACGGCACCGTTCTGCATCGTGGCGACGGGCATACTGCTCAGCACGGAGGCACTGCACGTGACCTCGGCGCCGTCGGCCACCATCGATTCCGAACCGCTCGCCTTTGCACGCTCCCTGCTGACGAATGTGTCAGAGGTGGTGCTGATCAACAACGTCTGGTCCGGCGCCCTCATCCTGCTCGGCCTGTTCGTTGCGAGCTGGAAGGTGGGGCTGGCCGGGTTGCTGGGCAGCGTCGTGGGCAGCTTGTGCGCCCTGGCAATGGGAGAGGCCCTAACCGAAACGGCCAACGGCCTGGCCGGCTACTCCGGTGTACTCACCGCGATTGCACTCGCCGTGGTCTTCCTCCGCAGCAGCACGCTCTCGTGGGTTCTGGCCGTGATCGGAACGGTGGTCACTGCGGTGGTGACAGTGATCATGCATGATCTTTCAGCTCCCACCTACACCTGGCCGTACATCCTCACCACGTGGGTCTTCCTGGTCATCGCCCATTACATTCCCGCAGCCAAGCGCCCATAGGCGCCCCTCGCCGGGGAAGTCACACGGTAGGCCTCACTTCTTCTTACACCTCTTCCTACACCGAGGCGCCCACCCAGAGGCCGAGCACGGCGGCCGCCACTGAGAGCACCAGCATGACGATACCGCTGATGAAGGATGCACCGTAGCGGCCCTCCTTAATCAACTGCACCGTCTCGTAGCTCGCGGTGCTGAAGGTGGTGTAGCCGCCGAGGAAGCCGGTCCCGATCACGATACTGAGGTCGGTCGACACAAAGTGCTCGATGGTGAGGCCGGTGAGCAGGCCGAGCACCACGGAACCGGAGACGTTGATGATGGTTGTTGCCCAGGCAAAGCGCGTCTTGAGGTGCGCGCGGATGAGTCCGTCAATGACGAACCGCACCGTTGCACCTACCCCGCCGGCCAGCGCCAGCAGCAGGAAAATTCCGGGGGTCATGAAGCATCCTCCTGCTTATGCTGCGGGTCCGAGCCGCGGGCGTGGAGACCGCTTGCGGCGGCAATGCCCGCCCAAGTGGCGCAGGCACCGACGATCACCGTGCCGAGGGCGTAGATTATGGCGGTCCAGGGAAAACCGTCGCGAAAGAGTACAGCGGTGTCGGTGGCCAGCGAGCTGTATGTGGTGAAGCCGCCGCAGAAACCGGTACCGAGCAGCAGTTTGAGGTTCTTCCCTGTCGGACCGGACCTGTCCAGGCGAGTGACAGCCTCGTAGAGGTAGCCGAGCAGAAAGGCACCGACCACGTTGATGATCGGGATTGCCACCGGCACTTCACCGAGGTTCGGTATGACCAGGGACAGGCCCTCGCGGCTGGCAGCACCGGCTCCGCCTCCGAGGGCGACAAGTCCGATGGGGCCCCAGCGCAGGTATTGTGGGCGCATTCCGGTACTCATTCCTTGCTTCGAGGATGGGTGGGCCCCGGCATCGGCGCGGGCTGATTGGGAGGCCACGTGCACGGGTTGCCCGGGGCCACGCCTAAGAATAAGGCGTTATTCCGTGGGGAATCGGGGGAAAAGACCCGTTTTTGAGGTTACTCCTGCCTTTTCCCGCCTTCAACGGCCGGCAGGCCTAGATCCACTGTGCGGCGCCGATTGGGTCTGTCTCCGCCCGCCGCGTTCCCTGACCGGGCGCCGTCCGGATCGGCCCGGACCGCTGGTGCAGCGGTCCGGGCCGATCAACCGGGTGTGGTGACTAGTGCCGGCTGTCCCGGCTCGTTGCGTCCGCTCCCGCACCTGCACTCACCGGTGCAGGCAAGGACGGGTCCGCCTCTTCCGTGTGCTCCTGGGGCCGCTTCGGCAACGGAGCGGGCTGGAGGTTACGGTAGCCGGACATGGCCGGCGGTTCGTCCGTAGGCAGCTCGGACAGCATTTCGCGCAGGATGCCCACGCCGTGTTCCAGCTGCGGGTCGTCCCCAGCCACATAGGCGTGCGGCGGGAAGGCCACCTCAATGTCCGGCTCCACCCCGCGGTTTTCCACGTCCCAGCCGACACCGCCCGTGAACCAGTAGGCGTGCCGCGGCTGGTTCACCACCGTTCCGTCGACCAGGTTGAAACGTCCGTCGATTCCGACGACGCCGCCCCAGGTCCGCGTGCCCACGACGGGGCCGATGCCGCGCAGCTTGGACACCTGGGTGACGATGTCGCCGTCGGATCCGGCGAATTCATCCGTCAGGATCACTACGGGACCGCGCGGTGCATGCGCCGGGTAGGGGGTGGGAGCGCCGCCGCGGGGAACGCTCCATGCCGTGACTTTCCGGCCGATCAGCTCGGCAACCAGTTGGGACGTGTGTCCGCCCCGATTCCGCCGGACGTCGACCACCAGGCCCCGCAGGGATGCTTCCTGGTCCAGGTCCCGGTGCAGCTGGGACCACCCGTTGGCCATCATGTCGGGGATATGCAGGTAGCCGAACTCACCGTTGGAGGCTTCCCGCACGAGGCGCCGGTTGGCACTGACCCAGTTCTGGTAACGCAGGCGTTCCTCGCTTCGCAGCGGAACGACGGCGATCCGCCGCTGTTCCGGCGCGCCGTCGCTGCCGGCGGACACAACGGTCAGTTCGACCGTCCTGCCGGCTGCTCCGGCGAGCAGGACGGCCGGTCCCTCGTTCGGGGGAACCGGCTGCCCGTCCACTGCGGCTATGACGTCACCGAGGTGGACGTCGGCACCCGGCGCAGTCAAGGGAGACGTGGCCGCGGGGTCTGAGGACTCGGCGCCGAGGATCCGCACCACTTCCCAGCCGCCGGCGCCGGGGCGCAGATCCGCACCGAGGAAACCCTGACCGCCCGAGCCCTGCTCGGTGACCGGAACGGGAGTGACATAGGCGTGGGACGTACCGAGTTCCCCGTGCATTTCCCAGAGCAGGTCCACGAGGTCGTCATGGCTTCCGAGGTTCTGGACCAGCGGCCGGTACCTGGCGTGGACACCGTCCCAATCGAGCCCGCCCATGTCCGGTGCCCAGAAGAAGTCACGCTGCAGGCGCCAGGCCTCATCAAAGGCCTGTCCCCACACCTTCACGGGATCGATCCGTATCCGGATCCGTTCCAGGTCCACGCGGATGTTCTCGGCCGAGTCCTCTTCCACCCGGGAAACTGCTGGAACCATGCGGACGCTGCCTTCGTGCTTCAGCACCACCTTGGTGCCGTCGCCGCTGACTTCGAAATCGTCCAGCGCCGGAACCAGGACCGATACGTCCTTCTTCTCCAGGTCAAAGCGCTCCAGCCTGGCGGCCGGATCACGGTCTGCTGCCGATGCGCGGCCGTCGCCGGTCACCCCGTAGATATCCGAGGACTGCCAGAGAAGTCCGCCCTCTGCGGCCCGGAGCTTTTCGTAGCGTCCCTGGGGCACCGGCACGGCAATCAGGCGGTCACCGATCCGCTCGGCGTCCACCTGCACCGGCGGCACCGTGTCCTGCGGCGCGTCTGCCTCGGTTCCGGACGCCGCCGTGTTCTTGGAGGCTGCGGGGGAAGTGCCGGATACCGACGGCCCGAACGGCGACGGCGTCCCGGCGGCCAGTGCCACCAGGAAGGGTTTGGTGGAGGACGGGAAGCTGAGGTCGAACCGGTGGGTGTCGTACACCGGGTCGAAGCTGCGCTCCGAAAGGAACGCCAGATAAAGGCCGTCGGTGGTAAACGAAGGATCATGGTCGCTAAACCGGCCGTCGGTTATATCCACTACGGGCGCTGCTGTATCCCGCACGGACCGCAGGCGTATCCGCGACCGGCCTTCGCCGCTGGACGGTTCAGCCCAGGCGAGCCACTGCGAGTCCGGGGAGAAAGCCAGCTGGTCGACGGCCCCGAAATCGGAAGACGCAACGGGGAACAGCTCGGCGGTGGCCACGTCCAGCACAAACACTTCACCGTATTCGGTGGAGACGCCCACGTGCTGTCCGTCCGGGCTGGCAACGAGCTGGCTGACGCGGGTGGGGCGGTCGAACCCTACCCGGATGGTCGCGGCAGCTGCCCCAGCCTCCGGCGCTCCTGTAGGTGCCGATTCGGCGCCCTCCGTCCCGACGTCGTGCCCCGGTTCCCTGATACCGGTTTCCCGGGCGGCCGAAACGGCAGCTCCGGAAGCGGACACCGGGCTGGGCAGAACCAAACCGTTGCCCTCACCGGCGCCGGCAGCCGGAATCCCTCCGGTGACTCGTTCCGTGGCAGCCGGACTGGCCGCCACCGTGCCGAGCTCGGCGAAAACGTCCTTGATGTAGATCGCTTCTTCGCCGCCGCGGTCCGCCACGTACACGGCACGGGACCCGTCCAACGGCCTGCCCAGACGGGCGCGGACGGTCGAATCTGCCTCGATCACGCGCGACGGCCCGTCCCGGTGGGTCAGCCAGTGCAGGGTTCCGTGGCTCTCCACCACGCTGGCGGTTCCCTTGGTATCGGGAACAACCGCTGACAGGTGCTTTGCGACGTTGAGCGGACGCGGCCGGCGGGCAGTGCCGGCTGAGCCCAGGACGATGTCCAGCGGCTCTGCTTCGGCGTCCAGCGAGGACAGGAGCCAGATGCGTCCTGCGGATTCGAACACGATGCGGCTGCCGTCGGAGGAGGCGTGCCGAACATAGAATCCTTCGAAGTCGGTGTGCCGGCGGAGATCCTCCCCCTGGGGTGTCACCGAGTAGAGGTTGCCGTAGCCTTCGTGGTCCGAAAGGAAGACCACCCGGCCGTCGATCCACATCGGGTCCGACAGATTGCCGTCCAGTTCCGGGACGAGGCGGAGGAATTCCCCGTTGCCGTCGGCGTCGATCCAGAGCTTTCCTGCGGTGCCGCCGCGGTAGCGCTTCCACCATGCCTGCTCCCGGGTGAGCAGGCTGCCGATCACCATCGGGCGTTCATCGCCGACTGCGGGGCCCTCGGCAATGGTTTCCACCGGGCCGTACGGAAGCTTGACCGGCGCCGACCCGTCGAGAGGAACCGCGAAGGCCCAGCGGAGCCGATTATCCTCCTGTTCCACGGAGCACGTGGCAATGGCCGCTCCGGCAGAGTTGAATCCCTTCAGGCGCGTGCTCTGGCTGCCCCAGAAGGTCAGCTGCCGGAAGTTCCCGCCGTCAACGTCTGCCGTGACGATTTCCGGTGCACCGCCCTGGACCACCTGCCAGGCAAGCCGGGTTCCGTCCGGGGAGAACTTCGGGCTACGGGCCGGCAGCTGCATCGCGGAGACCCGCCAGGCGCGGCCACCGCCCACGGGAGCCATCCAGACATCGTCTTCGGCGACAAAGGTGACGAGGTTCCCGTGCAGATCGGGGTAACGGAGGTATGCAGTTGGACTCATGGGACGATCCTATCTTTCGCCGCTGCCTTGTCCGTGTAGGCTGCTGCCTCATTGCGGAGCCAGGATGCGGCTGATCCGCCATTCTCCCCCGCTTCGCACCAGCATCAGCAGCACCTCCTGCTGCTGTGCCTGCCCGTGACGCAGCACCGCACCGGCGCTGTCCACCTGCGTGTAGCCGGATACCCGCAACCGAACGCGCAGCTCCGCCGTTGCCGTTCCCTGCGCCGCCGGGGCAGCCCCGCTGCCGTCCACCACGGCTGCCTCCATGACCAGTCCGGACAGGGCATGCCCTTCAGTAGCGAGCCGCGCAACCTGCTCCTGATCGGCCTGCAGCGCTTCCGACCCCGGTGCATTCACGTACTGAAGCAGCGACGGGTCCGCACTGGCAAAGGCCCTGCTCCGCAGTTCGGCGAGCGCGGGCAGGGCCTGTGCCGGATCCTCCGCCGCAGTCACTGCCCGGAGTGACTCCACGGTTTCTGCGGGTCCCCCCGGTGCGGGCCGTGTTGGAACTTCCGGCGTTGAAGCTTCCGGCGTTGGTGTCGGGGCAGGAGCGGGCGAAGGAGCGGAAGTGCCCCGGGCAGCCCCCTGGGAACCGCCGGGTGGATTATCCGGGGCACCGGCACCGGCACCACGGGCACGCAGGAGATCAGGGGCGGCGAGCGCTATCCCGGCAAGAAGCAGGACCGCAACAACCACCACCGCGGCTGCCACGGGGAGCACCATGCTTCCCATGGGGGAACTACGGGACCCGCGGCCGCGTTGAGCGTGCCGACCGTCCCTGCGGGTCCCCGGTGCCTGGCCCCGGGCGGCATTCTCTTCGACGCTCCGCTCCCGAACCACCGGTGCCCGATCCGCGTCAGGCCCGCCCCCTGGCAAAGCGTTCCCCCGCCTGCCGCTTCCCCACCGGGCATTCCCCCACCAGCCCCTCCCTGCCGCACCCGGCATCCGGGCCATTCCCCGCGCCTGCCCTCGTCCGCGCCCCTGCCTTCGTCCCAGCGCCCTGCTGCGTCCCCCTTCCGGTTCCCGTCCTCCAGCTACACCGGACGGACCCCGCTTACCCCGCCAGCGCTTCCGTTTCTCCGTCCCGGCTCCGGCGGAACCGGTACGGCGCGTCAGCAGCTCCGGATGAACGTCCGGATGGACGGCGGCCACCAGGTCTACCGGCAGCGCAGGAGCGCTCCGGAACGCTGCCGCCGCAAATTCGTCGGCTGCGGGCCGTTCGGCAGGATCCTCCGCCAATCCCGCTTCCAGCAGGGCCGGCAGCTCCCGGCCGACGCCCGGAACCAGAATCGACAGCGGGGGACGGTCACGGCTGGGCGGAGGAGTCCGCCCGGTCAGCAGAAACCAGCCCGCGGCGGCCAGCGCATACATATCCATTGCCGCCCCCAGCGCCGGCTCTGCGGCGTCCGTGCTCTCCGGCGCAGAGAACCCGGGTGTCCCCAGGCGCCGTGCCCCGGGCTCTCCCAGCAGCCGTCCCGAGCCGAAATCCGCCAGCAGCGGCCTGCCCTCGGAAGTGAACAGGATGTTTCCCGGTGATACGTCTCCGTGTGCCGCACCCCGGGCATGGAGGTACCCCAGGGCTTCGGCTATCCCCACGAGGATGCTGACCGCCTCTCCGGGCCGGACCGGACCCCGGGCAGCCACCAGACCCGCAGCGCTGCCGCCGGCCGCGTATCCGCAGATGAGGCCCGCACCGTGATTCGTCTCGACCACCGCGTACATCCGCAGCAGATGCGGGTGCTCCAGGCGGGCGAGGATATTGACCTCCCGTCGGGCTTCGAAGGCGTTCAACGCCCCGCCTCCCCCGGTTGCCGGGACTTTCAGCGCGAACGGAGCGCCGTCGTCGTCACGCACCAGCCACACGGCAGCGCTGCCGCCTACTCCCAGCAATCGCTCTATCCGGAAACCGGGCACCTCGGGTGCGGGAGGTACCGGATTTCCGCCACTGGCCGCGGGATGTTCCGCCGGCTGAGTCGTGTCCATGAAAGCAAATTCTTACCCTCCACACGGACCGCGGAGCAGTTATCCACAAGGTAGGGGGGACCGCGGGAAGACCAGGAAAACGCCCCTGGCCGGGCAGGCCTGAAGTGTGGTCCACATTACGTCTGCGGGGGTCTAGGCTAGTGGCCATGGCTTTGGAGTTCACCCGCGTAGGCCTGTCTCCGCACTACGTGGAATATTCAGCAGGCTGGAACCTCCAGCAGCAACTGCACCGGCAGGTACGTGAGGGCAAGGCGCCGAACACGGTGCTGCTGCTTGAGCACACCCCCGTATATACCGCCGGACGGCGTACCGAGCCGCACGAGCGGCCTTTCGACGGAACTGAAGTGGTCAACGTGGACCGGGGCGGGAAGCTGACCTGGCACGGTCCGGGACAGCTCGTGGGATATCCGATCCTGAAGCTCGCCGATCCCGCGCGCGTGCTGGCCTATGTTGACGCCCTGGAAGCGGCGGTCATCAGCGTGCTGCAGGACTACAAAATCCCCGGCGTCCGGGTCGAAGGGCGTTCGGGGGTGTGGATCCGCGGAGACGGGCAACCTTTCGGGCGTCCGGACCGCAAGATTGCAGCCGTCGGTATCCGCGTCCACGAGGGTGTCACCATGCATGGATTCTCGCTGAACTGCAGCAATGATCTGGCGCCCTACAGCCAGATCATCGCCTGCGGCATCAGCGACGCGGGAACCACGTCGATCAGCGTCGAGACGGGACAAGCAGTGTCCCCGGCCGACGTCGTCGCCCGCGTGGAAGACGAACTTGCCGCCCGCGAGGCGGACCTGACCGGCACCACCCCCTCGAAGAACTTCCCCGGCATCGGCGCCGTCCCTGCCGGCGGCCGGCCGAAAGGAGCCCTGCTGTGACCCTCGCCCCTGAAGGCCGGCGCCTGCTGCGCATTGAACAGCGCAACGCCGCCGTCCCCGTGGAACGAAAGCCCGAATGGATCAAGGCCAAGGTAAACATGGGCCCTGAATACGTTGAGCTGAAGAAGCAGGTGAAGAAGGAAGGCCTGCACACCGTCTGCGAGGAAGCGGGCTGCCCCAATATTTTCGAATGCTGGGAGGACCGCGAAGCGACGTTCCTCATCGGCGGGTCCGAATGCACCCGGCGCTGCGACTTCTGCCAGATCGACACCGGCAAGCCCTCGCCGCTGGACCTGATGGAACCCACCAAGGTGGCACGCTCCGTCCAGCAGATGAACCTGCGCTACGCCACGGTCACCGGCGTGGCCCGCGACGACCTCGAAGACGAGGGCGTCTGGCTCTATGCCGAAACGATCCGGAAAATCCACGAGCTGAACCCCGGCACCGGCGTCGAGATCCTGATTCCGGACTTCTCCGGGAAAGTGGAGCACATCATCGACATCTGCGAAGCCCTGCCCGAGGTCTTCGCCCACAACGTGGAAACGGTTCCGCGCCTGTTCAAGCGCATCCGCCCCGCCTTCCGCTACGAACGGTCCCTTGACGTCATCACCCAGGGCCAGAACATGGGCATGGTCACCAAGTCCAACCTGATCCTGGGCATGGGTGAGACCCGAGCGGAAATCTCGGGCGCCCTGAAGGACCTGCGGGACTCCGGGTGCGACCTGATCACCATTACCCAGTACCTGCGCCCCAGCGAACGCCACCTGCCGGTGGACCGCTGGGTCAAGCCGCAGGAATTCGTCGAGATCAGCACCGAAGCCGAGGAACTGGGTTTCCTCGGCGTCATGAGCGGGCCGCTGGTGCGCTCCTCCTACCGTGCCGGGAGGCTTTGGGCGGGGGCCATGCGGCGCAAGGGGCGCGAGCTGCCTCCGCAGCTGGCGCACATCGAGGATTCGGGAAGCACGCTCCAGGAGGCCTCCTCCATCCTCGCCCGCGGGTGACGGCGGCCCGGTTCCCCGGGCACTGCGCCGCCCCCTGCCTCCCCGACTGCCGCCCAACCGTGCAGCCTTCCTAACCGCACGCCTTACATCACGTAGAATGAACTCATTATGGCCAAAAGCACCGATTCAGACGCATCCCAGAGCGCCCGCAAAGGCGTCTTTTCCCGCAAGCCGAAGGGGGAAAAGAAGCCCAAGAAGGAAGGGCGCATGAAGCAGATTGCCCAGGTCTTCAAGATGACCCGGCGCAATGACCCCAACGTCGTATGGCTGATGCTCGGCGCGTTCCTCGGCATCATCGCCGTGGGCCTGCTGATCGGCTTCCTGATCGACAACTGGATCACGATGCTCATCATCGCCATCCCGCTCGGCCTGCTCGCGGCAGTGTTCATCCTGTCCCGCCGTGCAGAGCGGGCGGCATTCACGCAGATTGAAGGCCAGCCGGGAGCCTCCGGCGCCGCCCTGAGCGTGCTGCGCCGCGGCTGGATCCTTGAGGAACAGCCCGTCGCCGTGAACCCCCGCACCCAGGAAGCCGTGTTCCGGGCCATCGGCCGTCCCGGCATCGTCCTGGTCACCGAAGGCTCGCCCGCCCGCGCCAAGGCACTTGCCGACGGCGAACGCCGGCGGATGAACCGGATCGTCCCCAAGGTTCCGATCACAGTCATCCAGACCGGCCGCGGCGAAGGCCAGGTTCCGCTGTCCAAGGTGGCCACCACAGCCAAGAAGCTTCCCAAGGCACTGACCAAGCAGGAAGTCGCGACCGTCAACAAGCGACTCTCCGCGCTTGGCACCCGGCTGCCGATCCCCAAGGGCATCGACCCCTACCGTGCCCGTCCGGACCGCAAGGCAACCCGCGGACGCTAGCCGATTCTCCACCAAAAGGGCCCCTTTACCGGGGGCCCTTTTGTTTTGGCCTTAGCTCCCTTCCGGCAGCAGGGCGTTCGCGTCCTCGAGCCGGGCCAGCAGGTCGCGTTCTTCCGCCGGGGTGAGTCCCGCGCCGCGCGGACGTCCGACGCCGGCGGCTTCCTCCCAGGCGAGGGTGTCCTTGAGCGTCTGCCGCAGCGGCCGGAGGCGTAGTCCGGCGGAACGCGCCCGTGCATTGGACCGGGCGTTCATGCCGTGCCAGTCCGGGTCTTCCAACCAGAGCGGCAGCGACCGGGGGCCGGACCACTCGTTCACGCCCTGCTCACGGAGCCATTGCGGCGCTGCCGGGACGGTGATCCGCGGAGGGGCCGGGTCCGCTACCCGTGAGTTCCGTGCAGGTGGCTCCCCGGCTCCTGCTGCCGCCGCTGCCTCGGCCAGGTGCTCCGTGAACGGCGCTGTCTCCCCCACGGCGTTGAACACTCCGGCGGTCCGCTGCTCAGCCACCCGCACGAGCCATTGCGCCAGGTCCCGGACGTCGATGAGCTGCGTAGGGTGGTTCGGCACGTCCGGCACGAGGACAGGCCCGCCCTGGGCGAACCGCAGCGGCCAGTATCCGCTGCGCCCCGAGGTATCCCCCGGGCCGCCTATCAGCCCGGCGCGGACCAGGGCATGGGAGCCGGCACCGAAGCCTGCAGCGACGGCCTGCTCACAGGCGACCTTGGCGGGACCGTAGCTTTCCATGCTGTCCATGACGTCCGCCGCCAGGGGTGCCAGCAGCGGGGCGTCCTCCGCCTGGCCGAGTTCACGTTGACTGGCATAGACGTTGCCGGTGGAGACCAACACATAGAAGCACCCGCCGGACCTCAGGTCGCGGACGGAGCGTCGCACCTGTCCGGGCTGGCGGGAGACGTCGATGACAGCGTCCCAGTGCTCCCCTGCGGCGGCTGCGAGGCCGTCGTCGGCGTCCCGGTCCACCCGAAGGAAATCCGCTCCAGCCGGCGGCTCGCCGGAGCTTCCGCGGGCGGCGCACGTAACGTCGTGGCCTGCGGCCAGCGCGGCGGCGGCGGTCTGATGTCCAAGCCAGGCGGTTCCGCCGAGAATCAGTAGTTTCATATGCAGGAATCTGCCAGATTCCTGCAGTTCCGGGAAGCCTAGTGCTTAACCTTCACCAGCACGGTACCCAGGGCCCGGTCGTGCAGGCCCCGCTGGTCGGCGTCGAACACCACCGCCGGAATCACCAGGCACAGCAGCAGCGTGCGGACAATCGCTGCCGGAATTCCCGCCGCGCGGCCGTCCATTTTCTGCACCTGCAGGCTGAACACACGGTGCCCGATGCTGTAACCGAGCAGGCTGACGAGCAGGATCTGCTCGACGGCGAAGATCGCCAGGATGGCGAAGTCATCTCCGCCGAAGAGCCAGTAGGCAATGAGCGAAGCGATGGCCCAGTCGATCACCAAGGCACCCAGGCGGGGGCCTACGCGCGCAATGGACCCCGGGCCGGTACGCGGGCGGCCGAGGCGTTTGCCCGGCCACGTGTTCTCATCGGAGGGAGGGCCTTCCAGCCAGGAACCTATATCGCTTCTATCGACCACGGTTAAAGACTACCCGGGTGGCAGCGGCGGAAATAAACACTCCATTATCACTGTCCCCCGAGGATGCGGATAGGGTGGAAGGGAGACCATCGACTGCGTAACGTACCGGAAACACATGTGTCACCGCCGGGAAACCCGGCCCCTTTAGGGTCATGGTGAGGCGCCGGAACGTTCAAAGGGCCCGGCGCCAGCCAGGTCTTGCAGCCCGAGGTCTTCCACCCAAACAGTTGTATAGGAGTACATAAACGATGTTCAAGAACGCGGACGAAGTCCTCAGGTTCATCGCTGACGAGCAAGTGAAGTTCGTCGACATCCGATTCACCGACGTACCCGGAGTGCAGCAGCACTTCAACGTGCCGGCCAAAACCGTAGATGCCGATTTCTTCGTCAACGGTCAGCTGTTCGACGGCTCGTCCATCCGCGGCTTCCAGGGCATTGCAGAGTCCGACATGCAGCTCATCCCGGATGTCACGACGGCGTTTATTGATCCCTTCCGCATCGAGAAGACCCTGGCGCTGAACTTCTCGATCGTGAACCCCCGCACCGGCGAGCCGTACCACCGCGACCCGCGCGGCGTTGCCGAGCGTGCCGAGGCGTACCTGGCCTCCACCGGCATCGCCGATACGGCTTTCTTCGGTTCCGAGGCCGAGTTCTACATCTTCGACAACGTCCAGTACGAGTCCTCCCCCAAGGGCAGCTTCTACAAGGTGGACTCCGAGGAGGCACCCTGGAACAGCGGCCGCGAGGAAGAGGGCGGCAACCTGGGCAACAAGACCCCGTACAAGGGCGGCTACTTCCCCGTGGCACCCGTGGACAAGCAGGCCGACCTGCGCGACGCCATCAGCGTGGAGCTGGACAACGTGGGTCTCGAAGTCGAGCGTGCCCACCACGAGGTCGGCGGTGCCGGCCAGGCCGAAATCAACTACAAGTTCACCACCCTGACGCACGCGGCAGACGATCTGCAGAAGTTCAAGTACATCGTCAAGAACGTTGCCGATGCCTGGGGCAAGTCCGCCACCTTCATGCCGAAGCCGATCTTCGGTGACAACGGTTCGGGCATGCACTGCCACCAGTCGCTGTGGAACGGCGGCGTGCCGCTGTTCTACGACGAGAAGGGCTACGCCGGCCTGTCCGACCTGGCCCGCTGGTACATCGGCGGCCTGCTCAAGCACGCCTCGGCCGTGCTTGCCTTCACCAACCCGACGGTCAACTCCTACCGCCGCCTGGTCAAGGGCTTCGAAGCTCCCGTGAACATGGTCTACTCGCAGGGCAACCGTTCCGCCGCTATCCGTATCCCGATCACCGGTTCCAACCCGAAGGCCAAGCGCCTCGAGTTCCGCGCTCCGGACCCCTCCTCCAACCCTTACCTGGCGTTCTCCGCACAGCTGATGGCGGGGCTGGACGGCATCAAGAACCGCATCGAGCCGGCAGACCCGATCGACAAGGACCTCTACGAACTGCCGCCCGAAGAGGCCAAGCACATCCAGAAGGCTCCGGCCTCGCTCGAAGAGGCACTGGTTGCCCTGGAGAACGACAACGAGTTCCTTCAGGCCGGCGGCGTGTTCACCCAGGACATGATCGACAGCTGGATTTCGTACAAGCGTGAATTCGAAATCCTGCCGCTGGCACTGCGCCCGAACCCGTTCGAGTTCGAGCTGTACTACGGCGTCTAATCCGCCTCCAAGCTGCAGCCTCCAGCCGCAGCCCGGACACCCCAACCGCCTCCGCCCGTCACCGGGCGGGGGCGGTTTTGTCTTCCCTCGGGCTTGTCGGCGTCCGCAGGGTGTCCCACGGAGTGGGGCCGGCGTGACTGCTGTAACCACTTCGGGAAACATCCGTACCGTTCCGTGGGATGCTGTGCCGGCGGCCGAACCCTCTGCAGGACCTGCAGGCCCCCCGGCGGCTAGAGCGTCACGCCGTCGGGAAGTTCCGGTGCATCGAATTTCTGCCGCTCGCATTCGGCCTTGAGCTGCGGGTAGGTGTCGGCAATCAGGTCCAGGATGCGGTTCCGGACCACCAGGTACGCCTCGCCGACGCCCACCACGCCCTTGAATTCCTTGAGCTCCTCCTCGTAGGAGGTCTGCTGGTGCCGCAGGTAATTCACGGTCAGCCGGTTCAGCCGCGACGGTGCCGTGGAAAGGCTGGCCGGGGACTGCTTGCCGCGGAGACGTCCGTTGAAATGCCCGATCGCCTTGCGCTGCATGGTTTCCCACGGCTCGGGAACAATGCGCAGCTCCAGCGCTTCGGCGACGGCGACCGCTGCCTTCTTCTTCACCAGGGCACGTTCCCGTGCCGCCAGCTGCCGGTTGCGTGAGGCTTCGCGGGCCTTGGCATACTCCGGTGTGGCCTCGATGGCAACAACCCGTTCCAGGGCGTAGAGCTTCATGGGGGCTGCCTTGCGGGAAAACGGGTTCCGTGCGGTCTTGTCCGGTTCGGGCAGGAAGGTCTTGATCTGCCCGTCGGTCCAGCCCCGCTCCTTCTTCAGGTCATTGGCGATGAGCATGCCCTCGCTGTTGGCCGGCTTGGGACGCGGCGGATGGTGTTTGCCTCTGGGCACGGTGCTCCCCGGATGTAGGAATGGTGTTTTTCCATTCTAGAAGAGCACCGGTGTCCGGAAATGCAAAAACGCCGCCATTCCCGGGCGGGAACGACGGCGGAGACTTCTTCTGCGCTGTGCCTTGTGCGTTAGGCGGTTGCTTCGGCGATGACCTGGCTCGGGGCCGGTTCTGCGTTCAGCATGGCGATTTCGGCCGCCGATACTCCCCCGGCAACCAGCGCACATCCGGCGGCAATGGCCGTGACCTGTGCGGTGAATCGTGAAGTGGTGGTCCTGGTGCGCGTCACTGCAACGTGCTTCAACATATAGCTGATGCTCCCTTCGAGAGGCATGGGATGGTACTCCGGGCACAACGAATCGGTGTGCCGCAAAGCGGTGGCTTCTGTGCCGGAGTGGTGATGTTGCGGTTCGTCGCCCAAGGCGGACCGCGGATTTCAGGAGAGGCTGCGCGTGGTGCCGATACCGGCTGCGCTTATGGGGCCTTCGGATCCTGTCCGCTTTCCATTCTAGTGGTATTACCTTCTGCGCTCAAGGTGCGAGGCCCGGGATGGCAGTACGTTTGAACACATGCAAGTTGATCATCTTGACCTGTCCATTCCCGTCGGCGAGGGGACCGTATCCGCCGTTTTGTCCCGTCCCGCGGGCGCGGAGGTGACCGTCGTCGTCGCCCATGGCGCCGGCACCGGGATGGAGCACCCCTTCCTCACCGGGTTTACCGGCGCATTGAACGACGGCGGCGCGGCCACCCTGCGCTTCAACTTCCCGTACCGCGAAGCCGGGAAGAAGTTCCCGGACCGGGCTCCCGTGGCCGTCGAAACGTGGAAGGCCGTTATGGCCGCGGCGGCGGAGCGCGACGGCGGCGGGCCGGTCTGGGCGTGCGGGAAGTCATTCGGCGGCCGGATGGCGTCCATGGCGGTGGCGGAGGGCATGCCTGCGGCCGGCCTCGTGTACCTGGGCTACCCTCTGCATCCGCCCGGCAAGCCGGAGAAGCTGCGCGACGAGCATTTGTACGGTCTGGCCCTGCCAATGCTGTTCCTGCAGGGAACCCGTGACACTTTTGCCCTGCCGGGAGAACTCGAGCCGGTGGCCGAGCGGATCGGCCCGAACGCGCACGTCCAGCGCGTGGAAGGCGGCAACCACTCCTTTGAGATCCGCGGGCAGAAGCGTACGCCTGATGCCATCGGTGCCGGACTCGCTGAGCCGGTCCTGCGGTTTATCCGGGCCACGGAAGCCGGGAGGACTTGATGGCAAGCCTGCCGATGCAGCTCCTGGCGCCGTATCTGCGGCTGACTCGGAAGCCCCTGAGCGCCACTGCGGAACGCACGGAGGCAAGACTGGCGCGGCGCAAGCGGGCCGCCCTGCCTCCCCGAAGCCTGTTGCGGAAGTTCCGGGTGGAGCAGAGGAGCGTCGCGGGGTTCTCCTGCTATTCGGTGCTGCCCCGGGCCGAGGACAGCTCCGTGCCAGGAACTGCCGTCCAGGCGGTGTTGTACCTGCATGGCGGTTCGTACATCAGCCCGATCAGCGCCTGGCACTGGCGGTTCATCGCCCGCCTGGCGGCAGCGGGCCACCGGGTGGAGGTTCCGCTGTACGGGCTGGCACCGGAATCCAGCCATCGGGATGCGTCCGGACTGCTGGCGGCCGTGTACCGGAACCTGCTTGAAGACTTCGATTCCCAGAATGTGGCTTTTATGGGCGACTCAGCCGGTGGTGGACTGGCCCTGGCCTTTGCCCAGCAGCTGGCGGAATATTCACTGCCTCAGCCGCGGCGTTTGGTCCTGCTGTCCCCCTGGGTGGACGTGGCCATGGAAAATCCGGAGCTTGCCGCGGTTGAAGCGGTTGATCCGTGGCTTAGCCGTGCCGGGCTTCGGGTTGCCGCACGTGCCTGGGCGTCCGGTGATCCCCTGGCTGATCCCCGGGTCAGTCCCGTCAACGGGACAATGCCGGGGCTCCCGCCGACGGATGTGTTTGTCGGAACCCATGACCTGCCCTACCCGGATGTGCTCAGGCTGGAAAGCCGGATGAGGTCTGCCGGCATCCCTGTTTCGCTGCACATCGCTGACGGCGGGGTCCATGTTTACCCGCTGCTTCCCGTGCCTGAAGGGCGGGCCGCACGGAAGAAGATACTGGAGCTGCTGCGGTCTTGAGCCAGCAGCTCCGGTCCCGTCCCGGAGCTACGGGCTAAGGGGTGCGCTCGTAGCGCCACCCGGTTTTGTCCATCACGAGCCGGTGCCGCGCCGGCCTGGCATCACCCGAAGCACCGCCCGCGCCGTCGTACTCCTCGTCGCCCGCCCAGGCAAGGACGGTCGCGGGCTCGTATCCGGTGAGGGGGCGGGTCCGGAAGGTTTCCGGGTCGGCATCCGCGAGCCGGGCAAGGGCCGCACCGGCGGAGGCATCGGAGGTCAGGGAGTGCAGCGTGACCCAGGTCGGTGCAACCAGCTGCATCAGCCCGTTGCGGTGCCGGTCCAGAGCTTCCGCAGGCAAGAGCCACACGTGGTTGAGCAGCTCCCCGGGATTGAGGTGAATATCCCCGGCCGGAGCCTTCGCGGCAAAGAACCATGTCTGGTACCGACGGGGGATGTTTTCCGGCGGAATCCAGCAGGAAAGCGGCACCAGATCCTCAGGGTCCAGCGCGAGTCCGGTCTCTTCCGCGGTTTCACGGACTCCGGCCCGCCGGGCGGCTTCTGCTTCGGGCTCTTCTTCGACACGGTCTTCCGGGTCCACCCGGCCGCCGGGAAAGACCCAGGCACCGCCGAAGGAGCCCGCGGTCGGCCGCTCCAGCAGCAGGACCTCGGGGCCGGCGTCGGAATCCCGCAGCAGTACGACAGTGGCCGCCGTACCGGTTAGTTCGCTCATTGATAAGAGCATAACGAATACCGGCGGCGGCCACTGCGGGGGTCGAGTGGAGCGCTAGAGCACCTTGGCCAGGAAGTCCTGCAGGCGCGGGGCCTGCGGGCTGCCGAAGAGCAGGTCCGGGGTGTTCTCTTCGACGATGTGGCCGTCGGCCATGAAGATCACGCGGTCAGCCACTTCGCGGGCGAAGCCCATTTCGTGGGTGACAACGACCATGGTCATGCCTTCCCGGGCCAGGTCACGGATGACCTGGAGCACTTCGCCCACCATTTCCGGGTCGAGGGCGGAGGTGGCCTCGTCGAAGAGCATGATGTCCGGCTGCATGGCCAGCGCGCGGGCAATAGCCACACGCTGCTTCTGGCCGCCGGACAGCTGAGCCGGGCGTGCGTCAGCCTTGTCTGCCAGGCCGACCCGGTCCAGCAGTGCCAGCGCGGTCTTGCGGACCTCGGCCTTCGGCGCCTTCTTCAGCTGCACCGGAGCGAGCATGATGTTGTCCAGCACGCTCATGTGCGGGAACAGGTTGAAGTGCTGGAAGACCATGCCGATGTGCTGGCGCACCTCGTTCAGGTTCACCTTCGGATCGGTGAGGTCAAAACCGTCGACTTTCACCGTGCCGCCGGTGATGTCTTCGAGCTTGTTGAGGCAGCGAAGGAACGTGGACTTGCCGGAACCGGAGGGGCCGATCACGCAGACCACTTCGCCTTCGGCCACACTGACGTCCAGGCCCTTGAGGACCTCGTTGGATCCGTAGGACTTCCGGAGTCCGATGGTTTGGATCTTGCTCACTTGTTAAACCTCTTATCCAGGACGTCCGCCAGCTTGGTCAGCAGCGTAATCACGATGAAGTACAGGGCCGCCACGATGATCAGGACCTCCGCGGTACGGAAGTTCACCGCGTAGATCTGCTGGCCCTGGTACGTCAGCTCCGCAAAGCCGATAACCGCAAGCAGGGAGGTGTCCTTCAAGGTAATGACGAACTGGTTGATGAAGGAAGGCGTCATGATCTTGATGGCCTGGGGAATGATGACCTTCTGCATGGTCTTCCCGTAGCCCAGTCCGAGGCTGCGTGCCGCTTCCATCTGGCCGGGATCCACGGACTGGATGCCGCCGCGGACAATCTCGGTCATGTAGGCGCCGGCGTTCAGGCTCAGCGTCAGCACGCCGGCCGTAAGTACGTCCACCGGCTGGCCGATGATCTGCGGCAGGCCGAAGTAGAAGAAGAAGGCCTGGACCAGCACCGGGGTGCCGCGGAAGATGCTCACGTACACGGTGGCGATGCCGCGCAGGATCTTTGACGAGCCGACCTTCAGGAAGCCGAAGAACACGCCCAGGACGAGGGCGAAGAGCAACGACAGCGCGGTTGCCAGCAGGGTCAGGCCCATGCCCTTGGCGAAGGCCGGGCCGTTGTCCGTGATGAGGGACCAGAAGCTTGAGTCCTTGGCGCCGGCTTCCAGGTATGTATCCAGGATTTCGTCGTACTCGCCGCTTTCCTTCAGGTCGGCGAGGCCGGCGTTGAAGGCGGTGAGGAGCTCGGGGTTGGCACCCTTGTTCACGGCGAATCCGTACGAGCTGCCGGCTTCCTTTTCGGTGACGGTCTTCAGGCCGTTGCCGGAGGCCACGCCGTAGGCAAGCACGGGGTAATCATCAAACACGGCCACGGAGCCGCCGGCCTTGACGTCGTCGTACATCTGGGCGGACTGCGCGAACGCAACCACCTCAAAGCCGTACTGGTCCTTGATGGACTCGGCGAAGGTCTGCCCTTCCGTGCCGGTCTTGACCGCTACGCGCTTGCCGCGCAGGTCCTCGTACCCCTTGACGTCGTTGTTGTTCTCGGCGACGGCCATCTGGATGCCGGACTCGAAGTACGGATCCGAGAAGTCGAAGACCTGCCGGCGCTCATCCGTGATGGACATTCCGGCAATGACGCCGTCCACCTGGTTGGACTGCAGCGACTGCAGCGCCGCGTCAAAGCCGAGGGACTGGATTTCGACATTGAAGCCCTCCTCCTCGGCGATTGCGTTGAGAAGGTCCATATCGATACCGACCAGTTCGCCGTTTTCACGGAATTCGAACGGTGCGAAGGTGGTATCGGTGCCGATGACGAAGGTCTCACCCTCGACGCCGTCCGCTGCAGAGGCTCCGGCCGCAGGTATCCCCAGCAGCAAAGCCAGGGTTGCGAGGAAGGTGGTCAGCGGTACGGCCAGTTTAGCCGGGCCCTTTAAGGCCCGTTTGCCACTAAGCAAAGTAAACGTCTCCTAGCTCTATCACTGCGGCACACGCCGCAAATACCCTCATAGAGCGTACCTAGAGCAGTGGCAATGCAACGAACCGATTGGGCCGTCAGCGACGTGAGCTAGGTCCCGTATCCGTAGAAATACCGTTCGAAAACGGCCCGGGCGTGCCGGGTGAGCTTGAGATAGTCCTCCTCCAGGTCCCCGCCCTGGCCGGCGCCGTAACCGCACCAGCGGGCCACGGCGTCCAGTTCCCGGCGGGAGGACGGCAGCACATCGGGGTTCCGTCCGCCGCGGATCACATTTGCGCTTCGGACCCGGCTGGCGAGCAGCCAGGCCTGCCGGAGGGTGTCGACGTCGACGGCGGGAAGCAGGTCCGCTGCCTCGATCGCGTCCAGCGCGGGAAGTGTCGCCGTCGTCCGCAGCTCCGGCACCCGGTGTGCGTGCTGCAGCTGGAGCAGCTGGACCAGCCACTCGACGTCGCTGAGGCTGCCGCGTCCGAGTTTGAGCTGGCGGGAGGGATCCGCGCCCCGGGGCAGGCGTTCGGCTTCCACCCTGGCCTTGATCCGGCGGATTTCCCGCACGTCCTTGACCGTAACCGCATCCGGGTAGCGGACCGGATCGATCAGCGCCATGAACTCTTCGGCAAGGGCATCGCTGCCGGCCATCGGACGTGCCCGCAGCAGGGCCTGTGCCTCCCAGATCACCGACCAGCGCTCGTAGTAGCCGGCGTAGGATTCCAGGCTGCGTACCATCGGCCCCTGCCGTCCTTCGGGGCGCAGCCCGGCGTCGAGAACCAACGGGCGTTCGGCCTGGACCGCCGGGCTGCAGGGCTGCTGCAGGAAGGTGGAGATCTGGGAGACGACCTTCTCGGCCTGCGCCTGCGCTGCAGCCGGGTCGGCACCGGGCAGCGGGCGGTGCACGTACATCACGTCCGCGTCGGAACCGTAGCCGATCTCGCGTCCGCCCTGCCGCCCCATCGCGACCACCAGCAGATCGGTGAGCTTCTCGCTGCCGCCGAATACCTCGGACTCCGCCACGTGCAGGGCCCCCAGGACTGCGGCACGGTCAGCATCGGCCAGGGCACGGCCGACGTCCTGCTGGCTGAGCAGGCCCGCACTGTCGGCGATGGCAATGCGCAGCATCTCCCGCCGGCGGATCAGCCGGATCAGCCGCATCGCCTCCGCGGGATGGGGGTGGCGGGACATCTTTGACTGGATTTCCTGCCACTGCGTGTCAAACGACGCCGGCACCAGTTCCTTGTCGGAGGCCAGCCAGGACGTGGATTCCGGCGAAACCTCCAGCAGGTCGGTAATGAACCGGCTTGAGGACAGGATGGAGCACAGCCGCTCCCCCGCGGCCGACGAATCGCGCAGCATGCCCAGGTACCAGTGCGTATCGCCCAGGTTTTCGCTGAGCCGCCGGAAACCCAGCAGGCCGGCGTCGGGGTCCACGCCGTCGGCCAGCCACGCCAGCAGCACCGGGAGGAGCTGCCGCTGCAGCGCGGCACGGCGGCTGACCCCCACGGTCAGAGCCTCGATGTGGCGCATGGCCCCGCGGGGATCTGCGTAGCCGAGTGCGGCCAGGCGGGCCTGCGCGGCCTCGGGCGTCAGCCGGACCTCGTCCGCGCTGAGGTTCGCCGCGGTGCTCAGCAGCGGGCGGTAGAAGATGCTCTCATGGAGCCGCCGTACCAGTCGCTTGCGGCGCTGCCACTGCTCCCGCAGGCGTTCGGCACTGGGCCGCTCCAGCGAAAGGGATCCCGCGCTGGACTTGGCCAGGGCCCGCAGTGCGGCCTCACCCTCGGGCATCAGGTGGGTCCGGCGCATGTGGACCATTTGGATGCGGTGTTCAAGGACACGGAGGTAGCGGTAGGACTCGTCCAGTTCCCGGGCATCGGTGCGCCCGATGTACCCGGCGTCGCTGAGCGCGGCAATCGCCGCGGTAGTGGTGCGCACCCGGAGGGATTCATCGATCCGGCCGTGCACCAGCTGCAGCAGCTGGACCGTGAATTCGACGTCGCGCAGTCCGCCGCTGCCCAGCTTCAGCTGCCGCGCCTCTTCGTGGGCCGGAATATTGTCGGTGACCCTGCGGCGCATGGCCTGCACCGATTCCACGAATCCGTCCCGCTCGGAACTGCTCCAGATCAAGGGGGCGACGGCTTCTTCGTAGCGCCGGCCCAGGTCCCTGTCCCCTGCCATGGCGCGGGCCTTCAGGAGCGCCTGGAACTCCCAGCTGTGCGCCCAGCGCTGGTAGTAGTTCAGATGCGAGTCCAGCGTGCGCACCAGCGGGCCGTCCTTGCCCTCGGGGCGCAGGTTCGTATCCACCTCCCAAAGCGGGGGCTCCGGTGCCGAAGCGTTGATGGCGCGGGAAATCCCGGCGGCCAGCGCCGTGCCGATGGCGGAGGCCCGCTCTTCCGGCAGGCCGGAGGCTTCGATCACGTAGATGACGTCCACGTCGGAGATGTAGTTCAGTTCCCGCGCGCCGGCCTTGCCCATCCCGATGACGGCCAGGCGTACAGCGGAGATCTCTTCGGCCGGATAGTTTGCCGTCAGCTCCGCCCGGGAGACCGCCAGCGCAGCTTCCAGGGCCGCGCCGGCCAGGTCGGCGAGTTCGCGTCCAGCCGCAGGCAGGAAGTCAGTGGGCGACGCCGCACCAAGGTCCCGCACGGCAAGGTCCAGCAGGTGCCGGCGGTACCGGGACCGCAGCGCCACGTAGGCTTCGGTGCCCGTCAGGCCGGCCACGGGCGCTGCGCCGCTGCCCGCATGCACGGCGTCCAGCAGCGAGGCCCGCAGGGTGGGTTCATCGGTGCTGCCCGGTTCGGCGCGCAGCTCTCGGCGCAGCACTCCGACATCCCCGGGGTGCCGCATCAGGAACTCCGCCAGGGCATCGGAGGCCCCCAGGAGCCGGAACAGGGCTTCGCTCCGCTCGGCGCCGCCGTTGACCAGTTCCACCAGCTCCGGGGCACGGCCGATCAGCCGAACCAGCGACTGCAGTGCCAGGTCCGGATCCGCCGCGCAGTTGAACCCCGCGAACAGTGCGTCCTCATCGATGCCCTCAAGCTCCGAAGCCGCCAGGAACCGCGTACTTTTTTCCAGGTCGCGGAAACCCGTGGCGATCAGCCGTCGAGTCAGGCTCATCGGTGCCGGCCCTTTCCTAGAGGATGCCCAGGTTCTTCTGCAGCTCGAACCTGGTCACCTGCTGGCGGTATTCGTTCCAGTCCGCACGCTTGTTCCGCAGGAAGTTCTCGAAGACCTGCTCGCCCAGGATGTCGGCCACCAGCTCGGACTCCTCCATGACACGCACGGCGTCATGCAGGGACGCCGGCAGCGGGTCGTGGCCCATGGCCCTGCGTTCGGCGGCGCTCAGGCTCTCGATGTCGTCCTCGGCGCCGGGGGGCAGGTCATAGCCCTCTTCGATGCCCTTCAGCCCGGCCCCGAGCAGGACGGCGTAGGACAGGTACGGGTTGGCCGCGGCGTCGATGCCGCGGTATTCGATGCGTGCCGACTGGCCCTTGTTCGGCTTGTACAACGGCACCCGCACCAGCGCGGACCGGTTGTTGTGGCCCCAGGACAGGTAGCTCGGGGCTTCACCGCCGCCCCAAAGCCGCTTGTAGGAGTTCACGAACTGGTTGGTGACGGCCGTGAATTCCGGGGCGTGCCGCAGGATGCCCGCCATGAACTGGCGTGCGGTGGTAGAGAGCTGGAACTCGGCACCGGCCTGGAAGAAGGCGTTGCTGTCGCCCTCAAAGAGGGAGAAGTGGGTGTGCATGCCGGAACCGGGATGATGCGAGAAGGGTTTGGGCATGAAGCTCGCGTAGCAGTTGGTCATCAAGGCGACTTCTTTGACCACTGTGCGGAAGGTCATGATGTTGTCCGCGGTCTGCAGGGCATCGGCATAGCGCAGGTCGATCTCGTTCTGCCCCGGCCCGGCCTCGTGATGGCTGAACTCCACGGAGATGCCCACTGCTTCAAGCATGGACACGGCCGTGCGGCGGAAGTCCTGCGCCACGCCGCCCGGGACGTGGTCGAAGTAGCCGGCCTGGTCCACGGGAACGGGCTGGCCGTCTTCGCCGAGTTCATCGGACTTCAGCAGGTAGAACTCGATCTCGGGGTGGGTGTAGCAGGTGAAGCCCATGTCCGCGGCCTTCGCCAGCTGGCGCTTGAGCACGTTCCGCGGGTCGGCAGCCGACGGCTGGCCGTCCGGGGTGAGGATGTCGCAGAACATCCGCGAGGTCTGCTCCTCGTCGCCGCGCCAGGGCAGGATCTGGAAGGTGGAGGGGTCGGGCTGGGCCAGCAGGTCCGACTCGAAGATCCGGGCCAGGCCCTCGACCGAGGAACCGTCAAAGCCCAGGCCTTCCTCGAAGGCGCCTTCCACTTCCGCCGGCGCCAGCGCCACGGACTTCAGCTGGCCGACGACGTCGGTAAACCACAACCGCACAAACCGGACATCGCGCTCCTCGATGGTGCGCAGAACGAATTCCTGCTGGCGGTTCATCCTTACCTTCTTTCCTCTACACGGCTCAGAGACATGTGAAACCTTCTTCACTCTACCTACGTGTGCAGGATTTGGTCGGCAGCCCGCGGGTATCCCCCGCAACGAATCCGCCGGGCGGGTCCCCGCGGTGCGTTGTTTAGTAGGCTCGAAGCATGACCAGTGCCGAACAGCCCTCCCCGTACGCCGCCAATCCCGCGGACCCCTCCGTTCCTGAAGCTCCGGCGCTGAAGAAAATCCGCATCTCGCACCTGCAGCAGTTGAAGGACAACGGCGGCCGGTTCGCCATGCTGACCGCTTATGACCAGTACGCCGCCGGCATTTTCGACGAAGCCGGCATCGAGGTGCTGCTGGTGGGCGATTCGGCCGCGAACAACGTGATGGGCCACGCCACCACCCTGCCGATCACCATGGACGAGATGATCGTCTTCGCCCGGTCCGTCACGGCCGGAGCCAGCCACTCGCTGGTGGTCTGCGACCTTCCGTTCGGTTCCTATGAGGTTTCCCCCGCCCAGGCCATCGAGTCTTCGGTGCGGCTCATGAAGGAAGGCCTGGTCCATGCGGTGAAGATGGAAGGCGGGCGGCATTACGTCGACCATGTCCGTGCCATGACGGCGGCAGGCATTCCGGTCATGGCGCATGTGGGCTTCACTCCGCAGGCCGAGCACGCGCTCGGCGGCTACAAGGTGCAGGGCCGCGGCGATGCGGGAGCCGCAGTGGTGCAGGACGCCGTCGCCCTCGCAGAGGCCGGGGCGTTCTGCGTGTTGATGGAAATGGTGCCCGCCGACGTCGCCGCGGAGGTCGACGCCGCGGTGAGGGTACCGACCATCGGGATCGGCGCCGGCAACGCCACCACCGGGCAGGTGCTGGTCTGGCAGGACATGGCCGGCCTGCGCGGCGGGAAGCAGCCGCGTTTCGTCAAGGCGTTCGCGGACCTGCGCACCGAGCTGTCCCGGGCGGCGAAGGAATACGCCGCCGAGGTACGCAGCGGTTCCTTCCCCGGCCCGGAACACAGCTTCTAGGGGCACAGCTTCTAAGAGATGCTGCGCCTAGGGAAAACAGCCCCTAGGGAAAACAGCCCCTAGGCGGCGCAGCTCCTAGTCTTCGTCGGCGTCCCAGGCCTTGTTCCGTGCCTGCACCTTCTGCAGCGCGAGCTCGGCTTCCTCGCGGGTGGGGTACGGTCCCAGCAGCTTTGTCCAGTCCGACTGCGGGCCCTCCTCCACCTCGTGGGTCACTACGTTGAACCAGTAATCGGCCATGGGGTCCTCCTGTTGACGTGCCTTGGTACTTGCTTATGCCTTGCGTATCCCGTGCGTGTGCTTTGTGCGTAGATCGGACCTGCCCTGCCGGCCGTCTCGTCCCAGCGTCGGGCACGCTGGCGATAAGATCGATGGTATGCCCCAGAAACTTGCCACTGCACCTGCTGGACACCTGACACCGGGGAGCGTGAGCCCCCGGCTCCGGGTTCCGGCGTCGATCCCCCGCCCCGAATACGTGGACAGGGAAGCCCCCGCACCGTTCACCGGGTCCGAGGTCAAGTCCGCGGAAACCATCGAGAAGATCCGGATCGCCAGCCGGATTGCCGCGCAGGCCATCGTTGAGGTCGGCCGGCACATCGCTCCCGGCGTCACCACCGACGAGCTGGACCGGATCGGCCACCAGTTCCTGCTGGACTCCAATGCCTACCCCTCCACGCTGGGCTACCGCGGATTCCCGAAGTCCCTGTGCTCCTCCGTGAACGAGGTCATCTGCCACGGCATTCCGGACACCACGGTGCTGCAGGACGGCGACATCATCAACATCGATATCACCGCCTACATCAACGGCGTCCACGGCGACACCAACTGGACCTTCCTCGTCGGAGACGTCGACGACGAGTCCCGGCTGCTGGTGGAGCGTACCCAGGAATCCCTGCGCCGGGCCATCAAGTCCGTCGCCCCGGGCCGGGAAATCAATGTCATCGGCCGTACCATCGAGTCCTACGCCAAGCGTTTCGGCTACGGTGTTGTCCGTGACTTCACCGGCCACGGCGTCGGCGAAGCCTTCCACACCGGCCTGATCATTCCGCATTACGACGCCGCGCCCGCCTACAGCAGGCTGATGGAACCGGGAATGGTGTTTACGATTGAACCTATGCTCACTCTCGGCACCATCGAGTGGGACATGTGGGATGACAACTGGACAGTCCTCACCAAGGACCGCAAACGCACCGCGCAGTTCGAGCACACCTTGCTCGTCACTGATGACGGCGCCGAAGTTCTGACCCTTCCCTGATCCGCCGACCCGAGCTCAGAACTACTACTGGAGAACCATGGCCAAGAAGCATAAGTCCGACAAGCACGTCGACGCCGTCATTGGAATTGATATCGGGGGCACGGGCATCAAGGGCGGCATCGTCGACCTGTCCAAGGGCAAGCTGATTGGCGATCGTTTCCGCATTCCCACCCCGCAGCCTGCGACACCCGAGGCCGTGGCCGGAGTGGTGAGCCAGATCGTCGAGGAGCTGTCCTCCCGTCCCGGCGGCCCCGGCCCGGACGTCCCGGTGGGCGTCACCTTCCCGGCCATCATCCAGCACGGCATTGCCCGTTCCGCGGCAAACGTGGATAAGAGCTGGATAGACACCGACGTCGACACACTGCTCACCAAGGCCCTCGGCCGCGACGTGCAGGTCATGAACGACGCCGACGCAGCGGGACTCGCGGAGGCCCGCTACGGTGCAGGCCGTGAAGTGGACGGCACCGTCCTCGTGATCACCTTGGGCACCGGAATCGGTTCGGCCCTGATCTACAAGGGCATGCTGGTTCCCAACGCCGAGCTCGGCCACCTGGAAATCGACGGGCACGACGCCGAAACGAAGGCTTCCGCCTCCGCCCGGGAACGCGACGGGATCGGCTGGGAAGAGTACGCCCAGCGGCTGCAGCGCTACTTCTCGCATGTGGAGTTCCTCTTCTCCCCCGACCTGTTCGTGATCGGCGGCGGCATCTCCAAGCGCAGCGAGGACTTCCTGCCGATGCTCGAACTGCGGACTCCGATGGTCACGGCCAACCTCAAGAACAACGCCGGCATTGTCGGCGCCGCGCTGCAGGCAGCCATGCACTTCAAATACATCAAGTAGCAGTTACACCAAAAAGCGGCGGAAGGGTTCCTTCCGCCGCTTTTGCTATGCCTGGATCCATTTACTGCGCAGGCTCTTTTACTGCGAGGGCTCTTTCTTGCTGCGAAGGGCCTTTTACTGCGCGGTGAGCGGGCGCTGGGCACCGCTCGGGACTCGTCCCGAATTTTCCCCGGCCTCGGTCCGCAGCTTCTCGATGGCGGTCTCGAAGTCCTCGAGGGAGTCGAAGGACTGGTAGACGCTGGCAAAACGCAGGTACGCCACCTGGTCCAGCTTCTGCAGCGGAGTGAGGATGGCCAGCCCCACCTCGTGGGCATCGATCTCTGCTACCCCGCTGGCCCGGATGGATTCCTCCACTTCCTGGGCCAGCATGGCGAGGTCGTCTTCGCTCACGGGCCGGCCCTGGCAGGCTTTGCGCACGCCGTTGATCACCTTGCTGCGGCTGAAGGGCTCGCCGACCCCGGAGCGCTTGATGACGCTCAGGCTGGTGGTTTCCACTGTGGAGAAACGGCGCCCGCACTGCGGGCACTGCCGGCGCCGGCGGATCGCAGAGCCGTCGTCGGCCAGGCGGCTGTCCACGACGCGGGAATCAGCGTTGCGGCAAAACGGACAGTACATATCCCGTCCTTTCGCGAAGGGGCCTTATGGTGCTCTCACTATAGGGCCCGCCCTGCCGCATCACCAAGTGCATAACCACAACATGTAGTGCCGGCATTACTACATGTAGGTAGCTCCGCGTGCCGGACTGCGAAGCGAGCGGGTCCGGGGCGCGCCGGGCCCCGGGCCGGGGCCGAATCCCTCCCGTTGAGGAAAAACCCCGCGGGCTGTCGCAATCCCTGCGGTTTGTGGCAATCCCTGCTTCGCGCGGCGCAGGGATCAGCACAAACCGAAGGGATCAGGACCAACCGAAGGGAAACCACGGGCCCGGAGCGCGCAGGCGCCGGGGTTAGGCGGCTTTACTCTCCCGGCGAGCTCTGCGAGCAAGGGATTTTGTTGCAGCCGCTCCGGAGCCGAAGCGTTCCGGAGCCGAAGCGGGCCGAACCCTGGCCCGCGTGCTATTCGAAGCGGATGCTGACGGCGTCGCCGTGGGCCGGCAGGTCTTCCGCCCGCGAGAGGGCCACGATATCGGCGCTCACTTCTTCCAGCGCTTCACGGTTGTAGTTGACCACCTGGATGGCACGCATGAAGGTGGTGACGTTCAGCCCGGAGGAAAAAGCCGCCGTTCCGCCGGTGGGCAGCACGTGGTTGGAACCGGCGCAGTAATCGCCCAGGCTGACGGGACTGTAGTCCCCTACGAAAATGGCACCGGCGCTCCGGACCCGCGCTGCCACGGCCTCGGCGTCGGCCGTCTGGATTTCGAGGTGCTCGGCGGCGTAGGCGTCGCAGACGGCAATGCCCTGCTCCAGCCCGTCAACCAGGATCACCCCGGACTGGGCGCCGGAGAGAGCCGTGCGCACGCGTTCGCTGTGCTTGGTCTCCGCGACCTGGCGCCCCAGTTCCTCCCGGACCTTCCCGGCGAGCTGCTCCGACGCAGTGACCAGGACGGATCCGGCATTGGGATCATGTTCGGCCTGGCTGACCAGGTCCGCAGCGACCAGCCGGGCATCGGCCGTCTCGTCCGCCAGGACCATGATCTCGGTGGGACCCGCCTCGGAATCAATGCCGACCACGCCCTTGACCAGGCGCTTGGCAGTCGCCACGAAAACGTTGCCGGGTCCGGTCACCACGTCTACGGGCAGGACGGCGGCATTGGCGTCGTCCGCAGGAACACCGTAGGCAAACGCGGCAATGGCCTGGGCACCGCCCACAGCGTAGACCTCGTCAATACCCAGCAGCTTGGCGGCGGCAAGGATGGTGGGGTGCGGCAGTCCGCCGAATTCCTTCTGCGGCGGAGAGGCCAGGGCCAGGGAAGCGACGCCTGCCTCCTGGGCAGGCACCACGTTCATGACCACGGAAGACGGATATACCGCCAGTCCGCCCGGAACATAAAGCCCCACACGGGAGACGGGTATCCATTTATGCGTCAGGACCGCACCGGGACGGATTTCCACCTCGGCATCGGCAGGGCGCTGGGCCCGGGCAAAGATCCGGGTCCGCTGGATAGCTGTTTCCAGGGCGGCCCGCACGGAGGGGTCCAACTGCTCGAGCGCCGAGTCGAGCGCGGCCGCCGGCACCCGGACCTCGTGCTGGTCCACGCCGTCGAAGCGCTGGGCCAGTTCCGTCAATGCGGTAAAGCCCCGCGTACGGACATCGGTAATGATGGCGGAGACGGCGTCCGAAGCCGCGTCGAACGTGGTTTCGGCCCGCGGCATGGCAGCCTTCAGCTCAGCGGGACTGAGATGCTGCCCGCGCAGGTCAATTGTGCGGAAGGAATCAAAGGCTGCTGCGGGGCTGGATGAATTCACACCATCATTCTACCCAGCACCGTTCACGGCCTGCGGCGAATATGTCGCCGGACGCAGCAATGACGCCGGGCGCCCGGCCGGGCCTAGCCGTCCAGGCAGGCCGGGCCGAGCAGCACCTTCAGGTCACCGAACAGCGACGGAGTGGGGTTCACCCGCATGTCCACGCCCAGCTTCATTACTTCCACCGTGCGGGAGCCGTTGAGCCGGATCTGCACCTCGGAGGTACCCGGGTGCGTCCGCAGCACGTCGCCGAGCTGGGAGACCACGGTCTCGGTGGCCTTGTAGGTGGCCATGGAAATCACCACAGGCCCGGAATGACCCTCGCTGAGGTCGGGGACCGTGAGTTCCTGCGCGTTCAGCGTGACGGCGCCGTCGTCGCGCCGCTGCAGCCGGCCGCGGACCACCACAATCAGGTCCTCGGCCAGCACGGCGGCAATGGGACCGTAGACCTGCCCGAAGAACATCACTTCCATGGAACCGGCGAGGTCCTCGATCTCGCAGCGGGCGTACGCATTGCCGCTGTTCTTGGCAATACGCCGCTGGAGCGAGGTGATCATGCCCGCGATGGTGACGATCGCGCCGTCGGGCGGGCCTTCCTCTCCGACAATGTTGGTGATCGACGAGTCGGCGTGCTGGCTGAGGATGCCCTCCAGGCCCTGCAGCGGGTGGTCCGAGACGTAGAGGCCGAGCATGTCGCGTTCGAAGGACAGCTTGTCCTTCTTCTCCCACTCCGGAAGGTCCGGAATATCGATGCTGATCGAGTCCTCCGGTTCCTGGTCGGAAATGGCGGCGAAGAGGTCGAACTGCCCCACGGCCTCGTTGCGTTTGAGCACCACCACGGAGTCGATCGCTTCTTCGTGGATCATCGCCAGCGGACGCCGGGCATGGCCCATCGAGTCGAAGGCACCCGCCTTGATCAGGGACTCGATGGTGCGCTTGTTGCAGACCACCGCCGGAACCTTCATCAGGAAGTCCTTGAAGTTGGTGTACGCGCCCTTCTCCTCACGGGCGGCGACCATGGCCTGCACCACGTTGGCACCGACGTTGCGGATGGCGCCCATGCCGAAGCGGATGTCCTTGCCGACAGGGGTGAAGTTCACCGAGGATTCGTTCACGTCCGGCGGCAGGACCGTGATGCCCATCTTGCGGCACTCGTTCAGGTACAGCGCCAGCTTGTCCTTGTCATCGCCCACGGAGGTGAGCAGGGCCGCCATGTACTCGGCCGGATACTGGGCCTTCAGGTAGGCGGTCCAGTAGGAGACGACGCCGTAGGCCGCGGAGTGCGCCTTGTTGAAGGCGTAATCGGAGAATGGGAGCAGGATGTCCCAGAGCGCCTTGATGGCCGCTTCGGAGTAGCCGCGGTCCACCATGCCCTGGTGGAAACCGGCGTACTGCTTATCCAGCTCCGATTTCTTCTTCTTACCCATGGCACGGCGGAGAATATCTGCCTGGCCCAGGCTGAAGCCTGCCACCTTCTGGGCGATGGCCATAACCTGCTCCTGATACACAATCAGGCCGTAGGTGGTGTTCAGGATTTCCGCGAGCGGTTCCTCGAGCTCCGGGTGGATCGGGGTGATTTCCTGCTGGCCGGTCTTGCGCAGGGCGTAGTTCGTGTGTGAGTTCGCGCCCATGGGGCCCGGGCGGTACAGGGCGATGACAGCGGAGATATCTTCAAAGTTATCCGGACGCATGCTCTTGAGCAGCGACCGCATTGGCCCGCCGTCGAGCTGGAACACACCCAGCGTGTCACCGCTGGCAAGGAGGTCGTAGGCTTCCTTCAAATCCAGCGGCAGGTCTTCCAGGACCAGGTCCTCGCCGCGGTTGTTCTTGATGTTCTCCACCGCGTCGGAGACGATCGTCAGGTTTCGAAGGCCGAGGAAGTCCATCTTGATGAGCCCCAGGCCTTCGCAGGTGGGGTAATCGAACTGCGTGATCACCTGCCCGTCCTGTTCGCGGCGCATGATCGGGATGATGTCGATCAGCGGATCGGAGGACATGATCACGCCGGCGGCATGCACGCCCCACTGGCGCTTAAGGCCTTCAAGGCCCAGCGCGGTATCGAACACACGCTGGGAATCGGGGTCGGTGCGCAGCAGTTCGCGCAGCTCCTCGGCCTCGCCGTAGCGCTTGGCTTCCTTGTTGTGCACGTCGGCCAGGGACAGGCCTTTGCCCATCACGTCCGGCGGCATCGCCTTGGTAAGGCGTTCTCCGACCGAGAAGGGATAGCCCATCACGCGGGAGGAGTCCTTCAGGGCCTGCTTGGCTTTGATGGTGCCGTAGGTGACGATCATGGCAACGCGCTCGTCGCCGTACTTCTCTGTGACGTAGTGGATCACTTCGGAGCGGCGCCGATCATCGAAGTCGACGTCGAAGTCAGGCATGGAGACGCGGTCCGGGTTCAGGAAGCGCTCGAAGATCAGACCGTGCTGCAGCGGGTCCAGGTCGGTGATGCCCATCGCGTAGGCGGCCATTGAGCCGGCACCGGAGCCGCGGCCGGGGCCGACGCGGATTCCGTTTTCCTTGGCCCAGTTGATGAAGTCGGCCACCACGAGGAAGTAGCCCGGGAAGCCCATCTGGGCGATGATGCCCACTTCGTAGTCGGCGCGCTTGCGCACGGCGTCGCTGATCCCGTTCGGGTAGCGGCGATGCAGTCCGGCTTCGACTTCCTTGACGAACCAGGACTCCTCGTTCTCACCCTCCGGAGTCGGGAAGCGCGGCATGTAGTTGGCTTTGGTGTTGAATTCGACGTCGCAGCGCTCGGCGATGAGCAGGGTGTTGTCGCAGGCATCCGGATGGTCGCGGAAAATGGCCCGCATTTCGTCCGGGGACTTGAGGTAGAACTCGTCGGCGTCGAACTTGAAGCGCTTGGGGTCGGCCAGCGAGGAGCCGGACTGCACGCACAGCAGCGCCGCATGCGCGGAGGCGTCTTCGGCGTGGGTGTAGTGCAGGTCATTGGTGGCCACCAGGGGCAGCTGCAGCTCGCGGGCCAGTTTGATCAGGTCCGCCTGCACGTTGCGCTCGATGTCCAGCCCGTGGTCCATCAGCTCGCAGAAGAAGTTTTCCCGTCCGAAGATGTCGCGGAAGTCCGAGGCCGCCTGGACGGCTTCCCGGTACAGCCCCAGGCGCAGCTTGGTCTGGACTTCGCCGGAGGGGCAGCCGGTGGTGGCGATCAGCCCCTTGCCGTAGGTCTGCAGCAGGTCCCGGTCCATGCGGGGCTTGTAGAGGTAGCCTTCCAGCGAGGCCAGGGAGGACATCCGGAAGAGGTTGTGCATGCCCTCGGTGTTCTCGGCCCACATGGTCATGTGGGTGTAGGCACCGGCACCGGAAACGTCGTTCCTGCCGCCGTCGCCCCACTTCACGCGGGTCTTGTCCCTGCGCGCCGTACCGGGCGTCAGGTAGGCTTCCACACCGATGATCGGCTTGATGCCGGCACCGCGGGCCTTGTTCCAGAAGTCGAAGGCGCCGAACACGAAACCGTGGTCGGTGGTTGCCAGGGCGTTCATGCCCAGCTCGTCGGCGTGGCTGAACAGATCCGTCAGCCGGGCAGCCCCGTCGAGCATCGAATATTCGGTGTGGTTGTGAAGATGGACAAACGATTTCGACGTACTAGTTGCAGAAGCCACCTGTACATTCTAGGCCCCGGCCCGCGGCGCGTCGGACGCCGCCGCGCCGGGCCGGAAGCCGGTGTGCCGCGGCTCTCCAGCGGGCCTAGACCTCGCCGCTGCGCAGCGCGTCGACAGCGTACTGCAGGTCCTGCGGGTACTCACTGGTGAACTCCACGTACTCCCCCGAGCCCGGGTGGGTGAAGCCCAGTTTCCGGGCGTGCAGCCACTGCCGGGTCAGGCCAAGCTCTGCGGCCAGCTTTGCATCCGCACCGTAGGTCAGGTCGCCGGCGCAGGGATGGCGCAGGGCCGAGAAGTGGACGCGGATCTGGTGGGTGCGGCCCGTCTCCAGGTGCACCTCCACCAGCGAGGCCTTGCCAAAGGCTTCCAGCACCTCGTAATGCGTCACCGACGGCCGGCCGCCCTCAACGACGGCGAAACGCCAGTCGTAGCCGGGATGCCGGCCTATCGGAGCGTCGATGGTGCCCTTGAGCGGGTCGGGCAGCCCCTGGACCACTGCGTGGTACATCTTGTCCACGGTGCGGTCCTTGAACGCCTGCTTCAGGAGGGTGTAGGCGTGCTCGGTCTTGGCAACCACCATGACCCCGGAGGTGCCGACGTCGAGCCGGTGGACAATGCCCTGCCGCTCGGGGGCACCTGACGTGGAGATCCGGTAGCCGGCAGCGGCCAGCGCCCCGACCACCGTTGGCCCCACCCAGCCGGGTGAGGGATGCGCAGCCACGCCTACCGGCTTGTCGATGACGACGAAGTGCTCGTCATCGGCCAGGATCAGCAGGTCGTCAACCGGCTCGACGACGACGGCCAGCGGGTCCCGCTGCTCCGGGACGTCCGCAGTGATTTCCTGCCCGGCGTGCAGCTTGTCCGATTTCGTCAGCACCTTGCCGTTGGAACTGAAGTAGCCGTCCGTGCACCAGGTGGCCGCGACGGAACGGGACACGTCAAGCAGGCCTGCCACTACGGCGTCGGCCCGCTTGCCGTCGGCTTCCTCGGGGACTGCAAAAACTGCGTGGAGCTCATTCATCGTGTTGCCTCGTCGTCATTACGCTGGTCTGTCGTTACTGTCTTGCCGGACGGCGTGCGTACGCCGTCCAAACCGATTCCCCGCAGCGTGAGCAGGCAGACCAGGATCACGCCGGAGACCACGCAGGAATCGGCGATGTTGAAAATCGCGAAGTTCGGGAAGGCGATGAAGTCCACGACATGGCCCTGGCCGAAGGACGGTTCCCGGAAGAGCCGGTCGGTCAGGTTGCCCAGCGCACCGCCGAGCACCAAACCCAGGGCCGTGGCCCAGGCCAGGGAACGGACCCGGAACATCAGGTAAACCAGGAAACCGGACACGAGCACCATGATGATCGTGAAGACCCACGTGTAGTCGGTGCCGATCGAAAACGCTGCACCGGGATTGCGGATGAAGTGCCAACGCAGGATCGGGGGCAGGACATCGGTTATCTGGCCCTCGGCCATGGTGCTGACCACCCACAGTTTGGTGAGCTGGTCGGCGATAACGGCGACGACCGCCACGGCAAGCATGATGACAGCGGGCTTGCCCCTGCGGGCACGGCTGCGTCCGGCTCCCGTGTTGTCCGGGGTCTGCGGTGAGGAAGGAGTCATGGTGCTTTCGTGATCGGAATGCCGGGGGAATCAGGCGCCGACTGAACTGCGCGGTGAATCGAATGTTCGTGCATAAAACCTAAGGGCCGTCGGCCGGGGTGACCCGGCCTCCGGCCCTTAGGTTTTATTCAGCTAATACGTTGCTTAACTTCTGCATTGTTCAGCTTCTTCAATAACTCGACTTCTGGAATGCCGGCTGCTGCCTGTACATCAGTTTAACCGATCTTCCAGGAGCGCCGTGTCCGAGGCAATTACGCGTCGGCGGTTTCCGAAGCTACGGAACCGCGTGCATCCAGATCGCGCAGCTGGCCTTCGATGTAAGCCTTCAGGCGCGAACGGTAGTCCCGCTCGAAGCCGCGCAGCTGCTCGACCTTGCGCTCCAGGACAGCCTTCTGCTGCTCCAGGGTGCTGAGGATCTTGCGGCTCTTCTCCTGGGCGTCGGTGACGAGGCCGCTGGCCTCGATCTGCGCTTCGGCGATGATCTTGTCGCGCTGCTCAATACCGGCACCGACATAGTCGTCGTGCATCTTCTGGGCCATGGCCAGGATGCCCGCAGCGGTCTCCGTGTTGTTGGCCGCGGGAGCCGCGACGGGCTCCGGCTTGGCCTCGACGGGTGCCGGGCGCTCTTCTACGACCGGAGCTTCAACCTCAGGCTCGGGCTTGGGCTCTTCCGGAACCTTTTCGATCTTCGGTGCAGCGGCTACGGGAGCCGGAACCGAGTTCGCCGAAGCGGTGGACCCACCGGCTGCGGCCGCAGCCAGCTGGCTGCGGAGGTCTTCGTTTTCGGAGTTCAGCCGGCGCAGTTCCACCACGATCTCGTCGAGGAAGTCATCGACTTCATCCTGGTCATAGCCTTCCCGGAACTTGGTCGGCTGGAACCGCTTGTTGACAACATCTTCTGGCGTCAGAGCCATCTGGTCACCTCATACTGGATTATAAGATTCGCCTGCGAGTCAAGCAGGCGGTTCTACGTAGAGAATTACGGACATACAAAAATGCAGGGTTGTATTCGGTTTCACACTATATCGTTTGGTTTCCGAAAACTAACCGGACCCCTGCGGCGCGGAACGCTAGCGCGCGACGCCGACGACAATCTGCGTGAGGATCGATACGAGGATAAACAGGACCAGGAAAGCCAGGTCCAGGGCCACTCCCCCAAGCCGCAACGGCGGAATGATGCGCCTGAACAGCCGGACGGGCGGGTCGGTAACACCATATACGCCGGTAGCGAGCACGAGTGCCGGTCCCTTTGGCCGCCACTGCCGGGCAAACATCTGCACGGCGTCGTACACGATCCGAAGGATGAGGGCGAGCTGGAAGAGAACCAGCACCAAGTACACCAGGGGAAGAATGATATTCACGCGCAGGGTTTCATTTCCGAAGTCGGTCAGCAGCCCCTGCGGCCCGTCGGTGCGGGCCTTGGGCTAGCTCTGGTTGAAGAAAGTGGACTGTGATTCGCTGATCTTCTTGTCGTCGCCCAAAACCTCAACGTAGGACGGCGAGAGCAGGAAGACCTTGTTGGTGACACGCTCAATGCTACCGCGGAGGCCGAAAACGAGGCCCGCGGAGAAATCAACGAGGCGCTTGGCGTCCGCTTCTCCCATATCGGTGACGTTCATGATGACGGGGATGCCGTCACGGAAGCTCTCACCGATGATCTTGGCGTCGTTGTAGGAGCGGGGGTGGACCGTGGTGATCTGGCGCAGGCCGGACACATCCTCACGGGACGACGGGGCACGCTTGATGGGTGTCACGGGTGCGCGGTACTCCTCCACTGCATTTCGTACGACGGGGGCAGGAACCGCCTCCGGCGCTTCCTCATCGGGCTCATGGACGGGAGCAAAGTCTTCCTCCCGGGCAGGGGCTTCCCGCAGGTGCCGCTGTTCGGACTCGTAGTGCTCGTCACCGTCGGCGAGCCCAAGGTAGATCATTGTCCTGCGCATTGCGCCAGCCATGGTTGCTCCTCTTAATCCTTCAACGCCTAGCTGCCCATTACTGTACTGTTACTGCACGGTACTGCAGGGTGCTGCGCGGCGGCTGTATGGTGTTCGTACTTTGACGCTACCGTACCGGCGGGCGCGGGCCCAGAACATCGGACCCGATTCTCAGGTGTGTCGCCCCGTGTGCGACGGCGGCCTCGAGGTCCGAGCTCATGCCGGCGGAGATGCTTCGCGCCCCTGGGTGCTGTGCCTGCAGCTGCCCCGAAAGTTCCCGGAGGCGGGCGAAGGCCTCCCCGGCATCCGCGCCGAGCGGCGCAACGGCCATCAGCCCGGACAGCAGCAGCCCGGGAGTACCGGCAACGGACTCGGCCAGAAGCGGCAGATCCCCGGGCAGTGCTCCCCCTCGGCCCGGATCCGCAGCCCGTGCGGCGTCGTCCCGCAGGTCCACCTGCAGGAAGCAGGACAGGTCCCCACGTGGCACCTGCCCTGCGGATTCCCGGCGCCGCTGCTCTGCTGCCATCGCCTTGCCCAGGGCAGTCACCAGGGAACGGCGGTCCACCGAGTGGACGGAGGCGGCGTAGCGCACCACGGACTTCGCCTTATTGGACTGCAGCTGGCCGATGAAGTGCCAGTCCAGGTCCAGGTGTGCCAGGTCCGCGGCCTTTGCGGCGGCCTCCTGGTCCTTGTTCTCGCCCACGTCCCGGACTCCCAGTCCGGCAAGGATCCCGACGTCGGAGGCGGGGAAATACTTGGTGACCACAATCAGGTGCGGTTCTTCGGCACCGGCGGGGCGCTCGGCTGCCGCGATGCGGTTCCGGACGCGCTGCAGCCTGTCCCGCAGCTCATCGGCGCGGGTGGGATATTCGGATATTGAAGTCATGGTCTTTCCATTATCTCCGGCCCGCCGGCCTTCGATGCGCCGGTGGAGGTTCAGGAACGCTGCCAGATCACGCCGGCGAACCGTCCGGTGGCGGGGTTCCGGCGGTGGGAAAACAGCTCGTCGTTCTCCAAGGTGCAGCCCTCGACCCGTTCTACTGATACCCCCAGGGCCATGAGCTGCGCCTGGGCTCCCGCGGGAAGATCAAGCGCCGGGGTCCCGCTGCGGGTTACTGCGGCAGTAGCCGGCAGCAGGGCAACCGATTCGTCCCGCATGGCTGCCGGAACCTCGTAGCAGTGCCCGCAGACGCAGGGACCTATCCAGGCACGGAGCCCGGTTCCGCCGGCGGAACGCATCCGGTCGACGGCGACGGGCAGGATGTTATCCAGCAGGCCGCGGCGGCCGGCATGCACGGCGGCGGTAACCGGCCTCCCGTCCGGGCCGGCACCGGCCAGCAGGACCGGCACGCAGTCGGCCACCATCACCGCCAGCGGGGCTGCGCCGTCGACACTGACCAGGCCGTCCGCCGTGGGAGCACCGGAGCCGGGGTCGGCTGCTTCTGCCACCAGTGCGGAATGGACCTGGTTCATAAAACGCAGCGAGCCGGGGCGGACGCCCATCGCGGACTCGAGTTCCGCACGCCGCCTGCGGACCGCATCCGGGTCATCCCCCACATGCAAAGCGAGGTTGCCCGCGGAAGCGTTGGTGAATCCCGCCCACAGGTTGTCGCCAACCTGGCGGTGCCACCAAAACATCCGGGACAACCCCGCTGTCATGCTCAGCTGTCTAGCTCTGCTGCTCTGCCTGCCGGTTTTCCTACTTCAGGAAGTCCGGTACGTCCAGGTCATCCGGACGGCCGGTGGACAGATCGGATTCCACGACTGCCGGAAGATCGATATCGAAGCCGGCGTCGGCCGGGACATCGCTGTGCTGGTGCGACCGCTGGGACCAGGCCGACAGGCCTGCGGAAGCCGGAGCGGCAGCCCCGAAGCCACCTGCAGCCGCTGCCGAGGCAGGCGGCGTGGCCGGCTCGGCCGGCTTGTTGTGCTGCGCCGGCTGCGAGGTGACATCCACCTGGTCGAAGCCTGCCGCGATAACGGTAACCCGCGCTTCGTCGCCCAGGGCGTCGTCAATGACGGCACCGAAGATGATGTTGGCTTCGGGGTGGGCAACTTCCTGGACCAGGCGCGCTGCCTCGTTGATCTCAAACAGGCCGAGATCGGAACCGCCCTGAATGGAGAGGAGCACGCCGTGGGCGCCGTCGATCGAAGCTTCGAGCAGAGGAGAAGCTATTGCCAGCTCGGCAGCCTTGACTGCACGGTCCTCGCCGCGGGCCGAACCGATGCCCATGAGGGCCGAACCTGCACCCTGCATAACCGATTTCACGTCCGCGAAGTCGAGGTTGATCAGGCCCGGGGTGGTGATCAGGTCGGTAATACCCTGAACGCCGGAGAGCAGGACCTGGTCCGCGGAACGGAAGGCATCCAGCATGGAGACGTTGCGGTCGCTGATGGACAGCAGCCGGTCATTCGGGATGACGATCAGCGTGTCGACTTCGTCGCGCAGCGTATCGATACCGGATTCGGCCTGGTTGGAGCGGCGCCGGCCTTCGAAGGTGAAGGGACGCGTAACCACGCCGATGGTCAGGGCGCCGAGCGAACGGGCGATCCGGGCGACGACGGGAGCGCCGCCGGTACCGGTTCCGCCACCTTCGCCTGCGGTCACGAAGACCATGTCCGCTCCGCGGAGGACTTCCTCGATCTCCTCGGCGTGGTCCTCGGCGGCCTTGCGGCCGACCTCGGGATCAGCGCCGGCGCCCAGGCCACGCGTGAGTTCGCGGCCGACGTCGAGCTTGACGTCTGCGTCGCTCATCAGCAGTGCCTGTGCATCGGTGTTGATGGCGATGAACTCCACGCCGCGGAGGCCAACATCGATCATCCGGTTTACGGCGTTCACGCCACCGCCGCCGATGCCGACGACCTTGATGACGGCCAAGTAATTCTGCGGTGCTGCCACGTCCTGTGTCCCTTGTTCGAATCTCTGCAACTTTTATGTTTTTCGCAGCTGCGTTCGTTCTGCAGCTGCATGTGTCCTACTGAACCGGCCTGCGTACAAACCGGTTCCCGGCCGCCGACGCCCCCGTGGTTTCCAGCGGAATCCCGGAGATCTCCACTGGACGCCCGGCCGAAAACCTTGAACCTACACAACCCTAACCCTCAACTTGAGGGTTATAGTTATGTCAAGTAATCCATTACTTGAGACGCTATGGGGCCAGCGCCGCTTCCGCAAATACCGCCCCCGCGTGTCGGAGGATTCTTTCATCACGGCCGCGGAAAGCTACCTGCTCCGTTCCCCTGCGGATCCCCTCCGAGGGCTCCGGTCCGGCGCCTGGTTTCCAGCCGTCCTCCGCGCCGGTCAACGTGTCACCGGACGGTCGGGGGTACTGACGTCGTAAACCTGCACCGGCGGATCGGACGGCTCCATCTTCAGGAGCGCCTCAAGCACCCGTGCCTTTGCCTCGTTGGCATCGGCACTCCCCCAGAATACTGTCTGCCCGCTCTTAAGCTTCAGTTCGACCGAATCCAGCGTCTGGGCGGAGGCGTTCTCCAGCCGGCCAAGCACCTCCGGCGGAAGCGTCGCCAGTACTGCCGTGATGCTGGGGAAAACACTCGCATGGATGGCTTCGCTTCCGCCGGCGATAAGCGGAAGGGCGACCGCTGCCCGGTCAGCTGCTATTGCCAGCCGGCGGCCCTCTTCGTCGATGAGGACATGCGTGTCACCGTCCTGCAGGACGGCTACGGGAATGCGTTCGGTGACAGTAACCACCAGGGTGGACGGTGGCTGTGCTGCGACCTCGATCTTTTCGATTTCGGGGCGGTCTTTCAGCAGCCCTTCCACGTCGGCGTCGGAAATGGTGGGCAGGGTCTGCCCCTTCAACGGTTCCAGCGCTGCTTCGGCCTGTTCACGTGGCAGCAGCGTGGTGCCCTCGACCACTACGGTCTGCAGGGCGAGCATCGGTGAGAAGAACAGCAGGGCAAAGAACAGTGCGGTGACGGACACCGCTGAGCCGACCGTGATCCATGCTGCCCGGCGCCGCCGCTTGCCGGGCGGTTCCGGAAATGCCAGGACCGTTCCGTCGGTGCCTGCGCTGTTGGCGCCAGGCACCGGGGACTTTGCGGCGGAGCGCCGGCTTCCCGCAAAGCGGCGCGGGGCCTTGTCCGCCGGAGCACCCGCAGGCTTCCCGGCGGATTTCCCCTTCCCCGCCGGCTTGGCCTTGGCGGCGCCGGCAGCAGGCCGGACAGCGGTGGAACCGGCGGCGGGTCTGTCCGCTGCCACCTGGTCTTCCGGATCGAGGGCACGTGTGGCCGTAATGGTCTCGTCGTCGCTCCCGGAGCGCTTCCTACCGGCCATTGGCGGCTTTCCCCGCTGCGGCGGCCGAACGGGCCGGAACGGCGGCCAGGCGGGCAACCAGTTCAGATCCGAGCGCGGTGACGTCACCGGCACCGACGGTCAGGATGATGTCTCCCTCGTCGGCGCTGTCTGCAACCTGGGCCACCGCGCGTTCCGGACTATCGGCATAGCCGCCGGGGACGTGCAGTCGGGAGGTGATCAGCTCACTGGTGACGCCTTCAATCGGATCTTCCCGTGCCGGATAGATGTCCAGGACGGTGGCGGTATCGGCCAGGTCCAGGGCTGCTGCAAACTCGGCCGCAAAGTTGCGGGTGCGGCTGAACAGGTGCGGCTGGAACAGAACGTGCACCCGGTGCCCTCCGGCCACTGTGCGGGCCGCCTTCAGGGCGGCGTCGACTTCGGTGGGATGGTGGGCATAATCGTCGAACACCTGCACGCCGCGTGCACTGCCGCGGGATTCGAACCGCCGGGCGGCGCCGGAGAACGTAGCGAGCCCCGCTGCGGCCGTCCGGGGATCAACGCCCAGTTCCAGCCCGACGGCAAAGGCGGCAGCCGCGTTCAGGATGTTGTGCGCGCCCGGAACCTGCAGGACAAGCTGCACCTCGCCGTCGCGGCCCTCCACGGTGTACTGCAGGGTGCTGGCCGAGCCGGCGCCGGCGGGACGGGTGTCCGTAACCCGCACGTCCGCACCGGCGGCGTAGCCGTAGGTGGCTACCCGGACGCCCGGGCAGCGTTCAACGAGGGCTACGGCACCGGCGTCGTCCGCGCAGGCGACAAGGAGCCCCTCCGCCGGCAGCAGCGCCGTGAAGGCGTCGAAGGAGGCGAAGACCGCTTCCTCCGTGCCGTAATGGTCCAGGTGGTCGGCCTCGACATTGGTGACTACGCTGATCCGCGGGTTGTAGTTGAGGAAGGAGCCGTCCGACTCATCGGCTTCGGCCACGAAGACCCGTCCCGCCCCGTGGGCGGCATTGACGCCAAGGGCCGCAACGTCGCCGCCGATGGCGAAGGAAGGATCCAGTCCGGCCTCCCGCAGCATCACGGTCACCATGGCCGTGGTGGTGGTTTTGCCGTGGGTGCCGGCCACCGCTATGAGGTCCTGCTCGCCCATGGCCGCGGAGAGCGCCACTGAGCGGTGGATGATCCGCAGCCCGAGGGAACGCGCCGCCGCAAGTTCCGGATTCTGCTCGCGGATGGCCGTTGACACGACTACCGTGTCGACGCCGGCAACGTGTCCGGCGTCGTGCCCCACAAACACCTCGGCCCCGAGCGCTTCAAGGGCCCGCAGTCCCGGCGAGTCCTTGGAATCGGAGCCGGAGACTTCAATGCCCTGGGCCAGGAGTACCCGGGCAACGGCGGACATGCCGGCACCGCCGAGGCCGATGAAGTGTACTTTCCCCAGGTCTGTCGGGTTCAGCCGGTTCATGCCTTTGCCCTATCGCTTGCTTCGAGGATGAATGCAGCCATCCGCTGGTCCGCGTCACGGATGCCCAACGCCGACGATGCCTTGGCCATGGCTTCCAACGCCGCCGGATCGGCCAGCAAAGGTATCAGCCTGTCGGAAATCCACTCGGCTGTGAAGAGGGCGTCGGCAACCGTAAGCGCTCCGCCGGCAGCCACGAGGGCTTCGGCGTTAAGCGCCTGTTCGCCGTTGCCGTGCGGCAGCGGAACCAGGACGGCAGGCAGCCCCACTGCGCTGATTTCGCAGACGGTTCCTGCCCCGGAGCGGGCCAGCAGCAGGTCCGCAGCGGCGTAGGCCTGCTCCATGCCGTCGACGTACTCCACCTGCGTGTAGCCGCGGGCGGCGATCGGTTTTCCGTCGGCGTCCACCAGGGACTTTCCGCGGCCGGTGATGTGCAGGGTCTGGATGCCGGCCGCAGCCAATGCCGGAAGGGCATGTTCCACGGCCCGGTTGATGCTTGCGGCACCCGAAGAGCCTCCGGTCACCACCAGCGTGGGGCGGTCCTGCTCCAGCCCCAGGGCGGACCGTGCGGCATTCCGGGCGGCATGGCGGTCCAGTCCGGAGATTTCCCGGCGCATCGGCATACCGACACACGTGGCCCGGGGCAGGCTGGTGGATTCGAAGGCCACGCCCGTCACGGCCGCGAAGCGCGCACCCACGCGGTTGGCCAGCCCGGGACGCGCGTTGGCCTCGTGCACGATCACGGGAAGCGAACGTCGGCGTGCCGCCAGGTACACCGGCGTCGAAACGTAGCCGCCCACGCCCACAACGACGTCGGCCTGCGCGGAGTCCAGGATCTCGCCGGCCTGCCGCACGGCACGGACAAGGCGGCCGGGCAGTTTCGCCAGGTCCGCGGAAGGCCGCCGGGGCATGGGGACCCGGTCAATGGTGGCCAGCTCATAGCCCGCTGCGGGCACCAGGCGGGTTTCCATTCCGGACGCGGTCCCCACCACTGTGATGCGGGCGTCGGGGCGGTGTGCCGTCACGGCATCTGCGATGGCCAGGAGAGGGCTGATGTGCCCGGCGGTGCCGCCTCCGGCCAGGACTACGGAGAGGGAAGGCTGCGTCATGGAGCTGTTGGTTCACTTTCGGGGATTTTACGGGCAAAGGAAAGCAGGACGCCGACGGCGGCGAGCGTGAAGGTCAGGGAGGATCCGCCATACGAAATGAACGGCAGCGGTACGCCGATGACGGGAAGCAACCCGGTCACCATCGCAATGTTCACGGAGGCCTGGCCGATAATCCAGACCAGGATGGCACCGCAGACAATGCGGATGAACGGGTCGGTATGGCGCATGGTGACCCGGACCGTCGCGACGGCGAGGACGGCAAAGAGGCTGACCACGACGAGCGTTCCCAGCAGGCCGAACTCCTCGCCGATAATGGCGAAGATGAAGTCGTTGTGGGCTTCCGGGATCCAGTTCCATTTCTGCCGGCTCTGGCCGATGCCCACTCCCAGCCAGCCGCCGGAGGCCAGCGCGTACATGCCGGCGTTGGCCTGGTCGCAGAGGCCCGTGCTGCAGTCCAGCTGGAGCCAGGCGCTGATCCGGCTGGAGCGGTTGCTGCTCACCAGGGACATGAGTACCGCTCCCACGGCCGCTCCGGCCGCAAGGACGCCCAGGAAGCGCAGCGGAGCACCGGCGAAGAACAGGGCGGCAACCATGATCATGCCCATCACGATCACGGTGCCGAGGTCGCTTCCGAGCATGACCAGGAGGATCAGGATCCCGCCGCCGGGCACAACTGGAATAAGGGCGTGCTTCCATTCGTTGATCAGCCGCCCCTTCCGGGACAGGACCGCGGCGAACCAGATCGCCATGGCCAGCTTCGCGGCTTCGGAGGGCTGACCCGTGATGGGCCCGATCTCGATCCAGTTCTTGTTGCCGTTGACTTCCTTGCCGATTACCAGCACAAGCACCAGCAGGATGACGGCAATGCCGTAAAGGAACCAGGAGAGGAAGCGGTAGTGGGGCGGCCCGAGCCGCGAGAGCCCCAGCATGGCCACCACGCCCGCCGCAGCGAACATGGACTGCTTCAGGAACAGATCGAACGTCGTCGCCGCGCCTGCATCGCTGCCGGCAGCGGCGGCAATGGATTCCACCGAGGACGCCGAAAGCACCATCATCAGGCCGATGGCGGTGAGGGCCAGGGTGGCGCCGAGGATCGTGTAGTAACTGGAGCCGGTGGCGCTGCGCCCGCTGCCCTCCAGGAAGACGAGGAAGCGCTCAACGCGCGACGCCGGTTTGGCCGGACGGTCCGCAGCGCCGCGTTTCCCGGCCGGGGGCTTCCCCGGTGCGGTTTTCGGTGTCACCGCGCCCGTGCCGGTATTGGCTGTGGCCGCTGGATTCCGGCGCAGGACCGGTTTGCGTTTGCTGCCGGTGGGCGTGGTGACCAATCTAGGGCTCCTTCGGAGTCTGTGCCTGTCCCGGTGCCTGCTGTTCGCTCATATATCCTGCGACGGCTTCGATGAAAGCCTCGCCGCGGTGGGCATAGGAAGTGAACTGGTCCATGGAAGCTGCTGCCGGCGCCATCAGCACCGTGTCTCCTGCTTGGGCCACGGTAGCCGCCGCAGCGACTGCCCTGACCATGATCTCTTCGGCACTGGTGACCGGTGCCGCCGTCTGCTGCCGTTCCCCAGTCTGCTCCACAAGGGCGTGGATGACCGGCACATCGGGTGCGTGTTGGGCCAGGGCTGCCTGCAGGTCCGCGGTGTCGGCTCCGATCAGGACCACTGCCTTGAGCCGGCCGCGGTGCTCGGCAACCAGGTCGTTGTAGTGAACGCCCTTGGACAGGCCGCCGGCAATCCAGACAACGCTGTTGAAGGCAGCCAGCGACGCCGCCGCGGCATGCGGATTGGTCGCCTTGGAGTCATTGACCCACAGGATGTCATTGAGGCGGGCCACGGGCTGGATCCGGTGGTCTCCCGGTGCATAGGCCCGCAGTCCGTCCCGGACCGCCGCGGGTTCGACGCCGAAGGCACGCACCAGCGCAGCAGCGGCCAGGGCATTGGCCACCATGTGCCGGGGAGCGTACTCCCCCAGGTCGGCCATGGCGGCAAGCTCCGCCGCGGAGTCCTTGCGCTGCTCGATGAAGGCCCGGTCCACCAGCAGTCCTTCAACCACTCCGACCATGCTGACCGCCGGCACTGAGGTGGTGAAGCCGACCGCGCGGCAGCCTTCCACGACGTCGGCTTCCTCGACCATGCGCTCGGTCTCGTACTGCTCGGCGTTGTAGATGCAGGCGACCTGCGTGTTTTCGTAGATCTTGGCCTTGTCGGCCCGGTAGGCCTCAAAGGAGCCGTGCCAGTCCACGTGGTCTTCGGCGATGTTCAGGCACACGCTGGCCAGCGGGGACATGGAGTGTGTCCAGTGCAGCTGGAAGCTGGAGAGTTCCACGGCGATGGCGTCATAGCCTTCCGGATCCCGGATCGCATCCAGGATCGGGGTTCCGACGTTGCCGGCCGCGATGGCGCGCAGGCCGGCGGCCCGGAGCATGCTCTCGGTCATCGAGACCGTGGTGGTCTTGCCGTTGGTGCCGGTGATGGCCAGCCACTGGGCGGTCTTGCGGCCTTCGCGGATACGGACCCGCCAGGCCAGCTCGACGTCGCCCCAGACGGGAATGTCCGCTGCGGCGGCTGCCGCCAGCACCGGGTGGGTGGGGCGGAAGCCCGGTGAGGTCACCACGAGGTCAGGGGCAGCGCCGTCGACCTCGGGAAGCCCGGCAACCGCATCGGCTCCGAGCAGGATGTCCGCGGCGCCGACAATCCGAAGGGTGTCCGCCTTGGCGCGGTTCTCCTCGGTGTCCCTGGCATCCACCACTACAACCCGGGCCCCGAGTTCGATCAGGGTGTCCGCGGCGGAGAAGCCGGAGAGGCCGATACCGGTGACGACTACGCGCAGTCCGCTCCAGTCGGCGTCCCACGTGGTCAGTTCGGCAAGGGGAGCACTCACAGTCCCACCACCCATTCGGCGTAGAAGATTCCCAGCGCCACGGCCACGCAGAGGCCGGCGATGATCCAGAACCGGACCACCACGGTGACCTCGGCCCAGCCCTTGAGCTCGAAGTGGTGCTGCAGCGGAGCCATCTTGAACACGCGCTTGCCGCCGCTGAGCTTGAAGTAGCCCACCTGGATGATGACGGAGAGGGTGATGATCACGAACAGGCCGGCAAGGATCACCAGCAGCAGCTCGGTCCGCGAGAGGATGGCGAAGGCCGCAATGGCGCCGCCGATCGCCAGCGAGCCGGTGTCGCCCATGAAGATCTTCGCGGGCGAGGTGTTCCACCAGAGGAAACCGATGAGGGCGCCAGCCATGGCCCCGGCCAGCAGGGCCAGATCCATCGGGTCGCGGACTTCGTAGCAGACGCCTTCTGCGCCCGGTGAGCCGCAGCTCTGGTTGTACTGCCAGATCCCGATCAGGAAGTAGGCGCCGAACACCAGCACGGACGCACCGGCGGCCAGGCCGTCGAGGCCGTCGGCCAGGTTCACGCCGTTGGTGGTGCCGGTGATGATGACCAGGGACCAGATCACGAACAGGATCGCGCCGATCACCGTTCCCGCGAAGGCAAGGTCGAAGTTTGTGTCCCGGATGAAGGAGACCGCGGTCGACGCCGGCGTCCTCCCCTGCTCATTGGGGAACTGCAGGGCCAGGACGGCAAAGGTGATGCCGACGACTGCCTGCAGGATGATCTTTGCCTTGGCGTTCAGGCCGAGGCTGCGCTGCTTGGAGATCTTGGTGTAGTCGTCGATGAAGCCGACCATGCCCATACCCACGGTGAGCAGCAGGACCAGCAGTCCTGACGCCGTCGGGCTGAAGGACCCGAAGCCCAGCATGCCGCTGATCAGGTGGGTGAGGAAGTACGCAGCCACCACGGACGCCACGATGACGGCGCCGCCCATGGTGGGGGTGCCGCGCTTGGTGTGGTGGGAGGTGGGGCCGTCGTCACGGACGAACTGGCCGTACCCCTTCCGCACCAGGAAACGGATGAACAGGGGTGTTCCGGCAAAGGCGAAGACCAGAGCCAGCGAAGACCCTACAAGCAGGGAGATCACAGGTTCTCTCCTCCGGTCCCTTCGGTGCGCGCCGGCGCAGTCGCCGGATCAGTTGCTGCGGACGGTGGTACAGGGGTCAAGGCTATCCGATCGCCGAGGAAGCGCAGGGCCGCCCCGTTGGAGGATTTGAACAGGACAAGGTCTCCGGGCGCGAGGGACTCGGCAAGGATGCGCTCGGCTTCCTCCGCCGTTTCCACGAAGGTGGATTCCTCCCCCCAGGAACCCTCCATGACCGCACCGGTGTGCATGGCGCGGGCACCGGTGCCCACGACAATAAGTTTGGAAATATTGAGCCGGACAGCGTAGCGGCCGATGGCGTCGTGTTCCGTGACGGCATCCTCGCCCAGCTCCAGCATTTCGCCCAGGACAGCCCAGGTGCGCCGTTCCCGGCCGAGTTCGGCCAGGGTGCGCAGGGCTGCGCGCATGGATTCCGGGTTTGCGTTGTACGCATCGTTGATCACCGTGACGCCGTCGGCGCGGTCGGTGCGCTCCATGCGCCAGCGGCTGGCTGCCGTGCGGCCGGAAAGCCCTGCGGCAATCTGCTCGCCGGGAATACCCGCTGCGTAGGCTGCGGCAGCGGCCGCCAGCAGGTTCGCCGTGTGGTGGGCGCCGATGAGGCCGGACCGGATTTCGTGCCGGCTGCCGTCGGGCAGCAGCAGTGTGAAGACGGGCCTGCCCTCGGCGTCGGTGCGGGCATCCAGGGCACGGACGGCGTTCTTGGCGCCGTGCGCGGCTTCCGGCGAGGAGGTGAAGTAGAGGACCGGCGCGTCGGTGCGTTCAGCCATCGCCGCGACGCGGATGTCGTCGGCGTTCAGGATGGCGGTGCCGCCGGCGGGCAGCGCTTCGACGAGCTCTCCCTTGGCGACGGCGATGTTGTCCACGCCGCCGAACTCACCGGCGTGGGCGGAACCCACGAAGAGGACGACGCCGATATCCGGCTTGACCATGTCGGCCAGGTAGCGGATGTTGCCGATGCGGGTGGCGCCCATTTCCATCACGAGATAGCGGGTGCCGTAGCCGGCGGTAAACACGGTCAGCGGAAGGCCGACTTCGCCGTTGTAGGAACCTACCGGAGCGACGGTGGGACCGGCCTCGGTCAGGACACCGGCCAGCAGGTCCTTGGTGGTGGTCTTGCCGGCTGATCCCGTGATGCCGATGACGGTCAGTTCGCCGTGCGCCCGGAGCCGGCGGACAATTTCCGCGGCTAGGGTGCCCATGGCCAGGACGGCGTCGGGAACCAGCACGCCGGGGTAAAGCGCACCGGCGTCGTCGGCCACCGGCCGCTCAAGAAGCGCCAGCATGGCGCCGCGGGCAAAAGCGGCGCCCACGAACAGGTGGCCGTCCGAGTTCTCGCCGGGCTTGGCAATGAAGAGCGAGCCCTGTACGGCGTCGCGCGAATCCGTGGTGGCGGAAGTCACGACAAGGCCCGGCGTCTGTGCGGCCGGGCCGATCAGCTCGCCGCCTGTAATTGCCGCTATTTCGGCTGCATTAAGTTCAATCATGACGAATTAGGACTCTACCCCGTCGCTCGAAAGGGCACTGAATCCGTATCTTGTCAAAGCCCGGCGCAGTTCCACCCGGTCATCGAGGGCAAGGTTCTCCCCCATGACTTCCTGCCACACTTCGTGGCCGCGGCCGGCCACCAGCACGGTGTCCTGCGGGCGCGCCAGTTCCACGGCACGGTCGATGGCAGCTGCACGGGGCGCGACTTCCTCAATGACACACGCCAGGTCTTCCCCGGTCCGTGCGCCCTCGGCACCGCGCAGGACGTCCGCACGGATGGCGGCGGCGTCTTCGCCGTGCGGGTCATCGTCGGTGACGACGACGACGTCGGCCAGGCGGGCCGCGATGGCTCCCATTAGCGGACGCTTGGTCTGGTCCCTCTCGCCGGTGGCACCAAAGACGACGATTACCCGCGAGTCGCCGTCGGGACGCCGCACCGAGGCAAGGGTGCGGGTCAGGGCATCGGGGTTGTGGGCAAAATCAACGATGGCTGCCGGCTCTTCACCGATCAGCTGCATCCGTCCGGGGACCTCGACGGTAAACGGATCATGGGCGTCCAGCGCCGCCTGCACGGTTTCTGCGGGAACGCCGGAGGCCAGCACCATCACTGTGGCCAGCGCGGCGTTGGAGATGTTGAAAGTTCCGGGCAGGGCCGTGGAGACCCGCAGCTGTTCCCCTTCCGGACCACGGAGCCTGAAGGAGTGCCCGAGTCCGCGGGGCTCAATGTCCGTAACGAACCAATCGGCGTCGCGGCCGGTGCCGTCAGTCGCAAGCGTCAGGACCGGCACCCCGGCCCGGGCTGCCATTTTCACTCCCCATTCGTCATCGACCGTGACGACGGCCCGGCGGGCGCGGTCGGGCTGGAAGAGCGCCGCCTTGGCAGCGAAGTATTCCTCCATGGAGCCGTGCAGGTCCAGGTGGTCCTGTGTCAGGTTGGTGAATCCGGCGACGTCGAAGCGGACACCGTCAACTCGGCGGTAGGTGATCGCATGGGAGGAGACCTCCATGGTGGCGGCGTCCAGGCCCCGCTCGCGCATCAGGGCCAGCAGCCCGTGCACCTGCGGTGATTCGGGCGTGGTCAGGACGCTCGGAATGGCTTCCCCGCCGGCAAGGATCTCGATCGTGCCGATCAGCCCGGTGGTACGCCCGAGTGCCTGCAGGAGCGAGTTCACGAAGTAGGAGGTGGTGGTTTTGCCGTTGGTGCCCGTGATGCCGAACAGGGTGGGGCGGGGTCCGTCCGCAGGCACGCTGTTGAAGACGGCGGCGGCCAGCGGCCCGACCAGCCGGCGGACCTCACCGGCGACGAAGACCGGAATGTGCAGTTCGGCAAGATGCGCCAGCCCTGCCTTGTCGGTCAGGACCGCCGACGCTCCGGCCGCCTCCGCTGCGCCTGCGAATCGGGCGCCGTGATGGCGGGCGCCGGCGATGCCCACATAGAGGTCACCGGGGAGCACCTCACGGGAATTGATCGTGAGTCCCGAAAGCTCCGTATCCCAGGCTGCTTCCGCCGTTCCCGCGGCAGGTGCAACGTCCTGCAGCTGCGCAGGCAGAGCCTGTACGGCGGCGCGCACGGTAACCGGATCAACGGCATCGGGACGGAGACCCGATCCGGCGGGGGGATTTTCACTTATTGGCACTTCAATGCTCCAGGAATTAGTACTCAATGGGGTAAGTCTCGGGTTCACCCGTGGAAGGCGGCACGTTGTTGCTGACCAGCGTCTGTTCCATGACCTTCTGGAAGGACTGGCCCGGAATGATGTAGTAGAGGTCGCCCTGGGGCCGCTGGAGGGTCACCACAACCACGTACTTCGGATCATCCATGGGTGCAATACCAGCATAAGAGAGGGTCGAGCCTGAATAGCCGCCGTTCGGTCCGGGGGCTTCAGCCGTGCCCGTCTTGGAACCGACCCGGTACTGCTTCAACTCGCCTGTCTTGCCGGAGCCGTCCTTGGTGACCGTTTCCATCATGTGCTGGACCTGCTCCGCGGTCTCCTCGGAGACAACCCGCGTACCCGGTTCCTTTTCGATGGGCTGCTCCGTGCCGTCTTCCTTAATGACGGAGTCGATGATGCTCGGCTGGACGCGGACGCCGTCGTTGGCAATGGTCTGGAAGACACTTGCCGTGTGCAGCGCCGTCTGCGTCAGGCCCTGTCCGAACAGCACGGTGTACTGCTGCCGTCCGTCCCAGGCGTCCGGTTCCGGCAGCAGGCCTGCGGTTTCCCCGTTGAGTCCAACGTTCAGCGGCTGGCCGATCCCGAACTTCCGCAGCCAGTCGTACCGCTGCTGCGGCGTCAGCTGCTCTCCGACCATCACCGTTCCGGTGTTCATGGACTTGGCCAGCACACCCGCCACGGTCATGTGGACGGTCCCGTGCGGGACGGCGTCCTTGAAGGTCTGGCCGTCAACGGTGTACGTCGGTTCGATCTCCAGCCGTGTTTCGGGGGTGGTGATGCCTTCCTCGATGGCGGCCGCCATAGTGATGACCTTGGTGGTGGAGCCGGGCTCGAAGAAGTCCGTGACGGACCTCGCCTTACGAGACTCCGCCGGGGTTGCCCCGGGATTGTTGGGGTCCACAGTGGTGGATTCCGCCAGCGCGATCACCCGGGCGGTATCCGCCTCCATAACCACGATGTTGCCCCACTCGGCATCGTATTCATCCACCTGTGCAGCGATGGTCTGCTGGGCAAACCACTGCAGGTCCTGGTCGATGCTCAGCTTTATGGATTCCCCGTCGTGGACGGGTTCGTCCTCATTGGTGGCGTAGGGAATGCGGATGCCGTCTCCGCCGATTTCGTAGGTCTTGCTGCCGGCCTCGCCGGCAAGGATTTCGTCCTGGGTCAGCTCCAGGCCTTCCTGCGCGCCTTCGGTGCCGAGGAAGCCCACGATGGACCCGGCCACCGAGCCGGAGGGGTAGGTCCGCAGCGTCGTCCGGTCCGCATAGATCCCCGGGAACTTTACGGCGAGGACCTTTTCCTTGACCTCCGGAGTGACGGTTTTGGCGACGAAGTTGAAGCCCTTCTCCCCCAGCAGAGCCGAGCGCAGGGTTTCCGGATCCTGCCCCAGGATGGCGCCAAGTTCCTCAAACGCCTGGTCGAAGGTGACGTCCTGGAGTTTCCCCTCGGCGTCGCGGCGCTTGAATTCCTCGCCGATGTCCTGCGAAAGGCGCTGGTCCACCACAATGTCGAACCGCTCCACGCTTCGGGCCAGGTAATTGCCGTTGGAGTCGAGGATGCTGCCGCGCAGGGCCGGTACGGTTACCGTCACGAGCCGGTTATCCACGGCGCTCTGCGCCATGCCGTCCGGGTCCAGTGCCTGGACATGGAAGAGCCGAAGTCCGAGAACGGTCAGGAGCACCAGGCCAAAGATCAGGCCGGCGCGCAGGCGTCCGGTAACGAGGGCCACCCTGTGGTTGTCCGGGCCGGATTTTTGTGCCACAACGTGTCCTCGTTCATGCCTAAGTTTTGATGACTGCTTCGCTTGGATCAGTTTCCGCTTCGCTGCACGGGGGCGGGGATGGTTCCGCCGTTCAGTTCGCCTTCAGGGACGATGTCCGAAGGCTGGGCCGGATCCGCTGCCGGTATCCGGGCAGCTTCTTCGGCTGCGGCGGCTTCGGCCGCTGCGTCGCGTGCGGCAGCTTCCTCCCGCTCCTCGAGTGCCCGGACGGATTCCTGCGGTTCTGCCGGAACCACGGCGGGTGCGGGTGCGGGGGTGATCGGCTGGGTCAGGACACTCGGTGCCCCGATCAGCAGTTCGGCGGGCTCGCCTTCCTTGGCTGCCTCCGGGCTGCCGGTAACTGCAAGCGTCTGGAGGTCAATGGTGCCGAAGGTGGGCGACGAAACCATGCCCAGGTCTGCTGCGGAAGCAGCCAGGACCTGGGGTGCCTGGTGGTTTTCGATCTTCTGGGTCAGCGCTTCGTTGCGCTGGGCCAGTTCCGCCTTCTGGCTCTGCAGCTGCACCAGCTCGTACTGGCCGCTGGAAACCGAGATGTTCAGCAACAGCACTGAGGCCAGTCCGAGGACGAGGGCAGCGAAGCAGAAAACCGCGAACGGTGCACGTTTGCGGCGTTTGGCGGCGGGCACCAGCGACAGCGGGGTGCGCCGCCTGACGGTGGTGGCAGGCGCCGCAGCATCCCAATCAAGCGCGCGCGCCGTGTTGCCGACGACGGCGCTTGACGCCATGGTGCTGAATCGGGCCGATGGCCAACGTTCGCTCATTATTTCCTGGCCCCATCCATGGGTTTGCGGATTCGTTCTACTGCACGGAGTTTTGCGGAGGCTGCACGGGGATTTTCTGCAATTTCCTCGTCCGTAGGCACCTCGGTGCCCTTGGTCAGCCTCTTGAGCTGGGCCTTGTGTTGTTCAAGTTCAACCGGGAAGCCCTTGGGGGCGGAGGACCGCGCGCCCGCAGCGAAGACGCCCTTGACGATCTTGTCCTCAAGCGAGTGGTAGGACATCACGACCACGCGTCCACCCACGTTCAGCACCGACAACGATGCCGGAATGGCCCGCTCGAGGACATCGAGCTCCTCGTTCACTTCGATGCGCAGGGCTTGGAACGTTCGCTTGGCAGGATGCCCGCCGGTCCGCGCAGCTGCCGCCGGGACGACCCCGCGGATCGCTTCGACGAGCTCGCCGGTGGTGGTGAAGGGCTTCGACGCACGTGCAGCAACAATGGCCGAGGCGATTCGTCCCGCGAACTTCTCCTCGCCCCATTTCCGGATGATGCCTACCAGCTCGGCCTCGCCGTAAGTGTTGACGATGTCTGCAGCGGTACGCCCGCGGCTGGTGTCCATCCGCATATCCAGGGGCGCATCGTAGGAGTAGGCGAAGCCGCGGTCGCGTTCATCGAGCTGCAGCGAGGAAACGCCCAGATCGAACAGCGCGCCGTCGATGCCCTCGAATCCAAGATCCGTGACGACGTCTGCTATTTCGTCGTAGACCGCATGGACCAGGTCAATCCGGTCCGCAAACGGTTCCAGCCTCTCGCCGGCCAGGGCCAGTGCCTGCCGGTCCCGGTCGATACCGATCACGTGCAGCTGGGGGAACCGCTGCAGCATGGCTTCGGTGTGCCCGCCCATTCCCAGGGTGGCATCTACTACAACGGCACGGCCGTGGTCTGCTACGGCGCTTTCGATGGAAGGAGCCAGGAGGTTGATGCAGCGGTCGCGCAGCACCGGAACATGCCGTTCCTCGGTGGGGCGCTCTTCGCTCATCTGAGGCTTCCTTCCATTCGTCGTGTTGTTTGCCCTGCGGCCGGTTCTTAAACCAGACCCCCATCCGCGCCTCACCGCTTTGCACCTTCTGGCTCCGGGGAAGGGAAGCCAGACGGCCTTGCGGTGGGGCGGCGGGAGATCTCATTCAAGACCCGGCCCGGGTTGTCCCTGTAGCGGGTGGTACTGCTAGAAAATCCCTGGAATCGCGTCTTCGTCTGTTTCCGAGAACGCGGTTTCCTGTTCTGCCAGATAGTTCTGCCAAGCGGTTGCATCCCAGATCTCGGCCCGCGTACCGGCGCCGATGACGACCAGTTCGCGTCCAAGTCCCGCGTACGACCTCAGCGCCGGCGGGATGGTTACCCGGCCCTGCTTGTCTGGAACTTCGTCAGAGGCTCCTGAGAGAAAGACCCGAATGTAGTCACGCGCCTGGCGGGAGGAAAGTGGAGCTTCCCGCATTTGGTCGTGGACCCGTTCGAATTCCTTCTGGCTGAAGACGTAGATGCAGCGCTCCTGACCCCTGGTCAGGACAAGGCCGTCGGCCAGTTCCTCGCGGAACTTGGCCGGCAGGATCAGCCTCCCCTTCTCGTCCAGACGCGGCGAATGTGTTCCTAGGAACATCCCGCACCGCCCTGTCCGATTGGGGGTAAACCCCTTGAGTACCGCCCCTACCCTCTTATGTCCCCCACTTTACTCCACTTCCCTCCACAGTCAACGCCTTCGCACGTTGTATTCCGGGCGCGTCGCATCCAAAATCCGCATGTTGATGCGGATTCTCGCGGGTGGAGTGCAGTGGAGGGGTTTAAGTGACCGACATCAGCTCCGGAAACGCGTCCCGAACAGGAAAAAGGGCACAAAAAAGGACCCGCCGAAACGGATCCTTTTTGCGCTTCCTACCTGCCTGCCATCCTTCGGTACCGGACTGTCACGGGGTCCGGGGCCTGCGGCGCGGAGCGGGTGTTCCTACGGCTGGTCGCGTTTGCGTTCGTCCCACTTGCTTTCCAGGTTATTCATGAATCCACGCTGCGTACTGGACTCGCGCTCCTTGCGCCCGTCCGTTGCCGCCGGCGCGTTCTTCCGTCCCCGGGTGGTTGCGTAGTACACGCCCGCACCCATGATGAGGAACCCCAGTACACCGACCAGGATGCCCGCTTCCGTAATTCCCAGAAGCAGCACCCCCAAGCCCACCACGGCCAGCAAGGCACCGAGGACGATACGCCTGGTCGAGATCCCACGGCCCGCGGACGTCGCCATTGAGTTCGCGAATTTTGGATCTTCGGCGTGTAATTGCTGCTCCAGTTGATCCAGCAAGCGCTGCTCGTGTTCCGACAGTGCCATTGCTGCCTCCTTGCCGTCCGGTCCTGCCCCTGTAAACCAACCAACGAACGTGTGGCGCCGGATGTTCCCGCGCAGGCTCGCTGCTGCTTTGCACTTAGTCCAAGGATAGGTGGCAACCGGTCCGCACGAAAGCGGCCGGTCCACGTATTCCACCGGGCAGGGAACCAGCCCCAACGCACAGCCTGTCCGGCACCGGGCGGAGCGCCGGGGGACATTCAGTCCGGGAACCGGTCCGGCTCCGGCGGTGGCTTCCGGGGAGACGGGGCGATGAGCCGGGCAGGAACAACGCCCAGTTCCCCGAAGCGCCGGTTGATCCGATCAAGCGCATCCTCTGCCGAACGCCAGCTGTCCTCTCGTCCGTCCAGGGTCAGCTGCATGGCAGCACCTTCGGCGGATTCAAGCTGTTCAGCCCTCAGCCCGATCAGCCGGACACTTTGCGGCCGCGGCCCCAGGGCGGTCAGCAGCCCCTTGGCCGTCTCGTAGATCATCTGGGCGCTGCCCACCGGCTCGGGAAGGGTGCGGGTACGGGTCAGCGTCGTGAAGTCCGCATAACGCACCTTCAGGGAAACCGACCTGCACTGGAGTCCGGCGGCCCGCAGGCGGACAGCACTGCGGTGCGCGAGCCGAAGCAGCTCCGTGTGCAGGACCTCGTCGTCGCTGACGTCTGACGCGAAGGTTTCCTCGGCGCCGATGCTCTTTTCGCGCCGGACGGGTGTTACAGCCCGGCCATCCCGCCCCCAGGACAGTTCATACACGTGGTCCCCCACGGCCCCGAGCAGCCGGCGGAGCACAGTCGGCGGGGTATTGGCCACATCCGCCACCGTGGCAATGCCGACGCGGGCCAGCACCTCGCGGGTCTTGGCTCCTACTCCCCACAACGCAGAAACGTCCAGAGTGTGGAGGAAGTCCACTGTCTGCTCCTTGGGCACCAGCAGCAGGCCGTTGGGTTTGCATCGGGTGGAAGCGATCTTGGCCACGAACTTGGTGGCGGCAATGCCCACACTGGCGGTCATGCCCAGTTCGGCGGCAACACGCTCGCGGATGTGCTCTCCGATGGCGCGGGGCGGCCCGAGCCTGCGCATGGCTCCTGCGATATCAAGGAAGGCCTCGTCGACGCTGAGCTGTTCCACCAGCGGAGTAATGGATTCGAAGATCTGCATCAGCTGCCCGGAGAAGGTCCGGTAGACCTCCTGGTGCGGCTCCAGGACCACTGCCTGCGGGCACTGCCGGCGGGCAACGGCCATCGGCATGGCAGAACGGACACCGTAACGCCTCGCCTCATAGGATGCGGACAGGACGACGGACCGTCCCCCGAGGCCGCCTACGATGACCGGCCTGCCAACCAGGTCGGGCCGTTTGAGCAGCTCTACGGAAACATAAAAAGCGTCCATGTCCACGTGCATTATGGTGCAGTCGCGGTTGCCGCTGCCGGCGTCGGGACCATTGCTCACTCCATCATCGTAGCCAGCCGCGCCCCCATTCCTGCCTTTCCTGCTTCATCGCTTCTTTTCGGCACCCTAACCACCTTCCCTGGAGCGGTTTTCGGTTCGCCTAGACTGGGTGGCAGGACCCTGACCCCCACCGAAGCGGAACCCGATGAAAAAGACGCTCACGCTGCTCTCTGCCGCGGCCCTGATCCTGGCGGCAGCCGGATGCTCCACCGGCACCGCGGAGGACGGGGATTCCCCGTCCGCTACGCAGTCCGAATCCCCCACCCCGACGCCTACGGAGTCTCCCGTTGCCCTCGCGGACGGATTCCCGTCCGACCTCATCCCGGTGATGGAGGGCGCAGAGCTTCTTTCGAGCAGCGTGGACCGGGCGAACGGCACGCTCACCGCCGTATTAGTGGAGTCCTCGGATGCTCCCGCAGCCGAGATCCTCGCCTTTTACGATGCCAAGCTGGTTGCCCAGGGTTTCACTGCAGCCGAAGCGGCCACCGGTTCCCCGTCCTCGCGCGACTACGTGCGCACCGGCGCCAGTGAACCCGAGACGGTCAACATCACGGCGATTACCAAGGAGGGCGGCCCGGCGACGGTGACTGTCGGCGCCACGGTCCTCGCAGAAACGGTGAAATAACAGTGTCTCCCACCCCGGCCGAATCCGCGCAGGAGGAGCAGGCCGCATACCGAGACCTGTTGGGCACGGAACTCGAGGATTTCCTGGCAGTCCAGCACTCGGTGCTCGCCGAGGTCTCCCGCGAGGCGCTTCCCCTTTTGGACGCCGTTCACAACCTTGCCCGCGGAGGGAAGCGCCTGCGGGCCCTCCTTGCTTACTGGGGATGGCGCGGCGCCGGAGGAACTCCCCTGCATCCGGAAGCCGTCCGGGCCGGCGTCGCACTGGAACTGTTCCAGAGTGCGGCACTGATCCACGACGACATCATTGACCGGTCCGACACCCGCCGGGGCGGGCCAAGCGTACACCGCACCTTCTCGATGGCGCATGCGGACGCCAACTGGCACCTGGACGGATTCCATTTCGGTTCATCGGCCGGAATCCTTGCCGGTGACCTTTGCCTGTCCCTCAGCGAGGAAATGTTTTCCGCCGTGGGTCCGCGCGCGGCGCACGGCACCGAAGCGCGGCGCATCTTCAACCGCATGCGCACAGAGGTCATGGCCGGGCAGTACCTTGACATCCTCGAAGAGGTTGTCGGTCCGGACTACGACCCCGAGCACGCCGTCGTCCGGGCGTTGAATATCCTGCGCTACAAGGCAGCGAAGTACACCACCGAGCATCCCCTGACCCTGGGCGGTGCCCTGGCCGGTGCCGGCGCAGAGATCCTGGCGGGCTATTCCCGCTTCTCCCTGCCCCTGGGGGAAGCGTTCCAGCTGCGGGACGACGTACTGGGTGTGTTCGGAGATCCCCGGACCACCGGCAAGCCGGCGGGAGACGACCTGCGTGAGGGTAAACGCACGGTCCTGATTGCCTACGCCCTGTCCAGCGGGAGCGAGAGCGCCCGGAAAGAGATCACGGCCCGGCTCGGGGATCCGGGGCTGGACGACGACGGCGTGGCCCGGCTGCGCGGAATCATCCTCGACACCGGGGCGCTGGCCGCGACGGAGGAACTCATCTCCAGGCATACCGAAACGGCGTTTTCCGCATTAGCCGCGCTCCCCCTCGACGGCATCCCCCGGGCCGCCCTGGACGCGTTGGCCCACGCAGCCGTTCGGCGCAGCTCCTAGGGAGCGGCACAGGCAATAGAAAGATTCCAAACTAATAAGGAGCTGCCAGTCCGGAGACTGGCAGCTCCTTATTCAGGTGCTGCGTAATTCAGGTGCTGCGTGAGGCGTTGCTACCAGCCCAGCGCCTGTGCACGGCGGCGGATCTCCGTCTTGCGCCCTTCGCGGAGCGCGTCCACGGGACGGCCGGGCAGCGTGTCGTCGGCCGTGAAGAGCCAGCGGATCATTTCGTCGTCGTGGAAGCCTGCGTCATTGAGCACCGAAATGGTGCCCTTCAGGCTCTCCAGCACGGCGCCGTCAGCGATAAAGGCAGCCGGGATGCTGCGGATCTTCCGGTCGCCGAGGCGCACAGCCAGCAGGGCGCGCTCCTCCAGCAGGCTATGCACCTTGTTAATAGGGAGATCGAGTTGTTCAGCCACATCGGGCAGGGTCAGCCAGTCGGAAACAAGTTCCTCGAGTTCATTCACCCTTCAAGGGTGCCACGTCCGGGGCCGCCCGGGCCAGTTTGCCGTTTGACGGCAGAACTGAAACACAAAAAGCACTACTCGGGTATTGTGCCGGTCTCTGGTTAGTGTAAATTCACATTAGTACCTGTAATCCCATGCGTAACTAGCACACCACTAGTCACATAAAGAACAGTGGTAACACCCGTTCCATTACTTGTTTTTAATCCAAGGATTTGCGGTAAAGGCCGCGGCCAACACAGATGAGGAAACATCACCATATGAACGCTCAGTCCACCACGGGAACGCCAGAGGCGCGTCCCGTTGCTACAGGAATACCGCGCAAACTGAGTGTTGCCGTGACGACCGCCGCCATTCCTGCAGTGATGATGTCCGCCCTGGCTCTTGCCGAGCCGGCCGCCGCTGCCCCCGCCGCACCCCAGAACACCCTGTTTCCCCAGCTCCCCCTGCAGGCCATCAAGAACCTGAACACCGGGGCTGCCACCGGAGTTACCGCCTCGCAGCTGGCCACCCAGGTTCCCGCGACGCTGCAGGCGGAGTCGGCTGTTCCTGCCACGCACCGGATCGTTTCCGGCGACACGGTCAGTTCAATTGCCGCACAGTACGGACTGTCCGTAACGGAACTGCTGCGCGTGAACAACCTGCAGGCGTCCTCGCTGATCTTTGCAGGTGACGATCTCCGCCTTGGCGGGGCAGCCGCATCCGCTGCCCCCGCTGCCGCTTCCGCTGCCGGCGAAGGCACCTACACGGTGGTCTCCGGGGATACTTTGAGCGCCATTGCCGGAAAGCACGGCGTCAGCCTCTCCAGCATCCTCGCCGCGAACAGCCTGACCCTCACCTCCGTCATCTACCCGGGCCAGTCGATCCGCATCGACGGCCAGGCGCCGGCCGCTCCCACGGCTCCTTCCGGTGTCCAGCCGGCCTCCGGCACCGGCAGCTCGTACACGGTTGCCGCCGGGGATACCCTCAGCGCAATCGCCGCCAAGCACGGCGTCAGCCTCTCCGGCATCATGGCCGCAAACGGCCTGTCGCAGACCTCGGTAATCCGGCCGGGCCAGAAGATCACCGTCGACGGCAGCACCGTCAGTGTCACCGCCTCCGCGCCCGTGGCAGCCGCACCCACGGATCTGGTTCCCAATACCTTCCTGCACTACACCTACCCCGAGCACACTGTCGCCGGCGCCAACCTGAACAAGCAGACCCTCAACTCGCTGCCCGTTCCGGACCGTGCGCAGATGCAGCAGATCGTGGCCGACACGGCAGCGCAGATGGGTGTCGACCCGGCCCTGGCCCAGGCATTCGCCTTCCAGGAATCCGGCTTCGACCAGCGCGCCGTCTCCCCGGCCAATGCCATCGGCACCATGCAGGTCATTCCTTCCTCCGGGGAATGGGCTTCGCAGCTGGTAGGACGGCAGCTGAACCTGCTGGATCCGTACGACAATGCCACGGCCGGCGTCGCGATCATCAGCGCTTTGATCCGCAGCAGCGACAGCCTGGAAACCGCAATCGCGTCCTACTACCAGGGCCAGTACTCGGTGACCACCCACGGCATGTTCGCGGACACCCGCAACTATGTCAGTTCCGTGCTTGCCCACCGGGCGTCCTTCCAGTAAGGCAATCCAGGAGTGCATCGAAAGGGTCCGGATCGGGTGTCGATCCGGACCCTTCCGCGTACCGCCATTAGGATCGAAGGGTGCATGAGCCCGTGAAAGACTCCCTCGTTGAGACGCTGGTCGACGACCGTTACTTCGTCAGGTCCCTGGTGGCGCGCGGCGGAATGTCCAGTGTTTACCTGGCTACCGACCGCCGTCTGGACCGCGATGTGGCCCTCAAGGTGCTGTACCCGCACCTTGCCGCGGACCGCGGCTTCCTTCGGCGTTTCGAAAGCGAAGCCAAATCGGCTGCGCGGCTTTCCCACCCCCACGTGGTGGGCGTCCTGGACCAGGGGATCACCGACAGCCTGGCGTACCTCGTGATGGAGTATGTGCCCGGCCGGACGCTGCGCGGGCTGCTGGACGAGCGCGGTCCCCTCTCGCCGCGCCTGGCGCTGGCACTGATGGATGCGGTGGTTGAAGGGCTGGCTGCTGCGCACGACGCCGGCCTGGTCCACCGCGACGTCAAGCCGGAGAACGTGCTCCTCGCGGACAACGGCAGGATCAAGATCGCTGACTTCGGGCTGGCCCGTGCCGTGTCCACCAGCACCAACACCGGCACACTGGTGGGCACCGTCGCCTACCTGGCACCCGAACTGGTTACTGCGGGCGGTGCCGACGAACGCAGCGACGTCTATTCAGCCGGCATCATGCTTTATGAAATGCTCACGGGCAGGCAGCCCTTCACGGGAGATTCACCCATCCAGGTGGCCTTTGCGCATGTCCACTCCTCCGTTCCCGCCCCTTCGGACCTGTGCCCGGGACTGGCTGAGGACCTGGACGAGCTTGTCCGCTGGTGCACCGCCAAGGACCCCGAGGAACGCCCGGTCAACGGCCGCGCCCTGCTGGGCGAACTGCGGCACATCCGGACCTCCCTCAGCGACGCGGAGCTTGACTTCCGGTGCGCTCCCGGCCCGGGCAGCCGACCGTCCGACGCCGGCACGCCCACCGAAGCGTTGTCCGGCGCCACGGAGGTCCTCACTGCCGCCGGTGCCGCCACGAGCGTCATCGACACTTCCGCATTAGGCCCCGGCGATCCCCGCGGGAACCACACCGAGGTCATCCACCGAAACGACAACGCCACCACGGTATTTCCTGCCGGCAGCCGCGGTGCAGCGGACGATGGTGCGGACCACGCGGACGGGTACGACGCTGACGGCCCGGACGACGACTATGACGCAGACGCAGACGACGAAGCCGGGCCTGGTACGAACCCGCGCCGGCGCCTGGCCCAGCGGGATGAACGCGACCGGCTGCGGCAGAACGACCGTGAAGCGCACCGCCCGCAGTTATCCCTTCGCAGCGGAAAGCCGCGCCGCCGGGGCATCCTGCTGGCCGTGGTGCTGACGGTGCTGCTCGCAGCAGTTGCCTTTGCCGGATGGTTCTTCGGTGCCGGACCCGGCGCCCTGGTCTCCGTACCGGACGTGAGCAATGCTTCCGTCGAGGAAGCCGGCACACAGCTGGGCGAGGCAGGCCTGGACTACACCACCGATGAGGTGTTCGACGAAGTGGTTGCCGCAGGGCTCGCTGTCGGCACCGATCCCGGCGCGGCCCGGGAAATCCGCCGCTTCCAGCCGGTGACGCTGCTCGTCTCCAAGGGACCGCAGCTGTTTTCCGTGCCCAATGTAGTCCAGCGCACGCTGGAAGCCGCCCGGGCAGACCTTGAGGCGGACGAGCTCACGCTCGGCGCAGTCACGGAGGAGTACAGCGAAAGCATCGAAGCGGGCAGCATCATCAGCCAGCAGCCGTTGCCGGACACCCTGCTGCGGCTGGGGGCGCCGGTGGACGTCACGGTGTCAAAGGGACCGGCGCCCGTTGAGGTCCCCGCAGTCGCCGGGCTCGGCGAGGACGCTGCGGTGAAAGCCATTGAAGACGCCGGACTCACGGCTGCCGTGGCTCCGGAAAAAGTGAACAGTCCTTCCGTCCCGGCGGGCGCGGTTGTCGCCCAGACGCCGGCATCCGGGCTGCTCGAGCGGGGCTCCACCGTCACGCTGACCATCTCCCTCGGTCCGCGGATGGTTGAGGTTCCGAACTATGTGGGCCAGCGCGCCGAGACCGCGCGGGCGGATCTGGAAAGCCGCGGGTTCACGGTCGAGGTGGAGAACCTCCTGGGCGGATTGCTGGGCCTGGTCCGGGACCAGGAACCGGGCGCAGGTACCGCACCCGAGGGCTCCACCGTCATCCTGAAGGTGGTGTAGCCCCGGGGCGGCCCTACGCCTGTCAGCTCCTGCGGGAAAGGGCACCTGCAACCAGGAAGGCCATCTCCAGGGACTGCATATGGTTCAACCGGGGGTCGCAGACGGATTCGTAGCCCTCCACGAACGCCTCCTGGTCAATGGGGTCCGCACCGCCCAGGCACTCCGCGACGTCGTCGCCCGTCATTTCCACGTGCAGGCCGCCGGGGAAGGTCCCCAGGGAATCGTGCACTTCGAAGAAGCCGCGCACCTCGTCCATCACATCGTCGAAGTTGCGGGTCTTGTAGCCGTTGGGCGAGGTGACGGTGTTGCCGTGCATGGGGTCGGTTACCCAGAGAACCTGGGCGCCCGAGGCGGTCACCTTCTCCACCAGTGCGGGAAGCTTCTCGCGGATGTTACGGGCACCCATCCGGGTGATGAACGTCAGCCGCCCGGGTTCCCGGTTCGGATCCAGCTTGTCGATCAGGGCCAAGGCGTCTTCGGCGCTCGTTTTCGGGCCGAGCTTCACGCCAATGGGATTGCGTACCCGGGACAGGAAGTCCACATGCGCGGAATCGAGGTCACGGGTGCGCTCTCCGATCCACAGGAAGTGTCCGGAGGTGTCGTACGGCTGGCCGGTCCGGGAGTCCACCCGGGTCAGGGCCCGTTCGTAGTCCAGGAGCAGCGCCTCGTGGCTGGCGAAGAACTCGACTCGCTTCAGGGCTTCGAAGTCCGCGCCGCAGGCATCCATGAAACGTACGGCGCGGTCGATTTCCCGGGCCAGGGATTCATAGCGGGAGTGCGCCGGATTGGACGTAAAACCCTTGTTCCAGTGGTGCACCAGCCGGAGATCGGCGAAACCGCCCTGCGTGAAGGCGCGGATCAGGTTCAGCGTGGATGCGGACGTATGGTACGCGCGCACCATCCGCGCCGGGTTGTGCCGGCGTGATTCGGGCGTGAAGTCATAGCCGTTGACCATGTCGCCGCGGTAGGCGGGCAACGTCACGCCGTCACGGGTTTCCTCGTTGGAGGAGCGCGGCTTGGCAAACTGGCCGGCCATCCGGCCCATCTTGATCACGGGAACGGACGCGCCGTAGGTCAGGACCACAGCCATCTGCAGCAGCGTCCGGACACGGGCGCTGATCTTGTCCGCGGTGGCCGCTTCGAAGGTCTCGGCGCAGTCGCCGCCCTGCAGGAGGAAGGCACGGCCCTGGGCGGCCTCGGCCAGTCGGCTGCGGAGGACATCCACTTCGCCGGCGAAAACCAGCGGAGGCACCATCGAGAGCTCGGCAATGGCCGCGTCATACCCCGGATCGTCCCGCCACGTCGGCTGCTGGGAGATCGGCAGGGAACGCCAGTTGTCCAACTCGGGGTGGGTCGCGGAAGTGGCCGCCGCGCCCGAGAGCATGGTCGGAATGGACTCGCGGTGTACGGGGGTGTCAGTCACGGCTTAAATCCTACTAGTTGCCCGGCTGGAGCGAACAACGCCGTCACAAATGCTGCCGGAGCCCGCAACACATGCACGGTCCCGCCATCCCCCGAGGGGAAGCTAGGCGGTGTGGGAGCGCGGGTCTGCGTCGCGGTCAGCGGCCGGGCGGGCACCGCCGGTTTCGACGCCGCTGCGTTCGTCGGCATCCGTCCGGGCAGCGCGGGCACCATTGGCCCCGGGCATCCGGCCACGGAACTTCGGGCGCCGTTTGTTTCCGGCTTCGCCCGCGGCGTCGCCCGCTTCGGCTGCAGCCGGCTTCGAGGATTTTCGGATCCCCTTCGCCGCGCTCGAACCGATGACGGTCACGGCGCCGGGCAGTTTGCCGCCCGCTTCGGCAGGCAGTTCCGAACCGCCGGCCGGGGGCACTGCACCGGAATCGGATCCGTTGGAAAGGCGGACAGCCGCGCTGCGTGCCTGTGCGGCCTTGACGCCCTTCTTAGCGGCCATCTTTTCCTTGACGGTGCTGGCGTATACATCCACGTATTCCTGGCCGGAAAGGCGCATGAGTTCATACATGATCTCGTCGGTCACGGAGCGCTGGATAAAGCGGTCGTTCTCCAGCCCGGCGTACCGCGAGAAGTCCAGCGGTTCGCCGACGATGATGCCGATCCGGCGGATATTGGGAATCCGCCGGCCGATGGGCTGGACCTTGTCGGTTCCGATCATCGCAACGGGGATGACGGGAACGCCGGTAGAGAGCACCAGCTTGGCTACACCGGTCTTGCCGCGGTACAGCCGCCCGTCCGGGCTGCGGGTACCTTCCGGGTAAATACCCAGCAGGCCGCCGTTTTCCAGGACATCGACGCCTGCCTTGAGGGAGGAAGCGGACGCTGCTCCGCCCGAGCGGTCCATCGGCAGCTGGTTCGCGAGCCGGAAGAAGGTTGCGGTGAGCTTGCCCTTGATGCCTTTGCCGTTGAAGTAATCGCTCTTCGCGAGGAAGCTCACCGGCCGGGGTACGGCCAGCGGAAGGAAGATCGAGTCGGAAAACGAAAGGTGATTGCTCACCAGGACGGCAGGCCCGGATTCGGGGATGTTATCCATTCCCTTGACCCAAGGCCTGAAGAGAAGATTTACCACCGGCCCGATGAATATAGTCTTCATCACCCAATAGAACACGCGGCTTGATCTCCTGTCCGGACAAGACAATAACGGGGGACCCGTTTGGTTCCCCAGACTCTACTGTATGCGCGCTTATCCCCGCTGGTGAATTTGGCGCGTGCCGGGGTTCCCGGGAGTTTCCCCCCTGCAGGGTCCAAAAAGGCCCCTCTAATGCAACCATAGACACATGACTTCCCTCCCCGGCGCTGATGCCTTCCACTCCGAGGGGCACGGACCCAACGCGGGCGTAGGCGTGCTTCTCAGCCACGGATTCACCGGATCCCCGGTGAGCCTTGCGGCTTGGGCGCGCCATCTGGCGGGCCGCGGCTACGCCGTGAGCCTTCCGCTGTTGCCCGGCCACGGCACCAGCTGGCAGGAATTGGCCCAGACACCGTGGCAGCGCTGGTACGAGGACTACGAGAGCGCCTATCTGGACCTGCGGGAGCGGACGGACTGTGTTGTATCGGCAGGCCTTTCCATGGGCGGCACGTTGGCGCTGCGGCTGGCGGCCCGGCAGCAGGTGGCCGGCGTCGTCGTCGTTAACCCCGGTCTGACGTTCGCCGACCCCCGGGCGCGCTATTCCGGCGTGCTGAAGTACTTCCTAAAATCGGTTCCCGCCATTGGCAACGACATCCGGCTCTCGGGACAGGATGAGGGTGCGTATCCGCGGACGCCGGTGGGCGCCGTGCAGCAACTTGGCAGGCTCTTCCGGAATACTGCCGCCGCCCTGCCCGACGTGACGGCTCCCGTGCTGGCGTTCCGTTCACGGGTGGACGCCGTGGTGCCGGAATCCAGCATGGAACTGCTCCGCCGACGGCTCCTTAATGCAGAGCTTGAGGTGGTGCCGCTTGAGAACAGCTACCACGTTGCCACCATGGACCATGATGCGCCGCTGATCTTCGACCGCTCTTCCGAGTTCATCCACCGTGTCAGTTCCGGGGTGCGGGCATGAGCGAACGCGAGCCGGAACATAACGAGTCCACCGACGAGGAAGTCTGGCTGGACCTGGTGGCCCGCCTGGAGCATATGGACGCCAGCGATCCGGTACGTCCGGAACCGGACCGGTCCGCCGGCACCCCGGATGCCGATGCCCCGCGCGGCAGCGGAGAACCGGGAGAAGCAACACCGCCCGGCGGTCCGGCGGCACCGACCCCGGCGGAACGGACCCGCGCCATCTTCGAGAACCAGCCGCTGGCATCAGCGGGGCCTCGGGACTATACCGCCGAGGATGAGGACGACGGCGGGTTTGTGCCGCCCGAACCGCCGCCGCTTGGCACCGGGGAACCGCTGGTAGTGCTCAGCTGGCTGGGCACGCTGGCCGGACCGCTCCTGCTCCTGGTGTTCGCCATGTTCTGGCGCACCGCGCCGCTGCCCGTCATCCTCGGCACTGTCGCCGTGTTTGCGGGATCCGCGGCCTATCTGCTTTTCCGGCTACCCCAGCACCGCGATGAGGATGACGACGGAGCGGCCGTCTAGGCCCGGCTTCCTCCCCCGGGGCCGCCCCGGCTCAGCGGCGTGCAGCGATCCGAGACAGGTCCGCGGCTCCGATCATCCCCGCGGCCGGACCCAGGGCCGCCCGCTCCATCTTGGCGGCGGGGCGGAAACCCCGCCCGGTAAGGTTCCGGGCAAAGGACCGCCGCGCCGGACCAAGCAGCAGGTCACCGGCATCGCTCAGCCCGCCGCCGATGACGAACATGCCAGGATCCAGGGCAGCGGCCAGGTTCGCCAGTCCCAATCCGAGCCACTGCCCCACTTCGTCAAGGAGTTCAATGGAGGCCGGGTCGCCTTCGAGGGCCAGGCGGGTGACGACGGCGCCGGTCACCTGATCCGCGTTGCCGTCCACGGCCCGGAGCAGCTCCTGGGCTACCGGGGAGTTGGCTGCGGCCAGTTCCCGGGCCTCCCGGCCCAGGGCGTTACCCGAGGCGTACTGCTCCCAGCACCCGCGGTTGCCGCATTCGCAGCGGTGCCCGCCGGGCATGATGATCTGGTGCCCGAACTCCCCCGCCACGCCGTACCGGCCGCGCTCAAGCCGGCCGTCGAGCACCATCGCCCCGCCGATTCCGGTTCCGAGGGTGACGCAGACCATCCTGCTCTCCCCCGCACCGGCGCCGAACCGGTATTCCGCCCAGGCGGCGCCGTCGGCATCATTGACGAGGAAGACGCGTCTGCGCAGCAGCCGCTCAAGGTTCTCGCGGAGGGGCTCATTGCGCCAGGCCAGGTGCGGGCTGAACAACACGGTGCCGCCGGCGAGGTCCATCCACCCGGCCGCACCGATTCCAACGGACCACACGTGGTGCTCGGCCGAGAGTTCCCGGACCAGGTCCACGATGACCGCTTCGACTTCCCGGGGATCCTGCCCCGGCGTCGACCGGCGGGCCTGCTTCAGCACGCGTCCGTCGCCGTCCACGAGCCCCGCCGCCACTTTGGTCCCGCCGATATCGATCCCGATGGCCAGGCCTCGCCGCCGCATCCGGTTCGGCAGGCGCATGGGCCTGCGTGGCCGGAAGGGTTCCGTAGCAGCAAGCCTGCGCTGGAGCGGGGTGGAAAGGGGACGGGGAACGGGTGCTGGGGTAACTGGACGCATCAGAAACCTATTCTAGGGAAACAGCAAGAGCGGCGACGCGTTCGTTATGAATCTGCAAGGTTACCGACGGGTAAGAAAATGTGATCTACGTTATAGGCTGAACAGTGCCTACGGGCGTAACGGATATCAAAGGAGCTATCGTGCGAGAATTCAGCGTTCCCGTCCTAGCGGAGTCCCCGCCGCAGACGAACATCACCAACATGCTGCTCGATCAGGCAGCCAAGCCAAGCAACCCCGCTCTCTTTGCCGTCCGGAACGGCCAGGGCGAATGGCAGCGGATCAGTGCCACGGAGTTCACCAAGGACGTCCAGGCACTGGCAAAGGGCTTTATGGCCAGTGGTATCAAGGCAGGCGACCGCGTAGCCATCATGTCGCGGACCAGGTACGAGTGGACCCTGGTGGACTTTGCACTCTGGTTCGCCGGGGCGGTATCGGTTCCCGTCTATGAGACCTCCTCCCCTTCGCAGGTCGCCTGGATCCTGAGCGATTCCGGCGCCGTCGGCATTGTGGTTGAAGCTGCCCGGCACGAGAACATTGTCCGCACGGCTGCAGCGGACGAAGACCTTTCCATGGTCGCCAACGTGTGGCAGATCGACGGCGGCGGACTCGACACCCTGCGCGCCGACGGCGCGTCGGTGAGTGATGAAGATCTCGAGAAGCGCCGCTCCACCGCACAGATGACCGACCTGGCGACGATTATTTATACGTCCGGAACCACGGGCAAGCCGAAGGGCTGCGAACTCACGCACGCCAACTTCGTCGATGTGTCCCGGAACTCCGAGCTGGCCGAGCCCGAGGTTGCCACCGAGGGCTCGCAGACAATCATGTTCCTGCCCCTGGCACACGTCCTCGCCCGTTTCATTTCCGTGTTGTGCGTGGCCACAGGCGCCACCGTGGCACACACCCCCGATGTAAAGAACCTGCTGCCCGACCTGCAGAGCTTCAAGCCCAGCTTCATCCTGGTGGTTCCCCGCGTCCTCGAGAAGGTCTTCAATGCCTCCATGCTGAAGGCCGAAGACGGCGGAAAGGGCAAGATCTTCCACGCCGGCGTCGCGACCGCCGTAGCCTGGTCGAAGGCGAAGCAGGAGGGCAAGGTTCCACTGAGCCTCACCCTGAAGCATGCCCTCTTCGACCGCCTGCTCTACGGCAAGATCCGTGAGGCCATGGGCGGCAACGTGAAGTACGCCGTCTCCGGCGGGGCTCCGCTGGGCGAACGGCTGGGGCACTTCTTCCACGGCATCGGACTGCTGGTGCTGGAAGGCTACGGTTTGACCGAAACCACGGCTCCGCTCACCACCAACACCCCGCAGCTCGTCAAGCTGGGCACCGTGGGCGCTCCCCTTCCCGGGAACAGCGTCAAGATCGCCGACGACGGCGAGATCCTGGCCAAGGGCATCAGCGTGATGAAGGGCTACTACAACCGCCCGGAACTGATGGCGGACACGTTCACCGACGGCTGGTTCCATACCGGTGACATCGGCGAACTCGACTCGGACGGCTTCCTGAAGATCACCGGCCGAAAGAAGGAAATCATCATCACCGCCGGCGGCAAGAACGTGGTTCCCTCCCAGCTGGAGGATTCCATCCGCGCCGATTCGATCGTGTCCCAGTGCGTGGTGGTCGGGGACGCCAAGCCGTTCATATCGGCCCTCATCACCCTCGACGAAGAGGCACTTCCCGGCTGGCTGGGGCGGCACAAGCTGCCGGCCACCATGACGGTGACCGAAGTGGCCAAGACCGATGAGCTGCAGAAGGAACTCCAGGCCCTGGTGGACCGCGCCAACAAGAAGGTGTCCTCCGCCGAGGCGATCAAGCAGTTCCGCGTGGTTCCGACCGACTTCACCGAGACCAGCGGCCACCTGACACCGTCACTGAAGATCAAGCGCGCCCAGGTGATCCGGGACTTCTCCGACGTCATCGACGACATCTACAGCGGGCAGCGGGTCTGATTTATCCGCGCGCCGGGCAGGAACCGACTCCCCTAGAGCCGGTTCCTGCCCGGCGTTTCCTTTGTCTTCAGCGAAAGCAGCGCGTTTTCGACCACTTCCGTCAGTGCCGGGTGGATCCAGTACTGCCCGCGGGCCATGGTGGCGGCATCCAAGCCGAACTCCATCGCCTGCACCAAGGGCTGGATCAGCATGGACGCCTCATGTCCCATGATGTGGGCGCCGAGCAGCCGGCCGCTTTCCTTTTCCGCCAGCAGTTTCACGAATCCGGTGGAATCCTCCATTGCCCAGCCGTACGCCGTCGACCCGTATTCCTGCACGGCCAGGGCGAGTTCGACGCCGCGGGCTTCCGTATCGGCGATGGCCTGGTCCTCGGTCATCCCGACGCTTGCAATCTGCGGGCTGCTGAAGACGGCCGCGGGCACGAAGCGGTGGTCCATGGCGCGGAGGTCCCCGGGGTGCACCAGGTTGTGCGCCACCACCCGCGCCTCATGGTTGGCCACGTGCTTGAGCTGGTAGGGGCTGCTGATGTCGCCCAGCGCCCAGATCCCCTCCACCGGAGCGCCGGATGCCAGCACCCTGCCGTAGCCGTCCACGGCCAGCCGGCCGTCCGCGGTGAGGTCAAAACCGGCGGCTGTGACGTCCAGCCGGTCGGTGTTGGGGGTTCGACCGGTCGCCACCAGCACCAGGTCCACGTCCAGGGCCGTTTCTCCGGCGGGGCCGGAGAGCACGGCGTGCACGGAACCGTCGGCGTTCTCCACCAGTGAGTCCACGGTGGTTTCGAACTGCACGTTCCACTGCTTGGCGGCTTCCGCGGTGAAGCGCTCGGACACGGTTTCGTCCAGGGACCGAAGCAGTGTCCCCGACCGCACGGCCAGGGTGACGTCCGACCCGAAGGCGGAGAAAACGAAGCCGAACTCCGCCGCGATATATCCGCCCCCGATGATCAGGACGCGCGCCGGCAGCTCATCGATACGCATCACCGTGTCCGAGGTATGCACCTGGGGAAGGTCCATCCCCGGCACATCCGGCAGGACCGGGCGGGATCCGGCGGCCACCACTATTTCATCGGCGGTGATTTCCTGCCCCGACGCCGTGACGAGTGCGTGCGGCGAGACGAAGCGGACGTATTCACTGAACAGCGTGACGTTGTCCAGCTCCTCGTCCCGGTAGCGGCGCCCGCCGTCGGAAATCGCGTCGATGCGGGTGAAGATCCGGTCCCGGATGTCCCGCCACCGGACCCCGGCAGACACCGTGTCCACGCCCAGCCGCGCGCCGTCCACAGCTGCTGCCGCGAGCTGGGCGGGATACACGAACATCTTCGTCGGGATGCACCCGACGTTGAGGCACGTTCCTCCGAACGTGCCTCCGTCAATGATCGCTACCTTTTTGCCGTCCCAGTCCGGGGTGATGATCGAGTTGCCGGAGCCGGAACCAATGATGGCCAGATCGAAGTGAGTCACGCTCTTCAGTCTATGCAGTCACGGTCCAACGTTCATTTCACACCGGAAGCCGGTGCTTATTTCGGGGCGATGACCAGCAGCAGATCCCCGCCCTGGACCTGCTCCACCCGGGAGATGGCGACCCGTTCCACGGTTCCGGCAACCGGTGCCGTGATGGAGGCCTCCATCTTCATTGCCTCGATGGTGGCGACGGTCTCTCCTGCTGCGACCTCTGCACCCTCCTTAACCGTGACCGTGACCGCACCGGCAAACGGTGCCGCAACCTGGCCGGCTTCCGCCGGATCTGCCCGTTCCGCCGATTTCGTGGTGCTTTCGATGCTGCGGTCCCGGACCGAGACCGGCCGCATCTGCCCGTTCAGGGTGGTCATGACCGTGCGCATGCCCTTTTCATCCGGCTCGGACACCGCGTCCAGCGCTGCGATCAGCCGCACGCCCTTTTCCAGTTCGATGACGTGCTCTTCCCCGCGCCGCAGCCCGTACAGGTAGTCCCGGGTCTCCAGTACTGAAACGTCGCCGTAGGTTTCACGGACGGTCGCGAATTCCTTGGCCGGGCCGGCAAAGAGCAGCCGGTTCAGGGTTTCCTGCCGGGTGGCCGAATCGGCGTGCAGCCCGGCCTTGTCCACCTCGGTCAGTTCGACGTCGCGGGCCTTGACCTTGCGGCCCTGCAGCGCCTTGGTCCGGAAGGGCTCCGGCCAGCCTCCGGGCGGATCACCGAGTTCACCGCTGAGGAAGCCGATCACGGAATCCGGAATGTCGTAGTTCTGCGGGTTCTCCTCGAAGTCCTCCGGGGAGACGTTGGAGCCGACCAGCTGGAGGGCCAGGTCCCCCACCACCTTCGACGACGGCGTGACCTTCACCAGGCGGCCCAGGATCCGGTCGGCGGCGGTGTACATGTCCTCAATGGCTTCGAACCGCTCCCCCAGCCCCAGGGCAATCGCCTGCTGGCGCAGGTTGGAAAGCTGGCCGCCAGGAATTTCGTGGCGGTACACGCGGCCGGTGGGACCCGCCAACCCGGATTCGAACGGCGCGTACACACGCCGCACGGCCTCCCAATACGGTTCCAGTGCGCCTACGGCGTCCAGGCTGATGCCGGTATCCCGTTCGGTATTGGTCAGCGCGGCGACCAACGAGGACATGGACGGCTGGCTGGTGGTGCCCGCCAGCGGCGCGCTGGCAACGTCCACGGCGTCCACCCCCACCTCGGCCGCGGCCAGCAGGGTTGCCAGCTGGCCTCCGGCGGTGTCATGCGTGTGCAGGTGGACGGGCAGGTCGAAACGTTCCCGCAGCGCGGCGACCAGCTTGGCCGCTGCAGCCGGCCGCAGCAGGCCCGCCATGTCCTTGATAGCCAGGATGTGCGCGCCGGCGTCCACGATTTTCTGTGCCAGGTCCAGGTAGTAGTCCAGCGTGTAGAGGTCCTCATGAGGGTTCAGCATGTCGCCGGTGTAGCAGAGGGCTACTTCGGCGACGGCAGTACCGGTCTTGCGGACGGCCTGGATGGCAGGCTCCATCTGGGACACATCATTCAGCGCGTCGAAGATGCGGAAAATGTCGACGCCGGTAGCCGCGGCTTCCTCCACGAAGGCTTCGGTGACTTCGGTCGGGTATGGCGTGTAGCCCACCGTGTTCCGTCCGCGAAGCAGCATCTGGATGCAGATGTTCGGCAGCTGGTGCCTCAGGGCGGCGAGCCGCTCCCACGGGTCCTCGCCCAGGAAGCGCAGGGCGACGTCGTACGTGGCACCGCCCCAGGCCTCCACGGACAGCAGTTCCGGAGTCAGGGCTGCTACGGCCGGTGCCGCCGCGGTCAGGTCCCTGGTCCGCACACGGGTGGCCAGCAGGGACTGGTGGGCGTCGCGGAAAGTGGTGTCGGTGACGGCCAGTTCGGTCCGCTGCCGCAGGTCCGCGGCGAAACCCTCAGGGCCGAGTTCCAGCAACCGCTGCCGGGAGCCCGGCGCGGCGTCCGGGAGATCGGCGGGCAGCTTCTCCGCCGGGTCGATATGCGCAACGGGATCGCCGTAGGGCTTATTCACGGTGACATCGGCGAGCCAATTGAGCAGCTTCGTACCCCGATCCGCCGAGCCGCGGGCATTAAGCAGTTCGGGGCGTTCCTCGATAAACGACGTCGCTACGTCCCCGGCAACGAAGTCCGGATCATCCAGGACCGCCTGCAGGAAGGAAATGTTGGTGGCAACGCCGCGGATCCTGAACTCGGCCAGCGCCCTCCGGGCCCGGTTGACCGCTATGGGGTAGGTCCGTCCCCGGCAGGTCAGCTTGACCAGCATCGAATCGAAGTGCGGGCTGATTTCAGCGCCCGCATAGACGGTGCCGCCGTCCAGCCTCACCCCGGCGCCGCCGGCGGAACGGTACGCGGTGATCCGGCCGACGTCGGGCCGGAACCCGTTCGCCGGGTCCTCGGTGGTAATGCGGCACTGGAGGGCGGCGCCGCGGACCTGCAGTTCATCCTGCTGCAGGCCCAGATCGGCCAGCGTCTCACCTGCCGCGATCCGCAGCTGGGACTGGACGATGTCGACGTCGGTGATTTCCTCGGTAACGGTGTGTTCCACCTGGACCCGGGGGTTCATTTCGATAAAGACGTGCTGGCCGGCGCGTTCACCGACAGTGTCCACGAGGAACTCCACGGTTCCCGCGTTGACGTAGTTCAGGGCCTTGGCGAACTTCACCGCGTCCCGGTACAGGGCCTGGCGGATGTTCTCATCCAGATTGGGCGCCGGCGCTATCTCCACCACCTTCTGGTGGCGGCGCTGCAGGGAGCAGTCCCGTTCGAACAGGTGCACGATGTTGCCGTCCGCATCGGCCAGGATCTGCACTTCGATGTGCCGGGGACGCAGGACTGCCTGCTCCAGGAACACGGTCGCGTCGCCGAAGGCTGTCTCAGCCTCCCGCATGGCCGCCTGCAGGGCTTCGGGCAGCTTGTCCGCGGTGTCCACCCGGCGCATCCCGCGGCCGCCGCCGCCGGCCACGGCCTTGACGAAGATGGGGAACCCGATGTCCTCTGCCTCGCTGAGCAGCTTCTCGACGTCGTCGCTCGGCTCGGTGGAGCGCAGAACCGGGATGCCTGCCTTGCGAGCCGCGTTCAGGGCATGGACCTTGTGTCCGGCCAGTTCCAGGATGTCCGCCGCGGGGCCCACAAAGGTGATGCCCGCGTCGGCGGCGGCGCGTGCCAGGTGCGCGTTTTCGGAAAGGAACCCGTAACCGGGGTAGATGGCGTCACAGCCGGATTCCTTGGCTACCCGGATAATCTCGTCAACGTCCAGATACGCCCGGACCGGATGTCCCTCTTCCCCGATCAGGTAGGCCTCGTCGGCCTTCTGGCGGTGGATGGAATTCCGGTCCTCCTGGGGAAACACGGCCACGGTCTTGGCGCCGAGCTCATAGGCGGCACGGAAGGCGCGAATGGCGATCTCGCCCCGGTTCGCTACCAAAATCTTCGAGAACATGGGTCTCCTGGATCAATTGCGGTGGGGCACCCGGACAGATACCGCCAATAACGGATTTTACCCACGGCGCGAGAGGAAAACCTCAAGCCGGACCGGGGTCCCGCCGACAGGCGGACTCCGGAGCTGCCGTGTTCGACATCACAGTGGCACCAGTCTAAGCGCCACCCCTGTAAAAGCCCGCTGCCAAGGTAACGGGTATGCGTCACATAGAATGAGTCAGCAGCGTCCAGTGATCCCTAGACACGTTAGGTTTTGGTTCATCAAGTGCAAGTAGTGAGCATCAGCAGCCTGAAGGGCGGCGTCGGCAAGACCTCCGTCACCCTCGGCCTGGCATCCGCAGCGCTGGCCGCCGGCATTCCTACGCTCGTCGTGGACCTGGACCCGCATGCCGATGCCACCACCGGTTTGGGCGTCAGCGCAGGCAACCAGCTCGGAATCGGCGAGATGCTCCGGACAGCCCGTCGGGCACAGCTTTCGGATCATGTGATCCCCAGCGGCTGGGTAGCGAACGCCCGCCGCCTTGCGAAGAATTCAGAAGGCCGGAAGCCCGTCCTGGATGTTGCCATGGGCTCGGCCTACTCGGGTATTTACGACCGTCCGGACCTGGGCAAGCGCGATCTTCGACGCCTGACCACCCTGCTGTCCCGGGTATCCGGATACGGCTTGGTCCTCATCGACTGCCCGCCGTCGCTGAACGGCCTCACCCGCATGGCCTGGACCGCCAGCAACCGGGTACTGCTCGTTGCGGAACCCGGACTGTTTTCGGTGGCCGGCACCGAGCGGACCATGCGTGCGCTCGAACTGTTCCGGGAGGAATTCGCTCCCAATCTGGCCCCCGCCGGAATCATCGCCAACCGGGTGCGGCCCAGCTCCAACGAGCACGTTTTCCGGCTTGCCGAAATGAAGCAGATGTTCGGTGACCTGCTCCTCACGCCCACCATTGCGGAACAGGCGAACTGGCAGCAGATCCAGGGTGCCGCCCATTCGGTGCATCACTGGCCGGGCGAATCAGCCAAACAGGCCGCCGGAACCTTCGACGCCTTGATGAAGAACCTGATGGATTCCGGCAGCGTGCGCAACCGCGTGATGCGTCGCCCGGTGGCCTAGCCTCGGCAGGCTACAAGCAACTGGACAAACGTTGAAGGGCATCCCCGCGGGGATGCCCTTCAACGTTAATGGTCTGTAAACCTGTGCGCTGCCCTAACCGGGCTGTGCGCCCTAACTGATTTTGCGGGCGATGCGGCGCTGGCTCAGTTCGTCTCCGGGAAAGTCCTGCTCGTTGACGTGCTCACTGGGCAACTGTGCGAGGCTGCCCTCGACTTCGCGCCAGACCCGGCCCACGGCTATGCCGAAGACGCCCTGGCCGCCCTGGACCAGGTCGATGACCTCGTCGGCGGAAGTGCACTCGTACACGCTGGCGCCGTCGCTCATCAAGGTGATCTGTGCCAGGTCCTCGACTCCACGTTCCCGCAGGTGCTCCACGGCAGTTCGGATCTGCTGGAGAGATACACCGGTGTCCAGCAGCCGCTTGACGACTTTCAGGACCAGGATGTCGCGGAAACCGTAGAGGCGCTGCGTGCCGGAACCGGATGCACCTCGTACCGCAGGTTCCACGAGGCCGGTGCGCGCCCAGTAATCCAACTGGCGGTAAGTTATCCCTGCAGCCTTGCAGGCGGTGGGGCCACGGTAGCCTGCGTCTTCATCGAGAAGAGGCAGGTCCTCGGTGAACAGCAAGCCCTGGGCGCTCTGGGAAGGGATGCTCCCCGGTGCTGCGGCGTGTTCGCCGGCATCGCCTTTCGGACTCACGTGTGCCTCCTAGTAACGGTTCCCCTGGGGGTCGGCACAGGCCGGAGCTGTCAGGGCTTCTTCAGTGTGCCCCGAGAACTCCCCCGGTGCAATGGGAACTCTATTCTTCGACGTTAGAACCGACTGGCACCAAGGTCAAAGATGCCGGGAACTTTTCCGCAGGCGTGTCGGAGGCAGAGGCGGAAAACCGGTCAGCGTTCGAAGTCTTCAGGCTCGACGTCGGCCAGGAATTCGCGGAACTGGCGCATCTCCTGCTCCGCGTTGTCCTGCTCTTCATCGTCTTCGGGGTCCGCGTCGGCAATCCGGACGCCGGCCTCATTCAGGACTTCGTCCGCGCAGTAAATAGGGCACGGGATCCGCAGGGCAACGGCAATCGCGTCGGATGCCCGCGAATTCACGGCTGTTCCGTCCTCGAAAAGGATCTCTGCGTGGAACACGGTGTCTTCCACGGAGATCAGCCGGACGAGTGTCACTTCGCGTTTCAGCGCGTGGATCAGGTTCACCAGCAGGTCATGCGTCATGGGCCGCGGCGGAACGATCCCCTGCTGCACAAAGGCGATGGCGCTGGCTTCCGGGGCGCCGATCCAGATAGGAAGGTGCCGTTCACCGTTGACTTCCTTAAGCAGGACCAGCGGCTGATTGGACGGGAGTTCAATCCGCACGCCGACAACTTCGACTTCCTGCATCTCAGCCCTCCATCCGCGCTATTTGCCCATGCACCAAAGCGCTGTGCAGGCTCAGGCACAGGTCGCTGATCTCGCGGGCGGTCTCAGCGGCGCGCGCCTTCGAGGCGACGTCCCGGCGGGAGGCGACCGGGGCAACCACGCGTTCAACCAGTCCGAGCTCGCGGTCCGCTGCCGCCCGGAAGGGACGCAGGTGCCGCGGTTCGATGCCGTGCGCCTCGAGCTGGACACAGGCCTTGGCCACCTTCAGGGCATGCTCGTCATAGTTTTCATCGCCGCTGGTGATCAGTCCGTAGCTGACCAGGCTGTGCACCAATTCCGTGCTCGCGCCGGATTCCTTAACCAGCTCCTGGAAGGTCAAGGTGCGGGCATGGGCGCGGGCAGCAAGCTCTCCGGCCAGCTGGTCCGAAACGACGCGCGGGGCCAGGGACATACCCCCGGGAAGCGACTCGGGCCGCTCTCCCCGGTCAATCGCGTCCAGATAATCCTTGATGACCTTCAGCGGCAGGTACTGGTCCCGCTGCAATGCCAGCACAAACCGAAGACGCTCGACGTCGGCCGTACTGTACTTGCGGTAACCGGCGGCCGTGCGCTGCGGCGTCACCAGGCCTTTTTCCTCAAGGAAACGGATCTTGGATGCGCTGATGGCAGGGAAGTCCGTGCTGAGCTCGCCCAGGACCTCGCCGATATTCAGCACCCTGCCACGCAGCCGTTCCGGTCCGGTGGTGCGCCTGACGGACTGTGATGCTGACATGTCTACTACCTTATCTGCCCTACGCCGGGGCCTGAGCCTAGTTTCCGGCAGTTGCGGGGCGGGCAGCGTAAAAAGTGAGTCGGAACTTACCGATCTGCACTTCGCTCCCGGTACGCAGCAGCACACTGTCGACCCGGTCATGGTTGACGTACGTGCCGTTCAGGCTCATGGAATCCACCACGCGGAACCCCTCGGGGGTACGGCGGAACTCAACATGCTTGCGCGAAACAGTGACGTCATCGAGGAAAACGTCTGCGTTGGGGTGCCGGCCGGCAGTGGTGACGTCCTGGTCCAGCAGGAAGCGGGCACCGGCGTTCGGACCGCTGTGGGCAATCAGCAGGGCTGAGCGCGCAGGGAGGGCCGCGACGGCGGCTCGCTCGTCCGGGGTCAGCTTGGGCTCAACCGATGTGGAATCGGACATCGGGGGAAGACTGATGGATGTGGTGTCTTCCGTGCCGGGCGCCTGTCGGTTGCCCGCTCGTTCGGCGCTGTACTGCTCGCCCGCCATGTGCAATTTCCTCCCCAAAAAGAAAACTGATCAGCCAAAATATCTGGCTGACCCGGTTCCGATGACTGTTTCTGCCTTACCTGCTGTATCAGCCTACCCGTTACAGGCCCGCTGTGGCACTGATTAACAAGTACTGCTTACGGCTTCGCCGCGCAGGAGGTAGTAATCAGGTGCGGGAGGGCGTCAACGCGCCGTAACAGGACCGCCGATTACCGCCCTTGCCAAATCCGAAGCGCACTGGCCGGCCGCGATGCATGCCCCCCGGCTGGCCTGGCTCAGCTGCCGGCCCGCCGGCGGGGACGGTTGCCTGCCCGGGCGCTGGGCTGGTCCACGACTGCCTGCCACAAACGCGGCCACTGCGCGGCTGCTGCATCCCTGGGCAGTGCCTGCAGCGGAACTCCCGCAGCGGCCAATGCGGTCCGTGCGGTCCGTGCCGACCCAAGATACCGGCCCAGGATCTCCCCCAGCCCCGCTCCGGGTCCGTTGTAAATGGCGCGGACAAACCGCTCGTAGGGTGTCCGGTCCTGTGGGTCCAGCAGCGGGACCGGGCGCCGCCGGACACTAAGGATGCCGCCGTCGACGGCGGGCCGGGGGCGGAACCCGGCTGCGGGCACCCGGCCGCGAAGATCGAAGCCGAACCAGGGAGAGGCCTGGGCCGTCAGCAGGGTTCCCCCACCCACTCCGGCCCGCTTGCGGGCAACCTCCCACTGGGTCAGCAGCACCGCATGGGTCCAGGTACCCGTTGCCAGCAGGCGCCGCAGGATCGGGGTAGTCAGGTGAAAAGGAATATTGCCCACAATCACCGGGCGGTCGAAGGGCACGGCCAGGGCATCTGCCTGCAGTACCCGGACTGTGGGCAGACGCCGTTGCAGTCGTCCTACGCAGCCTGAATCCAAGTCAATGGCCAGCAGGTCGCGGCCGAGGGCTGCAAGCGGACGGGTCAGGGCGCCGTCGCCGGCACCGAGTTCGAGGATGCTCCCGCCGCCCGAGGAACGGACCAGGCCAAGGACCAAACGGATGGTGGGTTGGTGGATCAGGAAATTCTGGCCGAGCTCCTCCCGGCCGCCATACTGGCTTCTCGCTCCCACGAGCGCTCCAATCGCCGCGACATGGAGCACCCTTCAGGCAGACGACGCCTTCCGGGTGCCTGGCATCCGGAACGACGGCGCGCGGTACCGCGAGTGGAGGCGCCGCCCGCCGTCAGCGGCGGCGGTCGCGCACGAAGAACCCGCAGCCGAATGCGCGGGAGGAAGTCCTACACGTGGAAGTCATAGGAAGGAGGATACGGCGACCGGCTCGACGGTTCCAGAGGGAGCAGCATGTTCGGCGCATGGATAAACGGCAGCCGGACCCGGGATGGGGTCCGGCTGCCGTTCGCCTACCGGGCTCTTGGGGGTGGCTATGCCTACGATTCCTGGACTCCGCGGCGACGCGTGAAGTACACGCCGGCAGCACCCGCAACAAGAAGGCCTCCGGCTCCGAGCAGGGCGAGCGATGTGCCGGAGGCTCCGGTGCCTGCCAGATCGGGGCTCACATCACGGGACGCTCCTGCGGAACCCATGCACGGCGGAGTGATGGACACGACCTGGACCATGGCTACCTCGGCACCCATTCCCGTTGTGCCCGATGAAGCTGACGGGGTGCCCGTCGGAGTGTCGCTCGGGGAGGGAGAGTCGCTCGGCGACGTGGTATCGCTCGGGGACGGAGAATCGCTCGGCGACGGGGTATCGCTCGGGGACGGAGAGTCGCTCGGCGACGGGGTTCCCGTCGGTGTTGGGGTAACCGTCGGGGTCGACGTCGGGGTACCCGTCGGAGTGACCGTCGGGATTGGAGTTCCCGTCGGTGTTGGGGTACCAGTCGGAGTGACCGTGGGCGTCGGCGTCCCGGTCGGAGTCGGGGTCGGCGTCGGCGTCCCGGTCGGGGTCGGCGTCGGCGTCGGCGTCGGCGTCATCCGGCACGTGGGCGTAGGGTCGGAAACGGCCAGCAGTACACCTGATTCCATTGGCGCGGCGGCGTTGACCCGAACGGAGGCCGCCGGCCCCTGTGCTGCAGCCGTCGGGGCGGCGGCCAGGGAACCGACGAGGGCGAAAGCTGCCGCAAGGCTGCAGATCGATGTAGTGGCAAGGGCATGTGGGAGGCGTTTTGTATGCATGCGGATGACGCTTACACCACGCTATGTTGTCCACAAGCGTAATAAAGGCACATTGTTTCACCCCAGCCCCAGAGCCCTCAGTAGTACCCGTTGCCACACGCCAGGGGGAAACCAACCCCCGGTATTCACCGGTCATCCACTGGACTATTCGGCCGATCAGGCGGTTCGGACAGCGCTCACGGGCAGGGTTCGCCACTGCTGCCCGGCTACCCGGGTCCGCTTCCGCTGCCCGGAGGCGCAGGCTACGGTACGAGGGATCGGGGGCCGAACGTGTAGCCGGGCCCCTAAACCCAGGAGCCTGCGAAAATGATCGAGGTCCATCCCGCCACCGCCGACCGGTTCGACGACGTCGCGGCGGTCCTTGCGCCGAAGAGCCCCGATGCCCAGGCCTGCTGGTGCCTCAGCTACCGTCTCCCGACGTCGGAGTTCCGTGCTCTCGCCGGCGCTGACCAGCAGGGCAGGCTGCGCCGGTATGCGGAGGAAGGCACCCCGCCCGGCGTCGTCGCCTATGTGGACGGCGAGGCCGCGGGCTGGTGTTCGGTGAGCCCGCGCGCCAGCCACCACCGGTTGCGGTCCTCACGGATCATCCCCGCCGTCGACGATGTTCCGGTGTGGAGCGTGGTCTGCCTGGTCATTCGTCCGCAGTTCCGCCGGCAGGGACTAGCCCGGCACCTGCTCCACGGCGCCGTCGACTATGCCCGTTCTGCCGGCGCTCCGGCGCTGGAGGCCTACCCGATCGACGCCGCCGGCGGCAGGATCAGTTCCTCGCTCGCGTACGTCGGCACTACTGCACTGTTCGAGGCAGCCGGCTTCGAACGCGTGGTGGAGACGGCGTCGAAATCCGGCGGGAAAACCCGGTGGCTGATGCGGAGACGCCTCGCCTAATCCGTTTCCAGGCGGAGAATCCGGTCGTCATCCTGCCCCGGACGTCCACGGCCGTCGGTGTTGTTCGTCAGGATCCACAGACTGCCGTCCGGAGCGTTGACGACGTCGCGCAGCCGGCCGTAGTCGCCGGCCAGCTGCTCGATGGAGGCACCGGGATTATCGAGCGGGACCTCCCGCAGCCGTTCGCCGCGCAGGTTGGCAATATACAGAGTGCTGCCGGCCACGGCGATGCCGCTCGGACTGGCTTCCCCGGGCGTCCACTGCTGGACCGGGTCAATGAAGCCTTCCTCTCCTGCTATGCCTTCGACCTCGGGCCAGCCGTAGTTCCCGCCGGGCTCGATGACGTTCAGTTCATCCCAGGTGTTCTGTCCGAACTCGCTCGCATAGAGGACGCCGTCGCTGTCCCAGGCGATGCCCTGCGGGTTGCGGTGTCCATAGCTGTACACGAGCGTTCCCGGGAAGGGGTTGTCCTCCGGGTTGCTGCCGTCCGGGTTCATCCGCAGGATCTTGCCCGAGAGCGAATCCCGGTCCTGCGCGCTGTCCCGGCTGCCGGCGTCGCCAGTGGTGGCGTACAGCTTGCCGTCCGGGCCGAACGCAAGGCGGCCCCCGTTGTGGACCGGGCCGGCGGGGATTGAGTCGAGGATGGTTTCCGCTTCGCCCAGCGCCAATGCCCCGGGGTCACCGGTGATGCTGCGGCGTTCGATCCGGTTCCCGGCGTCCCCGGTGAAATAGGTATACAGGTACCCGTCCTGGACGGCGATGCCGAGAAGCCCTCCCTCTCCCCTGCCTGCGGCGCCCTCGATGGTGCCGGCCTCGCGGGCATTACCGGCCGCGTCGAGCTCCAGGATTCGTGTAGAGTCCCGCTCACTGACCAGCGGGATACCCTCGTGGAACGCGATGGACCACGGGGCGTCGAGACCGGTGGCGAGGACTTCCGTTTCCGGTCTTTCCACTTCCAGTCCGGGCGAAACGGAAATCGGAGACTCCGGTCCCGGCCGGCCGTCTTCAGTACACCCGGCCACAGCGGCCACCGCCACCGTGACAGCCGCGAGGGCGGCGAACCGGCGTCGTGCCTTGCTCCGACGGGAACCCGCACCGGCACTCCCGGGGCCCGCAGCCGCAAGCCTCACGGTTCCCTGTCGCACCGATGATCCGGGTATCAATCGACGCTCATCCCGCTCGTGAGGTTCAGGACGGCCCCGTTCATACTCCCGGCGCCGCCCTCGACCAGAAAGACCGCTGCTTCGGCCACCTCCTTGAGGGTCGGGAGGGTTCCGGTGGTGGTGAGGGATTCCAGGAAGCGGGTGAACTCGTCCAGTGCCATCGGCAGGTCCGGCGTGCTTCCGATGGTTTCCAGGATGCGCTGCGGGCGAAGGCAGACAACCCTTACTCCCGAAGGGCCCAACTCCGCGGCAAGGGTACGCGTGAGTGCTTCGACGGCGGCACAAGCCGCTGCGAAGCCGCCCACTCCGGCAATGGAGACCCTCGCCGGCGAGGCGGACAGCAGCAGGACCGTTCCGCTTCCGCGTCCAACCATGTGTACGGCAGCGGCCCGCGAGGTGATGAACTGTGTGCGCAGCCAGCCTGCTGCCGGCGAGACGACGTCGTCCACGGACATATCGAGCAGCGGGACGCCTTGCACCGCGGGGAGGCCGGCCGCATTGAGCACGGCATCGATCCTTCCTGCGGCGTCGACGACGGCGTCGGCGTGCGCGTCCACGGCCGCCGGATCGGAGGCATCGACTTCTGCCGTATGCACCGGCCCGCCACCCAGTGCGCGGACGCGGTCCGCCGTCGTATTAACGGAGTCCAGGCGGTGCCCGGCGAGGAACAGCTCCGCCCCGCGGCGGGCAAATTCCTCCGCTACAGCACCGCCGATCGCCCCGCCGGCGCCATGGATAATGACCTTCCGGGATGGGATCACCGCAGCCATGGACCCGCTCCTTCTCCGATGCAATCTGGATGGCGGACGCCGGGACGCCCGGACGGACGAGGCTAACAGGGCCCTGCAATCACGCGGAATAGCATGCAGTCAACCGATGCACGAAAGAAGCGGGATTCGTTGCGTTGCTGATAATAGGCCATGGATCCCTACACCTACTCTCCGCCGGATTTGTGCCGCGACCGGTACTGCCACAGTGTGGGACCCACCTTCCGGCCGCATCGTTAGTTTGCCTGCGCTCCGCCGTCGAGCTCTGCTTTTAGCACCGAGGAATGCGGCGCTGAGATGGTCCCGTCGGCTCTAGGCAAGAACACACCCACATCCATAACACATGCTTAAGCATTTGACGGATATACTCAGTGTCTAATTGTTTATTTAGGAGACACCCATGTCCGATTTCCCCAAAGATCATTCTCCCCAGGGAGAATATCCCACACCCGGCCCCGCCTCTGTACCTACTAAGAAAAAACGCAAAAAGTGGCCGTGGGTTGTCGCCATTGTCCTAATCCTCTTTTTTGGCGGCTGCGTGTCCTCTCTTACGGGTGGGTCTGATGACAGCAGTACTGCATCCTCAACCGACGAGACCCAAACATCTGAGACGTCCTCAGAGGCGGCACCCTCGACTACGGCCCCGGAACCTGTAAAGGAGCCGGAACCTGCAAAGGAACCGGCTGCCCCCAGTCCCGCTGCTCCTGCCCCTGCTGAAAATTCTGTTCCCGTTGAATTCAAGTCGGCACTTCGTCAGGCCGACACCTACGCGAACACAATGCACATGTCCAAAGTCGGACTCTATGACCAGCTGACTTCCGAATATGGTGGGAAATTTTCACCCGAGGCCGCACAATATGCCGTCGATAACGTGAAGACGGACTGGAACAAGAACGCGCTGGAGAAGGCGAAAACTTATCAGGAGACGATGGCCATGTCTCCGGATGCCGTCTACGACCAGCTGGTTTCCGAATACGGAGAAAAGTTCACTCCGGCTGAGGCGGATTACGCGATTCAAAACCTGAACCAGTAGTTCAGGCCTCGCCAGCAAAATCCTCGAGGGCCATCCCGCATGCTGTAGCTGCGGGATGGCCCTTTTCGTGGCTCATGACCACATGTCCAGAGCGTATCCGCATGATTTGAACCGGGGCGGGCTTCAACCCACCATTGTTGTGCGATCAGTGCGAGCTCCAACTCGGGTTCGACGCCGCGTGACCGTGCACCCTTGACTGACCAGCGGGCGGAAGACCAAGCTGGCATGCAGGGAAAAGCGACCACTCCAGCCACGGGATGGCTACGAGATTCCGGGAGAACGCATGGAGATGCTCTTCGTCCATGGAGCCGGCGGCTACCAGGACGACCTACCCCTCGCAGAAGAACTGCACACCCGCCTCGGCCTGCCCGTTACGGCGCCCCGCTTCCCCGACGAGGACATGTCAGCCGCGGGCTGGCGGAGCGAGATCGAACGGCACCGGAACGCCCTCGCCCCTGACCTGGTCATCGTCGGGCATTCCTTCGGGGCGTCGATGGCCCTGCTTCACCTCGCCGATGGATTTCAGGGCACGGCGCCGCTGGGACTCGCCCTCCTGGCAATGCCTTTCTGGGGATCGGAGGGCTGGCAGGCGGAGTACACGCTGCCTGCGGACGCCAAGCTGCCGATCGGTTTCCCGGTCTGGCTCCACCATTGCGTCGACGACGATGTGGTGCCCATCGGCCATCTGGACCGGTACACGGCCCGGTTGCCGCAGGCGCAAGTCCGCCGACATACGTCCGGCGGGCACCAGTTCGAGGGGCGGATGGGGGCGGTTGCCGACGACGTCGGCACGCTCTAGTGGCGAGGCCTCGACCGTCACGCCCGCGGGCGTCAGGAAAGGGACAGCTCGCGGAGCTGACGGCGCGAGGTGACGCCCATTTTGCGGAAAATATTGCGGAGGTGGGCATCAATCGTCCGTGGGCTGAGAAAGAGTTCCGTGGCGACTTCGCGGGAGGTTGCACCGGTGGCCACCAGCCGGGCGATGTGCATCTCGTGGGCGGTGAGGGAGTCGGCCGGCTGGGCGCTTCGCTTGCGGGGGTGCTCGCCGGTGGCGCGAAGTTCGCGGGCGGCGCGGGCGGCGAACGCCTCGGCGCCCATGTCCAGTAACAGTTCGTGCGCGGTGCGGAGCTGTTCGCGGGCGTCCTGGCGGCGGCCCTCGCGGCGGAGCCACTCGCCGTAGACGAGGTGCGTTCGGGCGAGATGGGTGGTTATCCGGCAGCGGTTGAGTTGTTCGATCGCCTCGCGGAAGTGTTCCTCAGCGGCTGTCCCCGTAGAGGTCAAAGCCCGTGAACGCGCCGCCAGACCGAGCCCCCACGGCGTACCGCTGGCGAGGGCGCGTGAAGTGAGTTGCTCCAGCGCATCGGCCGCACTCTCCGGCCGGCCGGAACGGCACGCCGCTTCGACGAGTTCAGAGTGGGCCAGGTTGTTGAACCTCACCGCTTCGGTGTCGAAGGCCCGTGCCGCCGCGGCATGAGCTGCGGAGTAGTCGCCCAGACCGTTATGCAGCACCGCCATGGCGTACTGCGTCAGGGCATCCTCGGTGCTGTGCGCCTGTTCGGCAGCCTTGCGGACAATGCTCGCGCGCATCCCGGCGGTCTCGTCTGGACGGCCGCGCCAGGCAGACAGGAGGAGCTGCGCGTGCAGCAAGGGCACAGCCTCGGTCGCGGCTGCGATCGCTGCGTGCTCGGCTGCGCGGTCGAACTCACCCGAGAGCACTTGTATGACGGATTGGCCCAGAAGTGCGTCCGGGAGTGCGGCAAGCGCGCCGGACTCACGGGTCAGACGGACATGACGGATGGACACGGCGTGGAGCATCTCGTCGTCGAACACCGACATTGCGGTTCGGCTGGCGAGCCACCCCCAGCGGCAGGTGTCGGCGACGCTCAGCGCATCAACATCCTGCTCCTGGCCTCCGAAGGCCGCCAGCGCCCGCCGCAGCCCCGGCACACCGGCCGAATACCCCTGAGTGAAGGTCGTCACAAGCCCGTCGAGCAGCAGATCCGCAGGCCGCAGAGACCCCGTCGCGACGGGCGCCGTCAGGGCAGCCTCGGTCACTTCCGGTATGCCGCGGCCGCGGCGGAAGTCACCGGTGACTATCGCCGCTTCGAGCGCGCGCAGATACGTCTCACGGGACAGCACCGGGTCCAGCGGGGCCAGGCTCTTAGCGGCTTCCAGCAGCATCCTCTGCCCTTCGGCGTCGCGCGCGAGGTGGAACGCGATCCGCGCGCGCAGCAGTTCGAGGCGAGCCTGCTGCAGGGTATCGAGCGGCCCGGCCGAAGCGACCGTCAGCAACTCGGAGGCGTCCGCACCAGCCTCGTGCTTATCCTGCGCGGCCTCCAGCGCCCGGCTCGCGCGGGTGGCAGGGTCAGGGGTCAGTCTGGCCGCATGCTCCATGAACGCCGCCGCAGCGGCCAGCCCGCCGCGGGCGCGCGCCCGGTCTGCTGACCGCACCAGCCCAGCGGCGGCGTCCTCGTCGGTGCCCAGCACGGCCTGGGCCCGGTGCCAGGCGCGGCGGTCGGGGTCGACGTCTGGATCGATGGCAGCGGCCAGCGCGTCGTGTGCACGGCGGCGCTCCAGCGGGGCGGCGGACCGAAGCACAGCTGAACGCACCAGCGGATGGCGAAACCTCACCCGTGTATCAATCTCCAGGAGTCCGGCGGCCTCTGCGGGCGCGGCAGACTCGCCGGCGATCCCCAGGTGCGCGGCCGCACGCCAGAGCAGCGCCACCTCGCCGGTAGAATCGGCCGCGGCAACCAGCAGCAATAGTCGAGTAGGTGCCGGCAGGCTGTCCGCGCGGCGCCGAAAGGTGTCCTCGATGCGGTCCGTGATGCCCGGCACCGGCTCGAACCCGCCGGCCACCCATGCCGCCGGCGCGCTTCGGGCCAGCTCGAGCAGCGCGAGAGGGTTCCCGTGCGCCTCCGCGACGACATGCTCGCGCATCCCGTCGTCCAGGGGTACGTAGTCGGCTGCTGCCAGCAGCTCCCGCGCGTCGGCCTCGTCGAGCCCGCCCAGGCGTAAGCCGGGTATGCCGTCGAACCCGCGCACATCGCGGTCGGTGGGCTCCCGCAGTGCGAACACCAGCGCCATCGGCTCCGCGGCGACCCGTCGTGCCACAAATGTGAGGACCTGAGCCGACGCCTCGTCCAGCCACTGCGCATCGTCAACGAGGCACAGAAGGGGCCCTTCCTCAGCGGCCTCGGCCAGCAGGTTGAGAGTGGCCAGCCCTATCAGAAACCAATCCGGTACTGCACCGCTTCGCTGCCCGAACGCCACGCCCAGAGCGGTCTGCTGCGGCTCGGGCAGGGCACCCATGCGGTCCAGCAGGGGCGCGCACAACTGATGCAGGCCCGCAAAAGCGAACTGCGTCTCGCACTCCACCCCGACCGAGGACACTACTCGGAACCCCGAGGCATCAGCCCTGCCGCGGGCGTACTCGAGCAACGCCGTCTTTCCGATACCCGCTTCCCCTCGGACGATGACTGCCCCGCTCAGCCCGGCACGTGCCTGCGAGAGGAGGTTGTCGACCGTTGCGCGGTCCGCGGAGCGGCCCAGGAAGTCCATCAGTGTCGCTCCCTTCAGAGCATGTCGGCACCTTAGTAGGCAATTTTCGCCTACGCAATCGAAGTCGCTCCGACCCAAGCAGCTAGGCGGAAACCGGCGGAAAGGCAGGGGTTTCCACCGACGCGAAGACCCCGCTGCCGCTGCGAATCTGAAGACTCCGGTGCAGGCGAAGCAGTACGGCCCGGCCCAGACCTGGGAACACGGTTTGTGCCGGACCGTTTCGAGAATCGCACGAATCCACGACCCGCATAAGACATAAGAAAGAAGCGCCGAACCATGAACCTCATTCAGGAACTGATCATCAACTTCCAGGATCTGGCGGCCCAAGTGCCCGAGATCATCCGGCCCTTCATCGTGATGCTCGCCGGGGCCGTCCCGTTCATCGAGACCGAAGGGGCCTCCGTGATCGGCATCCTCGGCGGCCTCCACCCTATCGTTGCCGGTATCGCCGCCGCAGTCGGCAATTTCCTGAGCGTGGTTCTCGTGGTGCTCTTCACCTCCCGGGCCCGCACTGCGGTCACCAACCACAACAGGGACCGTGTCTCGGCTGCCCGGAGCGCCGAGCGCGTCCCGGCCTCCCTGGGTTACCAGGGGTCCGCTGCGTTCGAGGAGACGGCGCCGGCCAAGCCCGTATCCAAGGGGCGCCAGCGCTTCATGAAGTGGCTCGTCCGCTTCGGCGTCCCCGGCGCGAGCATCCTCGGTCCCCTTGCAATCCCGACCCAGTTCACCTCCGCGATCCTCATCGCGAGCGGAACCCCCCGTGGCTGGGTGCTGCTCTGGCAAGGTGTGGCAATCGTCATATGGACGACAGTGGCCACCGTCTTGTTCTGGGCCGCCCTCACCTTCGTCGTCGGGGTCTGAGTCACATGAAAGGCCGGATCGAAGATCCATCGGCGGAACGTAGCCGCGCTGGCAGGGCAGCTCCGAAGAAGCGATTCCGGGAGGAACAAGTGACACGCAAAGAGACGCCGGACCCCGGGGACGGCCATACGCTTCCGCGCTATCGATGGTGGCAGCTGTTCTCGCGTTCCCTCTTTCATCTGCAGCTCACCGGCGAGGACGGTTCACCGGAGATCTGGTCCGTAGAGGTCCGGCCCGGGGGTGATTCGGACGGCGAAGTGCGCGCGCAGCTCTACCGCAACGGGATCAACCAGGCCCGATCGAAACTTCCCGCGGTGTTCGCAGTGCCGGGTGGCGCCATCGAGGTCGAGGTCAGCATCTACGGGCTCAGACGCTGCCACTATGTGACGCCCGACGGGTCCGAGCAACAGCTTCTACCTGATCCTGCCTCGGCCGAAGGACTGCGCGCCCGACTGGAACGGACCAATCCGGCGCTGAGCCGTGCCGTTGGCATCGTATCGGCCAGCGTACTCGTGGTCGCGCTCGTGCTCGGCGTTCCGCAGATCATTGAGCAGATCATGCAGCTCCCGCCCGTCGCGGAGAACATCGGCACGTTCTCCAGCCCGTTCCAGCTTCCGGCATCGGCGAACTTGGTGCTGCTGCTGGCAACGCTGGCAGCCAGCACCGAGCGCGCACTGAGGCTGCGCTACAACTGGGTCCTCGACGGCGGCTTCCTTGAGGGTGGCGACTAGAGCATCGGCCGGGCTCTGCGGCAGGCTCAGCCCGGCACCCGCTTTAACGACAAAAGCCTGACGAAACTCGCGTTTCATCAGGCTTACCGTCGGGTTGACAGGATTTGAACCTGCGACCCCTTGACCCCCAGTCAAGTGCGCTACCAAGCTGCGCCACAACCCGCAGTTCTTCCGGATTATCTCCCGGCTGAACCACCTCAAATACCTTACACCACAACCGGCGATTACGTCGCATCGAGGCTCGCGGGAGTTGCGGGCACCGGCGTACGGCCAAAAACAGAGCGCGCACCAGCTCCCCCGCTTCGGCTTATCCGCTTCCCGGCCGCGGTGCTTGTACAGATAACGGGCTTATCAGCTTCCCGGCCGCCGCGCTTGTACAGATAACGGGCTTCTCGCAGCCGGATAGCCCCGTTATCTGTACAGTGATGAGCCGCCGGTCCCCCGGGCCGCTGTCACAGTCCCGAAGCCCCGCTGTCACACCCAACACCCTCGGCCCGCCTACCCGACAGCACCGCAGCCTGCGCCCCAAAACTGCGGAAAGCCCCGGCCCCGCTCCCCATAAGGGAACGGGACCGGGGCTTTACACCAAGAGACTTAGCGCTTGCTGGTCTTGCCGCGCTTCTCGCGGACGCGCATGCTGACCTCGATGGGCGTGCCCTCGAAGCCGAAGGTTTCACGCAGCCGGCGGGTGATGAAGCGGCGGTAGCCCGGATCCAGGAAGCCGGTGGTGAACAGCACGAACTTCGGCGGACGCGAGGAAGCCTGCGTACCGAAGAGGATGCGGGGCTGCTTGCCGCCGCGCACGGGGTGCGGATGGGCTGCCACAAGCTCACCCAGGAAGGCGTTGAGCTTTCCGGTGGGGATGCGCTTGTCCCAGTTTTCCAGTGCCGTATCCAGTGCCGGAACAAGACGGTCCTTGTGCCAGCCGGTCTTGGCCGAGATGTTGACGTGGGGAGCCCATTCAACGTGGGCCAGGTCCCGCTCGATCTCGATCTTGAGGTAACGGCGGCGCTCGTCGTCGAGCAGGTCCCACTTGTTGAAGGCGAGAACCAGTGCGCGGCCGGATTCGATGGCCAGCTGCAGGATGCGGACGTCCTGCTCGCTGAGGACCTCGTCTACGGCCAGCAGCACGACGGCGACCTCGGCCTTTTCCAGGGCAGCCTGGGTACGCAGGGAGGCGTAGAAGTCGGCGCCCTGTGCCATGTGCTGGCGGCGGCGGATGCCGGCGGTGTCGACGAAGCGCCAGGTGCGGCCGCCGAGCTCGATCATTTCGTCCACCGGGTCGCGGGTGGTGCCGGCGGTGTCATCAACGACCACGCGTTCGGAACCGGCGAGCTTGTTCAGCAGCGAGGACTTGCCCACGTTCGGGCGGCCGATCAGGGCGATGCGTCGCGGTCCGCCGGAGCGGTCCAGTCCGCCGTACGCCGAGTACTCGGGCAGCACGTCGAGGACGGCGTCGAGCATGTCACCGGTGCCGCGGCCGTGCAGGGCGGAGACCGGGTACGGCTCACCGAAGCCCAGGCCCCAGAGGGAGGAGGCATCGGCTTCGTTCTGGATGTCGTCCACCTTGTTGGCGACGACGACGACGGGCTTGCCCTTGCCGCGCAGCATCCGCACCACGGCTTCGTCGGTGGCGGTGATGCCGACGGTCGCGTCGACCACCAGCATGACGGCGTCGGCGTGGTCAACGGCGATTTCGGCCTGGTCGGCTACCCGGGCGTGGATGCCGCGGGCGTCGTGCTCCCAGCCGCCGGTATCCACCAAGGTGAAGTTCACGCCGTTCCAGGTCGCGGGGTAGGTAACCCGGTCACGGGTCACACCGGGGGTGTCTTCGACGACGGCCTCACGGCGGCCGAGGATACGGTTCACCAGGGTCGATTTGCCCACGTTCGGGCGGCCCACGATGGCGACCACCGGATCCTGGCGCAGGGGTGCGTCTTCGTCGTATTCTTCGAAGCCGCCGGCGAGCAGCGCGGCGTCTTCTTCATCAAGTTCATAGTCGTCGAGACCGGCGCGGAGGGAACGGGCGCGGATATCGGCCTCGTCGTCATCCATTGCCGCGAGGCGCTCGTCGATCTGGTCTTCTCCGGACGGGACGTACTCGTCCGTGGAGATCCCGTCACCGGCGGTGTCGTCGTTGAGAGGTTTTCCGTTCATTGAATTGCTTTCTTTCCGTTGAGGTCTGCAGCACTGCGTACAGGCCGTCGCCGGACGTTCAGCCCGGTAAGTGTGAGGGAGGATTCCTTGCGGCGTTGCCGCCGGATGTCCTCCTCCCATTGAAACACGGGCGGGTGCCCGTAGTTGGTGCCGGGTCCCCCGGCAGGGAGCTAGTGGGTACTGGTGAAAACCACTTCGAGTACGGCCGAGACCGTCTCTTCGAAGTCCAGGTCGGATGAATCGATGGTGACGACGCCGTCGGCGGCCTGCTGGAATTCCACCACGGTGGAGTCCTTCGCGTCGCGGACCAGTACCTGTTCCTTCAGGGCGGCTGCGGTCTGCGTGCCGCCCAGCTGGATGCCGCGGCGGCGGAGCCGGGCTTCTTCGCTGGCGGTGAGCAGGATCCGCACCTCGGCATGCGGAGCGACCACTGTGGTGATGTCCCGGCCCTCGGCCACGATCCGCAGGCCGGAGTCCCGAATCAGCTGCTGCTGGCGCCGGACGAGTTCCGCCCGGGCGCCCAGGGTGGTGGCGACGGCGCTGACCGAGGAGGACACGGCGGGCTCGCGGATCGCGTCGGTGACGTCCCGGCCGCTGACCCGCACCCATTCCTCGTCCGGGGACAGGCTGAGGGCAATATCGGCGTTTTCCGCGGCGGCCTCGACGGCCACCGAATCAGTCAGGTCGATGCCGGCCTCCATGCAGGAGAGCGTGACCGCGCGGTACATGGCACCGGTGTCGAGGTAGGCGGCGTGCAGGCGGCGGGCCACTTCACGGCTGATGCTGGACTTGCCCGAACCCGACGGTCCGTCGATGGCCACAACCAGCGGCTTGCCCTGCCGGAACTGGGCCGGATCCACATTAGAACTCACTGCACTACCTTCCACCCGCGGGCGCTTAATTCAGAAACAAGGTCATTCACCCGGCCGGGCAGGACGGAGATTTCCGCCCTTCCCACCTGCCGGCCGGAGGCGTGCTCCAGCCGGAGGTCCTCCAGGTTCACGCCGATCTCACCGATTTCGGTGAGCAGCCGGGCAATCTGGCCCGGCGTGTCATCCACCAGGACGGTGAAGGACACAAAGGTCTGCGCCGGTCCGCCGTGCTTGCCCGGAATCCGGGCCTGCCCTGCGTTGCCTTCGGCAATCAGCTGCGCCATGTCCAGGCGCGCACCGTCCGCCACCGGGTCTTCGAGCGTGCGGATCAGCCGGTTCAGGTCCTCGCGGACCCCGTGCAGGATCGGCACCAGCCGCCCGGCGTTTCCGCTGAGGATCTGCACCCAGAGACTCGGATCGCTGGCGGCAATCCGGGTCACGTCCCGCAGGCCGTTGCCGGACAGGGCGAGGGACTGCGGCGGGGTTTCCTGCAGCCGGCTCGCCACCAGGGAAGCCATGACCTGCGGCAGGTGCGAGGTCAGCGCCACGGACGCGTCGTGCTCTTCGGCGGACATCCGGGAGACCACGGCGCCCAGGTCGAAGGCAAGGGCCTCGGCACGGCGGACGGCGTCCGGGGCCGCTTCCTGCGGCGGGCAGATCACCCACGGCATCCCGTTGAACAGTTCCGCCCGTGCAGCCACCGGCCCGGATTTCTCCCGGCCGGCCATGGGGTGCGTACCCACATAACGGGTGAGGTCGGCGTCGCGCTCCCGCAGGTCCGCCAGGACGGCGGACTTGACGCTGGCAATATCGACGACGACGGCGGCCGGCCAGTCCTTCAGCGCTGCCACGGCCAGGGCCGCGGTGACGTCCGGAGGAGCGGCAACGACCACGAGTGCCGGCTCGAAGCCTTCACCGGCGGTGCTGAGCAACCGTCCGGCGCCGATGTCGCGGGCCACCGCCTCTGTCGAGGGAGACAGGTCCGAGAGCACCACGTCGACACCCCGGGCAGAAAGCCCGAGGCCGATACTGGTGCCCAGCAGTCCCGTGCCGATAATCAGCACGGATCCGGACAGGTGGGTGCCCCCGTCAGCGGCAGCGGCCATTGGCTACAGTCCTACTGAGGCGAGCAGGTGTCCGACCTCGCCGCGGCCGAGGACGCGGATGCTGCCCTGGCGCTGGTCGCCCAGGCTGATCGGGCCGATCTTGGTGCGGACGAGGCGCTCCACCGGGTGGCCGACGGCGTCGAACAGCCGGCGCACAATGCGGTTGCGGCCCGAGTGCAGGACTACCTCGACCAGGAGGTGGCCCGGGGTGGAGTCGACGAGTTTGAAGGAATCAACCTTCTGGAAGCCGTCTTCCAGTTCAATGCCTTCCCGCATCTGTGCGCCCACGCCGTGGTTCATCGGTCCGCGGACCTGCACCAGGTAGGTTTTGGGCACTTCGTAGGAGGGGTGCGTCAGCCGGTTGGTCAGCTCGCCGTCATTGGTCAGCAGCAGCAGGCCCTCGGTTTCGTTGTCCAGCCGGCCAACGTGGAACAAACGCTCGTTCTTGCTGGTGGACTTAAGGAAGTCGCTGATGCAGGGACGCCCTTCGGGGTCTTCCATGGTGGAGATGACGCCGCGGGGCTTGTTGAACACGTAGTACTTCTGGGTTTCATCCAGCTGCAGGCGCATGCCGTCCACATGGATGGCCACCGTCTCCGGGTCGACGCGGACGCCGAGCTCGGTGACAACCTGGCCGTCAACTTCGACGCGGCCTTCGGCGATCATTTCCTCGCACACGCGGCGTGAGGCAACGCCGGCGCTGGCCATGACCTTCTGCAGGCGGACGCCTTCGGGGTTGTGCTGTTCGGAAATCACCGGGGCCGCGGGGCGGCGGGTGGTGGAACGGCGCACGGGGCCCAGGTTCTGACCGAAGCGCTCCCCGCGGAAAGCGCGGTCGCCGCTCTTGCGCTGGCCTGCCTGCGGGCCGCCGAACTTGCCGGCACCGGACTTGGAACCCGGCTTGAAGCCGCCCGATTTGGGAGCACCGGACTTCGGGTCGCCGGTCCGGGGTGCACCGGTCTTGCCGGAGTTGCTTGATCCGAAGGCCTTCACGGCGTCGGACTTGAATTTCTCCGGGCGGGCGGCCTCGGGGCTGACGGGCCGGTAGCCGTTGGCGCGGTCTTCACCGGGCTTCAGGCCCGATGCCGAGCGCGGGCCGCCGGTGCGGTTGGAGGAGGGCTTGGAGCCGCGGCCGTAGCTCTTGCCGCCGGCGGGGCCACCGGCACTGCGTCCGCCGCCGCGAGGGGTATTGCGGCCGGATCCGGAACGGGGTGCTGGTGTCATGAGTAAGTCCTTTGGGTGTAGCGGTTAATAAGTAGTGTCTTCATATTCGGCCAGGTTTTCCAGCCCGGGCAGGTGCGGTGCAATCTGTGGAAGTTCGTCGAGGCTGCCCAAACCAAGCCGTTCCAGAAAGTACGGCGTAGTACGGTACAGCAGCGAACCGGTTTCCGGTTCGGTGCCGGCGTCGACGATCAATCCACGCTGAACCAGCGTGCGGACCACCGAATCGACGTTTACTCCCCGGATCGCGGAGACCCGGGCCCGGGAGACGGGCTGCCGATAGGCAATCACCGCCAATGTTTCCAGTGCGGCCTGCGACAGCCGTGCACTCTGGCCTTCCAGTACAAACTTCGACACAACGGGCGCATAGTCAGCGCGGGAAAAAATCCGCCATCCGCCTGCTACGTCGCGGAGTTCAAAACCACGCGGTGCGCCCTCGGGTCCATCCCCAGTATAACCGTCATACTCCCGCTGCAGTTCCGTGAGGGCCGCGAGCACTTCCGGCTCCGGCACACCGATCACCGAGGCAAGCACCTCGGGGGCTGCGGGTTCGTCCACCACCATCAGCACCGCCTCCACGGCGGCCTTCACTCCCCCGGGAAATGCTGCAATGTCTTCGCGGCCGTCATCCCCGCTGCTTTTCCCGGGACCAAAACCAGGTTCCGCCGTCATGACCGGTCCCCTTCCAGGGCTGTGTGTTGGATTGCTGCGCCATTGGATCCGATGTTTTCGCCGGCGCGCTCATTGCCATCTTCATCTCCCCCGGCGGCAACCGCGCCTGCCGGATCCGCGCCTCCGGTCCATGTGACGAGCAACTCGCCCAGCGGGGCAGGCTGTTCAAAGCTGACGGCTCCGTCACGGAACATTTCCAGCAGCGCGAGGAACCGGGCCACCGCCACCGGGCCGTCGGCGTCGGACACCAGGGCCCCGAAAGTGGCCGCGCCGTCGGCAGCGAGCCGTTCCGCGAGGATCAGGGCCTGCTCCCGGACGCTGGTCTTTGGTGCGTGCAGGTGTTCAAGCCCCACGGTCGGAGGCAGCTCGTCGCGCGGCTGCAGGGCACGGACGGCAAGGTCCGCGAACTGCTGCGGCGTGGTCCGCCAGACCAGCTCGGGAAGCATCGCCGCGAAGTGCGGATCCAGGGAGACCTGCCGCGGGAAACGCCGTGCCTCGTCCATCAGCCGGTCCCCCAACAGGGCGGCCATCTCGCGGAACGCCTTGTACTGCAGCAGCCGGGCGAACAGCAGGTCACGGGCCTCGAGCAGCGCGACGTCTTCCTCGTCCTCCACGTCGCCGGCCGGAAGCAGGCGCGCAGCCTTGAGGTCCAGGAGGGTGGCGGCGATAACCAGGAATTCGCTGGCCTCATCCAGTGCCACCTCGGGACCGGTGCCGAAGAGCTCCCGGATGTAGCCCAGGAACTCGTCGGTGACGGCAGCGAGGGCGATTTCGGTGATGTCCAGCTCGTGCTTGGAAATCAGTCCCAGCAGGACATCGAAGGGCCCGGTGAAGTTTGCCAGACGGACTTCGAAGCCGGCACGGGAAGCCGGATCCTGCGGTGCCGGCTCCGTGGCGTCCGGCCCCGCCAGGCGGGCGGGCGCCGGCTTAGGGCGCGCCGCCGCGGGCAATCAGTTCCTTGGCGAGACGGCGGTAGGAGTCGGCGCCCGGGTGGTTGCCGGCGTACGAGGTGATCGGTTCGGCCGCCACAGTGGCGTCAGCGAACTTGATGGTCCGCTTGATGACCGTTTCGAAGACCTTGTCCCCGAAGGCTTCCACGAGGCGGGAAATCACTTCACGGCTGTGCAGGGTGCGGGCGTCGTACATAGTAGCCAGGACGCCGTCCACCTGCAGGCTGGGGTTGAGCCGGTCCTGGACCTTCTCGATGGTCTCCACCAGCAGGGCCACCGCACGCAGGGCGAAGAACTCGCAGATCAGCGGGATGATCACGCCGTGCGCGGCAGTCAGGGCGTTGACGGTCAGCAGGCCCAGGGAAGGCTGGCAGTCGATGAGGATGACGTCGTAGTCATCCGACACCCGGCGCAGGGCGCGTTCGAGCACCTGCTCGCGGGCTACCTCGTTCACGAGCTGCACCTCGGCTGCGGAAAGGTCGATATTGGCCGGCAGCAGGTGGATGTTCTCGATGGAGGTTTCATGGATCGCCTCGCGGATATCCACCTTCCGGTCCATCAGCACGTTGTAGACGGTGAGGTCCAGTTCGTGCGGGTTGGCTCCCATCCCTGCGGACAGGGCGCCCTGCGGGTCAAAGTCCACCAGCAGAACACGGCGGCCGGCTTCCGCCAGGGCGGCGCCGAGGTTGATGGTGGAGGTGGTCTTGCCGACCCCGCCCTTCTGGTTCACCATCGCAATGATCCGGGCAGGACCATGGGACGTGAGGACGGGAGGCTCGGGGAATACCGTCAGGGGACGTCCGGTTGGACCCATCACCGTTTCGGCTCCGGTTGCGTCCTGCAGAGTTGATGAACCCTGTTCGCTGCTCACGTATAAATCCACGCTTCCGTATCTAGCTTTGCTGCGGGCTGTCTTTGTCAAGGTTACAGCCGCGCCACGGCCATCCCGCGAATCAGGGCCGTGATGACCGGCGAGCCTTGACGCTCAAGTAGAACTCGAACCTTGAAGGCGGACCGCAGCATGCAGATGCATGTCGTGCCAGCCGTCGGCATGCCTGAGGGCGCTGCGCCTGGTTCCTTCCAGCGCGAAGCCGGTTTTCCCGGCAACGCCGCAGGAGCCCTGGTTGTGCACCGAGTGGGACAGCTGGAGGCGCATGAGGCCGGCCGAGCCGAACGCCCAGCGCTTCAGCCCATCCACGGCCCGGGATGCCACGGCTTTTCCCCGATCCCCCGGCAGCACCCAATAGCCGAGTTCCGCGTCGCCTTCGTACAGATTGACGCGGCTGAGGGCCACGCGCCCAACCACGTTCCGATCACTGGTGCAGACGGCCCAGTTGGCCCCGGATTCTTCCTGCCACCGGGTACCCCAGCGGCGGATCCACTCGAGCGCTTCGGCTTCGGTTGCCATCGTCCGCCGGCTGAAGTGGCAGATATCCGGCTCGCGGTACGCCTTCACCACCACGGCGGCGTCGTCGTCCCGCCAGGGCCGCAGCACCAGGCCGTCCGCGTCGAGGCTCGGCTGCACCTGGCCGCTCAATGTCCCGCGCTGCAGATAGGGGCCAAGGGCTGTCATCGTAAGACCACCGTTTCGTAGAGCGGGCATCGAGGACCATTATGCACGCAGGCGGATTCCCCTCCAGCTGCCGGCAGCACGGACGCAGAAACGCGCCCCGCCCCGGAGTCTTCCGGGGCGGGGCGCGTTGTGAGGTACTGCCGGTGGTGGCGTCGGCGCCTTAGTGCCGCGGATCGCCGGCGGTGCCGGAGACCGCGGAAGTGCCGGCGGGGCCGGGAACCGATGCGGCGAGTTCGGCGGATTCCGCCGTCTGCCGCGGCTCGTCCGTGCCGGCGTCGACGTTCATGCTCGCCTCGTCGAAGGGCAGTTCGCGGTTCAGGACCGCCTTGACCTGCTCCTTGTCGATTTCCTTGGTCCAGGTGCCGATGAGCACGGTGGCGACGGCGTTGCCGGTGAAGTTGGTCAGGGCGCGGGCCTCGGACATAAAGCGGTCGATGCCGACGATCAGGCCTACGCCGTCGATCAGGTCGGGGCGGTGGGACTGCAGGCCGCCGGCCAGGGTGGCCAGGCCGGCGCCGGTGACGCCGGCAGCGCCCTTGGAGGCAATGATCATGAAGACCAGCAGGGAGATCTGCTCGCCCAGTTCCAGCGGCTTGCCCATGGCCGAGGCCACGAACAGTGCGGCCATGGTCAGGTAGATGGCGGTTCCGTCGAGGTTGAAGGAATACCCGGTCGGCACCGTAACACCGACCACGGGCTTGGAAATGCCCAGGTGTTCCATCTTGGCGATCAGGCGCGGCAGGGCCACCTCGGAGGAGGAGGTGGAGAAGATCAGCAGGTATTCACGGCCCAGGTAGCGCATGAGCTTGAAGATGCTGAACCCGGTGACCAGCTTCAGCAGTCCGCCCAGGATGACCACGATGAAGAGGATGCAGGTGATGTAGAAGGCAATCATCAGGGTTGCCATGCTCACGATCGCCTGGATGCCGGTCTCGCCGACGACGGCGGCGATGGCACCGAACGCGCCGATGGGTGCCAGCCACATGATCATCATCAGGATCCGGAAGACCAGGGCCTGGATGTAGCCGATGCCCTTGAGCACGGGGGCGCCGGCAGCGCCCATCTTCTGCAGGGCGAAGCCTACGAGCAGGGCAACGAAGAGGGTCTGCAGGATGGACTCGCCGGTGAGGGAGGCCAGCAGCGTGGTGGGGATGATGCTGAGGAGGAAACCGGTCATGCCGTCCCCTTCCTCGGGTGCCGCGGGGGCTGCGCCGGAGGCGGACTGGATGTCCAGGCCTTCACCGGGGTGGATCAGGTTGCCCACGACCAGGCCGATGGCCAGGGCGAAGGTCGACATGATGATGAAGTAGCCCAGCGCGAGGCCGCCGACCTTGCCGACGGTGGCAGCTTTGGCGATTGATCCGATGCCTAGGACAATGGTGCAGAAGATGACCGGAGCGATCATCATCTTGATGAGGTTAATGAACCCTGTTCCGAGCGGCTTCAGGGATTTCGCGAACTCCGGCGCCATGAGGCCGATAACGGCACCGAGCACAACCGCCGCAATGACGGCAATGTAGAGGAAATGGGTTCTGTCCGGTTTCCGGCTCTTCTGTGAACCGGCATACGGATTGGCGGCAGCTGCCATGGCGGTACTCCTTGTGCAATTGGTCGGCTTCCATCTTCGTTGGGTGATGTGATCACAGTCACCCTTGTGTTCATACTGTTCCCAGTGGAACCGCTTACACCGTGTAACGACTCGCAACCAAAGGATCGAAAGTGCATCGAGGCAGCCTGGCCGGCCGGTTGTTCCTGGCCCAGCTTGCCTTCATCCTGTGCGTCTCGGGCGGAATCGCCTGGGGCTTGTACCAGCAGGCGGAAGAGAACACCCATGAGGAGACCGGCTTACGGATGCTGGCAGTAGCCGGGACGGCGGCCGCCAGCAGCACGGTCCGCACCGCCGTCGATTCCCCGGACCCCGCGGTCCTTCAGGGTTACGCACGTGAGGTGATGGAGCGCGTGGGCGTGGATTTCCTGACCATCATGGATACCGACCGGACGCGGTTCACCCATCGGAACCCGGACCAGATCGGCAAGCCGTACATCGGATCCATCGACCCGGCCCTGGCCGGGGAGAGCTTCACGGAAACCTACACGGGTACGCTCGGACCCTCGGTGCGCGCCGTCACCCCGGTGTACGACGAGGCCGGCAATGTCACCGCGCTCGTCGCCGCCGGCATCACGGTGGACCGGGTGGCCATTGCCCGGGATGCGCGTCTGCCGGAGCTGTTCGCCATCGATGCAGCCGCGCTCGCTGCCGGAGCCGCGGGGTCATTCCTGCTCAGCCGGTATCTGCGCCGGGCCACCCACGGCCTCGGCCCCGCGGAGCTGACGCACATGTATGCCTTCTACGACTCGGCGCTGCACTCGGTGCGTGAGGGGCTGCTGCTGCTCAACGACCGGGGACAGCTGGTGCTCCACAACGACGAAGCCGCCGTCCTGCTGGGGCTGCCGCCGACAGATGCGTCCGTGCGGAGCCGGGAACTGCCGGACCTCCCCGGACCGCTGGCCTCCCTGCTGCGCTCCGGCCGGGACGCGCGGGAGGAAATCCACCTCACCGGCGAGCGCATCCTGGTGGTCAACCAGTCCGCAGCCGTGTCCGCAGGGCCCCACGGCAGGCGGTTCGGCACGGTGACTACGCTGCGGGACCATACCGACGTCGAATCCCTTACCGGCGAGCTGGCCTCCATGCGGACCCTCGCTGATGCCCTGAGCGCCCAGGCCCACGAGCACGCCAACCGCGTGCACACCCTGGCGTCCCTGATCGAGCTGGGGCGCAGCGACGAAGCCCTGCGGTTTGCCACCGCCGATCTGGAACAGTCGCAGCAGCTCAATGACGAAGTGCTGGCCGTGGTGGAGGAACCGGCGGTAACCGCCCTGCTGATGGGCAAGGCGGCACAGGCCCGCGAGCGCGGCATCGAGCTGGACATCGAGGTGGGTCCGGACACGGGACGCTTCAGCGGGGCCGGGTTGGAACCGGTGGAACTGGTGACCATCATCGGCAACCTGCTGGACAACGCCTTCGACGCGGCAAAGGACTCCGTGCGCCTGTACCTGGGCAGCGGCGACGGCCAGCTGCTGATCGAGGTGCAGGACGACGGTCCGGGCGTGGATCCCCGGATAATCGAACAGATATTCGAACAGGGGTTCAGCACGAAGGAGCTGCCGCAGGGACGGGTGCTGACCGGCCGGGGAATCGGGCTCGCACTGGTCCGCCAGGCCGTGACGCGCCTGAACGGAAGCATCCAGGTGCTGGGCGGCCCGGGGGCCTGCTTCAGCGTGGAACTCCCCCTGCCGGCTTCGGCCTCTGCTCAGGTCCCGCTGGCCGGGGCAGCATCGTGACCCGGCACTCCCCCGACGTCGGCGTGCTGGTGGTGGAGGACGAGGAAATCCCCGCAGAGGCCCACGCAGAGTATGTCCGGCGGGCGCCGGGATTCCGGCTGGCCGGCATCGCACGCACCGGTGCCGAAGCCCTGGAAGCGCTCAAGGCAGCCGAATCGGCGCCGCCCGGCAGCGAAGCGGAGATCGGCCTGGTGCTGTTGGACATGAACCTGCCTGACCTGCACGGGCTGGACCTGCTGCGCCGGATCCGCGGGGCGGGACTGCCCGTGGACGTCATCGCCATCACCGCGGTCCGGGACCTGGCGGTGGTGCGCAGCGCCATGTCCGGCGGCATTGTCCAGTACCTCATCAAGCCGTTTACGTATTCGGCGTTCAGCGCCAAGCTCACCGCCTACGCCGAGTACCGGCGCCGGATGACCGAGCAGGCCGCCTCCACCACGCAAAGCGAGGTGGACAGCGCCTTTGCCGCGCTCCGTCCAGCCGTGACGGGGCAGCTGCCGAAGGGCCTGTCCGCGGAGACGCTGGAGTCCGTGGCGGATCTGCTCAAGGGTGCCCGGGCACCGCTCTCCGCCACCGAGGCGGCCGAGTCGCTGGCGATGTCCCGGATCACCACCCGCCGCTACCTGGAGTATCTGGCGGACCAGCGATCGGTGCTGCGCTCGCCGAGGTACGGCACCCGGGGCCGGCCGGAGCTGGAGTACAGCTGGCGCCGGTGAGGCGCTCAGCCCCGGCCCCGGGCTCCTAGCGAACCGGCCGCAGCACCGCGGTCAGGGCCTCCAGTACGCCGGGATCCTCGATGGTGGAGGGCACCGTGTGCGGAACGCCGTCGGCAATCTGGCGCATGGTCTTGCGCAGCACCTTCCCGGACCGGGTCTTGGGCAGGGCGTCCACCACGTACACGTCCTTGAAATCGGCCACCGGGCCGATCTGCGAGCGCACCCGTTCAATCAGTTCCGCGCGCAGCACGTCGGCGTCGATCTCCGTTCCCGCCTTCAGCACCACGTAGCCGGACGGGCGCTGGCCCTTCACGGGGTCCGCAATGCCGATCACGGCCGCTTCGGCGACGGCCGGATGGGAGCCCACCGCCTGCTCCATGGCGCCGGTGGACAGCCGGTGGCCGGAGACGTTGATGACGTCGTCGGTACGCCCCATCACGAACACATAGCCGTCCTCGTCCACGTAGCCCGAGTCCCCGGTGGCGTAGTAGCCGTCGAAAACCTCCAGGTACGCGGCACGGTAGCGTTCGTCGCTGCCCCAGAGGGTCTGCAGGGTTCCCGGCGGGAGCGGCAGCTCCAGGGCGATGTTGCCCTCCGTCCCCGCCGGTACCCGCTTCCCGTCCGGCCCGAGCACGCGCACGGCAAACCCGGGAACCGGAACGGTGGGCGACCCGGCCTTGACCGGCAGCTCCTCCAGTCCCACGGGGTTGGCGCAGATGGCCCAGCCGGTTTCGGTCTGCCACCAGTGGTCGATCACCGGCACCCCGAGCGCGGCCTCCGCCCATTCCAGCGTGGCCGGGTCCAGGCGCTCGCCGGCGGCAAAGAGGTGCCGCAGCCGGGAGAGATCGTGGCGGCCCGGTTCGACGGCGTCGGGGTCGGCCTTCCGGATGGCCCGCAGCGCGGTGGGCGCGGTGAACAGGACGTCGACGCCGTGCTCCGCAGCCACCCGCCAGAACGCACCGGCGTCCGGGGTGCCCACCGGCTTGCCCTCGTACAGCACGGTCGTGGCCCCGGCGATCAACGGACCGTAGACGATGTAGGAGTGGCCCACCACCCAGCCGACGTCCGAGGCGGTCCACATCACCTGCCCCGGCCCCACTCCGTAGATGTTTGCCATGGACCAGGCCATGGCCACGGCGTGGGAGCCGTTGTCCCGCACCACCCCCTTGGGCGAGCCCGTGGTGCCGGAGGTGTAGAGGATGTACAGCGGATCGGCGGCGGCCACGGGGACCGGACCGGCGGGCACGGCGTCGGCGGCGAGCGTATTCCAGTCATGCCAGGCCGCCCCGCCGGTGCCGTCAAACTCCTCGCGGGTGGCCGTGAAGCCCGTCCGTTCGGCCACGACGACGGCGGCCACCTGGTGGGTAGCGGTTTCCAGGGCCTCGGCGACGGCCGGCAGGTATTCAACCGCGCGCTTGGGTTCGAGTCCACCGCTGGCCGTCACTATGACCGTGGGGCCGGCGTCGTCGATCCGGGCAGCGAGCTCCCGCGGGGCGAATCCGCCGAACACCACGGAGTGGACCGCGCCCAGCCGGGCGGTGGCCAGCATGGCGATCACGGCTTCGGGGATCATCGGCAGGTAGATGATCACGCGGTCGCCGGGGCCGACGCCGAGTCCGCGCAGCACGCCGGCGAAGCGTTCCACCTCGGCGAGCAACTGGCTGTAGGTATAGGTGCGGCTGGTGCCCAGCATCGCGGAGTCGTAGATCAGCGCCGCGGTGTCTCCGCGGCCGGCCGCCACATGGCGGTCCAGGGCGTTGAAGGAGGTGTTGAGCTCCGCCTCCGGATACCAGGAGTACAGCGGCGCCTTGGTGTCCTCGAGGGCGCGGGACGGCGGCTTGTCCCAGTCCACCAGGGCGGCGGCGCCCAGCCAGAAGCCTTCCGGATCGGTACTGCTGCGGGCATACGCCCGTTCATAGGCTCCGGTGCTCTGCGCGTCCATGAATCCTCCTTGATTCCAGTGGGACCCGCCATGCTAACTGATGCTCTGCGGGCCGCACAGGGGCGATTGTGTATACAGCGAGGCCTCCCGGGTGCCTTCTGTGGCACCACAGTACGCATATGAGCCAGCTCATGTATACACTGACGGGTAACGTGACGCAGTTATCAGTCGTGAGGAGGCGCACCATGCGGGCCAGTGACCGCGCGTACGCCGCCCTGCGGCAGGACATCGTGGAGTGGAGGCTCCCGCCGGGCACCGTCCTGGGCGAAGTGGAGCAGTCCGCTCGCCTGGGTGTTTCCCGCACTCCCCTGCGTGAAGCACTGAGCCGGCTGACTGCTGACGGCCTGGCCGCCCCGCACAGCGGACGCGGCGTCGTCGTTACCGGCATCTCCCTCGACACCGTCGCCGAGCTCTTTGAACTGCGCCAGGCGCTGGAATGCAAAAGTGCGGCCCTTGCGGCCGTGCGCGGGCAGGCAGCGGTCTTTGAAGATCTGCAGTCCCGCTTCCGCTCGGCCGGCAGCCTCATCAGCACCTTGGACCGGCAGAACCGCGGCGGCTACTACGAGCTGGTGGCCGAACTCGACGCCGCCATCGACGCCGCCGCCGCCAATTCCTACCTCACGCAGGCCCTGGGCAACGTCCGGCTGCACCTGGCCCGGGTACGGCGCCTGGCCAAGGACAACCCCGAACGGCTGCTGGAAACCGCCGGCGAACACGCCACCATCGCCGCTGCCGTAGCCACCGGCGACCCGGACCTGGCGAGCGCCTCGGTATCGGTCCACCTGCACAAAAGCCTTGAACACCTTCGATCCGCCCGGATCACCACCCCCGAGATAAGGACAATCCCTTGAACCTGAACAAAGTACGCGTCTACCGCAGCGACGAAAAGCTGGCCCGCGAAGACCAGCTGGCCTACAAGATCGCCAAGGTTGCCGCCGATCCCGTCGAGGTCACCGACGACGTCACGGACATGGTCATCAACCGCATCATCGACAACGCCTCCGTGGCCGTCGCATCCCTGAACCGCGGTCCGATTGTCGCCGCCCGCGCCCAGGCGCTGTCCTTCTCCCCCTCCGCCCACGGCAAGGGCGCCTCCGTGTTCGGCGTGCTCGCCAAGACCTCCCCCGAATGGGCGGCCTGGGCCAACGGCGTGGCCGTGCGCGAACTGGACTACCACGACACCTTCCTGGCCGCCGAGTACTCGCATCCCGGAGACAACATCCCGCCCGTCCTCGCCGTCGCACAGCACACCGGCGCCTCGGGCCGGGACCTGATCCGCGGCATCGCCACCGGCTACGAAATCCAGGTCAACCTGGCCAAGGCCATCTGCCTGCACAAGCACAAGATCGACCACGTGGCCCACCTCGGCCCGTCCGCAGCCGCCGGCATCGGCACCCTGCTGGGGCTCGACGTCGACACCATCTTCCAGGCCGTCGGCCAGGCCCTGCACACCACCACCGCCACCCGCCAGTCCCGCAAGGGCGAGATCTCCACCTGGAAGGCCCACGCTCCGGCGTTCGCCGGCAAGATGGCCGTCGAGGCCGTGGACCGGGCAATGCGCGGCCAGACCTCCCCCACCCCCATCTACGAGGGTGAAGACGGCGTCATTGCCTGGCTGCTGGACGGCCCCGACGCCGCCTACGAAGTGCCGCTGCCCGAAGACGGCGAAGCCAAGCGGGCCATCCTGGACACCTACACCAAGGAACACTCCGCCGAGTACCAGGCCCAGGCCTGGATCGACCTGGCCCGCAAGATCCACGCCGAGCACCCCGAGGCTGCGGACGCGGCCAACGTGGAAAGCGTCCTGATCGCCACCTCGCACCACACCCACTACGTGATCGGCTCCGGCGCCAACGATCCGCAGAAGTACGATCCCACCGCCTCGCGCGAAACCCTGGACCACTCGATCCCGTACATCTTCACCGTCGCCCTGCAGGACGGCGCCTGGCACCACGTGGACTCCTACTCCCCCGAACGCGCCGGCCGGCCGGACACCGTTGAGCTGTGGCACAAGGTCACCACCGTGGAGGATCCGGAATGGACCCGCCGCTACCACTCGCTGGACATCAGCGAAAAGGCCTTCGGCGGCAAGGTGACCATCGTGCTGACCGACGGCACCGTCATCACCGACGAGATCGCCGTCGCCGATGCCCACCCGCTCGGCGCCAAGCCGTTCACCCGCGAGCAGTACATCAACAAGTTCCGCACCCTGGCCGAAGGCCTGGTCTCCGCCGAGGAAATCGACCGCTTCCTCACCACCGTCCAGCGCCTGCCCGAACTGGCCGCCGGCCAGCTGGACCAGCTGAACATCACCGCTGCCGAGGGCGTCATTGACCCCGCGGCCGCACCGAAGGGACTCTTCTAAATGCTGTACTCCTCCGTAACCCCCGAGGCCAAGCGGATTGCCTTCCGCGAAGGGCTGGCCTCCGGCACCCTGCAGCAGTTCCCGGGAGCCTTCAACCCGCTCTCGGCACGCCTGATCGAGGAAAAAGGGTTCGACGGCGTCTACATCTCCGGCGCCGTCCTGGCCAATGACCTGGGCCTGCCGGACATCGGCCTGACCACGCTCACCGAGGTGGCCACCCGCGCCGGACAGATTGCCCGGATGACGAACCTCCCGGCCATCGTGGACGCAGACACCGGCTTCGGCGAACCGATGAACGTGGCCCGCACCATCCAGGAACTCGAAAACGCCGGCCTGGCCGGCTGCCACATCGAGGACCAGTTCAACCCCAAGCGGTGCGGGCACCTGGACGGCAAGAACGTGGTGGACACCGACACCGCGGTCAAGCGCATCCGCGCAGCAGCCGATGCGCGCCGGGATCCGAACTTCCTGATCATGGCCCGCACCGATATCCGCGCCGTGGACGGCCTGGAAGCGGCGCAGGACCGTGCCCGCGCCCTGGTCGACGCCGGAGCGGACGCCATCTTCCCGGAGGCGATGAAGTCCCTGGAGGAGTTCGCGGCCATCCGTGCCGCCGTCGACGTGCCGATCCTGGCGAACATGACCGAGTTCGGCAAGAGCGACCTGTTCACTTACGACGAGCTGGCCTCGGCAGGCGTGAACATGGTGATCTACCCGGTCACCCTGCTGCGCAGCGCCATGGGCGCCGCCGAACGCACGCTGGAGACCATCAAGGCGCACGGCACCCAGCAGGCCGATGTTCCCAATATGCTCACGCGTGCGCGTTTGTATGAACTGGTGGATTATGAGGCGTACAACCAGTTCGATACGTCCGTTTTCAACTTCCAGGTTCCGGGCACCCGCTAGGACCCGCCACGCATTTTCCCTGCACGACGAAGGAGTCAGCACCAATGACAGACACCCAGATCCACAAGGGCCTGGCGGGGGTACTCGTAGACACCACCCGCGTTTCCAAGGTCAACCCGGAAACCAATTCCCTGCTGTACCGCGGCTATCCCGTCCAGGAACTCGCCGCCCGGTGCAGTTTCGAAGAGGTGGCCTATCTGCTGTGGAACGGCGAGCTTCCCACCGAGGCACAGCTGGCCGAATTCACCAAAGGGGAACGCAGCCAGCGCGCCCTCACCCCCGAACTGAAGGCCGTCATTGACGCGCTGCCCGTGACCTGCCACCCGATGGACGTCTGCCGTACCGCAGCGTCCGTGCTGGGCGCGTCCCACGAGCAGGCCGGGGATTCCTCCGTCCAGGCCAACATGGACAAGGCCGTGAGCCTCTTCGCGGGGATGCCCGCCGTCGTCGCCTATGACCAGCGCCGCCGCCGCGGCGAGGACGTCGTGGAACCGCGCGACGACCTGGACTACTCCGCGAACTTCCTCTGGATGACCTTCGGCGAGGAAGCAGCCCCCGAGGTGGTGGAAGCCTTCAACGTTTCGATGATCCTGTACGCGGAGCACTCCTTCAACGCGTCCACCTTCACCGCCCGCGTCATCACCTCCACGCTTTCGGACCTGCACTCGGCCGTAACCGGTGCCATCGGCGCACTCAAGGGCCCGCTGCACGGCGGCGCCAACGAAGCAGTCATGCACACGTTCGCGGAGATCACCGAGAGCGCTGCCGACGGCGACGTCGCGGCCCACGCGGCTGCCTGGCTGGACGAGGCGCTGGCGGAGAAGAAGAAGATCATGGGCTTCGGCCACCGGGTCTACAAGAACGGCGACTCCCGGGTGCCGACCATGAAGGCCGCCCTGGACAACATGGTCAAGTACTACGACCGTCCGGACATGGGCGACCTGTACACGGCACTGGAATCGGCCATGGGTGAGCGCAAGAACATCATGCCGAACCTGGACTACCCGGCCGGCCCGGTCTACCACCTGATGGGCTTCGACACCCTCACGTTCACACCGCTGTTCGTGGCCGCACGGATCACCGGGTGGACGGCGCACATCATGGAGCAGCTCGAAGCCAACTCCCTGATCCGCCCGCTGAGCGAATACAACGGGGCCGAGGAGCGGCACCTGCCGTAGGGTTTAGGCCCTTCCGGGGCCCCGGGTCCCCGGGTCCCCGGGTCCCGTCGGGGCACCACCGGGGGCCCCGGAACGGCGGCAACGAAATTCCCCGCTCGCAGAGCTCGCGGAGAATATTAAAGCCGCCTTATCCGGGGTCCCCTGTGGCCGCATCGGGCGCCTCACCAGGGGTCACGTTGCCTCCCCGGTGCCTCCCGAACGCCGCCGCATCCCTGGGCCCGGTGCCATCTCCGAGTCCGAGCCCCTCCAGACCCCGCTTTTTCGCGACGGTGTTATGTCGTTGCCTAGGAAAAGACGACACTCGAAACGTTGACGTTGTCGTCCGCGATGGTGATGACGGCGTTGAAATATTCGCCGGCCAGAAGGCGGGGCATCCAGTGGGCCGAATCCGGCCACATCTTGGCGTAGGGCATTTCCCCGGCCGGATACCAGGCCGGAAGGATCTCGTCTGTCTCCCCCGGTTCGCCGTCCCAGCGGTGTGCCCGGAAGAGCACGGTGGACATGTCCAGGCCGGGCTGTGCGGGAAAGATCCACTCGATGGTGCCGGCCCGTGCCAGATCATTCTCCGCGACTATGACGCCGGACTCTTCCTCCACCTCACGCACGGCGGCCTGCTCCGGGGTTTCCCCGGCTTCGATATGACCGCCCAGCGTGACGACCCGGCCGAGGCCGAAACCGGTCTTTTTCAATCCCATCAGCACCTGACGGCCGTGGGGCGTCTCCCGGAACAGGAAACACAGGACCACCGGCGAGGCACGGAACTCCACTACAGTGCCCGCGGGTGGGCTGCGGCGTAGACCTCGCGCAGTGTTTCCGCCGTCACCAGCGTGTAGACCTGTGTGGTGGTCACCGAGGCATGGCCGAGCAGCTCCTGGACCACGCGGACATCCGCACCGCCTTCGAGCAGGTGCGTGGCGAACGAATGCCGCAGGGTGTGCGGCGAAACATCCCGGCCGATATCGGCCTTCTCGGCGGCGTTCTTCAGGATGGTCCAGGCGCTTTGCCGGGACAGCCGTCCGCCGCGGGCGTTCAGGAACAGGGCAGGCGTGCCCTTGCCCTTGGCCGAGGCCGCCGGGCGTCCGCGCACCAGGTACTCGTCCAGGGCACGGGCAGCATAGGAACCGAGCGGAACCAGCCGTTCCTTGGACCCCTTGCCGAACAGCCGCACGACATCCGGGCCCTTGGCCGGGATACGCTCCAGCGACAGGTCATCGACATCCAGGCCCACGGCCTCGCTGATGCGCGCTCCGGTGGAGTACAGGAACTCCAGCAGGGCACGGTCCCGCAGCCCGGAGGGCGTATCAAGGCTGACAGCCTCCAGGATGCGCGTGACCTCGTTGACGCTGATCGCTTTGGGCAGGCGCTTGCCCGGCATGGGCGGATGTACGTCCGACGCCGGATCGGCGGCGGTCATGCCTTCGAGCGCCCAGAACCGGTGCAGTCCGCGCACCGCCACGATGGTGCGGGCGGCAGAACGGACGCTCAGTGCGGAGGCACCGTCGGAGCCTTCGGAAATCGACTGGGCAAACGCTGTCACGTCGTGGCGGGAGATCCGGGAAATATCCTCCACGCCCCGGGCGCTCAGGAAGCGGGCGTACCGCAGCAGGTCCCGGCGGTAGGCATCGAGGGTATTGACCGCCAGACCGCGTTCAACAGCCATGTGCTGCAGATAGCTGCCGATGGCCCGGCCGGCCGGTGTGGAGCGCAGTTCCTCGGCCGCCGAAATCATCGTTGCGGCCCGGGAGCGTGCCTGGGTGGCAGGCTTGGGTGCGGGTTTCGCTGCGGGCCTCCGGGCGGGCGCCGGGTTTGGTTCGGCCTCGGTCCCGGGCTCCGCTGCCGCCGGGTTCCGGGGCAGCGGCTGCATGGAACCGGTCCGGTCCAGCTCGGCCAGGTCTGCGTCCCGCAGCCTGCGTGCCTCTTCCGATTCAAGGTCCAGCTTGAGGGTGGGGTTCAGGGATCCGTGCAGGCGAATGGCAACGGTGTCGTTATTCGTAGAGCTGGCATCAGCATCAGCGCCGGGCATTGTGGTTCCTAGCGCACGGGGCCGTTGGCCCAGGAGGAGTGCTGCGAGTGGTGTTCGGGCCACGGGGCGTCGGCGGGGCGCAGGTCGCGGTACCCGTTGCCGCGGGCGACGGCGGCGGCCAGGACGGCGGCCACCGCGGATGGGCTGTGCATGCGTCCCTGCAGGGCTGCCTGCACGGCCTCATCCAAATCCACCCATGCGGTAGTGATTTCGGCTTCCTCGTGGGTCCTGGTGTGCCGCTGCGCCTCCGGCACCTCGGAGATACCGCGGGCCAGATAGATGCGCAGGGCTTCCCGGGAGGAACCGGGTGAGAGGAACAGGTCCGTGAGGACCTGCCATTCGGAGGCTTCCAGGTCTGCTTCCTCGGCCAGTTCGCGTGCGGCGCCGACCTGGAAGTCTTCACCGTCCACGTCCAACAGCCCGGCCGGGATTTCCCACAGGGTCATCCGCACCGGGTGCCGGTACTGGTTGATCAGCAGCACCTGCCCGGCGTCGTTCATGGCAAGGATGGCCACCGCGCCCGGGTGGGCGATGTAGTCACGGACCAGGGGTTCGCCGTCGTCGGTCAGGAGGAATTTCTCCTTGACCACGTCCCACACCGGACCGCTGTAAACCGTTTCCGATTCCAGCAGCGGGCGCGGGCTTTGTTCGTCGGCGAACCCCGGTGCCATGGCTAGGCCTTGCCGCTCTGGTGGGCCAGGGCAGCCTTGACGAGTCCGGCGAACAGCGGGTGCGGACGCGTCGGACGGGAGCTGAGCTCCGGGTGTGCCTGAGTGGACACGTAGTACGGGTGCACGTCTGCCGGAAGCTCTACGAACTCCACCAGGCCGCCGTCGGTGGTGGTTCCGGAGAACACCAGGCCGGCGTCGGCAATCTGGTCGCGGTACTGGTTGTTGACCTCGTAGCGGTGGCGGTGGCGCTCGGCCACCTCCGTCTTGCCGTAGGTCTTGGCAACCACGGATTCCGGTTCCAGCTTCGCGTCCCACAGGCCCAGGCGCATGGTGCCGCCCATGTCGCCGCCGCCGGCAACAATGTCCTTCTGCTCGGCCATGGTGGCGATCACCGGGTACTGGGTATCCGGTTCGAACTCGGAGGAGGAAGCGCCTTCCAGGCCGACCACGTTGCGGGCGTATTCAATGACCATGCACTGCAGGCCAAGGCACAGGCCCAGCGTCGGAAGCTTGTTCTCCCGGGCGTAGGTCAGGGCGCCGAGCTTGCCCTCGAGGCCGCGGATGCCGAAGCCGCCGGGAACGCAGATGGCGTCCGCGCCGGCCAGGGCCTTGGCTGCACCTTCGGGGGTGTCGCAGTCATCCGAGGGTACCCAGCGGATATTGACCTTGGCCTTGTTGGCGAAGCCGCCGGCACGCAGTGCTTCGGTAACCGACAGGTAGGCGTCCGGCAGGTCCACGTACTTGCCCACGAGGGCAATGTCCACGTGGTGCTTCGGGTTGTGCACGGATTCAAGCAGGCGGTCCCACTTGGTCCAGTTGACGTCCTTGAACTTCAGGTCCAGATGCTGGACGATGTACGCGTCCAGGCCCTGGGAGTGGAGGGTCTTGGGGATGTCGTAGATGCTCGGGGCATCCGGGCAGCCGATGACGGCATCAACATCGACGTCGCACATGCGGCCGATCTTGTTGCGCATGGCATCGGGCACCGGGCGGTCGGAACGGATGACAATCGCGTCCGGCTGGATGCCGATGGACCGCAGGGCGGCCACGGAGTGCTGGGTCGGCTTGGTCTTCAGTTCCTGCGACGGGCCGATGTACGGCACGAGGGAAACATGCAGGAAGAAGACGTTGCTGCGGCCGATGTCCTGGCGGACCTGGCGGGCCGCTTCCAGGAACGGCTGGGACTCGATGTCGCCTACCGTGCCGCCGATTTCGGTGATGATGACGTCGGGGGTCTTCTTCGCCTCGGAGGGCAGGCGCATCCGGCGCTTGATCTCGTCGGTGATGTGAGGAATGACCTGGACCGTGTCGCCGAGGTATTCGCCGCGGCGCTCCTTGGCGATGACCGTCGAGTACACCTGGCCGGTGGTTACGTTGGCGGAGCCGTCGAGGCTCTCGTCAAGGAACCGCTCGTAGTGTCCGATGTCGAGGTCGGTCTCGGCACCGTCGTCGGTCACGAAGACTTCGCCGTGCTGGAAGGGGTTCATTGTGCCCGGATCCACATTCAAATACGGATCGAGCTTCTGCATGGTCACCGCTATGCCGCGCGACCTCAACAGATGGCCGAGACTTGACGCTGTCAGTCCCTTGCCAAGTGAGGACGCCACGCCACCGGTGACGAAGATGTGTTTGGTCGTAGAAGACGACTTGGGAAACCTGGAATTTGATCGCTGCACCACGGAGTTCGAGCCTATCACCTTTTGTCGTTTCGGGTTTGACCTGTGTCTGGATTCCTGCGGGACGTCACTGAAGATGTCCCGCCGAATCCAACAGTTCCTCGGCGTGGGCACGGGCCGACGCCGAATCTTCCTGCCCGGCTAGCATCCGGGCGAGTTCCTTGATCCGCTCCTCCTGGCCCAGCACCCGGACGTCGCTGGCGGTGACGCCCGAACCGTCGTCGGTTGCCGTGGAGGTCTTGATCACGCGGATGTGATGATCGGCGAACGCGGCCACCTGCGGAAGGTGGGTCACGACGATCACCTGCACGTGCTTCGCCAGCATGGCCAGCCGGCGGCCGATTTCGACCGCTGCCTTGCCGCCGACGCCTGCATCCACTTCGTCGAAGATGAAGGTGGGGACCGGGTCCACCGCGGCCAGGACCACTTCGATCGCCAGCATTACGCGGGAGAGTTCACCGCCCGAGGCACCCTTCCCCAGCGGGCGGGCCGGGGCACCGGGATGCGGTGCGAGCAGGAAGGATATGCTGTCGGCACCGTGCGGTCCCGGCTCCCCCGTGGGTTCCACCTCGATGACCAGGTTGGCGTCCTTCATCGCCAGCGCCGTGAGCTCGTCACTGACCCGCTGGGCGAGTTCCGCGGCCGCCTCGGTCCGCAGTTTGGTCAGGGCCGCACCGCGGGTTGCCAGGCGTTCGCCCAGGGCACCGATCTCCGCCTCTAGGGCTTCGATCCGGGAATCGTCGGAGCTGAGTTCGGCGAGGCGTTTGGCGCTTTCGCCGCTCCACTCCAGGACCCCGTCGATCGAGGGGGCGTATTTGCGGACCAGTCCTGCCAGTTCCGCCCGGCGGGACTCCACCTCGGCCAGCCGTTCCGGTCCCTCGGAGTCCAGTGAAGCCCCGTAGCTGGCAAGCTCGGTGGCGATGTCGGCCAGGATATAGCCCACCTCGGCCAGGCGCTGCCCGGAAGCAGCCAGGGCCGGATCGTGCTCCCCTGCCGATTCCAGCTGCCGCTTGGCGGCGTCCACCAGCGACGTGGCGTCGCCGCCGTCGGCAAAATCGTCGGCGATCAGGGCCGCGTGGGCGCTCACCGCGGCGGTGCGCAGTTCCTCGAGGTTGCTCAGGCGCATGGCCTCCGCCTTGAGGGAATCGTCCTCCCCCGGCTGCGGATCCACCGCTTCGATTTCCTCCAGCGCGGCGGTCAGGTATTCGGCTTCGCGCAGCCGGTCCCGGGCCTGGTCCCGCAGTTCCGCGAGTTCCTTTGCCGCGGTCCGCCAGCGGGCGTAGTCCTCGCGGTAGGTGCCGAGTTCGGCGGCAAGCGGGGAACCGGCGTACTTGTCCAGCGCCTCGCGCTGGGCTGCCGCGCTCTTCAGGCGCAGCTGGTCGGTCTGTCCGTGGACCACCACCAGGTGCTCTCCGACTTCCGCCAGCACGCCCACCGGAGCCGACCGTCCGCCCACATGTGCACGGCTGCGGCCGTCGGCGTTGACGGTACGGACCAGCGTAAGTTCGGCGGCGCCGTCGTACTCTTCGAGTTCGGCTCCCGCCTCGGCTGCGCGGACGGCCGCAGGGCTCTGCGGATCCACGTGCACGAGCGCCTCGGCGACGGCGGACTTGGCACCAATGCGCACGGCACCGGCGTCGGAACGCGCGCCCAGGAGCAGTCCCAGCGCGGTGATGACCATGGTCTTGCCGGCGCCGGTCTCACCGGTCACCACCGTAAAGCCCGGGCCTAGGTCCAGGGTGGCGTCGGTGATAACACCGAGGTCCCGGATCCGGATTTCCTCAATCATTCGACAATGCCTCCGCTGTCCGAAACTGCTGCGTCCCTGGCCGCCGGCCGGTCGTGTGCTGCGCCGCCGTCGGCAGGGTTCCCGCGAGGATCCGCCTGGCCTGCTGCAGGGCTGAGCTGGGTCCCGGCGGCGGGGACCGGTGCAGGTCCCCGCCATCCGTGGGTAGGCAGCTGGAACTTACGGACCAACCGCTCCGAGAACGGGGTGAGATGCGTGCGTGCCAGACGGACGGGCGTCTTGGACCGGGTCACTTCCACGCGTGCTCCCGGCGGCAGATCGACGCTGCGCCGGCCGTCGCACCAGAGCACTCCGGCAGCGTCGGTACGGGTCAGGATCTCCACTGCCAGCACGGACGCCGGCGAAACCACCAGCGGCTTGGCGAACAGGGCGTGTGCGCTGATGGGTGCCAGCAGCAGGGCTTCGACCTCGGGCCAGACCACGGGGCCACCGGCGGAGAAGGCGTAGGCGGTGGAGCCGGTGGGCGTGGCCAGCACGACACCGTCGCATCCGAAGGAACTGATGGGGCGGGCGTCCACTTCAATGACCACTTCGAGCATGCGCTGGCGGTCGGCCTTTTCCACTGCAGCCTCGTTCAGCGCCCACGTCCGGGCGATGAGTTCTCCGCCGAACCAGACCTTAACGTCAATGGTCATGCGTTCTTCAACCGTGTAGGCCCGCTCCACGACCCAGTGGACGGTCTGGGCGAGGTCCGCACGCTCGCTTTCGGCCAGGAAGCCTACGTGTCCGAGGTTGACGCCCAGCAGGGGCACGCTGGTTCCGCGTACCAGTTCGGCGGCACGCAGGATGGTCCCGTCGCCTCCGAGCACCATGCCCAGGTCCACGTCGTCCAGTGCAACATCCTCGTCGAGGATTTCCGTGGGGGCGGTGAGCACTCCGTATTCGGCCTGGATGTCTTCAAGGTCGCTGCGCCGCATCACCGGAACGAGTCCGGAGGAATGAAGCTGGGTGCAGGCTTCCTGGGCAGCGGTCATGGCGGCCCGCCGTCCGGTATGGGCCAAAACCAGTATGCGTCTGCTCATGTCCCTCTTCGTCCTCTTCGTCCTACGGGTGAATGCCTGCGGCATGCCCATCCGTCAGTCTTCTACGGCGGGCTTCCGCTCCGCAAACCCGGCAAACGCCGTATCTACCAGTTCGGCGGCCGCAGCGGCCGGCGACGGGCCGGCGCCTTGTGGACTTCCCGCGGTTTGGTCAGCTGTGGAGGCGGAGTGCTGCCGGGGCACCTGCAGCCACATAAAGAACTCCACGTTGCCGTTCTGGCCGGGAAGCGGGCTCGGTGCAATGCCCGCGATTTCCAACCCCGCACCGAGCGCAGCCGCCGCTACGGACGTTACGGCCGAGCGGTGCTGGAGCGGATCGGTGACTACTCCCGTCCGGTCCAGCCTCTCACGCCCCACCTCGAACTGGGGTTTCACCATCAGCAGCAGGCTTCCCCCGGGGCGGGTGGCGGCCGCCAACGGTCCAACGACCATCGTCAGGGAGATGAACGACAGATCCGCCACCGTGAGGTCTACGGTTCCCCCGATGTCCGCCGGATCGAGGTAGCGGACATTCATGCCCTCGTAGACACTGACCCGGGGATCCTGCCGAAGCGGTTCCACCAGCTGTCCGTGCCCGACGTCGACGGCGGCCACGTGTGCGGCGCCGGAGCGAAGCAGGACGTCGGTGAAGCCTCCGGTGGAGGCACCGGCATCCAGGCAGCGCAGTCCGTGCGGCTGCACGGCAGGGAAGGCGGCAAGGGCGCCGGCCAGCTTGTGCCCTGCGCGGCTGACGTAGTCCGGCAGACCGTCGTCGAGCACTACAAGGCGTTCGCCGGCATCCACCGCTGCAGACGGTTTGACGGCAGGCTTCCCGGCGCGCAGCACCCGCCCTGCGGCAATCAGCTTGGCCGCCTGGGTCCGGGAGCGGGCGAGTCCCCGGGTGACGAGTTCCTGGTCGAGCCTGGGCATGCCTAGCCTGCTGTCCCGAGGTGTGCGCCGGGCGCCGGCGGCGCCGCCGGGGGTTCGGTGTTCAGCTCGGTGAGCAGGGCGTCGTGCAGCTCCCGGTAGACCGCCGCGTGGCCGGCCACGGGCTGGGCACCCAGCGGATCGAGGGCGTCAAGAACGGAATCGACGGCGTCGTCGTCCGTGGAGACCGGTGTCTGCGGCCATGGCTTTGACGGCTGGGATTCAGGCATCGGTCTTCCTCCTGCTGTTGCATGCTGGATGCATTTTGAATGCGTAAATGATGAACGGAACTTCTCTTGGAAGCCTAGCCGCGTGCGGTGACAGTCCAGCGGATCTCGGGTGCCCGGGCGGATTCCAGCTCCGGGAAGGCGGCCCACCAGGCGGCACAGCCGGCGCGCCAGCTGTCCAGGTCGGAGGAGTCGCCTGTAATCACCAAAGCGGTGTCCTCCACCCAGGCGGCAGCAGCGCCGCAGCGGTACTGCCCGCCCTCGAGGACGGGTGCTGGATACGGTTTAAACAGCGCCTCGAGGTTCTCAATGAGGTACACCGGCCGCTCCGGCATTCGTGCGGCCAGCGCCGTCAGCGGGGTGTCGACGCCGGTGAGTACCAGCGCCGTATCAAAACCGGCGTTGGTGCCGCCCAGGATGTCCGTGTCCAGCCGGTCCCCCACCACCAGCGGGCGGTGAACGTCCAGGTGGCGGGCCGCCGTCGTAAACAGCGGAGCTTCAGGCTTGCCGGCAACGAAAGGAACGCGACCCGTGGCGGCACCGACGGCGGCCACCAGTGTCCCGTTGCCGGGCGCAATGCCGCGGGCCTGCGGGATGGAGAGATCCGTGTTCGTGGCCACCCAGACAGCTCCGCGTCCAACGGCGAAGGCTGCCTCGGCCAGGTCGGCCCACCCCAAGGAGGGATCGAACCCCTGGATCACGGCGTCGGGAGCGTCATCGGCTGAGGCAACGCGCACCATGCCCACAGCGTCGACAGCCGCGGCCAGGGTCGCGCTGCCGGTGACCAGGACCCTGGATCCCGGTGCAACCTTGGTTGCCAGGAGCTCCGCACCTGCCTGCGCGGACCCGAACACATTTTCCGCAGTAGCGGGTGCTCCGAGTTCGCGCAGGTGGGCGGCAACGGTTTCCGAGGAGCGCGATGCGTTGTTGGTGATGTAGGCAAGCTGGACCGATTCATCGGCCAGCCTGCCGAGGGCCTCCACGGCCCCCGGAATCGCGTGCGGTCCGGCGTAGACCACGCCGTCCAGATCGGAAAAGACCGCGTCGTAACCGGAGACCAGTGAAGGATTAGCCATCAGTGCGCTGCTGCTCCGTCTCGTCGGCGTCTTCACGAGGGGTTTCCTCGTCCTCATCGTCGTCGTAATCGAAGTCCGAGACTACGACTTCCACGGCCTCGCCGTCGTCATTAACGTCGCTGTCCTCGGTGAGCAGGTTTTCCTGCTCGTCGCTGGGCAGCGCGTCGATGTCGTCGGACGGGTCGAGGTTGTCCTTCGGGGCTTCTTCGGCCGGTGCGAAGTAGGCACCGGAGCGGTCCTCGCGGGCCTCGGGACGGCGCTTGGGACGTTCTTCTTCCTCAGGTACCAGGTCGAAGATTTCCGGCTCTGCAAAGTCGCCGAAGCCCAGGGCTTCGTCAGCCCGCAAGGCCTGCTTCTGCCACTTCTGTGCTTCTTCGTTGCGGCCTGCAACCTCCAGGGCGTCCGCGTAGGCACGGAACAGCCGGGGGCTGTAGGAGAAGGCCCGGTTGCGGTCCAGCTGCGGGATCTCCAGTGCGGCAACAGCTGCGTCGAACTGGCCCATGTCCATGCGGGCACCCGAGACGACGATGGCGAGGTCTACCTGGCCGGCGGCGTCCAGGTCCTTGGCGTCGTCGGACCGGGCCATGTCCAATGCCTTTTCCGGGTGGCCCAGACCGCGTTCGCAGTCGGCCATCATCGGCAGGTAGGTATTGGAGCCGCTGATCCGGCGGTAGGTGCGGAACTCGCGCAGGGCTTCACCGAAGTGCTCGGCTGCATAGGCGGTCAGGCCGACAGCTTCGCGGACCACTGCCATGCGTCCGCCGCGTCGGCTGGCGGCCAGTGCATGCTGGAAAGCCAGTTCAGGCTCGTCGTCGATCAAGCGACCGGCCATCACCAGGTGCTTGGCGACCCACTCGCTGTTTACTTCCTCCAGGTTGCGCAGCTGGGCGCGGGTGACCTTGTCCAGCTCCTGCCCTGTAACGTCCTCATCGATTTCCGGTGAGCGTTCACGGTCAGGCCGGTTGGCGCTGCGCAGGTCCTTGGCGTTACGGGGACGGGGTGCTGCCGGGGCGTCATCACGGCGGAACGACGGACGGTCGGAACCGTGTGAGGGGCGGTCGCCGAAAGGCTTCCGCTCACCGTCGCGGGGCGGACGGGAATCACGCTGGGGACGATCATCGCGCGAGAACGGCTTGCGGTCGCCGCGGTCGCCGAAGGACTTACGCTCGCCATCACGCGGCGGACGGGAATCACGGGAGAACGGCTTACGCTCACCGTCACGGGGCGGACGACGGTCATCGCCTCCGAATGACGGCTTACGGTCGCCGCGGTCGCCGAACGGCTTACGCTCAGCGGACGGACCACGATCACCAAAGGACTTACGCTCACCGTCACGCGGCGGACGGCTGTCACGCTGCGGACGATCGCCGCGGTCAGCGAAAGGCTTCCGCTCACCGTCGCGGGGCGGACGGCTGTCACGCTGGGGACGATCATCGCGCGAGAACGGCTTGCGGTCGCCGCGGTCGCCGAAGGACTTACGCTCGCCATCACGCGGCGGACGGGAATCACGGGAGAACGGCTTACGCTCACCGTCACGGGGCGGACGACGGTCATCGCCTCCGAATGACGGCTTACGGTCGCCGAAAGGCTTCCGCTCACCGTCACGGGGCGGACGGCTGTCACGCTGCGGACGATCATCACGCGAGAACGGCTTACGGTCCCCACGATCACCAAAGGACTTACGCTCACCATCACGCGGCGGACGACGGTCATCACTCCCCCGGCTGGCACGCTCATTCCGGTCAGAACGATCGCTGAAGGGGGTCCGGCCTTCGGTGTCACGGGCAGGACGGCGATCGTCGCCGCCGAACGACGGCTTGCGGTCGCTGCGGTCGCCGAAGGGCTTACGCTCACCGCTGCGCTCAGAGAACGGCTTACGCTCACCGTCGCGTGCGGGACGGCGGTCATCGCCGCTTCGTGCGGGACGATCACCGAAGGACGGCTTGCGATCCTTCGAATACGGCTTGCCGGCTGCTCCGCGGTCGCCGAAAGACTTGCGTTCGCCGTCGCGTGCGGGACGGCCGCCGAAGGACGGCTTGCGATCTTCAAAGCGCTTGGGCGCGTTACGGTCATTCGTGGCGGGACGGCCGCGGTCATCGCGTCGGTCTGACGAGCTGCTGTTGCGGGCTGCGTCGCTGCCCCGCTGATCCCTGTTATCTTGCTCTGACATGCTGCTGAGTTCCTCTCGTCGTGAGCCGACCAACGGAATTACTGCAGTCGCTCGTCACTATGTACCTGTAATGAAGATGTAAAAGTTATGGGAGGCCATCATGCCTCTGGGTAATTCTAGTCCAGTGTGCTGCCTGGCGCCGATTCCGCCGGCCTCATTGAAGCCCCGTTGGACAGTGAGTCTCGACACCCGCGGGCCCCGGGCATCCACGGTCCAGGTACGGAGCACGACGCCGGCGCCGCCGCTTTCGGCCTACCGGACAGTTTCCGCGGGTTAAAGAGGAAGAGCCCGTACCAGCACTGGTACAGGCTCGACCTGTATTCAAATATTGTCCGGCGGTGACCTACTCTCCCACATCCTCCCGGATGCAGTACCATCGGCGCTGTGGGTCTTAGCTTCCGGGTTCGGAATGGGACCGGGCGTTTC